>CAKVPH010000005.1 GCA_934796775.1 uncultured Clostridia bacterium
TGAGTCCGGTACAATACCGAACTCAATCTCAAATAATTTAATTGGATTTTTTGTCCAAACTTTGGGGTTCACATCATTTTAAGCTCTCGCCGATTTTTTGTTGATTATATTTATTATCCTTAATAATAAATAGTTATTCGGCAGTAGTCCATTTGCTGTTTTCGTAAACCGAATTTGAGCCGAGAGCGTATTCGCCTGTAGCGTCGGTATATCCGAATCTTGCTGCGTCTATAACTCTTACGATATATTTTCCGTCGGAATCTTTTACTTTATTTGTCCAGGAACGCATTCCATTACGATTATTCTGATATTCTATTATTGCATCGTCATAATAAAGTGTTCCTGCGCTTGCAGTGCAATTTTCGGCGGCTATTTTGGTTATCTGCGGACCGGCATGTTGTAATAAGTGTGCCATATATCCTTTGCTTGTTAATTTTGCGGCATTATCGCAATTTTTTATAACTATATTCGGATTTATACCGGCAGTTGCTATTCCCGCTACAAAGCTATGCTCATAATTTGTAGTAGCAGAAAGGGTAATTGCTCCCATATTTTTGCAATCGTCTATTACAATGTTTGCCGATGTGTATCCTATGATCCCTGCGTATTTACCAGTTTCTTTTGCGGTTATAATAATGCTGTTTTCGCAGGTTTTTACGGTTGCAATACCTTTTGTATAAATTTTTCCTGCAACGCCGCCGATTGTTGACTCGTTATTGCATACGATGGTGCCGTTTGTTTTAATACCAGTTATTTCGATATCACCTGTATAGTGTTCGTTTACGGATTTGTCTTTGATTTTTGCGGCGACTACGTCTGCTCCGAGCAACGTTCCTGCCATATTGAATTCGTCCGAAACAATATTTACGTTAGTAAAGTTAATATTTTTTAAAACGATTTTGTCGTAAGCGGAACTTTGCCCAACCGTACCTATAACGCCGAATAATCCGTAAGCCGAACCTGTATTTTTTGCCGTTGAGGTTATGCCCCAAAGTTTAGCGGAAGGTTCATATCCTTTGTTTGTTAAGCCGTTAATCGTGTGATTTTGTCCGTCAAAAGATCCGTTAAAAGGATGTTCCGCGTTTCCGATAGGTGCCCAACCCATGCCGCTTATATCTATATCGGCGCAAAGTTTTGCATAAACGTAAGAAGTGAATTTGCCTTCGCTTACGTCTTTTGCGAAAGCCGCAAGGTGAGAAGCCGTGTAAAGTTCATAAGCGGAATTTTGGCTTCCGTCGCCGCCGCCGTAATTCATTTTTGCAAGAGATTCCGTGCTGACTGCGGTATTGCTTACGCTTACCTTGTCGCTGAGTTTTATTTTAGAAGAGTCTATCTTTGTGCCTTCACCAACAGGCACGGCTTTAAACAGTTCTGCTCCGTTGTTTTGGTCAACGGTAACGCTTGTTCCGTTTACTGCAAGTATACTTACGCTTGAGCCGTTTTCTAATACAACGTGTCCGTTTTTAACTTCAAGATATCCTGTTACGTAGCCATTTTCATGATATGATTTGTCATTTATGTTTTCAACAATTACTTTATCTGCAAGGCCGTAGTGCGTGACTGAACCGGTTTGATCCGAAACGCTGAGCGTTCCTCCCGCCGTGCGGATAACAACGTTTTTTCCTGTCGCCGAATAGTTGATAGAAACTATATCTGTTCTTTTGCCAACGTCAAGTCCCGTTGAAGGGGAAAGAGTTTTAGTTTCGTTAAGAATATAGTCTTCTTTTAAATAGTTGCTGTAAATTTCGCTTAAAGTTTCGTCTTTACCGACTACTTTCCAAAGAACGGCGCCTTCGGCGGCTTTACCGGTATTGTCGCGGTAAACGTCCTTGCCTTCTTTATTTCTGAGTAAGAAACGGTTGTTTACGCTGTCCCAAAGAATTTCGCCTGAGCTACGCGGGTTCAATTTTTCAATATCATAGCCTTTTCTGTTCATAGCCGCTAAAGCTTCCGTCATAGTTTCAGGCGCGCTATGTTCGGCTCCGTCTTCAACGAGCGCAACGTTAAGTAATCTTACGGTAGCCATATCGTTTGTTTCCTTTGCCTGTTCGACAAAGCAACCGATAGTAGGAATGAGTATTGCAGAAAGTACCGCAATTACCGCAACCACAATGACGAGTTCTACCAAAGTAAAACCTTTTCTTTTTAAGTTTTTGGTTTGCATGTTTGTAATTCTCCTTACAAAATTTTTTATTACTAAACGAGTTTTGCTCGTGTTAGTTCGCTTTAAAGTCTTCCCCGAATGCATGAAGCTGGCAATGCGTAGCATTGACTGAAGAGGATTGCAACGTAACGTTGCATCTTGGTAACCACTTATAAGCTTTTCGCGGAAAATAAAATTACTACTCGTTTTAAGTTTGCGACCTTGTTTTTTAATAATGATTAACTGTTATTATTAGAAATCCTCTATCGGCGCGTTCGCGCCACTTCGCCTACGCGGCGGACGCGCCCCTTTTGTCGCTTACGCGACATTTCCCCCAATTCACTGGGGGAATTTCTCCAAAGGGAGAAAGCTTATATAATAAAAAGCTTTATTAATCAACCTATAGGATAGTTTTCACTTTTCCCCCGCTTAGACAAGAGGGGGAAAACACAAAAGGGGGAGATGCGGAGTGCCGTGGGTGCAGGGGGCGCCTCGGAGTAGCCCCCGCTGCCTTTTGCGCACTTTTCAGCACATGAAAAGTGCTATTTTATTAAAGTTAGTATTATACTAAAAGCTAATTATTAAAAACATTCCCTTTCGCAAAGGGTTACAGGGATATGCGTATATCCCTTAATAATCAACCTATAGGCTTAGTTTTTGGCGGGAAGATGATATCTTCCCCTACAAATTTTTAAACCCCACATACCAACAATAAGGGTGCAGCTTTAAGCTCCGTCAAGCTGTCGCCACGCTCCCTGTTCGCAGAATAATATATTCTGAGTAAAAAAGCGGCAAAATAAAAAATGCCACTTTTACAAAAAGTGACAAATTGTGCAAAATTATAAAAATCAGTTGACTTTTATTTTTTATAGTTATATAATATTATCGAAATAAGTTCATAGAATATATTATTCTGCGAACCAAACAAAAAAGATATAATAAAAAAGGTCGTGCGGATTTTTATCTTAACCGCACGACCTTTGTTTTAATTTGTTAAAACCTGCGATAATCAACTTATAGCGGGACTTTTTATAAAAACAGCTTGTTTTTATCTTTCGTCTATATCATATCCGAGTTTTTCAAGGCGAGATAAAATTCCGCTCATACTGCGCCCGTGAAGTTCTGCCATTTTTTCTATAGTTTTTCCGCTTTCGGCTTGTTTTAAAAGAGCGGCGTCCTCTTCTTCGGTCCAACGTTTTTTTCCGTTTTCGTCTGAATCGGATAGTAATCCGAGTTTACTGAGCCTTGAAACTATTCCGCTCATTCCGCGCATGTGTTTTTTGGAAATGCGAGCAATTTTCCAGCCTTTATTGAATTCTTCGGTAAGCTTTTTATCTTCTTCTTCCGTCCATTTGGTGTTCACTTTGCTCATTTTTAGCTCTTCTTCGTAGTCAGAAAGCCAAGAGCCGTAATCCGACAGCGATTTTACGGTTTTTGCCATAAGATCCTTTTGTTCGTCTGTTAGTTTTGCGGTGTTTGCAAAGTTCTGCACGTTTTGGGCTAAAATTTGTATTCTTTGTGATTTTTTCATAATTTCCTTAATCGTTGCTTTTTAAGCCGAATTTTTTGCAAATATATTGCGATAAAAATACTTTTTAATCTAAAAAGATTTATCGCTGCAAATATTTTACACTTTAATCAACAGTATTTTAACATAATAAGCGCAAATTGTCAATACGCTTTTTTTGTAAAATTTGTCATTTTTTAAAAACAGAAAAAAACATTCGGGTATGGCGTTAAATCGGATGCTGTGCGAAACAACCTTAAAAAAATGAGTAAAATAATTTTGTAAATGCAAAGTTTTGTGATATAATAAATTTCAATAAAGCAAATAAAACTTATAAACAAAATATGTTTGAGGGAGTTTTACTAATGAATACTTTTTTAGTTCTTACATTTTTGTTCTACGTCGGCAGTACGCTCGGTTGGTGTATAGAACTTATTTTCAGAAGAATCGTCCATAAAAAATGGATAAACCCCGGCTTTTTAACAGGCCCGTATCTTCCGCTTTACGGCACGGGACTTATATTTTTATATGCCGTGTGCAGTATAGATTATAGTTTTATACCTGCGGGTATCTGGCGCGATTTATTCGTAATAGTTTTAATTACGCTTTTAATGACGCTTATCGAATACATAACCGGTTTGATTTTTATTAAGGGAATGAAAGTTAAACTTTGGGATTATTCCGATAGATGGGGAAATATTTCAGGCATAATATGCCCGTTGTTTTCCTTTTTCTGGGCGATTATAGGAGCGCTTTATTACTTTGTAATACACGCCGCAATTGCTAATATGGTAGGCTGGTTTAACGCAAATATCGCATATTCTTTTGTTGTAGGAATGTTTTTCGGCATATTTTTGCTGGATTGCATTTATTCTTTCAAAGTGGTTGCGCGTATCAAAAAGTTTGCAAAGGAAAACAATATCGTAGTCAGATACGAAATGTTAAAGCTGTCCATTGCTTCCAAAGCGCAGGAACTTAAACGCCGCGCTCACTTTGTTTTTGCGTTCAGAAGCGCAGACGGGTTTGAAGACGAGCTTAAAAATTATTCCGAAAAGGAAAAAAACAGATTTTTTAAAAAAAAGCGTGACTAAAACAACTTGTCATTCAGGCTGTTTTTGTGCGTCGGAGAGATAGATGAACGAACTTAAAAGACAATTTAAACGCCGGAAACGCGAACTGAAAAAAGAATATCTGTGCGATTTAAACGATATTAAATCGGATTATAAACAAGCTTTGGAGATTGAAAAAATACACAAGGCTAAAACGCGCGATTTGGCAGCCGAAAATGCAGTAAGCGGCGAAATTACGTCTGAGAACGGCGGCGCAAACGGTGCTTTGGATATAAACTCAAAGGCTTACCGCGCTGAATGCAAAAAGAAAGGTCTTGCGCCGAGAAGATCTCTTTTAGAGGAAATAGGCAATGCGGTTTCGCACGGCATAGGCTCGGTTTTTGCCGTGTGCGCGTTTGTTTTGATGATGATATCTGCCGATAACACAAGGCAGATAATAGCTGCGTGCGTTTACGGCACGGGAATGTTTATCATGTTTACCATGAGCTGTTTGTATCACTCGTTTAAATTCGGCAGCAAGGCAAAGCGTGTTTTCCGCAGATTTGATTATCTTTCTATTTATCTGCTTATAGGCGCGTCTTTTGCGCCGCTTTTGCTTTGCTATACCGATAACGACTTCGGCTTGGTGTTTTTCATTGTGCAATGGGCAATCATTGCCGCGGGTATAACGTTGGTTGCCGTGTTCGGCCCGGCAAGGCTAAGATTTATTCACATTCCGCTTTATTTTATTTTGGGGTGGAGCGCGCTCGTGCTTATTCCTAATATGATAATAGCAAAGGACTTTGATCTTCTCTTCTGGATACTCGGCGGCGGAATTTTATATACTGTAGGTATTATTCCTTTTGCTGTTGACAGAAAAGTGGCACATTTTATATGGCATATTTTCGTATTGCTTGGCGCCGTAGTGCAGTGGCTCGGCATTTATCTGTGCATTTATCTCGCTTGATTTATAATAGCCCCTTTAAAGCGTGCGATAGTTTAACAAAAATCTGAACGTATTAGAAACGAATAGAACCTATAAAAAACAAAATCAACCCGCAAGTCCCGTCTTATACTTGACTATTTGCGGGTTTTATATTATAATCTATAAAATGTAAATCTTTTACCTTGCGGTAAAATCTTTAAAAACCTGTCGGTTTTTCGCAAAAACTGTTGTTTTTGCTTTTATAGCGTGTAATAACAGCGGTTTTGCTTGTAAATGCGCTTCGCGCACTTTCAGACAAAACCTGCGATATTATAATTTATTAAAATATACTTTTAAAATGCGGTTTTATGGCGTGATAACAAAGGAGGCGTTTGGTTATGAGAATTTTAGGCATAGATCCGGGGCTTGCGACCATAGGCTTCGGAGTGTTGGATAAAGACGCTTACGGCAGAGCCGTTCCCGTTGACTACGGCGTGATTTTAACGCCTAAGGAAGAAGCTTTACCTACACGCCTTGCTATGATAGAACAATCGCTTATAAAACTTATCGATAAATATCAGCCGCAAGAAGTCGCGCTTGAAGAATTGTTTTTTAACAACAACCAAAAAACGGCTATTAACGTTGCTCAGGCGCGCGGTGTGATTTTACTTACTTGCATAAAAAAATGCGGCAGGCTATACGAATATACGCCGCTGCAGATAAAGCAGGCACTTACCGGCTACGGCAGAGCCGATAAGCGCCAGATTCAGGAAATGGTGAAAACGCTTTTACAACTTAAAAGCATACCTCGGCCTGACGATGCGGCGGACGCGGTAGCTGTCGCACTCACTCACGTTTTTACAAACAGATTATCCGGCGGCTTCGGCGTAAGGTAATTGTTGCCGCGCTTTGCCTGATTTAGGTAAATTACAAAAAGGTTTATTATGATAGGATACGTTTACGGAAAAGTAATGTCAAACGACGATAACGTCGTTTTGTTGGAAAATAACGGGATAGGGTATGAAGTAGTTTGTTCGTCTTCGGCTTTTTGCACGCTTATGGAAAAACGAGAAGGCGGCGTTTATACCTATTTGCAGGTAAAAGAAGACGGCGTAAGTTTGTTCGGCTTTGAAAGCAGACAGGAAAAAAATATGTTTTTAAAGCTTATTTCGGTTTCCGGCGTGGGCGCAAAAATGGGCATGACTATTTTAAGCGGAATGAGCCTTAAGGACTTGGCTGTCGCTATTGCCGCATCCGACGTTAAAACGCTTTCGGCTATAAAGGGCTTGGGCAAAAAAACTGCGGAACGAATTATAGTTGAGCTTCGCGAAAAAATGGGGGCAATGGATACTTCCGGCACGTCGCCGGTGGCGGTAAATGCAAATATCGGCTCTGACGGAGATAACGCCGTTATGGCACTCATTAGTTTGGGGTATAACAGAGCTACGGCTGTAAAAGCTGTTTCTTCTGCGGCGGCAAGCGGTGCAAAATCGGTTGAAGAACTCATTGCTATGGCGCTTCGCTCGCTTGCATAAAATTTTGTTTTGGCAAATTGAAAGGCTTGATAATCGACTTATAGCCTGACTTTAATAGGAATTTATTATGTTTGAAGACGATTTTTATATTCACGACGCCGCATCCGGAGAAGAAGATAGTTTAGTAGTCAGCACTCGCACCGAGCTTGACGAAATAGAAAATATTCTTCGTCCGAAGTCTATGGACGGTTACGTCGGACAGGAAAAAGTAAAAAATAATCTTACCGTATATATGCAGGCGGCAAAAATGCGTAACGAGCCGTTGGACCACGTTTTATTGTACGGTCCTCCGGGGCTCGGAAAAACCACGCTCGCGCATATTATCGCCAACGAAATGGGAGTTCAGATAAAAGTTACAAGCGGACCTTCTATCGAAAAATCAGGGGATCTTGCGGCGATTTTAACCAACCTTAACGAAGGCGACGTACTTTTTATTGACGAAATACACCGTTTAAACCATACGGTAGAAGAAATTTTATATCCTGCAATGGAAGATTACTCGCTGGATATAATAATCGGGAAAGGTCCGTCTGCAAGAACGGTTCAAATTCCGCTAAAAAGGTTTACTCTTATAGGGGCAACCACAAAAGCGGGCATGCTTTCGTCACCGCTCAGAGACCGTTTCGGTGTGCTTTGTCGTCTGGAAATGTATTCTCAAAGCGAACTTTCCCAAATAATTACGCGTTCTGCCGAAGTTTTAGATATAGGAATAGAAAAAGAAGGTGCGGACGAGCTTGCCTTAAGAAGCCGCGGCACGCCGAGAATAGCAAACCGCCTGTTAAAGCGCGTGCGCGATTATTCTTCCGTATTAAATCATGAAAAAATTACCTATGCCGACGCAAAACTCGCCCTGGAACGCATGGAAATAGACAGTTTGGGGCTTGACAACGTAGATATCAGGCTGCTTGAAACCATGATAGAAAAATTCGGCGGCGGGCCCGTCGGGCTTGAAACTCTTGCCGCTGCAATAAACGAAGATAAAAATACCATAGAAGATATTTACGAGCCGTATCTGTTAAGGCTTGGCTTTATTTCGCGCACTCCTCGCGGCAGAATGTGCATGGCAAAGGCTTACGAGCATCTGGGAATAAAAATTCCTACCAAAGCAAAAAAACAACTTTCGCTGTTCGACGATAACGAATAACGCGATAATCGACTTATAGAAGGACTTTTATATGCTTAAAACGTCAGATTTCAATTATGAACTTCCCGAAAGGCTGATTGCTCAAACGCCTGTAAACCCGCGGGATCATTCAAGGCTTTTGGTTTACGACCGTAAGCAGGATAAAATTGAACACAAACATTTTTACGATATTTTAGATTATATCAGAGCCGGCGACGTGCTTGTTATAAACGATACAAAGGTTTATCCCGCAAGAATATATGCTCGTACCGAAAACGGCGGAAAGGTAGAACTGTTGCTGTTAAAAAGGCTCAATCTTACCGACTGGGAAATTTTGGTAAAACCGGGTAAGAAAGCGCGCGAAGGCGTAAAACTTACCGTAAACGACAAGCTTTCGCTTGAAGTGTTATCGCGAACGGAAACGGGCGAAAGAATAGTGCGCTTTATTTTTGACGGAGTATTCGAAGATATTTTGTCAAACGTAGGCGAAATGCCGCTCCCGCCGTATATACACGAAAAATTAAAGGATCAAAACAGATATCAGACGGTATACTGTAATAAAGAAGGTTCGGCGGCAGCTCCCACGGCGGGGCTTCACTTTACGCCCGAACTTATGAAAAAAATAGAAGAAAAAGGCGCAAAATTCGTTCGGGTGCAGCTCAACGTCGGGCTTGGAACGTTCAGACCTGTAAAAAGCGAAGATCTCGAACATCACGAGATGCACACCGAGTATTACAACGTTAACGAAAATGCCGTAAACGAAATAAATCTTGCAAAAAAACAGGGCAGGCGAATTATTGCCGTGGGAACGACCTCTGTAAGAACGCTTGAAACGGTTGCGGACGAAAACGGAATGTTAAAGCCGTCGTGCGGGAATACGTCCATTTTTATTTATCCGCCTTACAAATTCAAATGCGTAGATGCGCTTATAACCAACTTTCATTTGCCCGAAAGCACGCTTATTATGCTTGTATCGGCGCTTTTAGGGCGCGAAAAGACGCTTGAAATTTATAAAACCGCAGTGGAAAACGAGTACAGATTTTTTAGTTTTGGCGACGCCTGTTTCTTCTTTTAAACATCATATTTTTATAAAACCGAAAGTAATTTATTGTGACGTAAATAATAATGAAAATGGTCGTTTACGCGCTTATAGACCGACTTTTTAAAAACAACAACAAAACATTATGTCTAATTTTTCATACGAAGTTATTAAACAAGATTCTAAATACGGCGCTCGCGCGGGAATACTTCATACACCGCACGGCGATATAGAAACGCCTATTTATATGCCTGTTGGAACACAGGCAACCGTTAAAGGCGTTTTACCTCGTGATTTAAAAGAAGCGGGTGCTGAAATTATTCTTTCTAACACCTATCATCTTTACATGCGCCCGGGCGACGAAATAGTAAAAAAAGCAGGCGGCTTACATAAATTTATGAACTGGGACAGACCTATTCTAACCGACAGCGGCGGATTTCAGGTCTTTTCGCTTGCAAAACTCAACGATATAAAGGACGAAGGCGTTGTTTTTTCGTCTAACGTTGACGGTTCAAGGCATTTTATCACTCCCGAGCGCGCTATCGAAATAGAAAACAATCTCGGCGCGGATATTATAATGGCGTTTGACGAATGCAGTGCTTACGGTATGGACTATAAAGGTTCTAAAGTCGCAATGGAAAGAACTCTTAAATGGTTGGATCGTTGCTACAACACGCACAAAAACCCGAATCAGGCACTTTTCCCCATAGTACAGGGAAACGTGTTTAAAGACCTGCGTGAAATTTCCATGCGCGAAACAATGCCGTATATAAAATACGGAATGGGAATAGGAGGACTGTCGGTAGGGGAGCCTAAAGAGATGATGTACGATATTCTCGACTTTTTGCTTGATAAATATCCGACCGATGTTCCAAGGTATCTTATGGGCGTAGGCAGCCCCGATTGCATAATCGAAGGCGTACTTCGCGGCGTGGATATGTTCGACTGCGTGCTTGCAACCAGAATTGCCCGAAACGGCACTGCTATGACGTCGCACGGTAAGGTGGTTGTAAGAAACGGAAAATATAAAGAAGATTTTACTCCGCTTGACGACGAGTGCGATTGCTATTGTTGCCGTAATTATACAAAAGCGTATTTAAGGCACCTTGTAAACGTAAACGAAATGCTTGCGGGAACGCTTTTGAGTATTCACAACATAACTTTCCTGTTGAACTTGACGAAAAATCTCAGAAAAGCGATAATCGGCGGGTATCTTGACGATTTTGTTCACGAATTTTATGCCAAATACGGAAAAATTTAATTTTTTCGCTTAAATAGCTTGATTATAATCGATAAATCATTTAATATATTAAATAAGACTTATTCAATAAGACTATAGAAAATTAAACGGAGTAAAAAATGAATAATTTATTAAACATTTTGCTTGAATCGGAATCCTTGACATCGACTTCTTCCACCCAAACTCCCGCGCCAAACTTTTTTCAGCAGTATGGCATATGGATAATTTTTGCGGTATTCATAATAATCTATATTGTTTTCACCTATCGCCGTAATAAAAAACAGCAAGCCGAAGTAAAAGAAAAGATGAACGCTTTAAAACCCGGCGACAAAATCGAAACCATCGGTCGTATTTACGGAACTATAGTTGAAGTAAACGATGCCGAAAACACTTTGGTAATTCGTACCGGCAGCGAAGATAACCCCGGCTACGTTAAAGTGGACAAGCTTGCGGTTTATCGTACTATCCCCGACGAAGCAATGCCAGACGCTCCCGCTTTCGAAGCAGAAACAACAACCGAACCTGCAACCGACGTTGCTGCCGAAAATGAAAACGGAGAAACAGAAGGCGAAGTTATAAATGCCGGCGATTCTAACGAAAATACCGAACTTTAAAATTAAAAAATTGCGCTATAAGTCGATTATCGGCATTTTGGCGTAAATAATAACACAAAAATCAAAAACGGAAAGCAACTGCTTTTCGTTTTTTTTGTTGGCGGAAAAAATCTTGTTTTTTAAAAAATGAGAATTATTACAAAAAACGAAACATACGTTATACAGACGGAGATAATAAATGATATCGATATCTAAATCGGGTTTGGTATTCAGGTTTTTAAAGGGGCTTATTGCGGCCGCTCTCGTATGTATGTGTTTGCTTCTCTCTCTATCGCTCGTTGCAAGTATATTCGGTGCGGGCGAGGTGGTTTTGCGTATTTTTAACATAATAGTAAGAATAGCGGCGGTAGCGGTTTTTGCGTTCTTTTTGTCGGACGGAAATCGCGGTATTTTAAAAGGTTTGCTTGCGGGCGCGGCTTCGTTTTTGCTTATTCTTGCGTTATTTTCTATTTTTTCAGGGGTAAAAAGCATAGGCGCTTTAGCTCTCGACCTGCTTTTTTCCTGCATATTCGGAATAATTTTCGGAATATTTTTTGCAAATTTAAAAAATAAGGGCGATAACACTTGAAAAGTTATAAAAATTATTATATAATAAATAACGATCAAAGAGTGAATTTCACGGAGGAAATCATATTATCATGAGCAGAATTAAAACCATAGCTGTTGCTAAAAAGAGAAACGTTGTTGGTTGCGGTGAATGCAGAAGCACTTGTCAATCCGCTTGCAAAACGAGCTGCACCGTAGGAAATCAATCCTGCGAAAAACAAACGAGAGAATCTAAAATTAAAGAAATCGGCTGATTATATCAAATTAACCGATTTTTTAGGCACACCGAAAGTGCCGGAAAATACTGCGGGGTTTTTCGTTAATCGGAAGCCCTTTTTTTTCGGGCAACAAAAATTTGCTTAAAACAGTTTTTTTTTGCACCTTTTATTACTCTCGGTATAAGCCGAAAATAGTTGCAAAAACTAAAAAAGTGGCAAATAACCGTCCGAAAAGAAGAAAAACAAAAGACGGAGCAAATTATGGTTCATTGTTTTTCGTTTGACAACGATTATTATTTATACGACGTAGCAAGCGGAAGTTTGCATAAATGCGACGCGCTTACCTGTCAGGTAATCAATAAAATGCAAGGATTGCCTTACGATTTCGGCGGCGTGGACGAAAGCGTTATTTCCGAGATTGAAAGCGAGATAAACGAGCTTAAAATGCAGGGTATTCTGTTTAAAGAAGACAATCCTGTTATTCCTGCTAAAAGCGAATACGTTAAAGCGCTTTGCTTGCATATCTGCCACGATTGCAATCTGCGTTGCGAATACTGTTTTGCGGGAACGGGTACTTTTAAGGGCGAACGTGAATTTATGAGCGAGGAAGTCGCTCTTAAAGCCATAGATTTTTTAATTGAAAATTCGGGCGACAGAAAGGTACTCGAAACCGACTTTTTCGGCGGCGAACCGCTTATGAATTTCGACGTTGTTAAAAAAACAGTCGAATATGCTAACGAGCGTGCGGCAAAACTTGGCAAAAAGTTCTTGTTTACCATGACCACTAACGGCGTTTTGTTAAAAGGCGAAATAGCCGACTGGCTGAACGCTAATATGGAAAACGTCGTTTTAAGCCTTGACGGACGCAAAGAAGTACACGACGCCGTGAGAAAAACCGTAAACGGCAAGGGCAGTTTTGACATTATAATCGAAAATTTTAAGAATTTTGTTGCAAAGCGCGGGAATAAAAGCTATTATATCCGCGGCACGTTTACAAACAAGAATCTTGATTTTGCAAAGGACGTTTTGTTTATGGCGGACAGCGGATTTAAAGAAATTTCGCTTGAACCCGTGGTTTTGGATAAAGAGCATAAACTTGCCATAACCGAAGAAATGCTTCCCGGAATCAAGGAAGAATACAAAAAACTTGCCCGCGAGTATATAGAACGCCGCAAAAAAGGCAACGGCTTCCATTTCTTCCATTTTACTATAGATATGGAAGGCGGTCCTTGCCTTAATAAGCGCGTAAACGCGTGCGGCGCAGGAAACGAATATTTTTCGGTAACGCCGGTGGGCGATATTTATCCCTGTCACCAGTTTGCCGATAAGCCCGAATTTTATATGGGTAACGTATTTGAAGGCAAAATCAACGAGCAAATACGCGCTAAATTCAAAAACAGTTCTCTGTTCACAAGAGAGGGTTGCAAGGATTGCTTTGCAAAGTACCATTGCAGCGGCGGTTGTGCGGCAAACAACTACGTTTTTTGCGGCGATATAAACAAACCTTA
This sequence comes from uncultured Clostridia bacterium, assembly GCA_934796775.1. GTDB lineage: Bacteria > Bacillota > Clostridia > Christensenellales > Borkfalkiaceae > HGM11416. Next base: position 13,448 of record CAKVPH010000005.1, read on the forward strand.
CAAACTGACTTGCGAAATGCTTAAAGCCCGCACCGAATGTGCAATGCACATTCTCGCGGTAGAAAAAGAGGCAAAAGAAAAACAATAACGGTACACGAATATAAACGACGCTTTGCCACGCTTAAAAACTAACGCATTTTATGCTTAGGCTATTTTTTGCAGGCAAAGCGTTTTTTACGCCTCAAATAGCAATAATAAGACCTTAAAAAGGGGCGTTTTAACAAAAAATCACCAAAATTGCGTTAAAAACGTTTTTGCACGCCTAAAGTTGAATACTTTTAGCATAAGTCGCGCCAAAAGATTTGAATAATTTTTTGGTTTAAGTTATGATGTAGGCGAATTGTTCATATGAATTGTTCGTAGTTCGTTTTAAGGAGAAAAAAATGAGTTTTGGAACAAACGTTTCGTATTATCGTAAAAAGTACGGCATAACGCAGGAAGACCTCGCCGACAAACTTGACGTTACCCGTCAGACTGTTTCCCGATGGGAAACGGACGCAGCCTATCCCGAAATGGATAAGATAATAACATTATGTTCTATCTTTTCGTGCAGTATGGACGTGCTTATGCGCGGGGACGCTCAAAAAGAAGACGAGTCAGAGAAAAAACAATTATCTGTTGAACCGGATACATCAAAAGCCGATTACGATAAGCACATGAATTGTTTTTCACTTTTATGCGCGCTCGGCGTTTCGTTTATGATAATAGGCGTAGGGTTGATGATTTTATTTGAAGGATTAGGCCTCAGGCGTTTCTGGGGAATGATTTTCTGGTTTTCTTTGGTTACGGTCGGCGGCTCGTTTTTGGTTGCGGGTTGTATAATGCATGCGCGTTTCTTAAAAGATTGCGGCAAAATACAACGATATACCAAAGAAGAAGCTCACGCTTATTACAGAAAGACGCCTGTATGGTATGCAATCGGCACTTCTCTTTTAATTATCGGAATTCTGATATTTTTTATAATGACGTTTCTGGAGTGGGACAGACCTGAAAAATATAGCGTAGATGAATGGATGACCGTTGCGTCCGGAATAATGCTGTTTTTTGTGAGTATTTCGGTTTTTATATTCGTATTTTTTAAAATCCGTTCTCAAAAATATTCGTCTAAACGCATATTGATAGAAGACGAAACGGGTGCGATTTCAGAAAAAAAATGCACGGCGAAAATAATTTGCAACGGAATATGTATTGCAATAATGATTGCTGCGCTGTCTGTGTTTTTATATGCGGGTTTTGTGTTCGGAACATGGCATCCGGCTTGGGTAGTTTTTATAATCTTCGGCGCACTGTGCGGTGTATGCATTGCTATAACCGAAGTTATAGATAAAAAAAGCAAATAACCGCAAAAATAATAATAACAACAATAAAAATGCAACGATTTTTTGCTTTTGTAATCTTTTTAAATTGCACTTTAAACAGCCAAAAGCAAAAAGATAAAAATTAAAGCTTTGTTTTTTGTTAAGAAACAAGGCTTTTTTTATAAAACAGCCGAAAAATCATTGACTATTTTGTCGGTTCATTATATAATATCAAAGTGCATAAATACTTATATTATTATGTACGCGCGCGAAAGCGCGGAGGAAAGTTACTATTAGAATGCTTTTTTAAGCAGGAGGCAATATGAGCAAGAGGAAATCAATCGTAATCACAATTCTTCTGGTCATCGTAATTGCAATCGTAGGCGTAATGAGCTTTGCAAGTTTCCACATTCCCGGTACTATCAAAGATTACAACTCGATTTTAAGCACGATCGGTCAGGGCATCGATTTGTCGGGTGGTTACTACGTAGTTTTAACGCCGGAGAACACCAAAGGCGAAACTAATCAGGCGGTCTTAGAGGACGCAATGGAAATTTTAAGAGCAAGACTCGACGATAAGGGTTACACCGAAGCCGTCATTTCCATTCAGGACGGAAACAAGATAAGAGTAGAGATTCCGCAAGTCGACGACGACGGAACGGTTCTTGAAGTTATCGGTCAGACCGGCGAATTGACGTTTAAGGATTCTACCGGAAAAGTTTGGCTTAACGGCGAAGATCATATCGAAAGCGCATACGTTGCGCAGGATACTCAAAACGGCGGATATCTCGTTATTTTGAACTTCACCGCAAGAGGACAGGCTCGTTTTGCCGAAGCTACTAAATACGTTTCTTCGCAGGCAGATAACAAGATTTTATATATCTACCTTGGCGACACGGTTGTTTCTCAGCCTACCGTTTCCGAACAGATAACAAGCGCGACCGCGCAGATTCAGGGTTATTCCACTTATGAAGACGCGCTCAGCATCGCTTCGGTTATCGACAGCGGTAAGCTTCCCATTAACTACACCGTATCCGAATCGAGAAGCATAAGCTCAAAACTCGGTAAAGACGCTATATCCAACAGCGCAATGATGGGGGCTATAGGTTTGGCATTGATCATCGTTCTTATGATCGTTCGTTACAGAGGTTTAGGTCTTGCTTCTGCATTCTCGCTTATAATTTACGTTCTTCTGTACATTATATTCCTTGCAATTATCCCGAGCATTCAGCTTACGCTTCCGGGTATTGCGGGTATCCTTCTTTCGATAGGTATGGCGGTTGACGCTAACATCGTTATTTTTGAAAGAATCAGAGAAGAATATGCTATGGACAAAACGCCCGAAGCTTCTATCAAGCAGGGCTTTAAGCATGCGGTTGTAACCGTTCTCGACTCGAACATCACCACTATTTTAGCGGCTATCGTTCTTTGGATAATTTGTCCGGGTACTATAAAAGGCTTTGCCATTACGCTTTTAATAGGTATCGTTCTTTCGTTGTTTGCTTCGATTATAGTTACCAGATGGCTTATCAAGGTTTTCCTGCCGTTTGCTACAAACGAGGAAAAATTCCTCAATCTTAAAAGAGAAGGAGGAAACGACTAATGAGTAAATTGATGAAAAAGGACTTTAAGGTCGTTGAAAATTTTAAGTGGATTTCGCTTATCAGTATTATTATAGTTATTGCTGCGGTTGTATGCGTAATCGTACGCGGCGGCGTAAACTTCGGTATTGACTATACCGGCGGCGGAAAAGTTGAAATCGAACTCGGTTCATTCGGTACAAACGAAAACGTTCAAAAAGCTTTCGAAGATAAATATACAAAGTTTATAGAAGAAAAAGGCTTTAAAGTTGTTGACAGAATGCAAATTTCTACTTCCGGCGAAGGCGCAACTTACGAATTCAGACTTGCTTACGAACTCAACGGAGAAAAATTCGGTAACAGCGCGGCTCAGCAGGAAAAATTCAAATTCGCTTTGAACGGAGATGATGCAGACAGCACCGTAAACGGACTTCGCGGCGATTTGGAAACCAGCATCAAAGAATATTTTGAAACCGACGCTACCATGGTAGCCGAAGGCGCAAAGTATGACGAAGGCAGCGTTCGTATCTATATGGTAGGTGCTACCGCTACAAGCTCTCTTTTAAGCGCGTCTATCTGGGCAATCGTTGTTGCACTCGTAGTAATTCTCGTTTACATCATTATAAGATTTACGTTCCTCAGCGGAATTGCTGCGGTTATAGCTCTTATTCACGACGTAGTAATCATGTGTGCGTTGACTATTATATTTAATATTCCCGTCAACTCAACATTTATTGCGGCAGTAATTACCATCATCGGTTACTCGATTAACTCTTCGATCGTCGTATTCGACAAGGTAAGAGAATGTCTTAAATCTACGGCTTTTGCTTATGCTACCGATACCGAAATTGCAAACTACTCGATTAAGCATTCGTTTATTAAGATTTTGCTTTCAATCGTAACTACTTTGATAATGGTTGTTGCAGTAGTTTTGTTTGCTGTTTCTACCATTCAGGAATTCGTACTTCCCATTATATTCGGTTTGATTAGCGGACTTTTGTCTTCTCTCTGCTTGTCACCCTCTCTGTGGGTTGCTTTCAGAAAGCTCTCAAAAAAGAATAAAAAAGAAGAAAAGAAAGCATAATTTATTTAGTTTAACTTGGCGGGTGGGATTTTTCCTGCCCGCTTTATCGTTTATTTAATTTAAAGTTTCAGTTAAAAACCGCAAGCGTCGGGTAAATTTAAAATATAAAAAAACGGGTAAAACAAATGATTGTAATCAAAAACGACTTCACAAAAGAACAACTGAATATTATTTCGGAAATTGCGGAAAACACAGGTGTGTCGTTTGAGCTTGCAAAAATTATGTTTTCGCGCGGAATAGATTCCACTCAAAAAGCGCATAAATTTTTACATCCCGGAAAGCATAATTTTTACGATCCGTTTTTACTTTCCGGCATGGCAAGCGCGGTTTCCCGTATAGCAAACGCGCGGAATAATGCCGAGCGCATAGTCGTTTTCGGCGATTACGACGCAGACGGAATATGTGCATCTACCGTTCTTTCAAAAGCTTTAAAGGAATACGGCATAGAAGAAGTGTTTACGGTTGTTCCCGAACGCTCGCAAGGGTATGGACTTTCGCATGATCTGGTTGAAAGCATGCTTGAAAAATATGAACCCGACCTTGTAATCACCGTGGACTGCGGAATAAGCTGTGCGGAAGAAGTGGGGTATATGGAGGATCTCGGAATAGACGTAATAGTTACCGACCATCACGAAATTCCCGACGTATTGCCTGACTGCACGGTTATAAATTGCAAACTTAAAAATCAGGATTATCCATTCGATTGCCTTTGCGGTGCGGGCGTTGCTTATAAACTTGCTTATGCGCTTTTAGGTGAAAGAGCCGATAAATACTTGGATCTCGTAACTATCGCCACTATTGCGGACAGCATGGTGCTGCTCGGCGAAAATCGAGATATAGTTTATGAAGGGTTAAAACTGATAAAAAAATCTCCGTGCGCGCCGCTTGCTAAAATTATAGAAAAAAGCGGACTTAAAGACGTTACGTCCACAGGACTTGCCTTTACCGTCGCACCGAGAATTAACGCGGCGGGCAGAATGGGTGACGCCGCTTCCGCACTCAAACTCATGCTTGAAAGCGACGAATATGCTATTTCGTCCGAGTGCGACAGATTAAACGACTATAACGTAGAGCGGCAAAATCTTTGCGACGTTCTTTTAAAGGAAGCCAAGGAAATGATCAGCCGCGGCGCAATACATAAAAAATGCATTGTTCTTGCAGGAGAAAAATGGAACAGCGGTCTTGTGGGAATAGTTGCCGCAAAACTCGTTGAAGAATACAATCGGCCGGTTGTACTGTTTTCCGAAAAAGACGGAGTTTATCACGGCTCGGCAAGAAGTATCGACGGTGTAAACGTATATCTTGCAATAAACGCCTGCAAAAACACGCTTGTTGATTTCGGAGGACACGCACAGGCTGCGGGAATTACCGTTACAAAACAAAATCTGCCGCTGTTTGAACGCGAATTTTCGGAATATCTCGATAAAACGTACGGGCAGGAAGTTTTTGTTCCTAAAACCGAAGTGGAAGATATGATAGAAAAACCGTTCACTTTGGAATTTGCTCTCGAGCTTAACAAATTAGAGCCGTTCGGCACGGGTAACCGCCGTCCGGTATTCTGCGTTCGTGCGGAAAATATAAATGCGTATCCCATAAAGCCGGGTTCGCCGCATATATCTTTTAGAACGGAGTTTATTGATTTTTTATATTTTAACGGTGATAAAAAGTCTGATATATTAAACGCACCCGTTCAAAAGCTTATCACGTTTGAAGCTAACGTTTCTTCGTTTAACGGCAGATATTCGTTAAGGGGCTACGTTAAAAATATCGAATATAAAATAACGCAAAACGAAAGGCTTTGCCTTGAGTGTTTTAAAAACGATTTACTCTCGGTTTTTAACGGTAAAAAAATTACCGAAACTGTCGATAATCAACTTATAGAGGGACTTTTAAGTACGGCAGACGAGCAAAATATTCTCTTTTCTGCTCAAAACGCAAACACTTTACAAAAGTTTGGTTTAAGTCTTGATAACGCTCAGCTTTTTAAACCGGATAATTCGCAAGGCTCTTCGCAGGTTGTAATTTCGTTAAAAGATTTTGACGGCGGCGAGTTTGATAAAGTGATTTATCTGGATAAACCGTTCGGCTGTTTAGCTCAAAGCGGGGTTAAAAATTATATCGTAAGCGAGCAAAACGCATTCGATTATTCAGGGCTTTCCGTAAAGAGAGAAGTTTTCGGCGAAGTATTCAAACTTTTAAAATATAACAGATTTTACGGCACCAGCAGTGTGGACGTTGCTCTTGGAATAGCGCATAATTCGATAGACAAAAAACAGATAATTTTCTGTTTGGAAGTGTTTTTGGAACTTAGAATTTTCTCATTCGTTTCGGGAACTCTTCAATGCGACACAAAGGTCAAAAGCGATCTTTTCAGTTCAAAAATTTATTTTGCAGTATCGGAATATTTAAAAAATAACGGTAACGTTTAAAATATAACGACAAATAAAAAAAACAAAGAAAAAGCAATAATCAACAAACAAAACGATAAACAAAACGGTGAATCGTATGCTCGAAATACTTGAAAAAATTACAAATATATATAGAAAGGAGGACGCCGAAGTCGTTGTAAAGGCGTACTATTTTGCACGGGAGGCGCATAAAGGACAAAAACGCGCATCCGGTGAAGAATATTTTACGCATCCTTGTTCCGTAGCCGAAATTTTAATAGGGCTCGGAATGGATTATTCTTCGATTGCCGCCGCTTTTTTGCATGACGTAATCGAGGATACGCCCGTTACCGAAGAAGATATTTTAAAAGAATTCGGCGGCGAGATTTTAATGCTGGTAAACGGCGTTACCAAGCTCGAAAAAATCGAATTCAAATCAAAAGAAGAAGAGCAGGCGGAAAATTTTAAAAAGATTTTCGTGTCCATGGCAAAGGATATAAGGGTTATTATAATCAAGCTTGCCGACAGACTGCACAATATGCGTTCGCTCAACTTTTTATCAAAGGAACGGCAGCTGAGAATGGCTCACGAAACCATCGAAATCTACGCGCCGCTTGCGGGCAGACTCGGTATTTCGCAAATTAAATGCGAGCTTGAAGATCTTTCGCTTAAATATATTGATCCCGCGGCCTATGAATTTTTAGCCGAAAACATTCACGCTAAGTTAGAAGAACGCAAAGTTTTTGTTAATTCTGTGGTAAAGGAGATTAAAGGCGTGCTTGCCGAGTCCGGTATAAAGGGCGAGGTTGTAGGCAGGCCTAAGCATTTTTATTCCATTTACAAAAAAATGCAAAAGGGCAAAACGCTGGATCAGATTTACGACCTTACCGCAGTTCGCGTTATAGTTGAAACGGTTGACGAATGTTACGAAATTTTAGGTAAAATTCATAAAAAATGGAAGCCGATTCCGGGGCGTATAAAAGATTATATTGCAATGCCCAAGCCGAACATGTATCAGAGTTTGCACACAACCGTAGTTACAAGTTTCGGTCAGATTTTTGAAATTCAGATACGAACGTTTGAAATGCACCGCACGGCGGAATTCGGTATTGCCGCGCACTGGAAATATAAAGAAAAAAATTCCGAAACGGAAGAAACGGATTTTGACCATAAGCTCGACTGGATTCGCGAGGTTATGGAATGGCAGGGAGGTTTAAAGGACGGAACCGAACTTATTCAGTCGCTTAAAGGGGATATTTACGATAGCGAGTGCCTTGTTTTCACTCCTAAGGGCGAAGTTGTAAGCTTGGTAAACGAGCCTACGCCTATAGATTTTGCTTACAGAATACACACCGAAGTCGGAAATCGCTGCGTGGGTGCAAAGGTAAACGGCAAAATGGTGCCGCTCAACACCACGCTCACAACCGGCGACGTAGTAGAAATTATAACCGCAAAAAATTCAAAAGGTCCCTCGTGGGACTGGCTTAAAATTGCAAAATCTTCCGGCGCGAAGGCAAAAATCAAAGCGTTTTTTAAACGCCAGATGGCGGACGAAAAGATTAAAATAGGTAAGGCAATGTTAGAAGCCGAAGCCAAAAATAAAGGTTTTACGCTCGGCAATTTGTTAAATCCCGTATCTTTTGCGTCGCTTAGCGCAAAAATGAGCTTTGCAACGGTCGACGAAATGTATGCCGCCGTCGGTTGCGGGGCGGTAACTGTCAATCAGGTGTTGTCAAAACTCATTGATATTTGTAAACCCGCAGTTCATGAAGAAGAAAACAAAATCGAAGGCAAACGCATTATATACAAACACAAAGTTTCGTCCGATGGCGTTGTGGTTAAGGGCATGGAAGGTTTGCTCGTGCGCTTTGCGGGGTGTTGCAATCCTGTTCCCGGTGACGAAATAGTAGGGTTTGTTTCGCGCGGGCGCGGCGTTACCATTCACCGTGCCGACTGCCCGAATATGAAAAACGAAGATCCGTCAAGGCTTCTTCCCGCCGTATGGTCGGGTAAAGAAGGCAGTTACACCACGAGCATAAAAATCACTGCCGACGAAGAAGCTCCGCTACTTGTTATCGTTTCGTCTATATGCACGCAACTCGGACTTTTTGTTACGGCAATAAACGGCAGACTTGATACTAAAGCCCATGTTGCGATAGTGGATATGACTATTAAGCTCAACAAAAAAGACGATCTCGATTTGCTTTTAACAAAACTGCGCGAAAATCCGCAGATTATAGACGTATTTAGAACGGTAATTTAAAAATAGCAAAATGGATTCCAACGTAAAAGTAAAAACAATAATGCCCGGATATTCCGCGGCAAACTGCCATCTCGTATATATCGACGATAACCCGAACTTATTGATAATCGACCCCGGCGGGGACTTTTTAAAAATTCAAACCGAAATTAAAGCTTTAAATAAGCGAGCGGCTGCAATACTTTTAACGCACTGCCATTATGACCATGTTTCGGCAGTAAGCGAGCTTAAAAAGAGCGGTATTCCCGTTTTTATGAGCGCAAAAGACGAACAAAACCTGAACGATATGGGTAGCGTGGCGTATTTATTCGGCGAAAAATTGCAACCCTTTACTGTCGATAATCGACTTATAGACGGGGATTTTGATATTTTTGGGTTCAAAGTAAAAGTCATTCAAACGCCGGGGCATACCGCAGGCGGACTTTGCTTTATAATAGGCGACAATCTTTTTTCGGGCGATACGCTGTTTTTTGAAAGTTACGGAAGATGCGATTTGCCAGGCGGAAATTTTTCGGAGCTTATAAAGAGCTTGAAAAAAATATTTTCGCTTGATAAAAATTATACGGTATACACAGGCCACGGTGAAAACACTACCGTTTTTTACGAAAGAGAACACAATCCCGCACTTGAATTTATGAGGTAACGATGGTTTCTTGCAATATAGAAAAACTTGAAAGCGAGCTTAACGAAGTTTATAACGAATTTTACTCGGAAGATAATGAGAAAATAACTCTTTCTTTTTGTGAAAAAGAGCGTTTTTATTATACCGTAAATTGCTATGATTTACACCGCGAATACGATTACGAAAATGTTTGCGGCGACGAACTTATAAAAAAACGCTATATAAAGCGTTACGCAAAATTAAGCCTTTACTTGTTTTTAAGCGAGAAAACGCACAAAAATTTACCTTGGGGCGCGCTTACGGGCATAAGACCGACAAAATTATATTATCAGAATATAACCGACGCCGATTATTTTTTTAAAGGACTTATGAAAGTGTCCGATAAAAAATATGAAATCGTAAAAAAAATAGCCAAAGCACAAGCCGATTATTATAAGCCGTCGGATAGCTCGGCGGACTTTTTTGTGGGTATTCCCATGTGTCCTACAAGGTGCCAGTACTGCTCGTTCATATCAGCCGAAATAAGTAAGGTAAGTGTCGTTAATGAATATATAGAGGCACTTTGCTATGAAATCGAGCAGTCAAAAAAGTTATGTAAAAATATACGCAGCGTGTATATAGGCGGCGGAACGCCGGTGTCGCTTCCGGTTCCGTATTTAAAAAAAGTTTTAGATGCGATAGGCACGGTAAATACCGAATACACCGTTGAAGCGGGCAGACCGGATTGCATTACTGAAGAAGTTTTACGCCTTTTAAAAGATTATAACGTAACGCGCGTATGCGTGAACCCGCAGACTTTTAAAGACGAAACGTTAAAACTCATAGGCAGAAATCACGACAGCCGACAGGTTATAGAAAAATATCGGCTTGCAAAATCTTTTGGTTTTGACGTAAATATGGATTTAATTGCCGGGCTTCCGCTTGAAACGTACGACGATTTTTGTTTGAGTTTACAAAAAGCCGTTTCGCTTGCACCCGATAATATAACGGTACATACTTTGTGCTTAAAAAAAGGCTCTAAATTAAAAGAGCTTTGTTCGCGCCTTCCCGAAGGCGAAGTTGAAAAGATGATCGATTATGCATATGAAACGCTTACAAAGGCAGGGTATTCGCCTTATTATCTGTACCGCCAGAAATATATGGCGGGCAACCTTGAAAATACGGGTTACGCCTTAAAAGGTAAGGAATGCATTTACAATATAGACGTTATGGAGGAAATTTCGCAGAACGTGGCGTGCGGTGCAAATGCGGTTTCAAAACGAATTTTCTGTAGCGGCGAAAGAATCGAGCGTTACGGCTCGCCCAAAGATCTTCCTACTTATATTGCAAAAATCGAGAATATAGTGCAGAAAAAACAGGAATTGTTTTCCTGAATAAATAAAATTTACCCCGAAAATTCACTTTAAAATACAGTAAAAACAAGTTTATTTACCGTAATTGTCGTAATTAAAGCAATTCTTTTTAAAAAAAGATTAAAAATCTTTAAAAGGCGGAAAAAAGATTTTACTTTATTACGATTATATGTTAATATATTAAAGTACTTTGCCAAGGAGATGCGAATACTCGACGCTCTGCTTTGGTTAAAGCGAATAACATCCATATGGAGGATAAAAAAATGGATAAACAGGTAGTAATCGAAAAGTACAGAACAAGCGAAAACGACACCGGATCGGTTGAAGTTCAGGTTGCGCTTTTAACCGAAAGAATCAATCACTTAAACGCGCATCTTGCACAAAATCCCAACGATAACCATTCTCGTCGCGGCCTTTTAAAAATGGTTGGTCGCAGAAAGGGCTTACTTGACTATCTCAAACAGAGAGATATCAACAAGTACAGAGAACTTATCGGCAAACTCAATCTCAGGAAGTAACAGTCAAAAAAAAGGGGGAGCTACACACGCTCCCCTTTTTTAAAAAACAACAAATTTTTTTTTGCCCGCAGTTTAATTAGTGCGAATAATTAGCGGTAAAAACACACAAACAGCTAAAACAAACAAAAAAGCAAACCTGAAAAAAGGGGAAAAATAAGACTTTTGGGTAAAACAGTCGTTTAAAGCGGCTAAACAAACAAAGTTTTAAGCGAAATTTTTTCTTAAAAGCAAATTAAAGGTAATTATTTAAGGTCAAGAGTTATAAGGAGTTTATATGTTAGAAAATCACAGAGTATTTAAAACAGAGATCGGTGGCAGAGAAGTCACCGTAGACGTGGGTAAATATGCCCAGCAGGCAAACGGATCGTGCATAGTCAGATGCGGCGATACCGTTGTTATGGTAAACGCTACCATGAGCGAACAGCCGCGCGAAGGAATGGATTTCTTCCCGCTCAGCGTTGATTATGAAGAAAAAATGTACGCCGTAGGCAAAATCCCCGGCGGTTTCAAAAAAAGAGAAGGCAGAGCCAGCGATAAAGCTATTTTGACTTCGCGTCTTATCGACAGACCTATTCGTCCGTTGTTCCCCAAAGGACTTTTCAACGACGTAACGGTTATAGCTACGGCTTTGTCGGTCGATACTAATATTGCCCCCGAGCCGTTCGCAATGTTCGGTTCGTCAATCGCACTCAGCATTTCGGATATTCCGTGGGCAGGACCTACAGGTTCAGTAACCGTAGGACTTATCGACGGCAAATACGTTATAAATCCCGATAGCGAACAGAGAGAAAAAAGCACGCTTCACTTAAACCTTGCAGGAACTAAGGACGCCATCATGATGGTTGAAGCGGGCGCAAAGGAAATCGAAGACGAAGAGATGATCGGCGCAATTTTGTTCGGTCACGAAGAAATTAAAAAACAGTGTGCGTTTATCGAAAGCATAGTTGCGGAAGTAGGCAAGCCCAAGAGAGAAATGGATCTTTACCACGTTCCCGAAGATTTGGATAACGCCGTAAGAGCTTATGCAAGCGAAAAACTCGACCACGCACTCGACACGTTTGACAGACAGGAAAGATCCGACCGTCAGGACGCAGTCGAAAAAGATTGCCTTGAACATTTCGCTGATATCTATCCTGATATGGAAAGAGAAATCAAGGATAGCTTATATTATATAACCAAAGAAAAAGTAAGAGCTAAAATCACTAACGCAGGCGTTCGTCCCGACGGCAGAACTCTTACCGAAATCAGACCTATCTGGTGCGAACACGGAATTCTTCCCCGCGTTCACGGCTCGGCTGTTTTCACAAGAGGACAAACTCAGGTTATGACCACTTGTACGCTCGGCACTATGAGCGATATTCAAAAGCTCGAAGGGCTTGACGACGAAACCGCTAAGCGTTATATGCATCATTACAACATGCCCGGTTATGCTTCCGGCGAAGCAAGAGGTTTAAAGAGCCCCGGCAGAAGAGAAATCGGACACGGTGCTTTGGCAGAACGTGCGCTCGAACCCGTTATTCCTTCCGAAGAAGAATTCCCGTACGCTATAAGACTTGTTTCCGAAGTTTTAAGTTCAAACGGTTCTACTTCGCAGGCTTCGGTTTGCGGCTCCACTATGGCGTTAATGGACGCAGGTGTTCCCATCAAACGCCCCGTTGCAGGTATCGCTATGGGACTTATTAAAGATACCGAAAGCGGGAAAGTATCGGTTCTCAGCGATATTCAAGGTCTTGAAGACTTCCTTGGCGATATGGACTTTAAGGTTGCAGGTTCGGTAAAAGGTATTACTGCAATCCAGATGGATATAAAGATTAAAGGTATAGACGAACATATTCTTCGTCAGGCAATCAAGCAGGCTAACGAAGGCAGACATTACATTTTAAATAAAATGCTTGCTTGCATACCCGAAACCAACAAAGAACTTTCTAAATACGCACCTAAGATCATAACGTTCTCTATTGATCCCGAAAAGATTAAAGACGTTATCGGCAGCGGCGGAAAGACTATCAATAAGATCATTGCAGAAACCGGCGTTAAGATCGACATCAACGACGACGGCAAAGTATTTATCGCTACTTACGGCGAAGATCTCGGACAAGCCGAACGCGCTAAAGACATCATTATGGCAATTACCCGCGATTTAGAAGTAGGCGATATGTTTATTTCTACCGTTGCAAGAATTATATCCAGAACCGGTGCTTTTGTTGAACTCGCTCCCGGCAAAGACGGTATGATTCATATTTCAAAGATGAGCGATAAGCGCATCGATAAAGTTGAAGACGTATTGAACCTCGGCGATAAAGTTAAAGTAGAAATTATCAAGATCGGCGAAAAGGGTATAGATCTTAAACTTTTAGAAAAACTTAACTGATTGATTATAATAACAAATAAACAAGTAAGGCCGCTCCCGATTTTCGGGTGCGGCTTTTGCTGATTATAAAAGAGCCTATTATTCATAAAAGTGCGGCTATAAGTTGATTATCGCAATGTTTTAATGAAATAATGCTGAAGATTTTGTATAATTTAAGGGTTAAAAATCTTCTTTCATATAAGTATTAAAACTTGTGTTTTTATTATGAATGTGTTACAATGTGAAAAGGTTAAAAATAAACGAGGCATGAGTTATGAAAAAGATTTTCGTTGTGGGCAGTTTAACATACTCTCAATCAATACCCGTAAGAAGCGAAATAATCTGATATAACCGCTATATATAATAAGGTTTATGTAAAACCGTACAAATGCACAAATAAACATATAATAGTAATCAACCATATAGTTTTTAATTTTGTCGGTAAAAAATATGAAAAAGTATATAAATCAAAAATTCCCATACGAGCGCGATTTATACGGCGTGAACGGCGTATATCTTGAAAATTGCTTTTTTGACGGGGTAGAGGACGGAGAATCCGCTTTAAAAGAAGCTGAAAACGTAAGTTTAAAATCCTGTTATATGAATTTGCGTTATCCGCTCTGGCACGATAAAAACGTTTTATTAAACGACGTTACAATGACGGATAAATGCCGCGCCGCGCTCTGGTACACAAATGACGTAAAAATCAGCGAATCGCGCCTTCTCGGCATAAAGGCATTAAGAGAGTGTGAACGTATAGAAATAGCAAACAGTACCGTTGTTTCGCCCGAATTCGGTTGGAAAAGCCGCAATGTAAATGTAAAAGATTCTTTTATAGAGAGCGAGTATTTGTTTTTTATGGCGGCTGACGTTCGCCTTGATAACGTAAAATTCAAAGGCAAATATTCTTTTCAATACGTTGACGGCGGCGAAATTGATAATTGTTTTTTAGATACTAAAGACGCATTTTGGCATACAAAAAACGTAACCGTAAAAAATTCGATAGTAAAAGGCGAGTATCTTGCCTGGTATGCCGAAAATCTTACGTTTATAAATTGCAAAATAATCGGCACGCAGCCGCTTTGCTATTGCAAGGGGTTAAAGCTTATTAATTGTGAAATGGAGCAAACCGATTTTTCGTTTGAGTATTCCGACGTGCAAGCCGACGTAAAAGGCGAAATTATGTCGGTTAAAAATCCCGTAAGCGGAAAAATTGTCTGCGATTCAATAGGAGAGCTTATTTACACCGACGACAGCAAGTTTAAATGCGAATGCGAAGTAATTCAAAAAATTAAAACAAAATAAGTAAAACAAAAAAGACCGGCTTAATTAAAAGCGCAGTCTTTTTTTGAAGGAGAAAATGATGAATAAGTGCATATGCTATCAGACAAAATAGCAAACGATTCGGCGCAACTTCGTCCTATAAAAGGGCGGGCTTAAACGTCAATTTCGTAATAATAGTCTTTACTTTGTGTAGGTGGCAGGCGATCTCCTTGTTTTACGGATACGGTGTCTAAAGTTCTGCCTTTTTTATCGACTACCTTGTAATGTCCTGTCTTGGGGGCGATGTCGCCCGGATTAAGTTTAGTCATAATACCTCCGATAGCGGAAAAATCCGCTTGAGATAGTTGTTTGCCAAAGTTTAAAAATATATACGTGCGAACAATAAAAAAATTTTAAAAATATAAAAAAAACTTTTAAAAAGTTAAAAAAAACGTTTGACAAACAAAAAGATTTATTATATGATATATGAGCATTGTGTTTGCGGGGTGTAGCGCAGTTTGGTAGCGCACGTGGTTTGGGACCATGGGGTCGGGAGTTCGAGTCTCTTCACCCCGACCAAGTAAACATACATGGGCCTTTAGCTCAGTTGGTCAGAGCGGTCGGCTCATAACCGATTGGTCCGCGGTTCGAGTCCGTGAAGGCCCACCAACATACTCAAATATAAAGTCAATTAAGCAATATGGCCTGGTAGCTCAGCTGGTTAGAGCGCTAGCCTGTCACGCTAGAGGTCGAGGGTTCGAACCCCTTCCAGGTCGCCAGATTCTATAGCTTAATGCAGTTAAATGCATTAAGCTATAAAAATCAAATGCTAATTGCCTCGGTAGCTCAGTCGGTAGAGCAAGGGACTGAAAATCCCTGTGTCGGTGGTTCGATTCCGCCCCGAGGCACCACAGCTTTGCTAGCGTAGCTCAATAGGCAGAGCAGCTGATTTGTAATCAGCAGGTTGTGGGTTCGATTCCAATCGCTAGCTCCAATAATGGGTAGGTTCCCGAGCGGCCAAAGGGAGCAGACTGTAAATCTGCCGTCACTGACTTCGGTGGTCCGAATCCACCCCTGCCCACCACAAAAAGCACAGTTTTTCGCAAGAAGAATTGTGCTTTTTGTTATATTTCAAGCAGTAAAGTGTGTTTTTTAAAATTGTTTCAAATTTCTCTAAAAGCTTTTTGAATGCAAAGACAGAGAAATTTGGGGAAAATTTGGGGAAAATTTTCATTCAAAATCGTAGATAAAATGTGCGATTTCTTTTAGTTGCAAGTCTAAATTTTGGTCTAAATGTGTGTAAACTGTAGTTGTAATTGTTTTATCGGTTGAGTGTCCTGCCCAAATTGATACTATTTCTCTTGCAATTCCGCATTCCTGACAACGTGTTATAAATGTGTGCCTTAGTTCATGTAAGTGGTGATTTGGATAAAGCTCCTTAAATGCACAAGTTAGTTTGTTGGGGTTTGTTTGCTTGATTAAATCTATATCAATTAATGGTAAGACTTTTTTTAACATTGGCGAGACGGGGATACGTCTTGCCTTTTCTTTTTTACCCTTTCTTTGTTTTGCTGTAACGACAGTTATCCATTCGCCATTTATCTGAGTAGACGCAAGTTCAGAACGGCGCAGACCTGTATACATAATAAATACAAATGCTTGACGATAACGTGATGTTGGCATTGCAAGCAAGTCATCAATAATTTGCTTCTCTTCTTGCCGTGTTAAAGCGGTGCCGTGTGACTGCTCGTAATTTCCGATTATAACTTTTTTTGTTGGCGAACGGTCAATTATTCCGTCTGCTACGGCGTATTCAAAGAGTGCGTTTATCAGTTGATAAATCTTTTTTGCCGTTCGATTTTTTCCCTGTAACGTGTATGCGTTTATATGCTCTTGAATTTCAAAAGCTGATATATCTTGCATATTTTTGTTTCCGAACTTGGGGAGAATATCAAGCTTAATACTTTTTAAGTATTCTTTATATGTATTTTCTTTAATATACGGCTTTTTTGCTACATCAAGCCATTTTAATGCATAATCGCTAAAATTATTGACTTTGCGTTTGTGTTGTTCTCGTACCCACTTATCAGGATTATATAATTTTTCAATAAACTTTTGTTTTGCTGATTTTAGATTTTTATCAGCGGATGTTATTCTTTTTCCTTTAATCATGACACGTATTTCATAACTGCCATTTTCTTTTTTCCTGATGTGTGCTTTAATTTTTCCTATTTTAAAATCGTGTTTAAATTCTTTTGGCATTTTTGCAATTTCCTTTTCTGTAAATTCCAAAAACGTCTGATTTATCTCATTTTTTTGTGGAGTAATACCTGGGAAGTTTATTATACGTTGATCTATAGGAATGCTTTTTATAAATTGTTCTTTTTCGTATTCGTCGCATTCGTAATCAGCGCATAAATTTAATAATTCTACAGTTAGTTCTTTGACTTTTTGGTAAAATAGATCACCTTCCATTTATTTTTTTCCCCTTAAGATAATTCGACAAGCCTTAATCGGCGTGTCATTTTTTTATTATAAGGGGTTTTTTGCAGATTTGTTTTTGTTTGAGACTTTATCTATTTTAAGTAGGTTTTCAATTGTTCCGATTGCAAATTGTCTTCTTCCGTCGTTCGGTAGTGCTCGAAACGCTTTTAAAAGTTGTTTTTCTTGATCACTGATATATTCTTTAGCTTGATGTTGTTCGATTTTTGTTTGTTGTGTTTTGTTTAGTTTGTGTTCTAAGAGTGTATCAATAGATGTATTTAAACAATCGGCTAATTTAATTAAAGTAGCTATATCAGGTTCTCTTTTTCCGTTTTCATATAATGAAATTGCACTTTCAACTACGCCGATTTTATTTGCAAGTTCTGCTTGTGTTAGGTTTTGTTTTATTCTTAATTCTTTGAGTTTCATATTTTACCTTTCAGCTTATTTGTTTTCAGTATATCATATTTTGTGAAATTGTCATAACAAAATGTAAAGTTTATCAATCAAAATGCTTGACATTTTGTAAAGGTGGGTGTATTATGTTTTTAAACTTTACAATTTGTAAAGATTGTAAAAAAATGTAAGGAGCGAATTATGGACGAATTATTAAGTTTGGAACAAATTAAAGCGAGAAAATTAGAAGGGTACTTTTTAGCAGTAACGGAAGAAGGAAATGAATACGGGGCTACATTTATAACTGATTTTGGCGGTGCGTTGTTTGCCGACGTTCCACGAGATGAAACGGTAATCGGATATAAATTTGAACGTCCTTTTGGAGTAAAGCAATGAAATGGGAACGAGAGGGAGCGTGGTGGAGAGCGAGCGGAAAAGACGGAACGTTTTGGATCAAGAAGATATACGGTGTGTATTGGGCGTGGTATAAGCCGAAGAATAAACGTCGGGAATGGATACTAAAATCACATCGTATATCGGAAGCAAAAATGCGTTGTGAATGCAATTTTCGTTGGGAAATATGATTTATAAAAAATGATTAAAGAGAGATATAAAAATGAAGAATGCTAAACCTATGAAAAACTTAAAAAAGATTAGAAAAGAAAAGGGATTTACGCAACAAGAATTAGCAATGAGGTGCTGTATAAGATGTGAAGCGTTATCAACGTATGAGCGAGGCGTTCGCCGTCCCGGTTACGATGTGATGAAAAATTTAGCCTTTGTACTTGGTTGTTCAGTTGATGATTTGTTATCGGAAAAATAAAGGGCGGTGTGTTATGGCAGTAAAAAGAATGTTTTCAAATAAAATATCCGACAGTGATTTTTTTATAGAAATGGGAGCATCTGCGCAAGCGTTATATTTTCATTTAAATCAGGGCGCAGATGATGACGGATTTAATAATCAAGTATCGCTTGCAATGTTTCGAGCGCATGCAAGTATGGATGACTTAAAGGTATTATTGACAAAGCAATTTATAATTCGTTTTGAAAGTGGGGTAATAGTAATCAGACATTGGCGGTTACATAATACATTGAGAAAGGATCGGTATGTGCCAACGGACTTTCAAGAGGAATTTAAACTTTTGGGAATAGATGAAAAAGGGGCATATCAGTTAAAAGGAAAAGCTTGGTTGCCAAATGGTTGCCAGATGGTTTCCACAGATTTAGATATAGAAGTCTCTCATATATCGCGTACGTGCGCGCGTGAGGAAGAGGCTAAAAATATCGACAATACGGGTTTAGAAGATTTTTTGAAAGCTTATCCGAACGTAAGAAAAGATTTAACTGTTAAACTTGAAAGCGGTGGATATAACTGGACGGCTTTAAATTTAGCCTTTAAAGAATCGGACTGGTTGCAGAGTGTAGATTCATTGCAGTGGATAGTGAATAACTACGAGAAAATTTTGTCAGGCAAGTATAAAAACTTTAAGGCGCGAAAGACGTCACATTTTGCTTCTGAACGCAATTATAATTCAGAAGAAACGGATAAGCTGTTATCAGATATAGAAAGATTAGAGTTTTAGGAGAAAGGGAAAATGATAGCACCGTGCAAAGATTGCGAAGAAAGGGTAATGGGGTGTCATTCGTCGTGCGAGGCATATAAAAAGTTCAGGGAGTTCAGAAACGAATTGAACGAGAAAAGGCATATTGAAAATCAAACGTCGTGTTTTACAGTGTCTTATGAAAAATACATAAAGAAAGGGAAAAGAGATGAAGAAAAGCTTCGATTTAGAAAGTTTAAATAGATTTTTAAAGTCCTTGAAAGGCGGCAGTAATCGGTTGGAGCGTTATCGGCAGTATGTTGAACGGTTGGAGTTTGATAAATTAGAAAAAGCTGAAGTCGTTCGCAAGACTTTTGAAGAGGAATGCGAGGAGTATTACAAACTTGAAGATCGATTATATACGCTTCTGAACGATTTGAGTGAAGAAGAACGCGATATTATAGTGTCGCATTATATCCTTGGCATTTCGGTTGAAAAGTTGGCAAAAAGTTACTTTGTAGACCGTGTAACACTGTATAGGTGGATAGAAAAAATTAAGATAATACTTGTAAAAAAGTGGGTTGAATAAAAGTTGCAACAAATGTTACATTTATTTGTGATATGCTAAAATCACTTAAGAGATCTTTTAACATAGTGAGCTAAGCAAATAGGCGGCAAGAGTGAAATGCCCCGCCGGGAATGAAAAGAACGAGCAAAGCCGCTATACAATTTAATAGCGAGAGATGAAACACCCCAAAGTGGACAAGCGGATTCCGACTCGCGTAATACTCGGAAACGAGTAAAAAAGAGAAAGTTAGAAAAAGACTTTATCTTTATCGCGATAAATTCCCGATAGGGTTATGCTCCCTGCAAGGGTTATCGAAAAAGAAATGAAACAAGGAAGATTAAATGCCAAAGGAAATTTTAGAAAATCAAGAAAAAAGCGAAAATCAAAAAGTAATCAATCAAACAGACCTTGCAAATATTGCGGCGGAAGCTATTGTCATGCAGGAAACAAGCGAAGAGACGTCGGAGCCGAGTGTAGTGTTGCCAAAGATTCACTTAGTTCGGCGCAGGTATACTTCGCGTGACGGAAAAAATTACTGGGAGTATCTTGTACCCGTAGTGTTTAACGGACAGGTGCAAGAGGTTCATTTTACCGCGTCAGACAGAAGCGGATATGAATCGCTTGAAAAGTTATTTACGAACGGAGTAAAGAAACTTGAGCTGCAATATGACGAAGTAAAACAGTATGACGAGCATACGGGAACAACGCGAAAATATAACACGTATGAAGCGGTTCTAACCGAAGAATCGGGTTTTGAATGGCGTTTTCCTTTAAAAGCACGAGCCGCGTCGGATAAGGCTTTAATGGAAAATTACATTCGCCGTTTGCGCTTTGAGGTAGAAAAACGCGCAAATAAATAATTGGGGGAGGTTTTGTAAAATCTTTTAAAGTCTAAAAAAATAACCGTCCGAAAAGATCGAACGGTTAAAGGGAAAGTCTACGCTAAAAGCCAGGCGTTCTTTCCAGTCAACGCGGAAAATCCCGTTGCTGCCCGGTAGATAGGGCTAATGGCTAAATAATAATAACATAGGACTAAGCTTTATGTCAACTGTAAATTACAGCCTTAAACATAAAGGCGTAAGATTGATATCGGCGGAAGAAGCATGGGTAAAGGGCAAGAATGGAAAGAGGCGATTAAATACGAAATATCAGTTTGTAGGAAAAATTGATACAAAATTGCCGAATATCATTTTAACCGCGAGTTCCAAGCAAAAGCCGCGTTTTAAAGGAAACACATACGATTTGAACAGCAAAGCAAAGAATCAAATCGTAGAACATTTTTATGATGAAAATGGCAAGAGAAATAAAAAATCAGTTGCTTATTTCGGAATAGAAAAGGAACACAAAGCAAAATAAAAAGTGGAGGAAAAAAGGATTTGCTTACAAGAAAATTTAAAAGGATCTTAATGGGCGTAATAGTAGCGTTGCTTGCTGTATTGGTAGTAGTTGCGCTTGTAAAGATTGGTAAAATGGAAAAGACGAAAGAACTTGGAGTAACTTCGTATACAATCGGGACTATATCAGAAACCGACGGAAAGGACGCCAAGAGTACAAACGCATTGCGAAGCGATTATCAGAAGGCGGCAAAATTTAATAAAATTGAGCTTGCAGAAAATGCTGACGTTACGTATCAGATTTTTTATTATAACGCCGACAAGAAATTTATCGGTAAATCAGCCGAATTGACCAGTGAAACGACTGAACTATCAAAAACCTTTACGGTAGATTCTGCGACTGAAAACGTAAGATATTATCGCGTAGTAATAAAAGTACCGTCTGATAAAGACGACGTAACTTTGCTCAATAAAGGCGAATACGTTAAACAGCTTACAGTTACGGTAAATAAATAATTAAAATCGACGGAAAGTCCGTGCCGCATATAAGACGGTTCGGACTTTTTTTTAAAGGAGAAATATTTATGAATTTAAAATTTATCATAGCAATAATAATTTCAATATTGATGAGTTTGACTGTAATAGCCGGAGTAAAAGCGGTCGGCGGCGGAACGTCAGGTTCATCAACAGACGAACCTTCGGTGAGTTGCGAGCATGTTCGAGTAAAGGTTGAAGCAGTGGAAGCGACCTGTACGGAAAACGGCTTAACCGAAGGTGAAAAATGTAATAAATGCGGCAAAGTGTTAGTATCGCAAAAGGTAATACCTGCACTCGGGCATAAGATCGTAATAGATGAACCTGTGGAAGCGACAACGACAACGCCGGGCTTAACGGCAGGTTCACATTGTTCTGTATGTAATGCGGTTTTGGTTGCGCAAGAGACAATACCGGCGATAGGCGCATATGAAATCGTATTAACGATTCGAGATTATAAATATGCGGATAGTCTTTGTTATTTTATAGACGGCGATCCTGAACACGCGGTAATAATACCGACAACCGGAGAAAACGTACAGCTTACGATTCGAGCTAAGAAAGAACTTGTATTGTATGCTTTGAGTGAAACGTCGTTTGACTGGGACAACCTTAATTTAGAGTGCAGTGGCGGAGTAACTGTACACAGTCATTCTTTGGGTATAATAACGCTTACTGTGACCGGGAACGGAAATGTAACGCTTGACGGAGTAATTTGCACCCACGGCAAGAATTTAGTAACCGATGAGGGGATAGAAGCGACGTGTACGGTTGCGGGAAAAACAGAAGGCAAGCATTGTTCGCGTTGTAATGTTGTAACGGTAGCGCAAACGGACATAGCCGCTCTTGGCCACGAAGAGGTAATAGATCCCGCTGTGGAAGCGACTACTACGACAACAGGCTTAACCGAAGGCAAGCATTGTTCAAGGTGTAATGCGGTTTTGGTCGCACAAGAAGTGATACCAGTCAAAGAGGAGGAGAATCCGACGGAGCCGACTTTAAGCATAGGACGAGTTATTACCGGTGATATTACAAGTAGTCAAACGGTGGTTGCTTTAAGTGATTGGACTTTTTCAGACGAAGATAATGCGGCAGTAAAGGCGTTTTTTGAAAATTATAGTAGTTTGTCTTTAAAAGAACTTTTTGTATCGTTATCTCTTGATTTTAATGAAAAAGTATCAATAAAAAATACAAATATAACTGCATATTTAAGTGAGTTTGAAAAATTATCTGCGGAATGTGTTGTTTTCGCTATAAAAGAAGGGTCGAAATATATATTAGATACAGAGAAAGGTGGAATGTGTTTTGAAATATTATCGTCCGACTTAGCAAATAAAAATTATGAAGACGAAGAAGCAAATATTATTCTTTGCGCTCTTGATATTGGTAATGGGGCTTTTTCGTTATGTCCTTGTATAAATCGCAGTTCGGGAATATGGAGTTCGACGTTCGATTATTTTGGAGTTTTCTTTTTAATAGAACGTAAATATATGCCGCAAGTAATATCTGAAGGTAGTTATTTATTTTCAGAACAGCCTGATTTAGAAAGTGATGTAGCTGAAAAAGCTAATGGATATTTTGCTGAAGGCGGAGTCTTTGAAGGTGATATAGAATTTATTTCTAACAATACGACTTTTAAAAATATATTTTTAGATTATTCGAGCGGGTTTATATACTATGTCCCGGCAGAGGGCGATATGGTGAAAGTTTACGAAGCGTCATCAGGTTGGACTGATAGTGCATTCAGAACTATAGATTTAGTAGAATGTAGTTTTAATTATTTTGCAAATAGTTATTTTACTGCAAACGCAGATAAAAAATATGTAGTTAAAGCCGGAACATATGCATTTAAAGATAACCCGGTAATACCGCAAGCAATGGGGCCGTTTTCATTTAAGTGTGACGGCAAAGAGTATTCTGCGTTTTCGTCTGTTGCAGGCGGACCTGATGATGAAAACGGTGCACCATATTATTTATGCTTTTTTGAAAGCAACGGAACCAGAACTATAGTTGCAAGATATTATAGTGCTGAGTCAATAACGTGGGTTGATGAAAAGTATAAAGTTATAGTAGTGGAAACGGATCAGATAGTGTTGCATGATGCATTAGAATGGTGTAATGAAAATTTCAAAGATTTAGTAACATTTTCTATTGAAATTGCAATCAATGGTGAACCTGTAATGTATAACGATTGTGTCGCGGAAGATGGAATGCTTTTAAGTGATTGGTTTAATTCGGCTTACAATGTGCATAACGTTCAATATCCTTTACAAGCTGAAGATTGTCCGGAAGGATATATTCCCGTAGCCTTTGATCCGGGAACAAAAATAACGCAAGGTTGTGGGTTGTCGCTGATGAAAGTTGCTCCTTATGTAGAATAAACAGGTGAACGAAATGAAAAAAAGGATAAAATTGATATTATCGTTTATAGCGATAATGCTAATGTCTGTATTTGGCGGGATAATGGCAAGCAGTCCGCAAACAGTAGAAGCGGCAGAGTCTACGGGAACGTTGTTTACCGGCGTTCCTGAACCTGCGTTATATGTAGCGTATGGCTCTGAAACTGTTCAGGTTGGTATTTATATACCTATTGCGTTAGATTCGCACTCGGAAGAATATGAAAGCGGCGAATATTTTATGGTAGTAATGCGAAGCGAAACGCTAAGTAAATATTATAATTTAAAAAATGGTGCATGTGAGTTGAAAGCTGAGGAATCGAAGAGTAAGCATTCACATTCTAATGATAACTCATCGATTATAATTTTAACGGATAGCTCATTTAAAAACGGTTTAAAAGATTATTGTGATGATTTTTATATATATTCGCCATTGGATAATATGCCAAACATTACGGTAGGTGATAATGCGCCAAATTGTTTTTTAAACGGAACACCATTGTTTTGGTCAGTGCCTGAAGATATAGATAAAGAATATTATTATTACGCCGCGCTTTTTAAATTTGCGCACGGAGTACCTTTTACCGGGAATTGTGTGGAAACATTTACATGTAAAGAGGTAAGCGGTGCGGCTGCCCCTGTGTCTGTAAAAGAGCAAGCTTACTTTTTCCTTGAAAATTCTACGACTAAAAACAGGGCAAGCAGAAAAGCATATCAAGAACTTTTAGGAATTTATACAGGGAACGAAGCCATGCCCGTTACTGTAAAGTATAAATCATTAGTTGATTATGGCGTGGTTCAAGAAAGTGTAAAGACTTTTACTATGAATAGTTTGTTTGCGCAAAGTAAAGATTCGGCATTGCAGAATATGTATTCGAAGTTGGCAGACGTTAGCGGTTTATCGTCGTTTAATTGCGTGTATCGTGATTTTTGGGAGATCGTTGACGGCATACGCCATAAAACGGAAGAAAAGATAATCTTACAAGCAAAGGACTATAAATACGAATACAACAAAAGTGACAGCGCGACGATAACGGTATTATACGAAGATTTTAAATACAAAGATTTTTCGATTCGTGTGACGAATAACGATCCTGATAATCATTTAACTGTAGACCTTTATTCTGCAAACGTTGTAGAAACTACCGAAAGTTATACACTTGTATTTGAGTATAGTGACTTAAATGCCCGATTACTTAATAAATGCGGTTGGCTTGTTCAACTTTGCGATGCGGATTTTAATGGAACGGGCGTAATAAGTAATAATTCGGAAAAAATACAAGTGAACGTAGCTTCTGATAAATTGACGGTAACGTTTGCAAAGGCGAATGAAGCTGAACTTATGAACTTGCGTATTTGCGTTTCTGCCGAAATAGTGCCTGACAGGCTCGTGAATTATACTGTTCGATATAACAGTGTATTAGTTGACGGAGACGGCAACGTAAGCGAGCAAGAGTTAAATTCGCCTGTTTCGACGTGTTATTTATCTGATATCGATAATTTAAATTACTTAGATAATTTAATGCTTAAACACGGCGATTTTATAAATTCCGCGTTGGAACCTGTAGGACTATGCGGCGTTCAGTACTTAGAACCGTCTAAATGTAATTTGATAAAGGTTGATGATGATAACTTTATTATAACGGTAGATTATAAATATCATACGATTTTGCGTGTGAAAGTCGCGGGCGTATTTAAGCATTTTGTAGCGTTAAATCCGTATAAAGTAAGGTATACGCTTACAGATTTGAGTGTGGTAGTTCCTAGCGGTTTGCGTGTAAAAAATATCGAAGTGTCCGAGGGTTTAAGTGCTAATTTTGACGATAGAACCGTATCAAACAGTTATTTAACAGTTGAATCAGATTTCTATTCAAAAAAAATACTTAACGTTGATTTTGCACTTACGGATAAGTGGAAAGTAAACGTAGAATATTTAAAGAATTATGCATATAAAAATTCGAACGGGCAAACAGAGAGTTCGGGTTTTGCCGTAAAAGATTGTATCGAAAAGGAAGTAGCGTTAAGTGAATTTAATTCGATTTATACGCCAACCGAGGCAGAACTTAAGAAATTTTTGAATATGGAAAGTTTGAACGTAATAGGCGAGTTCGGAACTGTGGACATGGACAAGACGATAGTTGAACGTATAGGCGAGGTTTATTACATAAAGTTGAATTATTGTTCAACCTCGCTCAGAATGATACAGTCAGACGGACAAGCCACGATCTTAAACGTTCCATTGATAAGTTTTGCCGCCTGGGCGGATAAAATAGATGCTAACTGGGCGATTGATATACTTAATATGCCGGGCAAACAAGTATTTAAATCACAGAAAGACGTTAAACGCGAGGACTTATACGGATATTTTTACGTTGCAGTATTCAAAGAGCAAGTAAAGAATTTTAATTCGTATTTTGCGGGATATACGTCATCGGGCGTATCTTGCTTTTTTAACGCTAAAGAGGTTGTCGGCAGTGACTTATATAAGTTTTGCGAATCTTTAGGGCTTCCGGGCGTGTTTTTTACGTTTGGAACTAAGCTAATAGCTCAGGTTATCGGGGAAGCGTTACATCCTGAATACGGGACGTATTACTCATACTTTAGCTTTATCGACGGATCGCTTCCTACAAATGAGGGCTTGTTTGTGTCTAATTCTAAGGCGGATCATGCATTTGATAGGGATACGGCGTTTGAAAATACTGTTGAAGACACAAAGGACAATATAAGTAATTGGTGGAACAGTAATAACGAACTTGTAAAGGGTGTAAAGGTTGTTTTGGGCGTATTCGGCGTGATAGCGTTAGCGCTTGTGATACTCAACGTGATTCCTTTATTTACAAACGCTGTCGGACGAATAAAAACAAGCAACATTGAACGTACAAAAACTCCCGCTCGAAAAAAGCGCAAGCATTAACTTTAATTTATAATAAATAATTCCCTTGCAGAGTATAAAAAGCCCTGCAAGGGTTATTTGTCGCTTTTAAAGCTGAAGGAAGAGAATGAAAAAGAGAATAATTTATATTTTAATGTTGTTTATTATTGTTTTTGTGATAGGTTATTTTATATACACAGGAAAACAGATATGACTAAAGAAGAACGTAGAGAATACATAAAAACTCATAGAGATTGTTTAATAGTGAGTATCGGAATAACAGTAATATTTATACTGTTTGGCGTTTTTAAATTTAATGGCTTTATCGGCCGTTTAATTGAGTCAGTCCGCGATTTAGGGCTATCGGCGGCTTATTATTTTTGCGACGTGTTTGAATTGCCTCTCGCGGTAATACCAACGGTGAATCAATATCCTAAAATACCGTATTTTAATTTTTTAGGTGGCGAAGCACCTGAAATTCCTGTTCCGAAAGAGTTTTTAAAGTTTGCCGAAAATTGGGGAGTTTTTTGGGAACTATGGAAAACGAAAGATAATTTTTTAGGGTATTTATCTGCTCTTGGCGATTTTCTTATAATGTTTTCAAAACTGATAGTTTTTTTAATGCCCTTAATCGTTGTGTTCAGGATCTTATTTGTAAAAATGATGAGTAAGAAAAATAATGATTATAATGCGGACACAAAGACATTGAAAGACTTTAAGCGTATATTGAACGTAACATATAGACCTGTAAAACAATGGATATTGAGATTTAACGAGTTTATTCGGCACGCTACTGTATTTTTTACAGTTTGGGTAATAATATGGCTGTGTTATTTTAATATCTTTACAATCTTAATTGAAGCTGTAGCGTATTATCTGTATTTTATAGTGTCGTTTGACGTTGCAAATTTATATCGTCAATTTTATAAATTGTTATTAGATTTGTGGGGGTTATTAACCTTTTTCCCTTTAGCCGTTTGGCTTGTTGCGGTCGTGGTGATTTTAAATAAAATCGGCTGTAGTGTAGGGTATAAGCGTTTGCGTCATAACGAGGCAAAAAACGGCGGAGTGGTAAGCGAACGCGGCGTAGTAACAATCGTTTATGGCGAAATGGGCGCGGGAAAAACTGCGCTTATAACGGATATGGCTTTATCAGAAAATAACTTGTTACGCGATCAAGCTTTTGAAATAATACTTGAATGTGATTTAAAGTTTCCGAATTTTCCTTGGATAATTCTTGAGAATGAATTGAAAAGATGTTTTGAGTTTCATACGGTTTTTTCTTTATTTACGGTTAGAGAATGGATCAAGAAAAAGAAAGAGCGTTTTAACAAAAGCCCGGAACGCCGTCGCATATTCGATTATGATTTTGAGTGTTATGAAATGAAATTTGACGATAAATTAAAGACATATGATATATGGGAAATACTTGAGCAATATGCGTGTGCGTATTTAATTTACACGGTTGAATCGTCGTATATAATTTCTTCGTACTCTATACGATCCGATACCTTGCTTAAGGATATCGGTAATTTTCCGCTGTACGATAAAGATTTTTTTGAACGCGATTCGAGTTTGCAGGACAGTTATTCCCGTCATTCCCATATTCTTGATTTTGATATGTTGCGTTTGGGTAAAGTTATGCTTGAAAATAACCCTTTCAGAAAAGCGTTCGGGTTCGGCGTGTACGTCATCTCGGAAATCGATAAGGAGCGTAAAAATACTGTCGAATTGCAGGAGGTAAAACGTGGATCAGAGGAATGTAATCAGAAAAATGATCTTTTTAATTGTCTTTTGAAAATAGCTCGTCACCCGTGTGTAGTAGCGAATCGTGTATTTATAAAAGTATTCGCAGATTTGCAAAGACCGTCCAGCTTAGGCGCAGACGCGCGCGAACTCGGTCAAGTCGTGTATATTCAAGGACAAACGGATATAACGCCGGTATTGCCGTTTTATAGTCCATTTTGGACGTTTGAAATGCTGTATTTAAAATTGTATGATAAGTTCACAGACATTTATCCGCAGTACAGATATTCTCACGGCGATAACACGTTGCTCATTTTCATATATAAACATATAGTGAGTTTTTTAGCTAAGTATTACCACGGCGTTTATAACACTTTCGGGTGTAGTACTATGAAACTTATCTTAGAAGACGGATCTTTGAGTGGTGAAAAGGTAGAACGGCGGTGGTTCAAAATGCCGAAGAAGATTTATTCTGCTCGATATTGCACAGATTGTTTTTCTGCCATATTCGATATGCGCGGGCAGGATAACGCTATCGGTATCGACGATATACCTGAATTTTCAACGCTCAGAGCGACGTGGGCAGAATTACAACTCGAGCATAGCTTTTTCCAAAGAGATTTGGAACTTATGTGTACTAATTCAAACGATAATGGTAATACGGTTATAACAGACATAAAAGCCAAAAAAAACGAGTCTGATAAAGCCGTTGAGCCTGAACCGTTATACGATTATGATGAAATTTTAAATTTAGGAAGAAAATAATTTGAGAACTTTAAAAATTACAGGAGTTTTTTAATGAGTTCACCGTATCAAATAGGTTTATTTAACGATAAGCAAAAAAATCCGTATCTTAAAACATACAAGATATATCATGACGGCAGTCATTATATTGCTCGGGAGAAAATACGCGGGCGTAGCGGCGTGCGTATAAGAAAAGTTAAATCAGATTTTGAGATATTATTCGATTTGATTTTTGAGCAGGCAATGCAAACGGGTTTGTCTGACCGAAAAAAACTAAGCGACTATATTGTAAATTCGTTTAAGGAAGATTATTGTATAGACGTTCCAACGCTTGCCGAAGACGTGGAAAAGCTGTTAAATAAAATGTTTCGTAATATTTGGAAAAGAGAAAAGCGATTTCGTCGTAAAGCATTTTTAAACCATTGGAATTATTTTGTTACTTTTACATATGACGGCACAAAACATACCGAAACGACTTTTATAAAAAAGTTAAGGAAATGTTTGTCTAACTTACATAATCGGCGTGGTTGGCGTTATATTGGCGTAAGTGAGCGTGGTGAAGAACACGGAAGATTCCATTATCATTTTTTACTCTACGTGCCTGACGGGCAAATGGTGGGTAAACTTTGCCAAAGAAAAGATTATAGCCGAAAGCGCGGAACGGTCCAAAAAACAATAAGTAATGATTTTTTTGAAAAGAGATTCGGTAAGAACGATTTTCAGGAGATTATAATGCAAGTGCGGGGTAAAGGTGCCGTTTCGTATTGCCTTAAATATATGCGAAAAACAAACGCTCGGGCAATTTATAGTCGTGGTGTTCCTACTGAGCTTGAAATAGAATTAGACGGGAAATACGCGTTTGCCGTGGAGTTAAGTAATGGTAAGGTTATATTTTTTAAAAAGGAGTATAAAAGTTGGGTAATTTGCGATAGCTTTGTTAAAAATATTATGCTTGAAACGTCAGAAACGTCATATTATACGTCTGCAGTTCGGCTAATATCCTGATTTTTACTGCAATTAAATAAGACAAATTCATGCGCCTATGAGAAAACATACGGCGCAATTTTTCGTTGCAAAAAGTAAAAAAACAATAAAAAACCAACAATTTTACAAAAAAATTTATTTAAAAAAATAAAAACGGCGCGTTGCAAAAAGGCGATTAGCCGGGCAACGTGCCGATATTTTTAAGGTAAGGAGGGTATTTTAGGCTCGGAGTATTGCGCGCCCCTTGTCCGCGGCGCATCGCGCCGCGCTCGTAAAGACAAGGGGGCGCGTAATGCTCATTTACTAAAATTAAAGCATAAAAATCAAAGATTTTGAGAGAGATTTTAAAGCTGACTTTAGTTTATATGTAGTATTGGTTTTAAGAATCCTGCAATGCTGTTTAAATCTTCATCGTTCATTATTACGACTTTCATGTTAAGTTTATTGTAAATGTTTTTTGTGTATTCTTTATTTTGTAAATATGATTTCTTTTTTATTTCGTTATATTCAATATATAAATCATAGTCTGGCAAATAGAAATCGGGGTGTACAGTTTTTGTTTCGCCATTTTCTTGATAATAAATTGTTTTTTCGTAAACTGATCTTATTTTATTGTTATAAAAGAAATTGCTTATTAAGGCTTCGGCTCTACTGCGAACTCTGCGGCCGTCGTCGCATTCTATTGTAAGATTTCCGTAGTTGTCTAATATTTTAACATCTTTACAGTTCATTATCCTGATATCTACTGCTTTATCTTTATATTTTTTCCAACAATCATAGCAAAAATGTTTTCCATTAGAAGGTTGTCCGCATATTAAGCATGTGATTTCTGTGTCTTGTTCTTTGTCTTGATTTTTTTGTTGTTTACAATCACAGTTTTTTCCTGTTTCATGCCATTTCCCGCAGTCAGGGCATTGTTCTACGAGTCCATCGTGCAATTCTTTTCCATGCTTTTGGCAAAGACGGTCTTTTCGTGGGTTACCAAAGTATATGTATGTCGGATTTCCGCATATGGGGCATTTTAGTTCATCTTTCATTTTTCATTATCCATTTATATATTTTTGTTTTATTATAAATGTGTTCGTTATTTTTGTCAATATGTTTTCTAAAAAAAAGACTTTATGTGTTTATTTTTTGTCTAATTTATAGTGTTGGTTTTTTGTGGTTTTTTGAAAACTCGAGTTTTATTTAATAATATAAAAAATGAGATAAAATCAGTGTTTTTGTGTTGTTTCGGTTTTTTTCTTTGTGACTGTAAATCTGCCGTCACTGACTTCGGTGGTCCGAATCCACCCCTGCCCACCACAAAAAGCACAGTTTTTCGCAAGAAGAATTGTGCTTTTTGTTATATTCCAAGCAGTAAAGTGTGTTTTTTAAAACGCACTTTTTTGCTTTATTACGGTTTTTTTGCAAAATTTTGGCATGAATTGGGCTTTAAAATCATTAAGATAAAAATATGTTATTATTAAAAAACAGAGTGTTTGTTTACACTCCGTTTTTTATATTATAATTTATATACTTTTTAAGTTATTAAAAATGCTAAAAAATTAGTCTTTAGTTTTTCCAAGTAAGAAATCTATGCTTACTTCAAACAAGTTTGAAATTTTAATTAGCATAGAAAAATCACATTCGCGCTGATTGCACTCCCAGTATGAAATTTGCCTGACTGAAACTCCAAGCTTTTTTGCTAAATCCTTGCGTGAATATTCTTTTTCATTACGCAATAGAGCCAGTCGTTCTCCAAATGTTTCCATATTATACATTTTAGAACGATGTGTTTCAAAATGCTTGACAGGGAACAAATTGTTCCATATAATTTAAGTTGTATATATTTTTAAAACAGGTTGCCAAGGTCAAGCGTTACACTTGAAATTCTCTTCAGTCAGAGGCTCGTTAAAAACTCGCCGCCGACAGCTTTCCCACGTGTGGAAGCCAAAAAAAGCAAAAAACTAAAAACGAGTAGTTAGCTTATTTTTCTGCGAAAGGCTCATAAGTGGCAGCCAAAATGCAACGTTACGTTGCCGGGGAAGCCTTACATACAAATAAGCCTATAGGTCGATTATTAAGGCATATATTAAAAAAAATTGTAGGGGAAGATATTATCTTCCCGCATAAAAATAAGCTCAAATAAAAAAAACAGAATAGGCTCAAATAAAAAAACAGACATGTAAAATCCGCTTGAAAATATTTTATAAAAAAATTTAATTCATTATATAATAAATCTAAAAATAATAAATCTAAATTAAGCCGCATATATATAAAAAGGCAAATTTCGGTGTTGCTACACAAAACCAAACCGCGCCCATCCGGGTTATAGGTGGGCAAAAATTTAATTAAACGCTGTAAGTCAGTTATTTGGCTTGCAGCTTTTTTTGCCTTAAATAAAAACCGCCTTAAAGCAAAATCAAAGAAAATTATAAAAAAACAGATAATATTTGTATTGAAATATCGAAAAAACGATAGTATACTAAAAATGAATTACAGAGGCGGACAAATATATGTGCAAAATAATAAGTGTAAAAACAGAATATTCTGTAAATCCGGTAGGAATAGAAACGCATACTCCGCGTTTTTCGTGGGAATACGCTCAGTGCGATAATCTTATACAAGTAAGTTACCGTATAATAGTGGCTTCTTCGGCTAAGCTTATAGAGCAAGGCGTAGGCAATAAATGGGACTCGGGAATTGTTTGTTCCGACAAAAGTATAAACGTCATGTATGGCGGCGAGCAATTCCGTTCTTCTGAATTGTGTTATGTAAAGATTTTTGCAAAAACAACGGCAGGCGACGCGCAAAGCGATATTGCTACGTTTGAGACCGGATTGTTTGAAAAAGACAGAACTATAGCCTGGCATTCGTGTCCGCTTACTGCGTCCGGTGCGGCGATGTGTTTCAGACGTAATTTTACCGTTCCCGAATTATCAGTCGGAAAGACTATCGAGCGCGCCAGAGCTTACGTGTGCGGGCTTGGATTTCACGAATTATATATAAACGGACACAAGGTAGGAAACGCAATAGCAAATCCCGTTATTTCGGACTATAATAAGCGCGTGTATTATAACGTTTATGACGTAACGCCCTTTATAACCGAAGAAAAAAACGCCATAGGCATACTTGCGGGTAACGGTTGGTACGGCGAACCAAGAATTACCGCCGAACTTTATATAGCGTTTACCGACGGAACCGAAAAGCGAATAATAACTAACAAAATCGAAAGGCTTTGGAAGGCGAGAAGTTCGCCCATAATATCCGGAACGATTTTTGACGGAGAAACTTACGACGCCCGCATGGAAGAAGAACTTATCGGGTGGAGCGAATATAACGAAAGTTTTGGTTTGAATAACGGTTGGTATTTTGCTGTTTGGCAAAAGCACGATTCCGAAATAGGCGTTTATTCACAAAAAGTTCCGCCCATTATTGCCGAAGAAGAAATTTTGTATAAAGAAAAACGCGAAACCCCGAGCGGAACGGCTTACGATTTCGGAGAAACTCTCACCGGTCGCGAAGTTATAACGGTTAAAGGCGAGCGCGGCGGGAAAGTAATGATAAAATTCGGCGAAAGACAGAACGACGACGGAACGTTGAATTACGGCAGTTTAAGAAATGCCAAAAATACCGACGTATACATACTTTCCGGCAACGGCGAAGAAACTTTTGCCCCGAGATTTTCTTACCGCGGATTCAGATATGCCTTTTTAACAGTAGAAGGCAATGTGGAGATTCTTTCGCTCAAAGCGCAAAGGTTGCGCATGAATTTTGAGCGAACGGGCAAATTCGTCTGCTCGGATAAAATGCTTGAAGACCTGCACAATCTTTCACTCAGAACCGAAGCTTGCAACCAGAACGGCATTTTGTCGGACTGTCCGCAGCGTGACGAGCGTATGGGTTGGCTTAACGATCTGGCTTCTCGTCTGTATCAGACGTGCAACAATTTTGACGTATCTGCGCTTTTGGAAAAAATAACCGACGATATAAGCGACACCATGGACGAAAACGGAGCCATAAAGGACACCGCGCCTTACTATCTCGGTTCTAAAATTGCAGATCCCGTTTCGGTTGCGTACCTGTTAATTGCCGAGTTCGCCCATATAAGATACGCCGATTCAGATATTATCAAAAAAAATTACGATAACTATAAAAAGTGGGTTGAGTACCTGCTTAATAAGGTTGAAAACGGAATTCTTTCAAAGGGAATATACGGCGACTGGGTTCCCGCAATAAGCGTAGTTCCGTATATTTCAAGAAGGTTCAATAAAGGCGTACCCATTCCGCTTATTTCTTCCATGTATCTTTGCTGGCACGTAGAGCTTATTAAAGATTTTGCCAAGCTTACGGGCAGAAAAGCAGACGAAGAAAAATATTCGTTGCTTTTATCTGAGTTAAAAAATGCGATAAACACTCGTTTTTATGACGAAAATAATAATCGTTATTGCGAGGACGTTCAATCGGGCAACGCGATAGCGTTATCGCTCGGAATAGCCGAAGAAAAAGCTAAAAAAGGACTGTTCGACGCGATAGTAAAAGATATCCAAAACCGCGGCTATCATATGACGTGCGGAAATCAGGCTTACAGACATCTTATAAAGGTGCTTTCCGATAACGGCAGAAACGATATCGTATATAAATTGCTTAAAAATAAAGACTATCCGAGTTGGGGATATATGCTTGAAAACGGCGCGACAACCGTTTGGGAAAGATGGGAAAATTCAATTTCCACTACCGAAGAAAACATGCATTCATATTGCCATCCCATGTTCGGCAGTTACGATTACTGGTTTTATCAGTCGCTTGCCGGCATAAATTTTGCCGACGAAGGCGGTTATTTGCTTAAAATACAGCCCTGCAACTTAACCGATATAAAGAGTTTTGCGTGCGAACTTAAAACCTTTAACGGAGTAGTTAAAGTTGCATGCGACCGAACCGAGAAAGAAACGGTATGGCAAATAACGATTCCGTCAAACTGCGAAGCGCAACTTACTCTGCCCGAAAGCGGTAAAACCGAGAATTTAAAATCAGGTTTATACGTAAGGCGTTTTAAAAAACAGACGGTTGAAAAATGAGCGCAAAGCGAATAAAAAAGCTGCAGCGTTAAGCTGCAGCCAAAATATTCAGCGTAATATTTCTTCGTCCGACAAAAGTTGTTCAAAATATCTTTTTCTCCATCTGCCGGGCGACATTCCGACCGCCTTTTTAAAGACGTTGCCGAAGTAAAATTCGCTGTCAAAACCGAGATTTTCCGAAATCTCCTTTATACTCATGTCGCTGTGCGCAAGTTGTTGTCTTGCTAAAATCATCTTTTTGTTGGCAATGTATTTTTGCGGCGTTATTTTAAAGCATTTTGAAAATATGACCGAAAAATACGAGTCGTTATATCCGAGTACGGACGCGAGATCCGAAACGGTTATCTTTTTGCCTATGTTCTGCTCGATATATTCAAGCACGGGCGCAAACCTTTTTATTGCGGGCGACTGAGAATCCACTCCGTCAAAAAATCTTGAAATGAGCAGAGAAAAAGAACCCTGAGCAACCATTCTTGAGCGCATATCCTTTGCGAGATAGGTAGAAAGCAGCATTTTAAAATATCCTACGTCAAGATCCTGAACGTCTACCGGGTTTTTGAGTTTATAAAATTCAAACGGATCGGTCGATTGTGTGTTCGATTTGAAATGCAGAAAGTAATGCGAAAACAATTCGGTTTTTTCTGCAGAGCGGATCATAAACGGAGAAATAAGGTATAATTTATTCTTTTCAAGTCTTAACGAAGTTCCGTCGGTAAGCAAAAAAGTCGCGTGTCCGTCCACTACCAAATAAAGTCTGTGGTAAGCGAACATGGGAACCATTACGTTCCATTTTTGCTGGCAGGGCGTTACGTCGGACAGATCGTCGCTATACGGATTTTTCCATACGACGTCATCGCGAATGGCGGCAAACCCGCCGCCTATAAAAGAAAAATTGTTATCAACCAAAAAATTTTGCATAATTGAATTATAAACGATTTTGTGCAAAAGGCAAGTAAAAAAAGCAAAAAATTCAGAAAAAGTAAAAAAGCGTTTGTTCGATTTTTACTGTTCTGAAGTTATACAGGTAATTTTACAGGGAGGAAAATTGCAGAAGAATCAATGCTTTTGCATTTAAAAAAATGGAAGACAGAAACGGCGTGCGCGCAAAAAAACGCGCAAAACTAAAACTGAACGGCAGAGATATTCAGCTGTTTATCATGGCCGGAATAGGAATACTGTTTTTATTCGTGTTCAAATATTTGCCCATGTTCGGTATAACTCTCGCGTTTAAAGACGGCAATTACAAACTCGATTTGTTTGAAGCGTTGTTTGAACCGGGCTGGACGTTTGATAATTTCAAAGATTTGTTTGAAGACGAAAACTTCTGGACGATATTTACCAACACGCTTACCATAAACTTGTTGATGTTGGTTTTTAACTTTCCTATGCCCATAATATTTGCGCTGCTTTTAAACGAAGTAAGATACGCGCGGCTTAAAAAGGGTATTCAGACCATATGTAATTTCCCGCAGTTTATAAGCTGGGTTATATACGGCGGAATAATACTCGCGCTTACCGACGCAAATACGGGAATAGTCAATCCCATTCTGGAATTTTTAGGGCTATCTTCGCCCGATAATCCCGTAGATTTGAATCTGGCGCAATATTTTTATCCAAAACTGATAATTGCAACCATCATAAAAGGCGTTGGCTGGGGTTCGATAGTATATCTTGCCGCAATAAGCAATATAGATCCTACCTTGTACGAAGCTGCAATGATAGACGGCGCGAACAGGTGGGACAGAGCGATTAAAATAACGCTCCCCATGATTCGCCCGACCATAGTGGTATTTTTATTGCTCAATTTATCAAGCCTTCTCGGGAACAACTTTGAACAGTTTTACGTTTTCCAGACTACGCAAAACCTAAAAACTACAAGAGTTCTGGCAACTTACGTCTATTCGTTAGGTTTCACTCAAAGACTTTATTCAACCGCAACTGCGTTATCGCTCTTTGACGGATTGATATCGTTGGTACTGCTGCTCGGCAGCAACTTTATAAGTAAAAAAATATCCGGGGAGGGAATATTCTGATATGAAAAATCGTCAGGGCGCAATAGTAAAAATAAATTATGCGGACGTAATAATCATATTTATTCTGATGATATTCACTCTTCTCGCGCTTTATCCGTTCGTATACACAATAGCCGGTTCTTTTAACGACGGAATAGATTACGAGTACGGCGGAATATGGCTGATACCCAGAAAATTTACGTTAGCAAACTACATTACGGTTTTTACCGATAAAAGATTATACAGAGCGTTTTTAAATACCGTTATAGCAACGGTGGCGGGTGTTGCGGGCGGTTTGGCTTTTACAAGCTGCGTAGCATACGCAATGTCTCACCCGAAACTTAAATTTCACAAAGTGTTTTGGGTAATAAACATGATAACCATGTTCTTTGGCGGCGGACTTATTCCTTACTTTATGTTAATTAAGGGCATAGGCTTATACAACAGCTTTTTGGTCTATATAATACCGTCGCTTTACTCGGTATATAACATGATAGTTCTTTCAAACTTTTTCAGGGGAATAGATAACGCAATGCGTGAATCGGCTATGCTTGACGGCGCAAGCGAATTCAGAATATGGTGGTCGCTCTATCTTCCCGTATCTATGCCGGCGCTTGCAACGGTCGGGCTGTGGCTTACCGTAGGACACTGGAACTCATACATGCCCACTTTAATTTACACTAAAAAAGACGAAAGCATGTGGCTTTTGCAGTTCTATTTAATGAAGATAATCAAGGACGCGAATCTGCCCGATTCCGATCCTTCTATTTCCAGCGAAATAAGCGCGAAAACTATTTCGTTTGCGGCAATAGTAATTTCTTCTATACCCATATTTTTAGTCTATCCGTTCGTTGCTAAGTATTTTACAAAGGGCGTAATGGTAGGCGCAGTTAAAGGATAAAACGAGGATTTACCTCGAATAATAAAAAAGGGAGGATTTTAAGATGAAAAAACTTTTAATTTCATCGTTGTGTGCGGTTATGATGCTTATAATAGCGTTTTCCGCAACTGCTTGCGGTCGTAAAGACGGTAAAAAGGGGGGACTCAAATACGACGAATTTCCCACTAATTACGACCCGGATAAGAACAGTTGGGAGCAAATCGATCCCGACGACGAAGACGTTGAAATAACCTGGTTTACCAACTATACTTTTTACGGCGGCAAAGCGGCGGATCTCATTTACGATCGTACCGGCGTAAAAGTAAAGTTCCAGAGCGCAATGACTAACGATAATCAGGAGCTTAGCACCATGATAGCGGGCGACGAACTGCCCGACGTTATAACCATAGGCGATCTGCGTACCAGAGTTCAGCTCGGCGAAGAGGGTTATGCTTATGCAATCGATAAACTTGCCGAAAGTTATGCGCCCAGTATGCTTAAAAGAATAAGCGAAGAACATAAGCGTTATTATTCGGGTTCGGACGGACACATGTACGGCTTAGCGAGCAACTTCTATAACGACGACGATATCAGCGAATACGAAAATACGATCGGCGGTCATCAGTTCATGAACTACGACGTTATAGTAAGAAAAGATTACTTAAACGCATATATCGATTACAAAAAATCGCAGGACGCATCTTTTAATCAGGATTCAATAACTCGTCCGGACGCATTTTTGGAAATGTGCAAATGGGTAAAACAGAGATACGGTTTAAAGAACAGTAATCCTACCGTTTTACTTGCTCCGTTCAATCTTACCGCCACTAACGACTGCTTTAACTATTCGCTTTCTGCGTTAATGGAAATGTTCTGCGTTCCTATGGAAGACGCCGACGGCAATTACTTGTATCAGTACGATACTCCCGAATTTTTGGAAGTAGTTAAATTTTTAAACGAACTTTACAGATCAAACCTTATAACCACAAGTAACTTCAGTTATAAGAGAAGCGACGTAGGCTCGAACATTTTAAACGGTAAAGCTTTTGCATATATCGGCGCAAGCCAGCAGCACATTTCCGAGCTTGGCATACGCGAAAAGGAAGGACACGACAACAGCACGGGTAAAACCGATGACGAACACACCTACGTTTCAATCGTTCTTACCAACTCCCGCGGCGACGCTCCTTTACTTCTGGACTATGCAGGCAGAGGTTTATACGTTACTATGATTACCAAGAGCTGCAAACGCGTAGACAGAGTAATTAAAGTTATGGATTATCTGCTTAGCGAACAGGGCCAAAGAGAGATGTACTACGGTAAAAACGAGGGCGAATATTACACTTACGCCGTAAAACCCGGCGAAGTAGATCCCGAAACCGGCAAAGTAAGCACTTACGGAAGAATGGAATGGACCGAAAAGGCAAAAGAAGCTTTAAGAAAGAACAACACTTCGGCTCTTTTCGATATGGGTATCACGAAAACTCACATGCTTACAAACATTATGTACACTAAAATGACCAGCCCCGATAAATACGCTATCAACTGGTTACAGACCTGGATGGAATTCAAGAATAAATGTACGTACTTTGATTATTCTATTTCAAGAGTTCCTTTCAGATATCCTTTGGACGTATCCGATCAGAAAGCTTTAAACGAATACACCGAAATTCAGACTGATATCGAAAACATCTGGATTGAGGCATTGCCCAACCTTATTATGGCTGACAGCGCGGAACAGGTAACCAAGCTCTATTCTGCCGCACTTGCAAAAACCTACGATAAAGGCGCTAAAAAGTGGGTAGAATACAGAAACAGATGTTTTAAAGCTTACAAGCAAGAACTTAATATTAAATACGCATGGCCTAAAGCAGATCCTACTTATGTTGCTCCCGAAGTTTCGCTCTTCGGCAGCTCGTCAAAATACATGATCGAGTGTCCGGACTGGATAACTTGGGCTAAATAATAAAACTCGGATATATAATATGAAAAAATCGTTAATTTTAACGCTGATGTGTTTAGTTGCGATGCTTTCGTCAATAGTCGTACCGGGCGGTAAAACAACCGCCCGTGCGGCAGAAAGCCGTCATCAGAACCACACGCTCGGCGCAGAAGAGATAACGCTTGTGGATTCTTCTACGAATTTAAACACAAAGCTCAGCTCTTCCACAAACGAAACATACCTTCCTTCCGACCGAAAATGGAACGGAATCGCAACGTCGGTAAGCTATGGAAACAATTTGTTCGTTTCCTGGTACACGGGCGGAACAAAAGAGCCTCATTCCGACAACTATATACCGGTTGCCGCCTCGGAAGACGGCGGAAAGACCTGGAAAGATCCATTTATGATAATCGATCCTACAAATTCCACAAGCGTGGTTCTTCCGGTATTTTTTGTAAACGGTGCGGGGGATCTTCTGCTTTATTATTCGATATTGCCGGGATCTAAAATGTATGCGGTAAAGCTGAATAATGCAGACGGTCCGCTTTCTGAAATCACTTACGAAGGCCCGTTTAAAGTGAGCGACAGAACCGTGTTCGTAAAGCCCACTATTTTATCTGACGGAAGCATTATTTACGTTACGGGTGACGACGACGGATATTCCGGAGTTTATAAATCCATCGACGACGGCTACAATTACACAAAAATAGCAACCATAAAATCGGAATACGTAAAACCGCAAAAAACCTATACCGAAGCTTCGGTTGTTGAAAGAGAAGACGGCTCGCTGTGGATGCTATCCCGTCTGGAAAAAGGATACGACGGCGGCATAGAACAGGCGTTTTCTTACGATAAAGGTATAACCTGGACGACTTCGTCGGGCAATCTTTCTCATCCGTTAAACGGACCGGGCGCAAGAACGGCGTTTATAAAGCTGAAATCGGGCGCGATCGTTTTTGTTACCAACGACAGTTTAACCGACAGAACCAACATGACGGCTTATATGTCGGTAGACGGCGGCGAAAGCTGGGATTATTCGCTTTTGATAGACAGATACATTTCGGCATATCCCGAAATATATCAGGATCCCGACGGCAGAATTTTAGTCGCTTACGACAAGGGCAGGTATACCGAAAACGGCATAAGACTTTCGATTTTCACCGAAGAAGACTTAAAAGCGGGCGAGTTTGTTTCAAAGCAAGCGAGAGATAAAATGGTAGTTACCAAACTTAATCAAAACTACGTGGATATAGTTTCGGTAAAAGAAGATTTTAAGCCCGTATATAATTATCCCGTGGGAACGGCTTCGTCGGTAATAAGAGATTTATTACCTGCGACCATTACAGCAATAGGCGACGACGGAAAAGAATACTCGCTTACGGGTACCTGGAAAAGCGCAGGATATAATAAAGACGCAGAAGGTACTTATTATCTTACTTTTAAAACCGAAATGCCCGAAACGCTGCTTGATTCTTACGAGCTTTTAAGGGTAAAGGTAGTTTTACAAAAAAGTAACCAAAAAAGCTGTAAATCCGCTTTCGGCGGAGGCGCGCTTTTGTTGCCGGCGATATTAGTTTCGGCGGCGTTGATTATCAGAAAAAAAGAGATCAAGGAGGAAAAACATGAAAATTAAAAACATTCTTATCGCGCTTTTTGCAGTCGTTATGATAACGGCTTTGGGCGCAGGCTTTGTCTTTGCCGGTGCAGAGGCTGAACAAAATCCCCAACAGACGAATATTGCCGAAGCTGTAATCGAAAACAAAACCGAAGGCGTTAAATATAACGGCGAAACGGCAGGCGGAGTTTATCTTGGCGTGCAGAAAGGTTCTGTTGGCAGAAGCGAATTTTTAAGACTTTCCGCAAAATTTCCTGAAGCCATAGATCCTAACGAATCCACGGGTTTGTTTATGGCTATGGAAATGCCGAATTTCGGAGGTTCATTCAGAGTAATCGTTGAAGACTCTGAAGGCGGCATCTGGAGAATGAGCCACGGCGCAACCCAAGATTTTACGTTTATTTTACAGGACGGAACTGTTTCTACCGTAAAAATGTCGGCTAACAACTATACGTTTTTAGCCGGCAAAACGGGAACGTTATATATTCCGTGGAAGACGGCTTATACTGCAATAAACGCAACCGGAAGTTTTCTTACAGAAGGCAGAAAAGTCGTTTCTGTTTCGATTTTATTAACTCTCGGCGCAAGATCCGGCGGGGCGCTCTGGTATAGCGGACTCGGCGTGAACTTTTACGCAATAGGCACTTTAAAAGTTGGTGCAGACGCCGAATCTTCCGAAGTAAAAACTTTAATCAACGCGAACGACTGCACGTTTACAGCCGATGCCGAAGATACTACTGCCGACGTAAACGTTGCGGCTGTTGATAAAGGCAAAGTATTTGCAATAGACGGCGGTCTGGTTAATCTTAGCAGCGTTGTAAAGAGCGGCGACGAAAATTATGACGCGATTATTGCGTACGGACAAATCGGCCGCGGCGACGGATTGCTTACCGTAAACTATAAAGATAAAAACGGAAATGCAATCAAAGCTACCGACAAAACGAAAGTTGCTTACGATATGGCAAACGGATATTACGCGTACGAAATAACTGCTCCCGAAATTTCGGATTACGAATACGAAAGTGCCGATAAAGAACTTATAGGCTCATTTTCTACCGTTACCGAAGAGATTACGTTGACGTATAAAGCAAGCGAAGTTCCCGATACCGACTGGGACGAAAGCACCGATAACGACGTTTATAAAGCAACTTTTGACGAAAACGGTTTTATTAAAGCATTAGACGTAAAAGGCGATATTGATAACTGCGTTTACGTAGGACTTAAAAAGAATATGACTGCCGCAAGCGGAATGTTCTCATTAGTTACCGTAAAACTCGGCGAAGGCGCGGATACTTCTAAATCGGCAGGTATGTTCGTTAAGTTTATGTTACCCCGAAACGGTTACGGCTTCCACTTTATAGTAAAGGATACTGCCGGCAATTATTATACTGCTCACAAGCTTAACGCCGGCAAGGATATATTCACCATAGAAAACGCAGAAGAAGGCGTTTCGCTAAACGCTTCCACTCAGTTCAAATTCAAGGCGGACGCAGGTACCTGGTTCGTTCCGTGGGAATGTTTCTCGTCCTTAGCCGATAACAGCGCAATGCCTGCGGGTACCGTGGTTGAATCAGCAAGCTTTGCTTTAAACCTTGCAAATGCTGCCTGGTTCGGCGGATACGGAGTAAGATTCGTTGCTGCAGGAACGGTTAAAACAGGCGTAAACAAGGCTAAATTAGTAGTTCTTGTAAACGGAGCAAACGCAACGTACGCCGACAGCGCGGAAGATTCAACTAAAGACGTAAACGTTATCGACGTTACCAAAGGACAGCTTTTCTACAGTAACGCGGCGTTCAACGGCAGTGCGGTTTTAACAAGCGGCGAACTTTATGAAACGGCGATAAATAACGTCGAAGCGGCTGTTTATCCCAAAATGATGCCCGCAACTCTTACCGTTAAGTTCGTAGATCAAAGCGGAAACGATATTAAAGAAAGCTATACCGAACAGATAGCTTACGATAAAGCGACCGGAACATATAAATACGCCATAACCGCTCCCGTAATTTACGATTACGATTACGTCGGTGCGGATCACGACCTTGAAGGCGTGTTCACTCAAACTTCTCTTACGGTAATTCTT
Source organism: uncultured Clostridia bacterium (assembly GCA_934796775.1). Classification (GTDB taxonomy): domain Bacteria; phylum Bacillota; class Clostridia; order Christensenellales; family Borkfalkiaceae; genus HGM11416. The sequence goes on from CAKVPH010000005.1 coordinate 57,350, forward strand.
TCCTATAAGGTTTCGGAAGTTCCCGATACCGACTGGGACGAAAATCTCGATAACGACCTTTACTCTGCTACATTTAACGGCGATAAGCTCGAAACTTTCCACGTTAAAAAGGATATAGGTAAATCGGTTATTTTCTCGATAAAGAAAGATCTTGAAGACTACGACGGATTATTCTCGTTGTTCTCGGTAAGCCTTAAAAAAGGCGCGGAAGTAAGCAAATCTTCGGGATTATTCGTGAAACTCGAATGTTCGCGCAACAACTACGGCTTTAAGTTTATCATCACCGACGAAAACGGCAGACATTACGTAGGATACGGCGCAAAAGCGGTAGGCAAAGACCTTTGCACTATGGAAGACGGCGAAACGACGCTCTCTATAACCAGCGAAACGCAAAACGTATTTTTCGGAAAAGCAGGTACCTGGTACGTTCCGTGGGAAAGCTTTACCGATTTAGAAACGGGCGCGGCTCTCGATCCGTCGGCTAAAATCGTTTCGTGCGATATAGCCATGAACCTTACCAAAAAAGCTTGGTTCGGCGGCATAGGCGTAAAAATTGCGGCTGTAGGAACGGCAAAAGTGGGTAAAGGCAAAATGAAAGCAGAAGTGCTTGCCGACGGAACCGCCGCTACGTTTACAGAAGACGCAACCGACGAAACCAAGGACGTAAACATTGCAGACGTAACCAAAGGACAGGTATTTTACAGCCGTTCGGCGTTCTATAAAAATCAGATACTAACCGAAGGCGAAGAACTGGCTTTTGCAATTAACGCTGTTGAATTAACTCCGCCTTCTGCCGAAATAACTTTAAGAATGGTAGACGAAAAGGGCAGAAGCATTGCCGACGACAGAGTAGTTTTAGCGGTAATAGGAAAGAGCTGCACCATAACTCCGCCCACGGTAATGGGTTACGAGTATGTTTCGGCAATTCCCTCTCTCACGTTTGACGTTACCGAAAGCACCGCAGTTACCTTAAAATATAAACCTAAGGAAATGACTATTATTGTAAAATTCGTTGATACCGAAGGAAACGAAATAGCCGAAAGTAAGAGCGTAAAATGCGCTTACAAGGGTATTTACACCGTTGCGGCAGACGAAATTTCGGGCTACGTTTTCGTTGAATCGTCAAGAAAGCTTACAGGTACTTGTATGGCCGATATGACCATAACTCTCACCTACGAAAAAGCAAGCGGCTGTCAATCAGGTTGCGGGTCGTCGGTCGGTAATATTTGCCTTTCGGGCTTAGTTATTTTAGCTTTCGGCGCGATATACGCTATTAGCAAAAAGAATAAAAGATAATGTATATAAAAACGGTACACAAAGATAATCTGTCCGTTGAAGCGAACGTTCGCAGGATGCCGAACGGTGATTTAATCATCGTTTGCACCTGCGGCGACGTTTGCGAACCTGCGCCGCAAAATCGCGTTTATCTGTTCAGAAGTACCGATGACGGGCTTAGCTGGAGCGATAAGGTTTTGTTAGGCGAAGAGGACGGACAGGCTCACTATCACACCGAAACTACCGTTGTCGGCGATCAAATTCTTGTTTTTGTCACCAAGCATGACGGCAAGTTTTTAAACTGGCGGAACTTTGTTTATAAAAGTTCGGATAGCGGCAAAACGTGGGAAGAAAAGCCTTTTTCCCCGCTTTACAAATACGCGTTCGTGCGTAGTATGACAAAACTTTCAAACGGTACGCTGTTGTTCCCGTATCACTCTTTTCCCGTAACGGATGAGCAGGAAAAAGAATGCGTTAAAGACGGCGGCTACGTGTGGAATAACGCGGTGGATTATTATGAAAGCGGATTTTTGATTTCCGATGCGAACGCAAACGATTTTGAAAGGCATAAAGCGTTTGACCTTACGAACGAGGACATAAACAAATTCAATATAAAGTGGGTTTGGACCGAAAATACGGTTATAGAAGCCGAAAACGGACATCTTATCATGCTTTTCAGAATAGATAAATCGGGCTGTCTGTGGCGGTCGAATTCTTTTGATTTTGGCAAAACGTGGGAAAAACCGTATGCAACCGATATACCTAATCCCGCAAACAAACCTCAGCTTTTAAAAGCCGATAAAAACCGAATTGTTCTTATAAACACGCCTAACAGCGTTTACGGGCTGGATAACAGATATCCGCTCTCCGTATGGATATCCGACGACGGGCTTAAAAGTTTTGTAAAAAAGATAAATCTTTCTGATTTTCCGGGCGGTTATTCATATGCGAACGGCTTTATAGAGAACAATATTTTATATCTTGCGTTTGAATTTAATCGGCACGATATATATTTTGCTAAAATCGATCTTGAAAAAGATTGAACTAATTAAATTATTTATGAAAAAATTTTTTATTTACTGTATTATGATATCTATGCTTTTTACGTTTGCGGCGGGTTGCGGCGGTGGCAACGCTTCCGAAAAAGAGCTGCCGTATAAACCGCTTATAAAACCCGATTTAATGTGGGATACAGACGCGCTTTTTTCGCGCACCGTAACCGTAACGCAAGGCAGAACCGGCGATTATACTAACAAAAACGGAGTTACTCAAGCTATTTTTCTTGACGGAGCCGATTATAACGGCAAGCCGACTACGGTGTTTTGTTATTTTGGTATTCCTTCTTTAAAAATGCCCGAAGGCGGTTATCCCGCAATGGTTCTGGTTCACGGCGGCGGTGGCTGTGCTTTTTACGAATGGGTAGAATACTGGAACGGCAAGGGCTATGCCGCTATTGCAATAGATACTTACGCTCACCGGTACGGAAGCACTAAGGGCGTAGGCGAAGTAAATCCTGACGGCGGACCGACGGACAGCGGTTCGTTCCATAATACAAAGCAGACTTTTTACGATAGCTGGGTATATCACAGCGTATATAATATCATCTCGGCGCATAACGTCCTTATTGCAGACGAACGGATAAACAGCGAAAAAATAGGGCTTACGGGCATTTCGTGGGGTTCGGTTTTAACCTGCATAACTGCGGGCGTAGATTACAGATTCAAAGCGTTCGCACCCGTTTACGGCAGCGGATTTTTGCTTGAAACTCCCGGCGTTAAGGACAGAGATTATTTTACCGAACCCGATAACGTTGAAGAATGGATCGAATGTTACGATCCTATATCCTATCTTAATTATTGCAATCGTCCCATTATGTTCGCTATAGGCACGAACGATAGCTTTTTCTCGCCGCTTCTGCAACAGCAGTCGTCAGATTTGTGCGAAGGCAAGGTGTATCACTCTTACCGCGGGAATCTTACGCATTATCATCGTTGGAAGGACGAAGAAGGAATGATTTTCGTTTACGATTTTATGGAGCAGATACTTAACGGAAAACAAATGCCTTTAACCGTAAAAAGCGAAAAATCAGACGGAAAAAATATCACCGTTGAAATAGACGGAGCGGAAAATTTAAAAACCGCAAGGCTTATATATTGCGTGTCCGATGAAGGCGTAAGCACAAGCTGGCGTTGGTCGGTTATGATTATACCGAAAGATAAAATCAAGCAGGGCAAAATAAGCGCGGAAGTTCCCGAAGATGCAAAATATGCTTTTATAGAGCTTTCCGACGGAAAATTCAATGAATTTGTAATAAGCAGCTCGCTGTTTACAGTAAATCAATGAAATATTTGTGTATAGATATAGGTAGCACTTCTATAAAGTATGCCGAAAGCGAAAACGGAAGTTTTCCCGAAAAGGTAAACAAAACGCCTTTTCCCGAAGCTTTGCCTTTGCCCGAGCCGTTTTACGAAGCAGATGCGGAAAAAATCTTTTCAATAGTTAAAGACATAATTGATTCTTCGTCTGCACAAGCCGTAATGTTTTCGGTTCAGATGCACGGTTATCTTCTTGCTGATAAAAACGGAAAACTTCTCACCCGCTATATTTCGTGGCGTGATAAACGCGCAGGTTTAAAACCGTACGGTTTTACGCTCTCGCCCGAGCATGGGGTGGGGCTGAAAGCTAATCTGCCAAGAGCATCTGTTAAAGTTACGGCAGAACTTTTTCCTGAAATTGCAAAAAATGCAGCGGTGTTTTTTACGCTCGGCTCCTATCTGACGTTCAGACTTACGGGCAACAACGCGACGCATATAACCGACGCCGCGGCAAGCGGTTTTTATAACTGCATAACGGGAAAAGAAGATTTTAACGCAACCGATTATCCCGTAAAACTTGAGCTGCCCGTCGCTTATATGAACGTTCGGGTTGCGGGATTTTATAACGGAAAAAGTATTTTTACGCCCGTAGGCGATCAGCAGGCTACCATATCAGGGCTTAACGAACAAGACTGTTATATACTCAATCTCGGCACGGCTGCACAGATGTGCGAAACAGGCGATAACTTTTTAAGCGGAGATTTTGAATGCAGACCGTTTTTTAACGGAAAATTTCTCTATACGGTAACGGGTTTATACGGTGGCGGTTACATACGCGAAAACTCACGGCAAAAAGCTATTACGCAAATACTTGTTTCAAATTATAAAAGCGCACTTGAAAAACTACCTGAAAAGAATGAGCTTGTGGTTACCGGCGGAACGTTGGAATATCATAAAGACCTTATATTCGGGGTGTTAAAAGAATTGAATGTTAAAAGCCGAATTGCGGGCAAAGCCGACGCAATAAACGGTTTGTGTTATTTAGCCAAGGCGGAAGAAAAATAAAATCAATTTATATTTTAGCGGCATAATTATTGTCGTATCGGAGATAAAAATGCAAATAAAAAAGGGAATAATGCTCAGCGAAGTTGCTTTTCGCAATATTCCGATAATTTTAAAAAACTGCGGACTTGATTTTTTTATAGTCGATAACGAACACGGCGGATTTGATTATTCCGATTTATCGGGAATAATAATGACGGCAAGACTTGTAGGCTTAGAGTGCATAATTCGTTTGCCTGATAATACCAGAAAGGATATAACCAAGGTTATGGATATGGGCGCAAGCGGTATTTTAATACCTATGACCGACAATGCCGAGCAGATAAAATTTGCCGTAGAATACGCAAAATATGCGCCTATAGGCAAAAGGGGAATTTCAACCATGCGCGCGCACACGCTTTATAATCCCGGCTTATTAAGCGAGTATATGATGCAGGCGAACGAAAAAACAAAAGTTTTTGCTCAGATAGAAAGCGAAAGCGGCGTTAAAAACGTTGACGAAATTCTTGCGGTAAACGGCGTAAGCGGCGTTTTAATGGGACCTAACGATCTTTCATGCGACTTAAACGTTATAAAAAATCCCGAACCTGAAATTCTGCCGATTATAGATCGTATAGTTGCGGCTGCAAAAAAATCCGGCAAGTTAAGCGGAATTATTACGGGAAATAAACGGTACCTTGAAAGGGCAAAACTTTTTGGTATGGAATATTTCAGTGTAGGAAGCGAACTTAATATGCTTAAAGACGGCTGTTTGTCGGTAGTAAAGAAAATAGAAGAAATTTAAAGGTGAAAAAATGAAACATACAAAAAAAATAATCGCGTTTATAACGGCAACGGCGGCAGCTTTTTCTTGTGGAGCATGCGGTGGCGGCTCTTCTGCCGATACCGCAAAGAAAAAACTCGCGCCTGTAGAAGATCTTACCGATTATTCGACTTATTCGTTAAAAACTTGGTTAAAACCGCTTTGGTACACGCGCGAAGTATATAACGAAACCGTTATGTTCGTAGGCGAAAACGACTGCGCTAAACTTTTATACGATGCCGAAGATATTATTTCGGTTACTTCTTACGGGCTTGATACAGAGTATAAAAAGGGCGTTGATTATACGTACGAAAACGGCGTATTGTCGCGTACGGCAAATTCTTCCATTCCGTTTTGGAATAAGGACGAATATTATCTAAAAACTCCGGGCAGATATGCCATAACCGTAGACAACGAAAAAGCCGGACTGCCCGAAGGCGACGTCCGCTACCTTGCTTACGGCGAGCAGGACACGTTTACCAAAAAGCAAATTTCGGTAACGTACACTCACTCAAAGGAATGGAACGGTCCTATTCCGCAAGGCAAAAGCGAAAAATTTTCTAAAACGCTGGCAAAAATCAAAAACGGAGAAAAGACAAAAATTCTCTTTTACGGCGACAGTATAACCACGGGTTGTAATGCAAGCGGTCTGCCGCAGGGCGGCGAAATTGCGCCATATACGCCGTCGTTTGCAACTATGTTCTGCGACTTTATTAGAGAAAAATACAACAATAAGCAAATCGAGCTTATAAATACCGCGGTAGGCGGCAAAAACGTTTCGTGGGGAGTAAGCGAGCTTGAAAACAGAGTGCTTGACTATTCGCCCGATCTTGTGGTAATAGGGTTCGGTATGAACGATATAAAAACTCAGATTGACGCATTTGCAAGTTCTACCGAAATTATGATAAAGTCCATAAAAGAAGAAAATCCCGACGCGGAAATAATGCTAATTGCAACCATGCTCCCGAATTACGAAGCCACAAGCGACTGGAACTGCAATCAGAAGTTCTTTGCGCCCGAGCTTTTAAAACTCGAATCCAAATACGATTACGTAGGCGTTGCAAACATGACCGAAATGCATCAGGCTTTATTCAATGCGGGCAAACGCTACCGCGACGTAACGGGGAACAACATAAATCACCCCAACGATTTTGTTGTAAGATTATATGCGCAGGTGTTATTAAAAACGTTTCTCGGCGCAGATTTCTGCAACGAAACGTTTGAAGAGTAAAGTTTTTCCTATAAAATAATATAAAAAAACCGCCGTAAGTCAATTTGCATGACTTGCGGCGGTTTTTTATCAGGAAATCTTTTTAAATCCTTTTTTAACTTTTTTGGTGAACACGCCTTTTTTAATCAGAACTATTACTACAGCCGCAACAACTGCAACCGCCGCAATTATTATAACTATCAAAAGTATGGGCGAGCTTCCCGCTTTAACCGAGTCCCACATACCGTTAAGCTTTTCAAGCTCGGCGTCATCAAAGTGGCGCATTATCGTGCAACGCGTTATCGTGTCGTAATCGGGGTACTGTGCTGAAAATTGTCTGCCGAGCGTGTCGGTATAAATTGTGTATTCAGAAAGGTCGCTGTCGGTGGGCTTTAAGAATAAATATCCTAAGTCTACGGGAAATACTTCTGTATCGCCGTGGTAATATTTACCGCCGTCTTCGGTAACGTCTTTCTTTAAATATCCGTATTCTCTTTCGTCAACAAGGAAATCAAAAACTTCTCTTGTCGCTATCGAGGTAGTGTAGCCGATAAAGTCCATATTTCTTATGGCTATTTCAGACGTTGCCATAAAATCGATAAATTCCTGCGCAAGTTCTACGTTTGCGCCTTTGGGCATAACCCAGCCGTCAAAAAAGATATTGCTGCCTTCTTCGGGAACAACGTAGTTAAGCTTCGTGTGCGATACGTCGCTTTCGGCTTCGTCCATAGAGTAAACCGCGTCGCCGCTCCAGGCAAAGTTGATCCATATTTTGCCCTGAGCCATTTCTTTTTTACCGCTATCTACTTCAAAACCGTAAAGCGATTTTGAAAGAGTTTTTAATGCGTCGCCTGTTTTTTCAATGGATTCGTCGGTTACGCGGTTGAATACTTCGGTAAGTTTTGCGTTGTATTCGCTTACGTTAAGTTTTCCGTTTTCCAAGTCGGCTTTGTAACCTTTAAGTTCGTCTTCGTAAACGTAGCCGAGGGCGGGAACGAAACTGTCGCGCACGCTGTCTTTTATAGTGCTTTTGTTTTTGTATTTCTCGTTCCAGAGTACCGACCAGTTTTTTACGTCGTTCTCGTCAACAAATTTGGGATTGTAAACAAAACCCATAGTTCCCCACATATAGCAAGCCGCATAGTCGTAAAGGCTTTCGCCGTTTGCCATCTTTGTGTTTTTAAACAGGTTTGAAATATAAGTTGAAACGTTATTGTCGTATGTTTTTAACTTATCGTCGCTTCTGTCAAGCTTTTCAAGCATGCCTTCGGTAATCATCTTCTGAATCATGTATTCCGACGGACAAACCAAATCATAATGGTCTTTGTTTATTTTAAGTTCGTTATACATGAGTTCGTTGGTGTCTATGGGAAAGTAATTGACCGTGATTTTTTTACCGTGCGTTGATTCATAGTTCTTTTTAAAATCTTCAACTACGTTTTCGCCGATGTAATCTTGCCAACTTATTACATTAAGCACGTTTTCTTCGGCTGCAGAAGCGGTCGTCTTCGGTAAGGGGGCAATAGCGGTGCCTGCAAGCAGAAAAGCCGCAAGCAAACAGATAATTTTTTTCATTTTTCGTTTCTCCTTATATGGAATATTTTATTATTTGTAATTTTTTGGGCTAAGCCCGAAAAGTTTACGCTTTTTTATTTACGGTTTTGTTGGCGTTTGCCTTGTTATTCGCTCTTATATTGATAATAACTACGGCAATGGTTACAACTAAAAATATAATTGTAGAAAGCGCTCTAAGAGCCGGGACCGACGTATTTGCGCCGCCTTTTGCGTATGCCGTATAAGTGTAAGTAGAAATAGTTTCCAAAGTAGCGGGTTTGGTAAAGGACGTTATAATATAATCGTCTAAAGACATTGTAACCGCCAGCATAAATCCTGAAAAAATACCGGGGAGTATTTCGGGAATAATTATGGTAAACAACGCTTTTATGGGTGTTGCGCCAAGGTCAAGCCCCGCTTCGTATAAGTTGGGGTTAAGCTGTTTTAGTTTGGGCAGAACGTTTAAAAAAACGTAAGGGAAGCATATGACCACGTGCGCAATTATAAGCGACGCCCAGGTGCGGTAAAACCCGAAAAACACAAATACCATTGCAAGCGATATACCGGTTACTATTTCCGCGCTTATTACGGGAATCTGAGTTGCCGCGCCCAGCAATTTTTGCGTGCGCTTTTTAGAGTAAAACGCGCCGATTGCGCCCATCGTTCCAAGTACGGTCGCAATGCAAGCCGAAACGAGCGCGAGTATTAAAGTGTTAGATACAGCAGTTAAAATCTTTTGGTTTGTAAACAGCAGTTTATAGTGTTGCAAACCCCATTCTGGCGACCAGTTTCCTATTTCTTTTGAAGCATTAAAGCTGCATACCACAAGCAGGAAAATAGGGGCGTATAAAAATGCGAGTACAAGAAAGATATATCCGCCTTTAATAAATTTTTTTACCATAATCCGTTCCCCTTTGCCTGTTCGTTTTCGTTGCCGAATTTACCGCTTATAAGCATAGTAACAAATATTAAAATAAGAAGTATAACAGCCATAGCCGAACCTGCGTTCCAGCTGTCGGGCGTACCGGCGTTGAATTTGTTTTCAATAAGTTTACCTATAATTGTTACTTTGCTGTTGCCGAGCGTATCCGAGATTACGTAGCTTGTCGTACTCGGCAAAAATACCATAGTCACAGCGCTTATTATTCCCGGCATCGAAAGGGGAAGCGTGGTCTTTACAAAAGTCTGAACAGGTTTTGCGCCAAGGTCGGCGGAAGCTTCCAGAACGTTTTTGTCAAGTTTTAACAAAACCGTGTAAAGCGGGAGAATGGTTACGGGCAAATAGTCGTAAACCATACCGATTACCGTGTTTAAATAGTTAAGCTCGCCCGTTTTATACATGCCGAGTGCGAAGAGAAGTTCTTTCATCGCGGCGGTGCGGAGTACGAAATTTATCCACATCGGCATTATAAACAGCATTAACAGCACGCCTTTTTTAGGCAGATTGCTTCTTGCTAAAATATAGGCGACGGGGTAGCCTAAAATAAGGCAGATTGCCGTCGTTATAATCGCTATGCCAAAACTTCTTATAAGAACGGTAAGCGTCGTTGTGTTTGTAAAAAAGTTTTTAAAGTTATTCAGCGTAAACGCGCCGTTTGGATCCGTGAACGCATAATACAAAATCAAAAGCAGCGGCATTATTACAAATACCAACAGAAACAACGCGTACGGAATACCGAGATTTTTTCTCGAAAATTTAAGTGCCGTCATTTCTTATCTACTTCCTTTAAGGTTAGTTTGATTTTATCGGGCGCGATTTTTATGCCCACTTTGTCGTTTTCGTTCCAGACGTATTCGGTATCGGTAACAAAATCTTCTTCCTCTTCAAAAGTTCTTACTATTACCTGATAGTGGTCGCCTTTGTAGATTATAGAAACTATCTGTCCGTAAGCTTCGCAGTTTTCTTCGTCGTCTAAAATTTCAATATCTTTAAGTCCTACTTCAACTTTAACTTCCACGTCGGTAAGGTCGATTCTTTCGCCCTTATCGGTAACCAGATATTCTTCTTCGTCTATATGCGAGCCGGGGTATAACTGCGTTACGTCGCACTCGAATTCGCCTTCCGCAAACAGTACGGTGTTATGCTTTGTTATAACGCCGTCGTAAACGTTTGAAACAAACTCCTTGTGCATGATGTGTATGTCTTCAGGCTTAATTATCGCGCTGGCACGGGTGCCTGTTTTTCTTTCAACGGTGTCCTGAATAACAAGCTCGCTCTTGCCTATCTGCATAGTCATTTCGTAGTGAACGCCTTTAAAAATGCTTGACGTTATAACGCCGTCAACTTGTCCTAAACCTTCGTCTACCAGATATACGTCTTCGGGGCGGACTACCACGTCAACTTTTTCGTTTAAGTCAAAATCGTCAACCATTTCAAAATTCTTACCCAAAAAGCGAACTTTCAGCTTTCCTACGATAGTTCCGCTGAATATATTGCTTTCGCCTATAAAGTCGGCAACAAACGCGCTCTTAGGTTCGTTATAAATATCGGTAGGAGTGCCTATTTGCTGAATTTCGCCGTCTTTCATTACGACTATCGTGTCGCTCATGGTAAGAGCTTCTTCCTGATCGTGCGTAACGTAAATAAAGGTTATGCCAAGCTTTTTGTGCATTTCTTTAAGCTCTAACTGCATGTCCTTGCGCATTTTAAGGTCGAGCGCGCCGAGCGGTTCGTCCAAAAGCAGAATTTCAGGCTCGTTTACTATTGCGCGTGCAATGGCGATACGCTGTTGCTGTCCGCCCGAAAGAGTGCTTACGTCACGCTTTTCACAGTCTTCAAGGTCAACCATTTTAAGCGCTTTTTTTACCTTTTGCGCGATCTCCGCTTTTGTAAGCTTTTCTTCGCGCGTAAATGTTTCGCCATTTTCATTCGCATAGGTCGCCTTAACTTTTTTTAGTTTAAGTCCGTAAGCTATGTTTTCAAACACGTTAAGGTGCGGGAAGAGCGCGTATCTTTGGAAAACCGTATTTACGGGGCGCAGGTAGGGCGGAAGATTAGTTATGTCTTCGCCGTTCAATAAAATTTTGCCTTCGTCCGGCATTTCAAAACCCGCTATCATTCTGAGCGTTGTGGTCTTGCCGCAACCCGAAGGTCCTAAAAGCGTTACAAATTCGCCTTTCCTTATATATAAGTTCTCGTTATCAACGACGGTTATCCCGTCATAAGACTTTTTAAGTCCTATAAGCTCGATAATCTTTTCTGCCATTTGTATCTCCCTTAAATAAAGTTAAATTCCGTGTTTTTGTGTTTTTTGCGAGTTAAATTTTGCGTTTGTTTATGTATTTTGCGTTTTTTTATATCCGTCTGCACGCATGCGTATGTGCGCAGATTTAAATAAAGCCGAAATTTTTTAATAAAAGCCGAAATTTAAGCCGGATAAGCGGTTTAATAAATGGCTTTACAACATTTTATTAAAACGTGGGCGGGGTAGAAACCCAGATAAATACCGCGTCGGTTTTGCCGTTGTTGGTTATAAAGTGGGTTTTGTCCGCTTTATAATAAAAGCTGTTGCCTTTTTTGCATGGGATTTTGCGTGCGCCCACGTGCAGGACGATCTGTCCGTTTAAAACGTAGCCGAACTCTTCGCCTTCGTGCGGAACGTCTTCGCTTGTAGACGCGCCCGGTTTAAGCTCTATCCTTACAGGCTCCATCATGTTTTTCTGAGCGTTAGGAATAAGCCAGTTGATTATCTCGTCACCGTCGGTTTTTTCTATAAAATCCTCTTCGCAAAAAACGATTCGTTCTTCTTCGTCCTCGCTGAAAAAGTCTTTAAGCGTTGTGCCGAGTGCCGCTAATATATCCATAAGCGTAGCTATCGACGGGCTTGTCAGGTCATTTTCTATCTGCGAAATGTAGCCTTTTGTAAGTTCGCATCGGTCGGCAAGTTCGTTTTGTGTAAGGTTGCACTCAAGGCGCATCGACCTTATTTTTTCTCCTAATTTCATCTTTACCTCAAAGTATTCGCTTTACAAATTTACTAAACAAAAAGTTTAATAAAAGTAAACAACTCGTTCATTATATAAATAATTGAAAGTTATGTCAAACGTTTTTAAGCCGTTTTTTATTTTTTTAAGCAATAAAAAAAATCCGACGTTATTTTGTCGGATTTAAAAATTCGTTCAACTTGCCGATAATCGACTTATAGGCGGGTTTTTTATTAATTTTCGCCTGAATTTTCCGTATTTAAGCAATAAAAGATTTTATCGTTTTTAGCCTTTAATTCGTCGCAAAAGTTCTCAAATAAATCTTTATCGATATTTATAACCGAGCTAAATAATTTTGCGTCGTAGCTTACAACAAGTTTTTGGCTTGCTCTGTAAATGGTAACTCTTGTAATGTCTGATATTTTTATTTCGGAAGTTATAATGCCCCAGCGGGTAATAAGTTTATCGTTTGTAATAACGTATTTAGAGCAAGCGAGCATCGGAATTAAAACAACTATGCCCACCACGCCTACAACTATTGCCAAGATTGCGGAAATATAGTCGTAAGTGCCTGAAGTTTCCGCTACCGAGATTTCAAGCAAGCGTATAACGTTTAGCGTAATGCAGACAACGGCGGCTAAAATTCCGAGGCAGAAAAGAACTATTTGTAAGGTTGTAAATTTATAGGAATATTTTTTCATAATTATCCTCGCAGATAAATTTCGTTTTTATTTTAGCACATTTCCGCGTTTATTTCAAGACTTTTTTTAGTTTTGCGGTAAAATTGCAGTAAAAAGTGGGGGGAATTCAACGGGTAAAAAGCATTTTTGTTGACAAATTTAATTATTATATATTAAAATAGATATATTATGAGCGTACTTGAAATAAAAAACTTAACTCACAGATTTGAAGATAAAGTGATTTTTAACAATGCAAACCTTGCGGTGAACAAGGGGGAGCATATAGGAGTAGTCGGGCTTAACGGCGCGGGAAAATCTACTTTTATAAATATTATTGCAGATAAACTTACCTACGACGAAGGCGAAGTTTTATGGCTGCCTAATATCCGTAAAGGCTATCTTGATCAGCACGCCACGCTTGACGGTTCTAAAACCATAATGGAATATCTTATGGGCGCGTTCGATTATCTTTTTGATCTCGAAAAGCGGCTTGACGCGCTATACGAAAGTATGGGCGAGTTAAGCGGCGAAGAATTAGATAAAGCGATTGCAAAAAGTTCGCGCATGCAGGAAACTTTGGATAGAGAAGGCTTTTACGATTTAGACGCAAAGGTCAAAAAAGTTGCAAGCGGCTTGGGCGTAAACTTTTTGGGGTACGATACGCTTATATCGCGACTTTCCGGCGGCGAAAGAGTCAAGGTTATGCTTACCAAACTTTTGCTTTCCGAACTCGACATAATGCTTTTGGACGAGCCGACTAACTTCCTTGATATCGAACATATAGACTGGCTTATTAAATATCTTAACGGGTTTGAAAAGACCTATATGGTTATTTCGCACGACACTAAATTTTTAAATGCGGTAAGCAAGTTTATAGTGGGAATAGAGAACGGTAACATTAAAAAATATTCCGGCAATTACGATAAATATCTCGTTCAGCACGAAATGAACGAAAAACAGTATCGCGAAGATTACGAACGTCAGCAGGAACAGATTAAAAAACTTCAGACTTATATAGATAAAAACTCTGCTCGGGCGTCTACTGCCGGCATGGCTAACGCGCGCAAAAAACAGCTTGAAAAAATAGAAGTGATGGCAAAGCCTGTAACTCATTACGATGCGGAATTCAATTTTCCTTATACCGATTTAAACACCAAGGACTTGCTTGACGTAAAAAATTTAGTGATAGGGTACGACAAGCCGCTTTTACCTGCGCTTAATTTTCACATGGGTTCTCAGGATAAGTTATGGGTTCGCGGCACCAACGGCATAGGAAAATCAACTCTTATAAAAACGCTTTTAAAAAAAATACCCAGAATAAGCGGCTTTTTTACCTTCCATAACGCCGTAAGAATTGCGTATCTCGAACAAGATCTTGCCTTTGGCGAAACAAACGAATCGGCTTCGTCATATTTTTCTTTGTTTTATCCGCGTGCAAGTCAAAAAGAAATCAGGGGTAAACTTGCAAAAGTGGGGCTACTCGGCGAACTTGCAACAAAACCGCTTAAAAATATGAGCGGGGGCGAGCAGATACGAGCAAAACTTGCGGTTTTAACCGAAACTCCGTCTAATCTTCTTATTTTAGACGAACCTACCAACCATTTAGACGTAAAAGCAAAAAACGCATTAAAAAAAGCGTTGATTGAATATCCTGGCGCATTGATTCTCGTCAGCCACGAAGAAGACTTTGTTGAAGGTGTTTGCAATAAAGTAACGCTTTTACGCGATTGATTTTTAGTATAAAACGTGCTTTTTAAAAGGCGCGTTTTTTTGTGGGGCAAATTTAAAAAGTAAGCCTATAGGTTGATTAATAAGGGATATATGCATATCCCTGTAACCCTTTGCGAAGAGGAATGTTTTTAATAAGTAGCTTTTAATTTAATATTAACTTTAACAAAATAGCACTTTTCATGTGCTGAAAAGTGCGCAAAAGGCAGCGGGGGCTACTCCGAGGCGCCCCCTGCACCCACGGCACTCCGCATCTCCCCCTTTTGTGTTTTCCCCCTCTTGTCTAAGCGGGGGAAAAGTGAAAACTATCCTATAGGTTGATTAATAAAGCTTTTTATTATATAAGCTTTCTCCCTTTGGAGAAATTCCCCCAGTGAATTGGGGGAAATGTCGCGTAAGCGACAAAAGGGGCGCGTCCGCCGCGTAGGCGAAGTGGCGCGAATGCGCCGATAGAGGATTTCTAATAATAGTTTAAAATCATTATTATAAAACAAGGTCGCAACTAAAATATAAGAAATCCTCTTCAGTCAACGGCTCGTAAAAATTCGCCGTTGCCAGCTTCCCCAAGCGGGGAAGCCTTGCATATAAAAGTAACCCTATAGGTTGATTAATAAGGAGTTTATTAAAAAATAATAGTAGGGGAAGATATCATCTTCCCGCATGAAAAAGGAGTATATAAACAAGCGGGCGGATAATATCCGCCCGCTACGATTTTTTTAAACATAGTAGAAAACTTAAAACGAGTTGTAAACTTATATTCTCGCAAAAAGCTTATAAGAGGCAGCCAAGATGCAACGCTACGATTTTTTTAAACATAGTAGAAAACTTAAAACGAGTTGTAAACTTATATTCTCGCAAAAAGCTTATAAGTGGTTACCAAGATGCAACGTTACGTTGCCGCCGTCACGCTGCAGTCTTTTATATTTATATAAAAGGACACAAAAAATAACTTTTAAAATTGATTAAAAATTAAATTAAAAAAGTGTTGATTTTTAAAAGTATGTGGTATATACTTTTAATGTTAAATTATATTGGAGGAGTTTTATGAATAAACTTGAACTACTCAAAATCCGCAGACAAGAGATACTCAAAGCGGGCAGCGAAATACGCAAGAAAATAGCCGAACTCGTTGATCCTGAATCCTTTGTCGAAACGGACTCTTACAGCTTTTCCGAAAGTGAATTTTACGACGGTACGTCTTGCGGAGAAGGCGTGGTAACGGGCAGCGCGACCATAAACGACAACGCTGTTTTTATCATTGCTCAAAACGCACAGGTTTTATCCGGCGGCGTAACCGACGCTAACTGCAAAAAGATTGTTAAATGCCAGCAAAAAGCATTAAGAGCGGGCGCTCCCGTGATCTATTTACTTGATACCAAAGGCGTAGCCGTAGGCGAAGGCGTAAACGTACTCGAAGGCATAGCCGAAGTTCTGGCAATGGCTAACGAACTTATAGGTTCATGCGTTCAGATAGCCGTAAGCACGGGCGACGTTTTAGGTTCGTTCGCTCTTTTGTATTCCGCATGCGACTATAGCTTTACTTTAAACGGAAGTTGCGTTTCGTACGCAAGCCCGCTCGTTATAAGCGCGGCGTCCGGTAAAAAGCTTAGCAAAGACGAAATCGGCGGAATTAAAAGTTCCGATAAAACGGGCGTTTGCGGTATTCAAGCCGAAACCATGCAGGACGTTCGCAACGCTGTTATCGATATTTTAGCTTATCTTCCCGCATACGGCGGCGACGATGACTGCGCCGACGACTTTAACAGAGCTGCTCCCGCACTTAACGAGAAAGTATGCGATAAATGTGTTATAGAGGCACTTTTTGATGACGGTAAGCTTTTTGAAACCAACAAAAGCTTTGCTCCCGAAGTAAAAACGGGCATGGCAAGAATAGGAGGAATAGCCGTAGGCGCGATAGTATTCGGCGGCGGAGAAAAGGGCGTTGAACTTGACCGCAACATTATTTTAAAAATCAAAAAACTAGCATACCTTTGCGAAGAAAACGATTTGCCGCTTATAGCATTAGTAAATGCAGGCGGAATAAAAGCCGATCTTAACACCGCGCTTACTCCCGTAATGAAAGAAGCGGCAGATTTAAGTTACGCGCTTTACAATCTTTCCACGCCCAGAATAAACGTGGTTTACGGCAAAGCAGTAGGGCTTGGCTACACGCTGTTTGTTTCAAAAGCACTCGGCGCGGACTACTCGCTCGCGTTTGCAACCGCTAAAATTTCGCTTTTCGATACCGATAAAGGCGCAATGATAGAACTTGCCGGCGTAAACGAGGAAAATAAAGACAAAGCCGAAGAAAAGTATGCCGACGAAAATCAGGATCCCGTAAATGCGGCAAGAAAGGGCTATATAGACGATATTATCGAACCGCAATTTGTCCGCGCACACGTTATCGAGCGTTTGCAGATTTTAACGAGGTGATGGTATGCTCGTAAATTTGTTGGCTGCTAAAGCCGCAGACGCGGCAGGTAACTATAAAGGAATGTCAAACGAATTCTGGGGAGTATTTACTTTTGTTCTCGGACTGCTTGTTGTTTTTGCCGGAATGGCTTTGCTTGTTTTTTGCGTATCAATGGTAGCTAAGGCAATGGAAGGCGGTAAGAAAAAAGACGCAGCAAAAGAATCTTCAGAAGATGACGAGTCGGAAGAAGTTTTGCCCGTTGAAGCCGCGGCAGAAACCGAAGAAGTTACCGACGAAAAAACTCGGGTTGCCGTAATTGCCGCAGTGCTTGCGTATTTAAGCGCAAACGGCGGAGCGCAAAATGAGTTTGTTGTTAAAAAAATCAAAAAAATTAAAAATCGATAAAAATATTAAAATTCAATTCAAAATAAATCAGGAGATATAAATATGCGTAATTTTATAGTAACCGTTGACGGAAAACAATATGAAGTAGGCGTTGAAGAAGTAGGAGCTTCCGCAAGCGCAACGCCCGTAGTTACCGAGGTTAAACAGGTAGCGCCTGCCGCTCCCGCAGCGCAGAAAGTTCCCGCAAAAGCGGTAACTAACGGAACTAAGGTAAAAGCACCTATGCCCGGTCTTATAAAAGCACTTTCTAAAGAAGAAGGCGCAACCGTTAAAAAAGGCGACGTAATACTCGTACTCGAAGCCATGAAAATGGATAACGATATCACCGCTCCTTGCGACGGTAAAATTTCATACAGAGTAACCAAAGGCACTAACGTCGATACCGGTGCGCTTATGGCTGTCATCGGCTAAGGCAGGTGCGATATGACTTTTGGATTTCATTCGCTTGGCGCAGGCGTATGGGATAACGTAGTGTCGTCGCTTAACAATTTGTGGCAAAGTACGGGACTTTACGAACTTTTTGCAAATTTCACCACGACGGGTTGGCAAAACCTCGTCATGATAGCGATTTCCTGCGTTCTCGTTTACCTTGCGGTCGTAAAAAAATTCGAGCCGCTGCTATTGCTCCCCATAGCTTTCGGTATGTTTATAGTAAACGTGCCAGGCGTTTATCGTATTTTGTTCGGTACTAAAGGTTACGTTATAACCGAAATTTATACCGATTTAAATACCGACGCGGTAACAACCGGTTCTGAAGTGGCTCGCGGAACGATTGCCGAACTGTGTGCAAAATACGGCGCACTTACAGAAACAAAGGACGGCTTGATTGCCGCACTTAACGCTCTTTCGTATACGAAAGGTTCTTATACCGTGTCGCTTGAGCTTTCAACCGAGCAGGTTATAAGAGATTTTGGTCTTTTCTATTATATATATAAAGGCGTAGACTGGGTAATTTTCCCGCCGATCATTTTCTTAGGCATAGGCGCAATGACCGATTTCGGACCGCTGATTGCTAACCCCAAGAGTATGATTATGGGCGCGGCTGCGCAGCTGGGAATATTTATTACTTTCTTCGGCGCGCTTTGCATTTTAGGTTATACTCCGCAGGAATCCGCTGCAATAGGTATTATCGGCGGCGCGGACGGACCTACCGCAATTTACGTCACAAAAAAACTTGCGGAACATTTATTGCCCGCAATAGCTATATCGGCTTATTCGTATATGGCACTTATCCCCATAATACAAAAGCCCATAATGCGCGCTTTAACCACTCCTAAGGAAAGAGCTATAAAAATGAAACAACTTCGCCCCGTAAGCAAGCTTGAAAGGGTTATGTTTCCGCTTCTCGTTTCGCTTATAGTAGGCGTGCTTTTGCCGGACGCAATGCCGCTTCTCGGTATGCTCATGCTCGGTAACCTTTTAAGGGAGTCGGGTGTTTGCGGCAGACTTGTGGATACCGCGCAGAACGGTCTTATGAATACCGTTACTATTTTCTTAGGCGTTATGGTCGGATCTAAAGCAACGGGAAGTTTATTCCTGTCTTTAAGCACTCTCGGCATAATCGCCCTCGGACTTTTCGCGTTCTGTATGGGAACTGTCGGCGGACTTTTGGTTGCAAAACTTATGTGCAAGATCACAAAAGGACAGATAAATCCGCTTATCGGTTCGGCGGGCGTATCCGCAGTGCCTATGGCGGCGCGTATTTCGCAGGACGTCGGACGTGAAACCGATCCCGACAACCACTTGCTCATGCACGCAATGGGACCTAACGTCGCAGGCGTTATAGGTTCGGCTATTGCGGCGGGCGTATTACTTGCATTATTCGGTTAAAGGAGATTTATATAAATGAGTAAAGTTTTAATTACCGAAACCATACTTCGCGACGCGCATCAGTCGCAGGCGGCTACGAGAATGACCACCGAGCAAATGCTCCCCGCACTCGACGCTTTAGACGAAGTCGGATATTATTCTTTAGAAGCATGGGGCGGAGCTACTTTCGACTCCTGCATGAGATTTTTAAACGAAGATCCGTGGGAAAGGCTCAGAATACTTAAGTCCCACTTGAAAAAGACGCCCATTCAGATGCTCCTTCGCGGGCAGAACTTGTTAGGGTATAAGCATTACGCCGACGACGTTGTTGAAAAATTTATTGAAAAGAGCATTGAAAACGGCGTAAAAATAATCAGAGTATTTGACGCGTTAAACGACGTAAGAAACCTTGAAACTTCAATAAAAGCCATTAAAAAATACGGCGGAATATGCGAAGTTGCGTTTTCTTACACCACAAGCCCCGTTCACACGAACGAATATTTTGTAAAGCTTGCAAAAGAGTTTGAATCTTTGGGCGCAGACAATATCTGCATTAAGGATATGGCAAACCTGCTTCTTCCTTACAACACTTACGATCTGGTTAAAGCTTTAAAAGAAAATTTAAAACCCGAAACAAAAATTCACCTGCACACGCACAATACCACGGGTACGGGCGATATGGTAAACTTAAAAGCTATCGAAGCCGGCTGCGACATAGTAGATACCGCGCTTTCGGCAATGGGCAACGGAACTTCTCAGCCCGCAACCGAACCTTTGGTTGCTACGCTTAAAGGAACTAAATACGATACGGGCATAGACGTTGAAAAACTTATTCCCATAACCGATCATTTCAAAAAAGTTGCCGACGAACTCGAAAAATCGGGCGCGCTCAACCCCAACGTAAGAAAGGTAAACGTAAATACTTTAAAATATCAGGTTCCGGGCGGCATGCTTTCAAACCTTATGAAGCAGCTTAAAGAACAGGGCAAACTCGATAAATTAGACGAAGTTTTAGCCGAAGTTCCCAACGTAAGAAAGGACTGCGGATATCCTCCGCTCGTAACGCCTTCCAGCCAGATAGTCGGAACGCAGGCGGTTTTAAACGTTCTTGCGGGCGAAAGATATAAAATGTGCACTAAGGAATTCAAGGCTTTGCTTTTGGGCGAGTACGGAAGACTTCCTGCTTCTCCCGATCCCGAAACGCTTAAAAAAGTTGCGGGCGACGGTAAAGTTATAACCTGCCGTCCTGCAGATCTTATTGCACCCGAATACGAAAAGTACAAGAATGAAATGAAAGAGTATTACACTCAGGAAGAAGACGTTTTGTCGTACGCTCTTTTCCCCGAAGTTTCGGTAAATTTCTTCAAGTACAGACTTGCAAAAAACAAGGGCGTAGATAAAGATCTCGCCGATAACAAAGATAAGGTTTATCCTGTATAATGAAAATTCTGATATGTAACGACGACGGCATTTTTAGCGAGAGTTTAAAAGCTCTCGCAATAATGCTGTATAACAAAGGAAACGAAGTTACTGTGGTCGCGCCTGCCTCAAACTGCTCGGGATTCAGCCATCACGTTTCTTTTTTTAAGCATGTAAAAGTTGAAAAAGTAGATTTTTTTAACGGCATAGACGCATATTCCCTGACGGGAACGCCCGTCGATTGCGTGATTTATGGCATGAAGGGTTTGAATAAGGATTACGACGTGGTTCTTGGCGGTATAAATCTCGGTTCTAATATCGGTTCTGAAGTTTTATATTCAGGCACGCTTTCAATAGGCGCGGAAGCTAATTCATTCGGCTATAAAGCGATAGCTTTTTCGTGTGAAAACTATAAAACCGCAGATTTTAATTACGTTGCGGGCATCTGTTGCGACCTTCTGGATAAATTTTATCCGCATCTCAGCTCGGATTTTACTTTGAATATCAACGTTCCGCACTTAAACGGCGAGCAACCAAAGGGGATAAAAGTCACTCCGCTCGGACTACGTTTGTATTCCGATACTTACGAATGGGTGAACGAAAACACCTTTATGCTTACGGGTGATCCAATAAAGGTCGATAATCCAAAGGATTGCGACGTGGAATGGAGTTCTAAAAATTACATAACCGTAACGCCCGTTTTGTGTAACCGAACGGCTCGCAAAGCTTTGCGCATATTAAAGGGTACTTTAAAAAACTGATTTTATAGGAATACAATGCCTGTAAAATCGATTTTGTAAAATTCAGGTTTTTAACGGAATAATTAAAAAATTAAAATAGCGAAAGTTTTTTGTTGCGGTAAAGCTTAAAACAACATAACTTTTCGCTATTTTTTATTTTCACATTTTAAAATACTTTTTATTGACGTAAGAAATTATATGGAAAAAATAATTTGTCGAAAAATTTTTGCAAATTGTTGCAATTTTTCGTAATAAAATGTTGACTTTTACGTTTGTAATGGTTATAATAAAAGCAAAAAGGAAAAATTTTTGCAAATTGTTGCAATTTTTCGTAATGAGTGCATGTATGAAAGAGATAAAAAGAGACGTTTATTTGCAAAGACTAATAGACAGAGAGCAAAACGGACTGGTAAAAATTGTTACCGGTATTCGTCGTTCGGGAAAATCATATTTATTGAATACGTTATTTTATAGTCATCTTAAAGAAAAAGGTATAAAAGACGACCACATTATAAAAATTTCGCTTGACGACGAGGAAAACAGCGACCTGCTTTTACCAAAAGCGTTAAGTCTGTTTATAAAAAGCTTGATTGTTGATGACGATTTATATTATATTTTGCTTGACGAAATACAACTTGCAGATAATTTTGTGGGTATATTAAACGGACTTTTAAAATTCCCGAACGTAGATATTTACGTTACCGGTAGTAATTCTAAATTTTTATCTACCGATATAGTAACTGAATTTCGCGGGCGTGGCGACGAAGTCCGGATTCTGCCGCTGTCTTTTTCGGAGTTTATGTCTGTTTACAACGGTTCTTACTTGCAGGGGTGGAAAGAATACTATACTTACGGCGGCTTGCCTCTCGTTCTTGCACAAAAAAGTGAAGAATCAAAAATGAACTATCTTAAAGGACAGCTCAAAAACGTTTACTTGAACGATATTATAGACCGTAACCGCATTCAGAACGAAGAGCAGATAAATGCCGTATTAGAAATTTTAGCATCGAGTATAGGTTCTCTTACAAACCCGTTGAAACTTTCAAATACGTTTAAAAGCGTTGCAAATCTGCCCATTGCGGATAAAACCGTTTCAAACTATCTTGCTTATTTAGAAGACGCTTTTTTGGTTGATAAATCAAAACGTTATGACGTAAAAGGTAAAAAATATTTATCAACTCCGTCTAAGTATTATTTTACCGATTTAGGACTCAGAAATGCCGCGCTCAACTTCCGCCAGCAGGAAGAAAATCACATTATGGAAAACGTGATTTACCTTGAGCTTTCAAAACGCGGCTTTGCCGTCGACGTAGGAATTGTGGAAACTTCCAAGCGCAATGCGGAAGGAAAAATCGTTCGCAATTATGCCGAAGTCGATTTTATAGCAAACCGCGGAAATAATAAATTTTATATTCAGTCTGCATTTGCAATGGATACTGAAGAAAAACAAGCGCAGGAAAAAAATTCTTTGCTTAATATTAAAGACTTTTTTAAAAAGATAATCGTGGTAAAAGACGATATCAAGCGTAAACGCGATAGTAGCGGCATAGTTACTATGAGTATTTACGATTTCCTTTTAGACGAAAAAAGTATGGAATATTAAATAAAAGGTTTTATGATCGCATTATTTGCAAGCTTTATCAATCATTAACAAAAAAGCGGGCAAGCTTTGCGCATATTAAAGGGTACTTTGCTTGACGATTTATAAAAAAAGCGGTATAATAGAAAAATGAAAACCGTAATTATAGGCGGAGGAGCCGCCGGCATGATGAGCGCGTATTTCAGCGCAAAATGCGGCGACGAGGTCGTTTTACTTGAAAAAAACGAGAAACTCGGCAAAAAATTGTATATAACGGGCAAGGGAAGGTGTAATTTAACCAACGATTGCGACGTAAACGACTTTTTTAACTGCGTCGTTACAAACCTTAAATTTATGCTAAGCTCGGTTCGTTCTTTTTCTCCCGCCGACGTTATGGCTTTATTCGAAAGTTTCGGGCTAAAACTTAAAACCGAGCGCGGAAACAGAGTTTTTCCGCTATCCGATAAATCGTCGGACGTTATAAAATGCCTGTCACGCGCGCTTGAAAATCAGAACGTAACCGTTCGTTTAAATACTAAAGTTACCCGCGTCGAACAAAATTCGGGGCGGGTTTCGGGCATTTATACGGAAAACGAGTTTATTGCCTGCGACAGGGTAATAATATGTACGGGCGGCATAAGCTATCCATTAACCGGCAGTACGGGCGACGGATATAAATTTGCCCGCGAAACGGGGCATGAAATAATGCCTTTGCGTCCCGCTCTTTGCGGACTTAAATTAAAGGGCGATTTTTCAAACCTTGCGGGGCTATCGTTAAAAAACACAGGCTACAAAGTTATTTCAAACGGTAAAGAGATTTATCGAGATTTCGGTGAATTGCTTTTTACGCATAAAGGCATTTCGGGACCGGTCGTATTGTCGTCGTCGAGTTATATAAGCGCGGCTGGAAACGGTAATATTTTTACGGTTTCTATAGATTTAAAACCCTCTTTGGACGAAAAAACTTTGGATCAGCGTATTTTGCGCGATTTTGCGCTTTATAAAAATAAAGTTTTAAAAAACGCGCTGATTGATTTATTGCCAAAAAGCCTTATAGGCGAAGTAATCCGTGCGGCTTCTTTAAGCGAAAATTCAAACGTGAGCGAACTTACTCAGGAAAACAGAAAAAAACTTTTATATGCGCTCAAAAATCTCAACTATCAGGTAACCGGGCTTATGCCGATAGAAGAAGCCATAGTTACGGGCGGCGGCGTAAACGTAAAGCAGATAGATCCTAAAACTATGGAGAGCAAACTTGTAAAAGGTTTATATTTTGCGGGCGAAGTTATCGACGTTGACGCTTTAACCGGCGGATTTAACCTTCAATGTGCGTTTTCTTCGGCGCATGCGGCGGCTCTTGCCGGCAGAAAAGAAGAATTTTAAATTTCTTGCGGATACCCGAAAATTTAACACTTAAATTTAACACGATTAGGTATTTTTAACCGAACGATAGTAATTTTACAAAATACTTTTCATAAAAACACGAAAAAGCAGATATGATAAACATTGCCATAGACGGACCTGCAGGCAGCGGGAAATCCACTATTGCCAAAATAGTGTCAAGAAAACTGAATATTTTATATCTCGATACGGGTGCGATGTATCGTGCTTGCGCATTGAAGGCTTTTCTTTCGGGCATTGATTTAAACGACGAAAGCGCGGTTAATTCTATCGTGGAAGATATCAACATAAAAATAAAATATCTCGGCGGCGTTCAGCATACTTTTTTAGATGACGCCGACGTGTCGGATAAAATACGCGAAAATTCGGTATCAAAAGGTGCGTCCGAAATTTCAAGGCATAAATCCGTTCGCGAAAAAATGGTTGAAATGCAACGCAAAATCGCTTCCGAATGTTCTTGCATAATGGACGGGCGTGACATATGTATGTACGTTCTGCCGGACGCTAAATACAAATTTTTTGTTACCGCGTCGCCCATAGAGCGAGCCAAAAGACGGCGTAGCGAATTGCTTTCAAAGGGACAGAACGTTTCGGTAGATAAGCTTTTAACCGAAATTGCCGAGCGCGACTATCAGGACAGTCACCGTGAAAATTCGCCTTTAAAACAGGCGCCGGACGCAGTGCTTTTAGATACGTCCGAAATGTCCGCGACGGAGGCTGCCGATCGCATAATCGAAATAGTGAAAAAAGGAGGAGGAATCTGATGTTTTTTACTCTGCTTCGTCCGCTTGTAACTCTATGGCTATGGCTGTTTTATCCTTACAGAATACACGGAAAAAAGAACATTATTCAAGACGGAAACGTAATTGTAATATGTAATCATCTTTGCAAGGTAGACGTTCCTTATATAGGTTTTATGTTTAAAGGAAAAACATATTATCTTGCAAAAAAAGAATGGTTCGAAAAAAAATGCCGCGGCTGGCTTTTCAGGCAGATGGGCGGTATTCCTATAGACCGTGAACATGCCGATATACAAGGCGTAAAAGAAGCTCTTTCCGTACTTAAAAAGGGAAAAAGACTTTGTATTTTCCCCGAAGGCACGAGAAACAAAACCGGCGGGACCGAAATTCAGCAACTCCATGGAGGAGCGGCACTGCTTGCGTTTAAAACGGGAGCTAAAATTATTCCTATAAACATACACGAAAAAGCTAAAATTTTCCGTAAAAACGACGTTTACATCGGCGAACCGTTTGATTTTAAGGAATTTAAAGGTGCGCGGCTTGACAGCGAGCTTAACGAAAAGCTCACTGATATCATGTACGAAAAACTTTGCGACGCACGCGAAAAAAATAACGAAATAGTAAACAAGCGCAAAGAAAAAAAACACGCTGAAGTCAGCGATAAAAAATAAAACAAGCACCATAAAAGTTAAATAATCAAAAATAAAAAGGCATACGGCAGTTTTTTTTCGAAGCTGCTTAAAAAATAAAAAATGCAGATTATAAACGGAAAACACAACGGATTTTGTTCGGGTGTAAAAAGGGCGGTGGAAACTGCGCAAAAAGTTTACGGCGACGACGTGTATATTTTAGGCAAGCTCATTCACAACGAGCGCGTGGTGGCGGAAATACTTAAAAAAGGCACGCACATGGCCGATAGTACCGACGAAATTCCGGGCGGAAAAGTAATTATCAGGTCGCACGGGGAAGGCGAAGCGGTTTACAAAACGCTAAAGGACAAAGGCGTTGAAATAATAGACTGCACTTGCCCGTTTGTAAAGCGTACGCAGGAGATAGTCCGCAAACATTATCTCGACGGGTTTAAAATAGTAATAGTAGGCGAAAAAAATCATCCGGAGGTAAAGGGCATAAACGGCTGGTGCGAAAACTCGGCTTTTATAACCGACGGCAGCGACGATTTAGCCGCTTTTTCGGGTGAAAAAGTTTGTATAGTGGCTCAAACTACCTTTTCGGACGAAAAATTTGCACATTTTTTAAAAAAAATTAAAGAAAACGCCCTAAAAACAGTTGAGATTTTCAATACAATTTGCTATACTACAAGGGAAAGACAAGAAGAAGCAAAAATACTTTCGGAAATCTGCGACTGTATGGTGGTCGTCGGCAGCAAAACAAGCAGCAATACGCGTAAGCTGGTTGAAATATGCAGCCGCAACTGTCAGTCCGTATTTTTGATTGATAATGCGGATTTAGTCGAGATAAAAAATTTGAAATCATTTAAAAAGTTGGGTATTGTTTCGGGGGCATCGACGCCGCTCGAACAAACTATGGAGGTTTTCTTTAGTATGGAAGAAAGAAACACTGAAGCTGAAGTTATCGTAAACGAAGCAGCTGAAGCACAGACGAACGAAGTCAAAAACGCCGCTCCCGCGGAAGTCAAGGAAGAAAAAGTTATGAACGAAATGGAAGAAGCAGTCGCCAAGATGGACGATAAGGCTACAAAGTTCAGAAAGGGTCAAAAGATCACCGCTACTATTTCATCCGCAACAGACGAAGGTCTTGCCGTTTACATCAGCAATACGAAAAAAGAAATCCTTCTCCCCAAAGAAGAAATAAATTGCGAAAGCTACAACAAAGCTGAATACGCTAAAAAAGTCGGCGAAGAAATCGAAGTTAAAATCGTAGGTCTTAACCCCGTTCAACTTTCCGAAAAAGCTATCGCAAAAGATATCGAAGACGAAAAACTCGTTGCCGAAATTGCTGACGGAAACAAGGAATTCACCGTTACCGTTGACGGATTTAACAAGGGCGGTCTTATCGCTCATTATGCGGGTTTCGAAGTATTCGTTCCCTCTTCTCAGATAAGAATCGGTTTCGTAAAGGAACTTGAAAAATACGTTGGCAAGACTTTAAGAGTTAAAGCCGAAAAAATCGAAAACGGCAGAAGAAAACAAATCGTTGCTTCTCAGCGCGTTATTCTCGAAGCTGAAAAAGCTGCAAGAGATGCCGAAAAAGCTGAAAAAGAAGAAGAATTCTTCGGTGCTGTATCCGTTGGCGACGTTATCATGGGTACCGTTGTAAGATTTGCTTCTTTCGGTGCGTTTGTTGACGTAAACGGAATCGATTGCTTAGCTCATGTTTCCGACCTTTCCTGGACGGGTTGCAATTCTCCTTCAGAAGTTCTGGAAATCGGCAAAGAATATGAATTCAAAGTATTAAAATGCGACAAAGAAACAAAGAAAGTTTCTTTGGGATATAAACAACTTCAACCCAGACCTTGGGATCTCGTTCCCGGCAAATATATGGTCGGCGACGTAGTTAAGGGTAAAGTCGTAAGAATCGTTCCGTTCGGAGCATTCGTTGAACTCGAAAAAGGAATCGACGGACTCGTTCACGTTTCTCAGATTTCTCACGAATGGCTTGAAAACCCGACCTCCGCTTTAAAGGTTGGCGAAGAAGTCGAAGCTAAGATTATCGCTATCGATCACGATAAAGAAAAGATTACTCTTTCTATCAAAGCTATGACTCCCGCTCCCGAAGCTCCTGCTAAGCCTCCGAGAAAGGAACGTGAAGAAGGCGAAGACGCTGAAAAGTCCGCTTCCAGAAAGCCCAGAAGACCGAAAAACGACGTTGAAAACGGCGAAATGAAAGAATGGAAAGAAGACAACAATTCAGGCGTTTCTATTGCTGAGCTTCTTGCAAACAAGTAATTAAACAAAATAAATTACGGCGCAAAAAGATTTTGCGCCGTTGTTTTTTATCAAAAAAATCTCTTGCCGATGAGGGCGGTGTTATAAAAACATTTTCGTTAAGTTTTATTACATACCGCCGTTTATAATCAAGGTTACCCCGAAATTTTTTTATATAATAAGAAAAGGCGCACCATTTTAAAGGTGCGCTTTTTGTCGCTAAAAATTATAAAAGTGCCGTTATAAGCCGATTAGCTGATAGTTTAAGAACTTTTTAGTAAAGCAGTAACATTGCTATCTCAGATTGTTTTTTAGTAAAGCCGTATCACATTACCGCTTTAATTACTTTTTTTAGTAAAGAGGTAACATTGTGTTGCGCTTAGTTTGCTTTTTTATAGCAAAGTATAGCGTTGCGGGTTAACTTACTTTTTAAAAAAATCTTTATAAAGCATGCTTGGCTGAACGTTTTCGTTATTGTTATATTTACCGCTTTTATACGGATCAAAATCGCCGTCTATGGTATGATAGTAAATCTGGCAAATTTCAACTCCTGCGTAAATTCGTATAGGTTGAACGCAATAGAGTTCAAGCGTCCAGAAGCCGTTAAATCCAACGTCGCCAAAGCCTGCGGTTATATGTATGCAAAGTCCGAGTCTGCCTACCGACGATCTGCCTTCAAGCATAGGAATAAAGTTATCCGTGCGCGTATGTTCAACTGTTCTTCCGAGGTATAATTTACCCGGCGTTAAAACCAAACCTTCTTCGGGAATGATTATTTTATGGTAAGCGTTTTGTTTTTTCATATCGAGGACGGGTTCATCATAAACCAGCATCTCGTTAAAAAGTCTTAAATTATAGCTGTTTGGGTTTACCTGATCCAAAGAAAAGGGGGTTATTTCCAAATCCTTGCCCTGATGTTTTATAATTTCTTTACCCGATAATATCATTTGTTTCTTCCTTTTGCGGGTATTTTCCGCTTATTATTTTGATTTTTACGTCGAAATATAATAAAATATTGTTTTTAATTAAGAAAATATTATTTTTAATTAAGCTCGCTCATATACTTTACGGGTATAGGCGCCGTTTGTTCCGACACGTTATAGTCAACGCGCAATACCACGGCTTTAAATTTAGTGCCGCCTTTGCCGAACGGAGCTTCTACTTCATCGCCGGCTTTTAAACCCTTTATATTATTGATATACCAGTATGGGCGATCCTCCGAAAGGGGGTTGTTTAAGAATTTTACTTTTGCAAAAGACAGTATGCGGTTATCCTTTAAACCGCCGCCGCACATAGAGTGAATCATATTGCTTGTATTTTTGCCTTTTAAGCTAAAAATTATGCTTTTACGGGCGCGGGGTAATCCACGCCGAAAGTTTCAACGGTTATTTTTTTAATTCTCTGTTCGTCAAGCGGCTTATCGCTGTAATCTGTGGGCGTAGTCGCAATTTTATCAAGTACGTCAAGCCCTTCGATAAGTTTGCCGAATGCGGCATATTGTCCGTCTAAATGGGGTGCGGTGTCGTGCATTATAAAAAATTGCGAGCCTGCGCTGTTTGGCATTTGCGAACGCGCCATCGAAAGTACGCCTCTTGTATGTTTGAGCTTATTATCAAACCCGTTGGCTTTAAATTCGCCTTTTATCGAATATCCGGGGCCGCCTCTGCCTGTTCCCGTCGGATCTCCGCCCTGAATCATAAATCCTTCTATAACGCGGTGAAAAATTATACCGTTATAAAATCCGCTTGAAGCAAGCGCAATAAAGTTATTTACGGTATTAGGCGCGTATTCGGGGTATAATTCGGCTTTCATTTCGCTGCCGTCGTACATGTATATAGTAACTATGGGGTGTTCGTTCATAATTTTACTCCGTTATTATTATATTAGATGTGTTAGATGTGGGCGATTTGCCCTTAAGCTCACTTTAGATTTTAACATATTCCGACAAGTTTTGCAATACTTTGATAAGATTAAAAAACAAAAAAAGAAATTGCCTTAAAATTTTTTAAAAAAACAAGCACAAATCTATTGACAAAAACTTATAATAGATTATAATTATATTAGCAGTCTAAGAAAGAGAGTGCTAAAACCTAAAAAATAAAATTGTTCAGTGACCGAACAAACCCTTTCGGGCTGAGGCGGTTTAATAATTGATAAAAAATCGGAGGATAACAAAATATGAAAGTAAAACCTTTATTCGATAAAGTAGTAGTAAAAGCTACCGAGAAAGAAGAAACCACAAAAAGCGGATTTTTCCTTCCTTCTTCCTCGCAGGAAAAATCTCAGACGGCAGTAGTCGTTGCGGTAGGTCCAGGCGGACTTGTTGACGGCAAGGAAGTTACCATGCAGGTAAAAGAAGGCGACGTTGTTTTATACGCCAAATACTCGGGCAGCGAATTTAAAATCGACGGCGAAGAATTCACCATTATTCGTCAGGGCGATATATTAGCCGTAGTCGAATAATAGCTACTAAAAAATAATGAATAATCGGAGGTAAAATATATTATGGCTAAACAGATTAAATACGGAGAAGACGCAAGAAAAGCTTTGGTAAACGGCGTAAACACTCTTGCAAACACAGTAAAAATTACGCTCGGGCCTAAGGGCAGAAACGTAGTTCTGGATAAAAAGTACGGCGCACCGCTCATTACAAACGACGGCGTAACCATAGCAAAGGAAATCGAACTTGAAGATCCGTTTGAAAATATGGGCGCACAGCTTGTAAAAGAAGTTTCCACAAAAACTAACGACGTAGCGGGCGACGGAACAACCACCGCGGTTGTACTTGCTCAGGGCATGATAAGAGAGGGTATGAAGAACCTCGCCGCGGGAGCAAACCCCATAATCCTTAAAAAAGGCATTATGAAAGCCGTAGACGTAGCGGTTGAAGAACTTAAAAAGAACAGCAAAAAAGTCAGCAACAAAACTGCAATCGCACAGGTTGCTTCTATTTCGGCAGGCGATGAAGAAGTAGGCAGACTTATTTCCGACGCTATGGAAAAAGTAGGCAAAGACGGAGTTATAACCATTCAGGAAAGCAAGACCATGAAAACCGAACTCACCACTGTTGAGGGTATGCAGTTCGATCGCGGTTATGCTTCCGCTTACATGGTTACAAATACCGATAAAATGGAAGCCGTTCTTGATAACCCCGTTATTTTAATTACGGATAAAAAGATATCTTCCATACAGGAAATTCTTCCCATAATCGAACCTATCGCTCAGCAAGGTCAAAGACTTCTTATTATTGCCGAAGACGTAGAAGGCGATGCTTTGGCAGCTCTTGTAGTAAACAAACTCAAAGGCGTATTCAACTGCGTAGCAGTTAAAGCTCCCGGCTTTGGCGACAGAAGGAAGGCTATGCTTGAAGATATTGCGGTATTAACCGGCGGCAAAGTTCTTTCGTCCGACTTAGGTATAGACTTTAAAGATTTCACACCCGATATGTTAGGTCGTGCGTTTCAGGTAAAGGTTGATAAGGACAACACGACCATTATCGACGGTGCGGGCGATCCCGAAGAGATTAAGGCAAGAGTAAACGCTATAAGAGCGCAGATTGCCGAAACCACTTCGGATTACGATAAAGAAAAACTTCAGGAACGCCTTGCTAAGCTTGCAGGCGGCGTTGCAGTAGTAAACGTAGGTGCCGCTACAGAAGTTGAAATGAAAGAAAAGAAACTTCGTATAGAAGACGCTTTGGCAGCCACCAGAGCCGCTGTTGAAGAAGGCATCGTTCCGGGCGGCGGAGTTGCGCTTTTAAACGCTGTTCCCGCAATCAAAAAGCTTGTATCAACGCTTTCCGGCGAAGAAAAGACGGGTGCGGAAATTATACTCCGCGTAGTAGAAGATCCTATAAGACAGATTGCCGCAAACGCAGGGCTTGACGGATCTGTTATCGTAAACAAGATTTTGTCCAGCAAGAAGAACGATTACGGATTTGACGCATTCCATAACGAATATGTCGATATGGTAGAAACAGGCATAATCGATCCTACCAAGGTTACGAGATCCGCGCTTCAGAACGCTGCATCTATAGCTTCAACGCTTTTAACAACCGAAAGCATAGTAACCGATATTCCCGCACCGGAGCCTCAGGCACCCGCAGGCGGAAATATGGGCGGAATGTACTGATAAAAAATAACTGAAATTTTAAACGCGCCGCAAAAATAATGCGGCGCGTTTTAACGCTTAAAAATTAAAAGTGCGACTATATGCCGATAATCGACTTATAGCCGCACTTTTTTTATAAGTTTTTAGTTGTTAGGGAAGAGCGGCAGTTCAAAAAATCCGGAACAAACTTCGTTGGAATATTCCTGACAAGGCGGAATTGCCGCATAACCGTATGAGGGGATCAACAATTCTACGTCCATAACCATCTTTAAAATTACCGTTACGCAGCACGAAACTATAAAGGTATTGTCCGCAGGGTTAAACGTGCCTTCCGGAGCGACGATAGAAACGACCGATTCTACAAAATAGGGGATAATCGAAGGTTCGGGAACGAACAGTATAACGTCGCCGGTAAGCGTGGTTGTACTGGTCGCTTTACCTTCTACGCCGTTTGCGTCGGTGTAAATTACTTCCATAGGTACGCTTAAAGTTACCTGAACTCGCGCAAAATTCGGGCGGTCCGAAAGTCTGTCAATCTGAACTGACGTAACCGTAGCTTTAGTAGTAGTGCTTTTCGCCGATAAAAAAGTAAGAGGATATGTAGGATTAGCGGGATTAAATTCGATAGGCGTTAAAACTATGCCGTCCTCTTGCGTCTGTTTTATACAAGCGTCAAAGACCTTTTTGGTCTGTATGCATACTTTTTCGCAAAGTCCGTTAAGGGCGTTACCCGTTATCTGGCACGGGCAGCGGTCGGACTGAAAATTAGAAAAAAATGACATTTTTTACCTCCAACATATATATGCTTTCACTTTAATATATGCGGCAAAAGATTATTTTTGTCACTTTTAAATAATGTTTTCTCTTATAAAACGTTTTTCATAATAAAAAGCCGCTTTTTAATAAAAGCGGCAAAAAAGTTTTAATTCAGTTTTAAAATGGATTTCCAAGTAAAATTACGGATATTACGCCCACGACAATACCTATCCATTGTTTTAAAGTAAGTTTTTCTTTGTAAATAATCAAGGCGCAAAGAGTTACAAGCACAAGCCCGCCGCCGTTTACGAGCGGAAAGAAAATCGCGCTGTCCACTTTACCCGAAAGATATAAATTTATAAAATTGTTAAAAGCAACCGATAATCCCGATAAAACTATTATTATATAATATGAAACTCCGCGCTTTTTTATCGCAGTGCCTGTTAAAGCGGATTTTTCGCCTTTTGAGTTTTCAGAGTTGCAATCGGTAACTTCAAATCTCGCATTTCGGTTTTTAAAAGCCATCACGGCTGAAACTATCATACACACGCCGAAAGAAATAACCAAAAATGCATTGAGTTCTGCTTTATAAGGCGAACTTTGATGCACTTTTTGCATTACTCCTATGCCGCCCGTTGTTAAAAATGTTATTCCCACGTAAATAAGCCATTTAAGCGTTTTGTTTTTGTGGTTTTGCTTATCTGCCGCGTTTATTTGCCTTTTGTTCGAGCTTTCGTTTTTTTCAGAGTTTTCCTGTTTTTTATCGTAATTTACGCAAAGGAAAAAACACGCGATCATCAAGCATATTCCTATAATCTGAACTAAGGAGATTGTTTCGCCGAAAAAAATTGCGCCCGATAGTGCTGGAATTATTGTAGAAAGCGACGCAATAACCGTTGTATAGGCAAAAGAGCCGTATTCAAACGCTTTAAGCATAAAAAACGATTGCAAAAGGCAAAGTACGCCGAACGCGCACGCCATAAGGGCTGTGTAAAGCGAAACGCAGTCTATTTTAGCAAGCAAAATAAGCGTTATTACGGTAACGAGCGCGCCAAGCGAAATAAAAACGTACTTATCAAACGCCGAGCCGTAACGATAGGTAAAAGAATTTTTTACTATTTGCGAAGCAAGGCATGCCGCCATTGTTATAACAAACAGTAATGGGATAGGTAAACATAAAAGCCACATAATGCTTAAAGTATATCTTTATAAAAAACCAAAAGCAAATTTATTGCTTTGTTTTTTTATTGCGTGCTTTGTTTTTTTAATATGATTTTTCGCTTAAAAAGCACAAAAACGAATAAAAGCATTATTTTTCTTCCGAAAGCTCTTTTTGCATTTTAAGCGGAGTGGTGTGCCATATGCTTTTAAAATTGCGGTAAAACGAGCTTATGCTTTCAAAACCGCAATCAAACGCAAGTTTGGTTATGTTGGTATCGGGTTTTAGCTGTTCGATAAATTTTTGAACTCTTATAGACGCAAGATAGTTTTCAAAAGAACACTTCATATATGCGTTAAAAAGTTTTGAAAAATAATATTTGGAATAGCCAAGGTGTTTTGAAATTTCTTCCAAAGTGATTTTTTCGGCGTAGTTTACCTGTAAAAAACCTACCGTCTGGGCGATAAAATCTATTTGCGGCTGAATATCTTTTATAAACGGATAGTGCGAAGATATAATGCCGATAGTCATATCAAAAAGCCCTTTAAGCGTAGTTTGGTTGTTGAAACGTTCGGCTTTAAAAAACAACGGAAAAATTTCGTTTTCGTTAAAATCGGTATCGTATAGCAAAAAATCGCAATGATATTTTTGATATACCGAATAATAATCG
Organism: uncultured Clostridia bacterium; assembly: GCA_934796775.1. Taxonomy (GTDB): domain Bacteria; phylum Bacillota; class Clostridia; order Christensenellales; family Borkfalkiaceae; genus HGM11416. The sequence continues at coordinate 92,007 of CAKVPH010000005.1, forward strand.
CCTAAAAGGTTTGGCGGAACAATAAGCGTTACCGATTTTGAATTACCGCGTTTTATAGAATGATGACAATAAGGGGGAATCATAAAAATATCGCCTTTTTTTGCGTTATAAACGTGGTGACTTACGCGAATTTCAAACGTTCCTTCAAAAACCGCAATTATTTCAAGCGAACGGTGATAGTGCCATATAGTTTCGGTATTTGTGGCAAAACAAAAGTAAATGTTATCGTCTATGTCGCGCGTCGATTCGTAAAAGTTTAAAATGTTCATAACATACCTATGACAATATTTGAGAAAAATTTATCTTGAATCGGGAAGAATGTTCTTTATTTCAATGATATTATATAATCATAAAAAAGTCAAACGAAAACTTGTCAGGTTTTCGCACTTACGATAAATTAAGTAATCGAATTTAAGGAGATCGGCACAGACAAATGGACAAAATAAAAATAGCAATCGTGGGAAACGGCGACAGAGCGAGCGTATACGGCGGCTACGTTAAAGACGAGCGCGACGATGCGGAAATAGTTGCCGTAGTCGATCCCAACCCGTTTAAAAGGGAAGAAGGAATAAAGACGTACAATCTTCCCAAAGAAATGGTTTTTAAAAGCGTTGAAGAATTTTTAAGCAAAGGAAAAATTGCCGACGCCGTGTTTAACTGCACGATGGATAACCTGCACGTTTCAACAAGTATTCCGCTAATGAAAGCAGGGTATGATATATTATTAGAAAAACCCATAACAGCCGATAAAAACGAGCTTTTCGCATTAAAGAAGTGCGCTAAGGAATGCGGCGTAACCCTAATGATATGCCATCTTTTAAGATATACACCATTTTACAGCGGAATTAAAAGATTGATATTAGAGGGCGAGATCGGCAAGGTAAGACACATGGAAACTACCGAGAACGTGGGAATTTTACATGCGTCAAATTCTTACATTCGCGGCAAGTGGGGCAACAGCGTTCGTTGCGGAAGCGGAATGCTTTTGGCTAAATGTTGCCACGATATGGATTACATTTGCTGGCTCAACAACGAAACGGAGCCGGAAGCCGTGTCGTCTTTCGGCAAAAGAAGTTGGTTTATACCCGAAAACGCGCCCAAAGGTTCGGGAACGCGTTGCCTTGTGGATTGCCCGCCCGAAATAGAAAAGAATTGCATATTCTCCGCCAAAAAAGATTACATAGATCACGACAATTATCCATATTACGCATGGCAGTGCATAGATAAAGAACCTGCCGAAATAAACCTTGACGAAAGGATAGAATCGCTTAAAAAATTTAATCCGCACGGCGTTTGCGCATTCAAAACGGATAGCGATATAGTGGATCATCAGGTGGTTATAACGCAGTTTAAAAACGGAAGCACGTCAACTCACAGCATGACGACTGCCGTTCCGAGATACGGCAGAGAGATTCACGTTGTGGGAAGCCTCGGCGAAATAGAAGGCTACCTTGACGGCAACAGCTTCGTTTTGAGAAAATACGACAACAAAACGGGCGGATATTACGAAAAGAATTTTGATTTTAACGACGAAAAGCACGTAAAAGATCAGCATTTCGGCGGTGATAGTCGGTTAGTGGACGATTTTATAAAAGTGCTTAAAAAACAGCCCGCGTCTATAAGCTATACGGGCATAAACGAATCTATAAACAGTCATCTACTCGTCTATGCGGCGGAAGAGTCTCGTCTGACGGGCAAAACCATAACGTTAAAATGTGAACAGGAGGAATAAATGAAAAGATTATTTGCACTACTTTTATGTTTTGCGCTTGTGTTTTCGGTTTCGGCTTGTAAGCCGACTGATAGCTCAAGCTCAAAAATCGAATACGGCGAAGACGTGCCTGAATACGAAAGCGATAAAAGCTTTTATATCGGCATGTGGATAGGCGTTCCGGATTCGGTCAAAAAATACGACAGTAACGGCTCGGTAGTTCCCGGTTCTATAAAAAGGCTTACGGACGAGCAATTCGACAATCATTATAAGCTTATTAAAGAAGCGGGGTTTAACTATGCCGAGGGCGGCTACGGCGAAACGAGCGAAGCGTATAATCTTCGCGCGCTCAAAGCTGCCGAAAAGTACGGCATAAAGCAGTACGTTCAAAGCAACGAGCTTAACGCGATTTTGTTGAATAACGGTTTATCCGACGAAGACGCCGTAAATCAACTTAAATCTGCGGCAGAAAAATACACGGCTTTTTCTTCGTTTGCAGGGCTTAAAATACGCGACGAACCCGCAAAAAACGAGATCAAAAACTATGCGAACGCAAAGGCAAGATTCGATAAAGTTTTCGGCAAAGACAAGATATTTTATATGAACCTTCTGCCCGTAATTGCCGATGCCTCGGCTATAGGTACGGACTATAAAGCGTATATAAAAGAATACGTGGATCAGATAGGAACGGACTATGTTTCTTACGACCATTATCCGCTTATAAAAAATACTAAGGGAAATTTCATACTCGAAAATTTCCTTTTCAATATGAAACTCATAAAACAAGTCGCACCCGAAAAAGATATGTGGACTTTTTTACAGAGCATTCAGTACGGCAGTCAAAATCGCGCGCTCGAAAGCGCGGCTGACGCAACTTTTCAGACTTACAGTTTTTTAGCTTACGGCGGCAAGGGGATACAGTGGTTTTGCTACTGGAGTCCGCCACCTTTTGACGGAGCTACTCGTTTCGGCGTAGGTTGTATAGACCGTGACGGCAGTGTTTCGGCAGCGTATGATTACGTTAAGACTGCTAACCTTGAACTAAGAGGACTTGAAGATATTTACTTTAATTTCGAATGGCAGGGCGTTATGCCCATAATCGGCAGTAAAAACGATCAGGGCGGAGAGAATAAGAATTTCAATTATATATTAGATACCGCCATAACCGAACACAGCAGAATAAAATCGTTTGAAGCCGAGCAGGATACGCTTACGGGAGTATTTAAGGACGGCGACGGAAGAGACGGATTTATGATAGTCAATTTCACCGAGCCGAGCGCGGGCATAAAAGATAAGGTAGAACTTGAATTTAACGATTGCACGAGAGCTATAGTCGTTAAAAACGGTGTAAAAACGGTAACGGATTGTGCGGGAGGAAAACTTTCGTTCGATCTGCCTGCCGGTGCGGGATATTTCGTTATTCCGCTCAGATAAAATAAAAATATAAAACGGAGGAAAACTATGCTTAAAAAATTGTTATGTCTGGTATTTGCGTTTATTCTTGCGCTCAGCGCGGCGGCTTGCACAAGACGAACCGAAGACGATATTACCGGAGACAGTTCCCAAACCGATAACGTTGACGAAAATGATTTAGCCGAAGGCGTTACCATTTCCGAAAACGGCAAAGAAGTTTACGCAGGCGACAGCAAAAGCGGCAAAAAGAGAATAAAAATAGCTTTTGCCGATACAGGTTACGGCAGTGACTGGTTAAGGGTAATAGGCTCGCACTTTGTAAAAGACAACCCCGAATACTGGCTGTATTTAGACGGCGATCCGGGACTTACCGAACTTGTTTCAACACAGCTCGGCTCGGGATACGGACTTCCCGATATCTATATGCCGCTCGGTTCAAACTGGCAAAGTTGGGCGTTGAACGACTGGATAGAAGAAATTTCCGACGTATACGAGCAAAAGCCCGACGGCGCGGACGGTAAGACCGTATTTGAAAAGATGAATGTTTCGTGGCAGGATTACTGCGTTGCAAAAAACGGCAACGAATACGGCAAGTATGCATATCCGTGGGCTCAGTCCATAACCGGAATAGTCTATAACGAAAAACTGTTCAAACAGTACGGTTGGAGCGTTCCTGCCACTATGGACGAACTTATCGCTCTGTGCGATAAAATTAAAATTGACACAAACAACACCATAGCTCCGTTCGTATATCCCGGTCGTATAGGCGGATATTTCGACTTTATGGGTATGACTTACTGGCTTCAGGCGTCCGGCGTAGACGGCGTAAAGAAGTTTTACGATTTTGAATCGGTAGAAGTTTACAATTATAACGTTCAGCCGGGCAGCGGCAAGCTTACCGCGCTTGAAGAATTTGTAAAACTTTTCGGACCGGACGTATCTTACAGCCTTAAAGGCTCTATGAGTCAGAACCACACCGAAGCTCAGCGTTCTTTCTTAAACGGTTACGCGGCGATGACAATTAACGCAAGCTGGCTTGAAAGGGAGATGATAAACGACCTTAAAACTTCGTCTGCAACCATGCGTATGATGCCTTTCCCGTTTATTGAAGACGCGAAAAAAGATGAAAACGGCAATTATATTAAGGTAAACTACGCAGCCGTACCCGATTATATGTTTATTCCTAAGGGCGGCGCGCAAAAAGAAGGAGCTAAAAAGTTCCTGGTATATCTTGCCAAAGACGAAATGCTCAAATACTTTACAAAATATACGGGATCTCCGAGACCGTTCGATTACGATTATTCCGAAGTCGTTTCAAAAATGTCCGCATTCGTTCAGGACTGCTTTAAAATAAAGGGCGAATCGGTATCCTATTTCCCGTCGTCGCAAAGCCCCATGTACGTTAAAAACCGCGTTGCATGCTGGTTTACGGGCACGCCTTATTTAAACCTTATAAACGGACCGGATAAAGACGGTTATACGCCGAGCCGCTACGTCAGAGTTCAGTACCAGGAAGCCAAGGCAAGTTGGCAAAAATGGGTTGACGACCTCGGCTGAGCGGGAGATTTAAAATGTTGAATAACGTTTCGGTAAGCACCGCTAAAAAACCGCGGGGCGGACTTTCAAAAAAGTGGCATGACGCAATATTTCTCGTCGTAATGCTCGCCGTTCCCGTCGTACATTTTCTGGTGTTTACCATATATCTTAATTTAAATACCGTAGTGTTATCGTTTCAGCACAAAAACTCTATGGGTAAATACGTGTTCTGGGAAAATCCTTTTACAAACTACATTGATTTTTTCAGCGAATCGTTCAGATCGTACAGCGATTTTCCGTCATGTATTTTAAACTCGTTATTGTATTTTGCGCTTAACGATTTCGTCATAGTGCCGCTATCGGTAATTCTCACTTACTTTTTATATAAAAAGATATTCCTGCACAAAATATTTCGGGTAATATTCTATCTGCCGTGCATAGTTTCAATGGTCGTAATGATTATGGTTTACTGCTTTTTGTTCAACTCGCAGATAGGTATAGTAGATCCCCTTTTAAAGGCGATAGGACTTGAAAGGCTTATCCCCGAAGAAGGTTGGATGGGAACTCACGCATCGGGAACGGGAATGATCGTAGGATACTGCATATGGTGCGGACTCGGCGGAAACTTTATTCTGCTTTGCGCGGCAATGCAAAGAATTCCCGATACCATAGTAGAAGCAGGCAAACTTGACGGCGTAGGATTTTTCCGCGAGCTTGTATCAATAACCGTTCCGCTTATAGGAACTACGCTCGCAACGCTGTTTATGATGGGTACAACCGTAATATTCACATTCTTTTTGCAGGTAAAACTAATTACCGGCGGCGAACACAAAACGGGTACGATCATGCTTTATATAGTTGAAGCCGTAAAGAGCGACACGCACGATTTGTCTAACGCGGCTACCGTAGGTATGATAGTTGCCGTAATAGGTACGCCCATAGTTTTGGCGACGAGAAAAATAGTTGATAAAGTATTCCCGTCGTATGAATTTTGAAAAAAGTGCAAAAGCACTAAAAAATAGGAGGAAAAATATGAAAAAGGTAAAATTATTAGCCGCATGTTTGTTGGCTTTAAGTTTATCTGCCACCGCCGTGGTTGCATCCGCGGCAATCAAGAAAACCCAGACGCCGCTGTTCAGCACGTCAGGCGTTATCAACGAGGTTGACTGGACTTTTAAAGGCGATACCGCATCAACCACTTTCAAAAGCAATATGAAAGGCGACGTTGCGGAACTTCCCTCTATCGGCAATTTAGGTTGGCTCCTTCCTTGGTCCGCTATATCCATTACGGAAGAAGCTCCTGCAACTTTGGAGTTTGACGTTCTGGAAATGCCGGAAAAAGCCGGTTTCGTGTTCCGTCCTTGGCTTGGAACATCATTCCAGACCAGACTTGCCGATTTTGCCGTAACACCGAATATCGGAATTGAAATTATAGACGCTCCTGCTTTTGTTCAGGCGGTAACTGACGGCACTGCGGGATATTATAACGACCGCGCTTGCACCGAACCTGCGTCTGGCGATTCCGCTCAGGCAGGCGCAAACTGCTGGATAGGACTTTTACCCTCAACGGATAAAGTTCCTAACGGTTACAGATTTAAGCTTGAAATTTATTCCGACGGCGTTTTGTACGTCAGCAGAACAAATTTAAATGAAGACGGAACGCTTTCAAACTATTGCGAAGACGTTTACGTTAAGGGTATGTATACCGGTATAGAAAGCGGCGGAACTTATTATTTAGGTATGAACCATACCGAAAGTGCTTCCGTTATAATAGATAATTACAACGTGTACGGCGGCGGAAAGGAAGCTTGCAGACTTGACTTTACCGGAACAGACTGGCGTGACGAAGGCGGCTTTGGTGCAGGAACCACAAAAACTTTCTGTCCTGTGACCGGGCTTATTCAAAAGACTATAGCCGAAATCAAAATAACCGATTTTGTTTCTACCGACAGAATAGTAACCGAAGAAAAAATTAAAGCGGACGCTGTTTTAAACGACGTTTTAACTTTAAAGGCAACTGTAGAAGCAAGAACGCTCAACAAAAAAGTCGGCGTAGTATTCGGACTTAACGAGCAAACGCAGGCTATCGGCAGCGAAGGCACTTCCTTTGTGTATATCGAAAATAAAACCGAGGGCGAAAACACCGTAACGTACGTAGGCGTAAACAACGCAGGCGAAGAAGCTGCTCCCGTTTCTTTAGGCAAAGACATTTTAACCGACGGCTTTACTGCATTTGAATTATCTGTAGCTAAAAACGGCGCAACATTAACTATCGGCGAAGACGTTTATAATCTGAGCGTTGAAAATTACAACGGATATGTTGCAATAGTATCCGACGGCGAAGGAACTGCGGCTCTCGGTATTAAAAACGACCTTAATTTAATAACTTACAAATACAGAAGCAGCGAAGGCGGAGCAGTAGCAAGCAACTTTAACACAGGTTACATTAACCCCGCTAATTTCGTAGCAAACTCCATAGGCGCAACTCAGTTTGCAGATCCCGAACAGGCAAGAGGTATCGTTGCGGAAGACGGTAAACTTAAGTTTGCCGGCACGGGCGACGGCGTGTACTTTAAAACAGCCGAAAACTATTCCGATTATATAGTAGAATTCAAACTCACCGAATATGCCGATGCGGATAAGCCCGCTCAGGTTGACTCCTGGACTAACGGTTACGCAATGCCCGTAGTGATTATCGGCGTAAAAGAAGGCAGCGGTTGGGCAAGCGGCGCAATGATAGAGCTTAAAAACGGCGTTACGGTAGAAAACTTTATAAACGGTTATACCGCACAGAAAGGCAACGCAGATTACGCGTTCCGTCCCGCCGAATCCGGCACTACTACAACTGCAATAAAAATAGTCGTAGTAGACGGCAAAGTAGACGTTTATGCGTTTGCCATTACCGAAGGAACCGAACTTAAGAGAGATAACTATACGTTGCTTGGCAGTTTCGCTGTTCCCGAACATTTCGGCGCAATATCTTTCTCGGCAACCGAATCGGGATATTTTGATATCGACGATTTAAGAGTTGTTCCCGTAGACGATCCCGATTCTGCAAAAATGGCTGAAAACGTTGAAAAGTTTGAAGATTTTGCCGAAATTCAGGACGAACACAGACCTATCAGGCTTGACGCTCCCGAAGTAGCCGTAAAAGGCAACGTAGTTGCCTGGGAAGCTGTTGAAGGCGCAACCGGTTATATAGTAAACGTAAACGGCACGCAACACGAAGTAGACGTCGACGTTCTGTCTTTCGTGGTAGAAGGCGAAGCAGGAAGTTATACCGTTACGGTTATAGCAAAGGGCAACGGAAGCTATATTTCAAACAGCGAACAGAGCGAAGCGGTTACTGCCGTTATAGAAAAAGCACCCGACAGTTCCAGCAGCGGAACAAGCAGCGATGCAAACGGTTCAAGCACGGCAAATAGCGATTGCAGCAGTTGCAGCGGCTCGGTTATGAGTTTAACCGTACTTTGCGGTCTTGCGGTAATAGCTGCGGCAAAGGTTGTTTTAAAGAAAAAAGAAAACGACTAAGCTTACGAAAAGTTGTTTAAACGTAATCAATAAATAAAAACTTGGCAAAGGCGCGTTTCCGATAAAGCTTCGGAAATGCGCCGCCAAAAAAATAAACCGAAGAGGTTAATTTTCATGTTTAATACTCTCGCGAGAAAAAACAGAATAAAAGACAGCAAATCCAAACGCGTGGCTATGGCTATAGTATTCGTCATCTTCGTTATTTACGCCGCGACGCTGCTCTTTCCTTTCGTTTGGATATTTTTAAATTCGTTTAAAATAAGGGACGAGTTCAACAAAGACGTGTGGAACTTGCCCAAGTACTGGTTTTACGAAAACTATCTCTATTGTTTTGAAATGGAATATAACGGGGTAAGCATACTCGGCATGTTCAAAAACAGCATTATATACACTGTGGGTTGCACTGTGGTAAGCGTGTTTTTCAGTGCCGTAACGGCTTATTCTCTTTCTAAATATAAATTCCCGGGGAGCGGTGCTTTTTACTCCGCCGCATTCATTCTTATGATGATTCCCATGGTCGGAAATACTGCTTCCACTTATAAGCTCTATCACGATCTGCATTTTTATAATACGTATTACGGCTTGATAATATCGTCTTGCGGCGGGTTCGGAATGAGTTTTGTTCTATTATACGGCTTTTTTAAAAACATTTCCTGGACGTATGCCGAAGCCGCGTTTTTAGACGGTGCGGGAAATTTCAGGGTTTTCTTTAAAATAATGCTTCCCATGGCTATGCCTGCGATCATCGCAATGGCTATTCAGAGTGCTATAGGTATATGGAACGATTATTTTACCTTTTATATGTACGCGCCCGAAAAAGTAACCATATCTTTGGGGCTTTACGGCTTGCAAGCTCAGAATAATTATGGTAAAATAAGCTATCCGCAACTGTTTGCGGCAATGATAGTGGCAACCGTTCCGCTTATCGCAGTGTATGCGGCGTGCCAGAACTTCATTGTAAAAAACACTACGATAGGAGGCATTAAAGGATGAAAACAGTAACGTTGCCCGACGGCAGAATGGTAAAGGGCGGTTGGGTTGCTCCGCCAAACGCAAAGTACGGCGGCACGGATTTTTTAAATGACGAGGTTTTTTCCGACGTTGCAAAGTCGGGCGTAAACCTGTTGTTCCCGTATATAGATCCCGTAAACGACCCCGAAGATTTTTTAAAATACGCAAAACTATGCAAAAAATACGGCGTTTACACTATGGTGTCGGATCACCGCTTTGCCGATCCTTTATCTGACGAAAAGCAGCTTATAGCCGCTATAGAGTATTATAAAAATCTCGGTTCGGTATTCGGAATATCCGTTTGCGACGAACCGGGCAGAACAAAGTTTGCTTCTCTTGGCGAGTGTTACAATAAATATAAACCATACCTTGGCGATCTTAAATTTTATATAAATCATATGCCCATGTATGCGGTTGCTTCGCAGATAAACGGCGGGTGGTGGAGCGGCAAGGGCGCAGAGCGCGAATCCACAACCGAAGAATACGCCGAATTTATAGAAGATTTTTTAAAAACGGTGGATATTCCCGTTTTGTCGTATGATTTTTATCCTTTCCGTTTTGAAGAAGGCGTTCCGGATTGCAGATATTTCGAGCAGCTTACTTTATGCCGCGAAAAAGCCGAAAAATACGGCAAAGCACTTTGGAATTTTACTCAGCTCACTTCCTGGAACAAGGATTATATAAGAAATACCGAGTTTTTTGAAATAGCGTATTTGAATAACACTTCGCTTGCATGCGGAGTTACGGGTTTGCAATATTTTTGTTATTGGACGCCTACCGACTGCGGCGGCGAAAGCTTTTTAAGCGCAATGATAACAAGAGACGGCAAAAGAACCAAACATTACGCTTACGTTAAAAAACTCAACGAAGAGATATCAAGAATAGAAAAATTCTTTCTTGAAGCAGAGCATAAAGGCGTTATATCTATAGGCGACGGCGGCTGTCCGTTCCCCGAAAAGGCAAATATACATTCGTTCGGGCGTATGCTTTCGGCAGATACCTGCGGCGCGATAATAGGTTGCTTTGATTATAACGGGAAAGAAATGTATTACGTAGTGAACGGCTCACCCGTAAAAACAAGAACCGTTGAACTTAAATTCGACGGAAAAGTCGATGCCGACGTTTACGAACACGGCTTTTTAACAAATATCGATGGCGAAAGCATTTCGCTGGTTTTAAGCGGCGGAGAAGGCGTTTTAATAATACTTAAGGGGTAAAAAATATGATAAAAAAACTGATTGTTTTACTGTTGGCGTTTATGCTCGCATTTGCGTGCATGGCATGCGACGGCAATTTTGATTCCGTTTCTTCGTCATCGTCGTCGGGTAGTTCAAACGACTCGTCAGGCGGCTCAGGTAATACCGATTTGCCCGAAGTTATAACCAACAAAACGTACCGGTCCTACTGGATGAAACAGTTCGATTATAAAACTATGCCCATTGCGGCATTTAACGGCGCACCGTTAAAGTTCTCGGATTATACGGTATCAATGATAACCGACGACGCGCATTTTAAAGCTATAAAGCAAGCGGGAATAAACACCGTTTACGGGCTTTACGAAAGGGCGGAATATTATGTGGACGAAGTAAAAACTGCACTTTCGCTTTGCGAAAAGTATGATCTTTCTTACGTTGCAATCGGAAACGGACTCGGCTCTTTTACCGATTTAAGCCTTGCCGAAACTTCTCTTTATAATTCGCTTTTAAAAGAGAATCCGAGCGCGCTCGGCGGAGTTATCGTAAAAGACGAGCCTAACCAAAAAGAATTTTCAAAAATAGCTAAGTCAAAGGATATTTTAAGGCAATTATTCGGTAAAAAGATATTGTATCATTCAAATCTCATCCCGAATTACGCAACAAACGCTCAGCTTTACGGCAGTGATAATCTGCCTGCAGATTATTCTTACGAAAATTACGTAGAAAACTACTGCAAAACGTATAATCCGCAAATTTTGTCTTACGATTTTTATCCCATACATACTACTTATATAAGCCCCGGGTATTTTGAAAATATGTCTGTAATAAGAAAGTACGCGCAAAAGTACGAAATTCCCTTCTGGACGTATATTCAGAGTTCATCTTTCAGGAGTAACATAAAAGTGCCTGATAAAAACGAAATTTTCTGGCTTGTAAACACTTCGCTTGCTTACGGAGCAAAAGGCTTGCAGTATTTTACTTACGTAGATCCCATTTCAAGCGGCGGAGAGGTGTTTACCGGTTCGCCTATAGATAAAAACGGCAATAAAACGGCTACTTACGATTATATTTCCGAAGTAAACAAGTTTGTCGGCGAAATAGACGAAGTATTGATGTGCTGTTTTTCAAAAGGAATTATGATTGCCGGCAGCACGCCTTGCGCAATTCCTGCGGCGGATGTATTAACCGAATACGGCGCGTTAAAACAAGCAGACGGCGACAGCGTAATAGTAGGTTGCTTTGATTATAAGGGGAAAGATGCTTTCTATCTTATAAACAATTCTTTAACGGAGCAATCTGATGCAATTTTAACTTTTAACGGGAACGTAACTGCAAGCGTTGTAAAAACTACGGGTAAAACCGATTTTTCGGGGCAAAGTTACAGCACGGGTTTATCTGCAGGCGAAGGAGTGCTTATAGTTTTAAACTAAGTTAATAATATAAAATACACTTTAAAAACCGTTGCTTTATTTGCAGCGGTTTTTTTGCTGAAAATCCGCCTATAGGTTGATTATCAAGGGATATACGCATATCCCTGTAACCCTTTGCGAAAGGGAATGTTTTTAATAAATAGGTTTTAATTTAATATTAACTTTAATAAAATAGCACTTTTCATGTGCTGAAAAGTGCGCAAAAGGCAGCGGGGGCTTTCACCGTGTGCGCCCCCTGCACCCACGGCACTCCGCATCTCCCCCTTTTGTATTTTCCCCCTCTTGTCTAAGCGGGGGAAAAATAAAAAACTAACGCTATAAGTTGATTATTAAAGCTTAGGGAACGAATAAGCTTTCCCCACTTGGGGAGAGTGTCAACGAGAGTAAACGAGTTGACGAGAGAGGATTTCTAATAATAATTTCAAATCATTATTAAAAAATTATTGTAGGGGAAGATATCATCTTCCCGCATAAAAAGCAAGCTTGAATAAACAAAACTGGCGGATAATATCCGCCCGCTACGATTTATTATAGTAAAACACCGCCTATAGGTTGATTATCAAGCCTTAACGAGCAGTAAACTTATATTTTCACAAAAAGCCTATAAGAGACAGCCAAGGGGTACAACGTCACGCTGTCGTCAAGATCAAAAAGCGAATACAGAGCAATTTTCAGTTAATACACAGCATTGTTTTATTGTAAAAATAGTGATACAATAAATATGTGATACAATAAATATAATAGGAAAGCCAAAAAACGGCAAAATTTAACGAGGGAAATATGAAAAAATTATTTTGCGTATTAATAAGTGTTATGTTGATTTTTAGTTTAGGCATGTGTTTGTTTGCTTGCGACACTTCAGGCGGCGGAAATACTTCGTCAAGCGGTTTGGGTGATTCGTCTTTATCAAGCGGGGACTCTTCATCGTCAAACGGCGGAGATTCTTCGTCTTTTGATAATTCGTCCTCTTCTTCGTCATCTTCCGGTAACGATTCTTCAACCGTTTCGCCCGTTGACGATTACGAGTTTGAACTTATCGGACCTTCCGGCGAAGTTTACCCCTATGCCGAAGATTATAAAGCGTATCTTATGGCAGAAGGCGACGTAAACGTTGCTTCTTACTGCGGAAAAAATACCGAAGCATATTCTGCTGTTGTAATCGAGTGGAAAAATACATCTAAAAATTTGCAGTCGTATATAGTTGAGTACGGCACAAAAGCCGATTTTTCCGATGCGACCTCGCACGAATTATCGCCTGCGGCAAAAAAGCTAAGACTTTACAATTTATATAAAGCTACAACATATTACGTTCGCGTTACCGCAAACTATAAAGACGGATCGTCTGAAAGTGCAGACGGTAGCTTTTCAACTACCGATAACGGACCGCGCACTATGAAAATAGACGGAATATACAACGTAAGAGATATGGGCGGCTATGTAACCGCAAGCGGCAAAAGAACCGTTCAGGGCAGATTTTTCCGCGGCGGTGCGCTTTCGCCAAGCACTTTTGCGGCATATAATCACGTTAGTCTTTCCGATAACGGCAAAAAATATATGAGCGAAACTTTGGGCGTAAAAACGGATTTTGACCTAAGAAGTTTACCCGAAAACTTGAATTTAACCAAAAGCCCCATTCCCGATGCAAACCTTGAATATTACGGTATAGACGGATATTTGTCTGCCTTTCAGCAAACCGACTCGTATAAAAGAGTATTTGCCGCACTTGCGGACGAAAGCAGATATCCCGTATATATGCATTGCACGGGCGGTGCGGACAGAACGGGAACGGTTGCGTTTTTAATAAACGCGCTTTTAGGCGTAGACGAAAAAACTCTTATCCGCGACTACGAAACCACTTCTTTCTCGCTTTACGAAGAAAGAAACAGCAAAACCACGGCATACGCTTTTACTCCGTTTGTAAATCGGTTAAAAACTTACGGCGGCGAAACCTTGCAGGAAAAAACCGAAAACTATATGCTTTCAATCGGCGTTACCGAAACCGAGATATATAACATTAAAGCTATAATGTTCGGCGAACCAACTAAGGCATTGCCTGTAGTTCCCGTTGTCGAAACGGTAAAGGCATTCGGAAACGGCACCGAAACGGTTACGCTTAAATCTGATGAAAGTTTAACGGGGACCACGGCTTTCGGCTATACCGATAAAATTATAGAATTCGATATAGGAGCCGCCACCGACGACGGCAACGGCGGTACGATATTTATGGTCGGAAGCTACGGCTTTAAAGCTCGCGGCGGCTCGTTCAGATATATGACGCTTGACGGCTCAACTTTAACCGAACATCGCGGCACGGGCAACGAAATCAATTTTGCCGATACTTTCTTTCGTAGCGGCAAAAAAGTCGGCTTAAAAGTTTTTGCAAAAAGCGAAACCGAAATAGAGCTTACCGTTTACGTAGACGGCGAGAAAATCGGCAGTTTGGTAAAAACCAGAGTTACGGGCGAAGTAGCCGAAATCGAGGCGTTTGCAAAAGTCGAACTTACTTCCGCAGTGTACACGCTCACTCTTTTAAACGTAAAAAGATAAAATCAAAAAACCAAAAATAAAACCAAAAACATAAAAAAAGACCTTGTTTTGCCTTAAAAAAGTAAAACAGGGTTTTTTTATACAGAAAAATTGACAAAAATATAAGTATGCGTTATAATTAATTAAAAAGTTAAAAATAAGGCAACGGAGAAAAATAAGGTGATAGTATTTCACGGAAGCGATACGATTATCGATTGTCCTAAAATTTTTGAGCCTAAACGCCCGCTTGATTTTGGCGGTGGGTTTTATGTTACAACAAGTAAAGAACAAGCGATTAACTGGGCGATAAAGGTTGCTTATCGTAACGCAACAAATATAAAATGTGTTAATAGTTACGAATTTGACTTTGATTTGGCAAAAAAAAATTCAAAAGTAATCGTATTTGATAAAGCAGACGAAAAATGGCTTGATTTTATTTGTATAAACAGACAAGGAAAGTGTTTTGATTCATACGATATAGTAATAGGACCTGTTGCCGACGATAAAGTATACAGAGTCGTTGTTGAATACGAAAACGGAGATATGGATAAAAGTACGGCATTAACAAAGTTAAAAGCCGAATCTTTATGTGATCAGATTTTATTTCACACCGAAAAATCTTTGAGATTTTTAAAATTTATAAATGCGGAGGTTTTTACTGACAATGAATGACCGCAGTTTTGAAACGTTGTTATACGGAATAACGGCAAACGTTACGCAGAAAATAGCGCAGGAAAACGGGTGGAGCGAAGATGTTGCTTTTGAGCGTTTTACTCGTTCAAAATTATATTCTTTTTTAGAAAAAGAACAAACCAAAGTCTGGCAATACAGTTCAACTATGCTTGCGCAACTTTTTAACGAAGAACGAGCAGGACAATTAGTGTTGCCTGAAGTATGAAAGGTGTAATATGACTAAGACTTTAGAATTTAAGGCTTTTTGTTTTGAAGCTTACAAAGCCGATAAAAAAATGACGGGACGTCAGACAATGGAACTGTTTAAAAAATATGACGTTTTGAGTTATTTGGAAAAATGTTATAACGTTTTACACACTACCGGACGTGAATATATTATAGAAGATATAGACGCATTTATAAACGCGCGAAAAAAAGCAAGTTAAAATATCTACGACTTAACTCAAATAGCAAAAACCAAAAACATAAAAAAGACCTTGTTTTGCCTTAAAAAAGTAAAACAAGGTCTTTTTGCGATCGTTTATTTTTATTTGCGGTCACATTTTTTATTTATTTGCTCAAACTATAAGCGTGTAGTTGCCTAAGTTGTAAGAGCATAGTCGGCGTTTTTTGTTTACTTTGCCGTTGCTAAACGTTTTGCGGAAAATGTTTGCGGTATTTAGACGGCGTTAAACCGTATTGCTTTTTAAAAAGACGATTAAAATAGGATAAAGAGTCAATTCCTATCGACTCGCATATTTTTTGTTGCGTATAATTTGTCGTCTGCAACAAAAATGCGGCGTGTTTCATTCTTAAATCGTTTATATAATCGGTAAGGGTTACACCAAAAGCCGCCTTGAATTTTTTGCATAAATACGATTGATTAAAACTCATTTCGCGCGTGATTTTTTCCATAGCGTCCGGACGAGCAAACGATGTGTTTATTACAAAAATACACCGTGAGCGAAAGTCGTTTATAGGTCGCTTTTCTTCAACGCGGCTAAATAAAACGTGGTTTAAAATTGCGCTTACCAAAAGTTTTTCCTGCATGTGGCGGTATCTCACGTCGTAATAATCAAAAAACACGGCGACCTGCCGTTCGTAAGACAAAACGTCGTCCGCCTCCATTTTGAATTTAATAAACTGTTTTTCGGTTATTTCATGGTAAAGCTCGGGATCTATAAAATCGCACATCTTTTTCATGAACTCGCTTGAAATCAAAATATCGCGGTGTATGCAGGTGTTTGTTCTTTTAAACTCATGAAAAACGTTAGGGCATATAAGTCCTGCGTC
Organism: uncultured Clostridia bacterium; assembly: GCA_934796775.1. Taxonomy (GTDB): domain Bacteria; phylum Bacillota; class Clostridia; order Christensenellales; family Borkfalkiaceae; genus HGM11416. The sequence continues at coordinate 108,326 of CAKVPH010000005.1, forward strand.
GCCTACCGAAAAAACTTCTTTTCGATTCATGCAAATATGTTCAATCGTGCCTTCGGTAATGTAAAAGCACTCAAAAAACTCGTGAGCGTGCCTGATTTCGTCGCTTGATTCCGTAAGCAGCGTTGCAAACGGCAACGTTAATTGTTTTAATATTTCGTCCTTAATCATATCGCAAGTATTTTAACACGAAATAAAAGGTCACGTCAATCAAAAAAAAGGAAAAAAACAAATACAGAGCAAAAAATAAACAAATTCAGGTATTTATTTTTGTTTAAAGCAGTGATACAATATGTATATAAATATTATGGGATAGGTATGCTCTTATCAAAAAATCAATTTAAAGCGCATATCGGATAAGGAGAATCGTGAAAAAAAGAATAATCATATCGACGATTGCCGCGGTTTTAGCCGCATGTGCTACGATAATCGGAGGATTTGCAATGAAAAACGTTTCTTTAGCAAGCGAAAACGAAGTAAAGGACGTAATTACCGTTGTATCGCCTTCGCAGCGTTCGACTGTCAGGCTTGACAGTGAAAAAGCCACCGACTTTTTCAGACACTACAAATTCAATTACGGCGTAACGTTTATGGGGCAAGGCGACGTGTTCGGAATGAAAGATTTAACCCTTAAATGGACGTGCGAAAACGGCGCGTATTATAACGTATTCATAGATACTACGGCTCGTTTTACAAATGCCGAAAAGTACACCGTAGTAAAACCCGAATTAACGCTTGAAAATTTGCTGCCCGAAACCGATTATTACTGGAAAGTTCGCGTTACCGACCAAAGCGGAAATCAGACGTTTTCAAAGGTCTATAACTTTAAAACAAAGGGTTATATCCGTGCGGTAAATATCGAAGGCGTATCCAACAGCCGCGACCTTGGCGGCGCAAAGACGACCGACGGCAAAACGTTAAAATACGGGCTTGTTTATCGTTCGGCAAATCTTGACGGAATAACCGAAAAAGGCAAAAAACAGTTTGCAAAACTCGGAATAAAAACCGATATGGATCTTCGCGGCGAATCTCTTACGAAATCGCCCGCAGGCGAAAACGTAAAAATAATCAACTTTCAGGCACCGTGGTATGCCGACGGCACCGAAACAAGCATAATCGGCGCGGAATCATACCGAAACGCTTTCCGTGACGAAATTAAATATTTTGCAAATGCAGATAATTATCCCGTGCTTTTCCACTGCGCCATAGGGCGCGATCGTACCGGCACGCTTGCCGTATTTTTGCAAGCCATATGCGGAGTAGACAGGGAAAGCATTATAAGAGAATACGAGTTTTCGTATCTTTCCGAAGCCGGCTCCACGGGTGAAAACCCCAACGCCGCATATTTCGTTACGGGGCTTTGCAACTTTATCGAAGAGCAGGAAGGCGATAGTTTTCAGGCAAAAGCCATAAACTTTTTAAAAACTATAGGCGTTACCGATCAGGACGTATCGGCTATTCAGAATATTATGGTAGGCTAAGGAGGCAAAAATATGATTAAAAGAATTTCGTTTATAATATGCGCCGCCGTTATAGCGTGCGCCTGCGTTTTGAGTCTGCCGGTTAAAGTAAACGCCGATGCGGAAAGCTCTGCAAACGTTTACGATATTTCGGATATAGTAAACAATATGGAAGCCGGCGGCGAAGTCGGTATGAAATTTAAAGTAAAATACGTAAGCGATATTGCGCTTAACTTAGGCGATACCGTAGAGTTTGAATATAAAGAGCGCGACACTTTGAATAAATACGGTCACTATGCGCGCACAGCGTTTTCAATAGGTTCGTACGGCGTTTATTTTTATCATACGTCGGGCGATATAAGCGTAAGAACGTGCAATATGCAGTCAACCGCAAGCAACTGGGCAAGAGGTTCTCAGTTTGCAACCATTCCCGCAGATACTTTTAAAACTTACAAAAAAATCGCGTTAAAAGCAGAGCTTAAATCCGGCAGCGAAAACACCGTTGTTTTAACCATGACTTATGGCGATTCGTCTGCTGTTGTAAGCTGTGAGTTTGCAAAAGATAACGAAAGCGACATGTTGTTCCGCTTTGGCGATCACGACGTAGACGGCAACGGAATAAGATCCTGCAAGCCCGCCGTTTCGTTTGGCGAAGGAGTAGCCGTTTCGGCAATCGGAACCGAAGGGCTTAATTCTTACGGCGGCTCGTTTGCGTCTGTAATAGCGCAAGAAAACGCTTTATCAAAAGGCGTTCCCGCAGGATTTACGGGTAATGTATTAAAAGTTTGCAATGGCGGCAACCCCGCTCAGACCGACGTTCTGCTTGATTTTACCGCAAAAAACTTAAAACGCAAACTTATCGGCAGTGTTTCGTTTAAAGTTTATATTGTGGCAAATTCTTCCGATAACGATAGTTATCCCCAACTTCGTATTCCCGTTACGGGAACTGAAAACTGGATAATAGGCGGCTCGGGCGCGACCAGAACAGGCGAATGGGTTGACGTAACGCTCACGGGCGAAATGCTCGATAAGCTTTGCAAAGACGGATATTTAAGTTATATAGACGTATGTTTCAGAACGAATGAAAATACCGTCGCTTACATTTGCGACTTGCAGATACAAACTATTGAAATCGAAACCGAACCGCCTGTAATTACGGTGGCGGTAAGCGAATTTAAAGTATCTACAAAATCATACCCCGCGGAAGACGCGTTTACCGTAACCGATAATTCGGGTACGGTGTTTGTAGAAACAGCGTGGTCATCAGGCGCGCTTGATAATCTTGGCAGATTAAATGCAGGCACTCACACTCTTACGATAATAGCAACCGATCCGTCCGACAACGTATCGCGCGCAACCATTACTTATATAGTAACCGACGACGAAGAGCCTGAACTTTATAAAATTACTTTTAAAGCGGAAGGTTATGCCGACGTAGTTGTAGAGTATACCGCCGACGAAACGGAATATATTCAGATCCCCGCGGTTCCCGTTAAGGAACATTACACCGGAACTTGGGAAAAGTTCGCCCCCGAATACAGCTTAACTCAGGTAGTAAACGCAGAATATAAACCCACTGAGTATATAATCGTATTTGTTGCGGACGGAAAAATAATTTCCGAACAAAAATACACAATACTCAATAAAAACGTTACGATTCCCGATGTGCCTTATAAGCAGGGATATAACGGTTCGTGGGAAGAATTTTCTCTTGACGGCGGAAATATAAGAGTAAACGCCCGTTATGAAAGAAACGGCGAGCCTATTGATAGTTCTGAAGAGCCTATCGACAGTTCGGATTCTTCGTCTTTTGATAATTCGTCCTCGTCAAACGGCGACGGGCAAAGTTCTTCCGGCGATAACGGCAGTAATTGCTCGGATTGCAGCGGCAGCGTAAGCACTGCTTCGGTAACTTTGTTTGTTTTAGGTTTTGCTGCCGTTGTAGCTGTAAAAAACAAAAAACGCGGCTAAAATAATTTGCGGCTAAAAATTTAAGGTAATTGCGCGTGCGGTAAAGCCGCAATACAACGCGTAAAAATATAATAAAAAATTGTCTGCAAAAAAGCAGACGAAATTTAGGAGGAAAAATGAAAAAATTATTGACGTTATGTCTGGCACTTGCTCTCTGCGTTTCAGTTGGCGCGGCGGTTTTAACGCAAAGTCCGGCAAAAAAAGTCAGCGCGAACGAAAATCAGCCGGCAATCGGCTCTTTAACCGTAGCTGCAACGGAAGCTTCATATGCGTATAATTCCGATACTCCGGATACGCATCATAACTTAACAAGTAATCCTGCAAGCGTAACAATGAGAAATTTGAAAGCCACTTATGGTATGTCGCTTTTTTCAGACAAAATAAATAACAACAGAAACGTTGTATATACTTTGGCTGAACCTGTTGACGCTTCAAAATATGAATGTATGTATTTTAAAGCGTTGTACTGGGCAAATAAAGCAAACAAATATTTTGCAACTCCGTTTGGCAATTTAGACGGTACTGCTCAGGCAGATGCATATATTTACGGTGTACAAGCAAAAGATATGAATCCTTACATTTTTTGGACAAGCGTTCCCACTTCTGTCTTGAAAAACGAAAACGGAATGATAGAAGGGTTTACCATGACGGCACCCGAATTTACCGCCGAAATGCAAATGGGTTGGTTTATGATTAGCGAATTTACCTTCTCAAACGAAATCAAAATTGATTTAAGCACGGACAAAACAAACCTTGTAACTAATGGTACACCTAATGGGTTAATTCAGAATTTCGGTACAGGTAAGCCTTGGGCTGATCTGAATTTAAGAAACAGTTTCCAAGGCGGCGGAGTAGGTAGCTCCTATGTTGCAACTTTCGGCTTTGAAAAAGCAATATCTGCCGATTCAGTAGATTACTTTAAATTCAGAGTATTAGGTTGGAGCAGTGAAGGCTATCGCTTGGTAACCGTTAAAAATCTTGACGGAACTGAGGTAAGAGCCGTGACCGTAGCTTATGCTTACGGCACTTATAAAACGTATGATATCGAAGTTATAATTCCCGCAGCAGGTCTTGAAAATGCCGACGGAATGATAGAAGGCTTTATAATGGAATGTGCAACCGGTATAGACTACTTTGCATTTTCCGATATTACGTATTGTAAAGGAACGCCCGACTACTCGATAGACGTATTAAAGAGTTCTAGCGAGGCAGGCGTTTTCCAGAGAAAGAACTGGGCGAACATTGCATCATGGGAAGAACTCGGTTTAATATATAACGGAGCAAATCTTGAAAACAAAACTATTACCGTTAAGTTCAAAATGCCCGTTGACGCAAACGTTTATAAAACTATCGACTTTAAAGCACTCGTATGGCTTAGGGGCGGAAGAATGAAAGCTGAGGTTGTTTCGCTTAAAGGCAATCGTACCGAACTTATAAATTTAGTTTCTGCCGGTAACAATACCGAAGCCAGAGAGGCGAATCTCGACGTTAAGATTAACGCACAGCTTTTAGCCGACGAAAACGGAATGGTTGAAGGTTTCAGCTTTAGAATCGTAGACGACAACAAGAACGGACACCTTGTATTTTCCGAAATGCACGGCGGCACCGAAGAAAAACAGTATAATGTAATTTACAAAGCCGAAGGCTCTGAAGATATAGTTAAAACCTATACGTCAAACAGTGCGTATGAAGAACCTGCCGTTCCCGCAAGAGAACACTACGAAAACGGAAGATGGAACAAGGCTTTGGACGATATTATTCATACTTATTCCGATACTCCCGAAGTAGTAACCGCTTTGTACGACGCAATCGAATACACCGTAACTTTCAAAGCCGAAGGTGCGGAAGATATCGTTATGACCTATACGGTAGAAAACGTTGCCGAATTTACAGCACCCGACGTTCCCGAAAAAGCGCACTATACCGGAGCTTGGGAAGCTTACACTTTAAATTACGACAACGCACAGGTAGTAAACGCAACTTACACCGCAATCGAATACACCGTTACTTTCAAAGCCGAAGGTGCGGCAGATATCGTTGTAAAATACACGGTTGAAAACAAAGATTCGTTTGCAGCCCCCGCCGTTCCTGCAAGAGAACACTTCGAAAACGGAGCTTGGGAAGCTTACACCTTAAATTACGACAACACACAGGTAGTAAACGCAACTTACACCGCAATAGTTTATACCGTAACTTTCAAAGCCGAAGGTGCGGAAGATATCGTTAAGACCTATACGGCAGAAAACGTTGACGAATTTACAGCTCCCGCCGTTCCCGAAAAAGCACATTATACCGGTACTTGGGAAGCTTACTCCTTGAATTACGACAGCACGCAGGTAGTAAACGCAACTTACACCGCAATCGAATACACCGTAACTTTCAAAGCCGAAGGTGCGGAAGATATCGTTGTAAAATACACGGTTGAAAACAAAGATTCGTTTGCAGCACCTGCCGTTCCTGCAAGAGAACACTTCGAAAACGGAGCTTGGGAAGCTTACACCTTAAATTACGACAACACACAGGTAGT
>CAKVPH010000006.1 GCA_934796775.1 uncultured Clostridia bacterium
CGGAAGAAGGTTTAAAAACAAGAGAATGTATGCGTAAAGGTTGTGGTTATACTGAAAGCGAAAATATAAAAATAATAAGTCATACACATAGCTTTACTGAACAAATCATAACTGATGAATTTTTAGCGTCAAGTGCAACTTGCACTAAAAAAGCAACGTATTATTATTCTTGTGCGTGCGGTGAAAAAAGCGAAAACACTTTTGAATACGGCGCACCGCTCGGGCATGACTTTTCAGATTGGCAAATCATAACGCAGCCAACCGAAACGGAAGAAGGTTTAAAAACAAGAGAATGTATGCGTAAAGGTTGTGGTTATACTGAAAGCGAAAATATAAAAATAATAGGTCATACACATAGCTTTACTGAACAAATCATAACTGATGAATTTTTAGCATCAAGTGCTACTTGCGTTAAAAAAGCAACGTATTATTATTCTTGTGGGTGCGGTGAAAAAAGTGAAAATACTTTTGAATATGGCGAGCCGCTCGGGCATGATTACATAAATGGTTTATGTACTCGTTGCGGAACACCTGAAGCACCTACAGAAGGCTTAGAATATAGTCTAAATGCTGATAGACAAAGTTATGCCTGTAAAGGGCTTGGCTCTGCAAAAGATACTGATATTGTAGTAGCTTCTGAATATAATGGTTTACCTGTAACGCAGATTGCTGATTTTGCGTTTGAAGGACGTAGTACTCTTACATCAATAACAATACCTAATAGTATAATATCAATTGGCTTTAGAGCATTTTATGAGTGTAGTAATATTATTGCAATAACAATACCTGATAGTGTAATCTCAATTGGCTCTTCAGCTTTTTGTTATTGCAAAAAACTAATATCGATTACAATACCGAACGGTGTGAAAACGATAGGATGTAAGTTGTTTTATGAATGTAACAGTCTTACATCAATAACAATACCTGATAGCGTGACTTTAATTGACGGATATGCATTTTCTAATTGTACTAGCCTTGCATCTATTACAATACCAAATAGCGTCATTTCAATTGGTGCTGAAGCGTTTTATAATTGCAATAGTATTGCTTCAATAACAATACCTGATAGTGTAACATCAATTGGTCGTGAGGCGTTTTATAATTGCAGTAGCCTTTACTCTGTTATAATAGATAAAAACATCAAATCTCTTGATATTGGTAGCAACGCGTTTTCTAATTGCAATAATCTCACATCAATTACTGCACCTGAGGGAATAATAAATGGGGCTATTTCAGGAAATGAAGTGCAATACCATATAGGCAATTCTGTTTATAAACAATATAATATAGGCACTTCAGTATATTGGGGTAATGAAAATAATCCATACATTAAATTGCTTAGTGTAACTGATAAAACGATAACTTCATATGATGTAAATAAAAAAACGGAAGTGATTGGTTCATTTGCGTTTAGTGATTGCAATAATCTTGTTTCTATTACAATACCTGATGGTGTGACCTCAATTGGTGTTGAGGCATTTTATGGCTGCAGTAAACTTACTTCTATTACAATACCCGATGGTGTGACTTCAATTGGTTATGGGGCTTTTTATAATTGCAATAGTCTTACATCAATTTCAATACCTGATAGTGTAACATCGATTGATGATAATGCATTTGTTGGTTGTGATAATTTACAGTATAACATATATGATGATGCTAAATATTTAGGCAATGAAAATAATCCATACGTTGTATTGATTGGCTTAAATGATAAAACAATAACTTCATATAATATAAAACCAAAAACAAAAATAATCTATCAAGGTGCGTTTTATGCTTGTAAAAAACTTGTTTCCATCACAATACCTGAGGGTGTAACATCTATTGGTAGTTCGGGCTTTATTTTTTGCGAAAGCCTTACATCTATTGTTATTCCTGATAGCATATTATCGATTGGTACTGAAGCGTTTTATGCTTGTAGCGGGCTTATTTCTGTCACAATAGGTAAAAATTTAAAATCGATTGGTGATTATGTATTTAATTCGTGTCAAAGACTCGAAAGTATAATAATATCAAATGAAAATAAACAATACCATAGCGCGGGTAATTGCTTAATTGAAACTGCAACTAAAACTTTAATTGCAGGCTGTAAAACTAGTGAGATTCCTGCAGATGGAAGTGTTACGTCGATTAGGGGTTCTGCTTTTAAAAACTGTGCATATTTAGAATCGATTACAATACCTAGTAGTGTGACTGTGATTGGCTACAATGCGTTTTATGGCTGCAATAAACTGAAATCGGCAATATTTGAGAAAGCAACTTGTTGGATGGTTCCGCAAGGTGATTATGACGCAATATTGCTAAAAGTTGACATTGCTGATGCTTCTATCGCAGCTCTTTATTTAAGGGATTATTATGTTAATGCAATTTTATATCGCGGTTAAATAAAAATTTAAAATGCGCGTAAAAGTTTTTAAAAATACTGAACTATAAAATAATCGACCTATAGGCGGACTTTTTTGCTCGCTTATGGGCCGATTTTTTTGTTTGTTTGGGGCAAAATGTATCGCGGAGCTAATAAAAAATGTTTGTCGTAACAACAAATATAATAAATTTCATTTAATATTGCTTTCAGCAGTTGAAAAAAAATCTTAGTTATGATATAATTGTAACACAATAAAAACTTGATTTAAAAAACGAAATATTTACAGAGGCTGCAGTCAGATAGATAATAAACCTATAAACCTACAAGAATCAAACACTACAAAAAAATAAAAAACTCGCGACGGGAGGTAACCGCCTATGATATTTTTTAGAATAACAAGCGCAAAGAAATAGTTTTTTCCTTGCGCTTTTTTGTTAAATTTTTAGCTTAAAGCTTTAAACAAAATACTTAACTGAAAGACGGAGGTAAATAATGACAAAGCAGACCGGAAGACTTGCAATTATAATAATTGCGGTTGTAATTTTGCTGGCGGGCATAGTCGGCTTAGCTGTCGACTTTATGGCATGTAATAAAAAAGATAAAAACATTACCATTACGTTTTACGTAAGCGGCGGCGAAGAAATTGCGCCCGTTACGCTTAAAAAAGGCGAAGAGTTTACTTTGCCAAAGGCAAAAAAGGACGGGCTGGATTTTTGCGACTGGTATTACGATGGGAGTTTTACGAGCGTTTGCCCCAAAAAAATAACCGCAGAAAAAGATCTGACGCTTTATGCCCGTTATGGTGCGGTTTTAACTTTTGTAACCAACGGCGGTACGGAAATCGAGCCGCGAACCTACTTTGAGGGCGAAGAAATAGGGACTCTTCCCGTATCGTATAAAGACGGATTTTCGTTCGGCGGGTGGTATTATGACGCAGAACACAGTCAAGCCGTTGGAAAAAAAGACAATATAGAATATGCTCTGACGGTATATGCAAGGTTTTCGGAAAAATCCGAAACGATAAGAAAACTTACGAGCGTAAAAAACGTTTCCTTATCTCCGGTCGTCGAAGTAAAGACCGACGGTATTGTTTTACATAACGACAACATATCGGATTACATATCTCTCGTTTCGTCGAGCGGAGAAAAAATAGATCTCATTTGTAGCCCGTCGGGAAACGATGCTTTCATTGTCGAGCCCAACAAAAAACTTTCGGAGGGTATGTCCTACTCCGCCAAAACGTTATCTTCTTTGCTGAAATTCGTTGCCGTTGACGGAAACGCCACGGAGAACGCAGACGAAGTAACCATAACCACGCATAAAGAAGAGAAAAACGTTCTTGAGAAAAAGCCGTCAATTCATCTCACTTCATCCGAACTTGCCAAATGGGAAGAAAACGTCTACGTTTATATGGACGCGGGACTTGAAAAGGACGTAAACAGAATCGTCGCGAGAACGGATAAAGAGATTAACGTCGGCTCGATAGTAACCGTCGGCGAAAAACCTACGGCTCAAGACACCGATTATATTTGCAAGGTAATATCCGTCAAAAAGGAAAGAATGCAATATGTTGTCGGCTCGGATATTAAAGAAGACGAATTTTATGTATTAGACGTTGTTACTCCTAACGTAGACGACGTTTATAACGATATAGATATATACGGAGAAAAACAGGCGCAACTTGAAGGCGTGATAAATCTTTCTGCAGAAACGATCGCGGAAAACGTGGAAAAGAACGAAGGTATTGTCACTCTGAAAAAAGCAATCAGAAACGCCGTCGCGCAATCGCCTACGATAACCGACTATACAAACACTCTTTCAAAAGCGGAAAAAACGGCGGTTGTTGCGGCAATCGCAGGCTTTGAATTTCAAAAGCCCAAAGTCAGAATTGATATAAAAGGAACGGTTCTTGCGTTCGAGATAGAACTAGGCGGAGAAATACAGGTTAAAAAATTCAAAGTGGGCGTTTCCGTTACGATAAAAAACAGAACGCAGGTGGATTATAGGTACACGATTTGCAAATCCGGACTTGTAACGTTGAATCCGCTATTATGGTTCTATACCGATATAAAGGTCGATCTTGCAAACGATTTTTCGATTTCGCTTGCCGCTACTGCGGAATTTGCGGACGCTAAGGACGACATTCACGGAATCATTGACATTACAGACGAAGTAGAATACGTTATGGACATCGCCAAGGACGGACAAAATAAGTTTGCCGAAAAGATCACGGGCAGTCCTCTGTGGGATGACGACGAACTTGAATACGTCGATATTTTCAGCATACCGCTGGGGCAAATTCCGTTGCCTGTACCCGTTGTTTCGCTTATGCTGGAATTTAACGTGGTAGGTTCTTTGGGCGCACGCGCCGGATTGTACGTAGAATTTGCTCATCATTACGTTGAAACGACAACCCTTACGAACGGGATAAGCGCAGCGGGAGAAAACGGAAAACCCGTGATGTACAACGAGTTTAAGTTTTTGAGGAACACGACGGCAAACGAGATAGACCTTTCGATTACACTCAAAGGTCAGGTCGGTTTCCGTTGCGGACTCGAAGCGAAATTATCTTTGTCCGTTCTAAAACTCAATAACGTTGCGGCGGTATACGTTTCCTTCCGTTTCGGACCTTATATCGAACTCAGCGGGCTCGTTTCCTTCCGTTATTCTTACGACGCCGTAAATAAGGTTTCCGAAACGCATCTGTACGGCGGAATGTATCTGGAAGTCGGCTTATTTGTCAACGCGAAAATCGGGGCAAAATTCCTCGTTTACGACTTAAATACGGATATTTTCGATAAAAAGATTCCGTTGTACGGCGTGGGCGACAGACTGATTCCGCTTGGTTTTGCCGAGCAGTCGAACTCGCCCGAAAACCCTTACGTTACCACTACGCGTTACGGCGGGGTGAAAATGAGTACCGTTCAGATGAGATATCTCGACATAGCGACGGGCGACGACGAGGTTTACGACAGCGCGCTGAGAAACCGATACGGAAAATATCTCGACTATGAATTCGAATTGGTAGACGATCCCGATTATCAGACGAGGGATTATGACAAATACGTAACCATCAACAACGGAAGCCCGATCATAAGCAGAAACTTCCCGTTCAAATCGCTGAAATACGTAATCAAGGTGAAGCTTCTGCCGCGGCACGGCGTTTACGCGAGCGGGATAGAGAGAATTTTCTACGTGGAATACCGTAACCCGGACGGAAGAGATTACGCCGTACATAATACCGAATTCAGAAACGAATATTACGTCGGTGGCGGTTCTACTCATTCCGAAGCTCTGGCGCGGCTTTCGTATCTCGAGGGCGAACAAGTCGTTCCGCCCGATTTCTCCGAAGACGAACTGCCTGTCCGTCAGGGGTATTATCTCGACCTTAACGACCTCTGGGAAAAATACTTCCCGTTCCTGGGCGACCGGATCGACGAGAGTTTCGACGGAACTTATCCCGTTGTCACCTACGAAAACGCAAGTACCATTTATAAAGGGTATATGATAGTAAATACTTCGTATTACAGGCTTAAATGGAAACAGCGCGTTTTCAAGGCGGAATTCAGTTCGCCGGTATATCTCAACTCGTCCGAAATCGCGAGAACCGAACATCTGCTCTCGGCGGATATGCTTTACGTTCCGTCGCTCAGATATTTCATCGTTCTCACCGACCAAAAAATAGTCGCGCCGGACATCGCCGGTAAAAAATACTCGGAATTCGTAAGCACAAGCGGATTGACTTTCTTCGCCGACTATTACGAAGTAGACCCGAACGCGGACGCTTTCAAGGGCATCGACATAGAAGCAGGCTTCTACCCGAGAATCCGCGTCGACACCGAATCGAATCTCTATCTTGAAAACTTCGACGGGATTAAAAACGGCGCGCAGTTCGTTGCGACCTACACCGACGAGAACGTGTTCACCGAAACTTACGTACTCGAAACGGAAACGGTGAGCCGCGTGAAAACGGAATATAAACCGTTCGATTACGTCGGCAAAACCATCCGTCCGCTTCCGCCCGAACAGTTCGCGATAGGCGCAGAATTCACCGAGAACGGAAACGTTTATGTCATCAAAGGTTACCGCGACATCAACGCCGAAAACGACGAAAGCAGTCGTTTCTATGAAGTAAGCTCGATGCCTGACGTGACTAAAAACAGAATCTGGTACGTCCTTTACGAACGCAAAGGGTTTGACGAACTGCCCGTTTATTACGTTAAAATAATGGCGAACGGCGTTTATATAGGCGATTTCGGCATTAAACAAGGCGAAAAGATAAACGTCGATTTGCTGAAAATCAATTTCAGCGACAAAACAGTCGTGAGCAAACTCGCGGGCTATCCGTTGTTCGATATAGACAAAGTTCTCTCCGGAGCGCCGGTCGTAGAATGGGATTTATCGACCATTCCGGATCCCGCTCTTATGCCCGAGAAAGACATAACCGTCAATCTCACGGCGACGTATACTCTCGGCGAACTCACGGCAGAATTCATCGTCGACGACCAACTTCAATCCTTCGCGGAAGGCATTGCTTACGAAACCCGTGAGGACGGTAGTAAAGTGTTAAAGGCGAGCGGAAAGCCCTGGACGTTCGGAAAAGAAGACGAATCGTCGTTCTATTCTCTGCCGGCGCTTAACGATTACTTCGACAACGAAAGCAAAACGTATTACTCGTTCTACGGCTGGGAAAATTCCGTCGGCGACGAATATCCTTACGGCGTGAGAATCGCGTTCGTGAAAAACGAAACTTACACTCCCGTTTTCGCAGATAAAACCGTTATGCCGACGCTCGCTTTCATAAGCGTGGGCGATTACGGATACGAATATTACTACAGAATCGTCGAGGGCGATTACTTCGGAAAAACGCTTAAGGAAGTCATCTCGGCGAAAAACATCGCAAATCCCGTCCGCGGCGACGTGAAAGGCATGAGCGAATACACGTTCAAGGGCTGGGGCGTAGACACGGAAACTTATATCGTCGGTTCGGAAAAAGACATTAGCGGCAACGTTAAAACTTATATCGTTTTCAGAGCGCAGTTCGACGAAACGGCGAAAAAACACACGATAACGTTCGAGGCGATGGGCGGAAAGTTTGAAAACGGCGAAAAAACGTTTAAACTCACGGACGATTACGGCAAAGACATCTCTCATGTCCGCCCGAATGATTATTCGGACGAAAAAGGCGATTTCGCTTTCGTCTGCTGGACGACGGTGCCTTATTCCTTAGAACATAAAGTCGACGCCGAAGAGCTGAAAATCGGCGGCAAGGACGCGACCTATTACGCTTATTATTCGCTCAACCCCGCAACGATAACCCTTACCTTCAAAGGCGGCTACGAGGCGAAATACGAAGACGACGCGGATAATCCCGGCAAAAAGATTAAAACGGACGTCCCCGTGAACGTTTATTTTAACGGCGACAGGACGAAAACCGAACTTTCGGTAAGCGATCTTTACGGCAGAGGTTATTATCTCACCGCAAACCTTTTCACGGTTGACGACGCGTCCAAGACCTACGTTCCCGAATATCTCAAATGGACTTATGACGGCGAGGAATACGTCAGCGCGTTCTATAACGACGGATATATGGCTTACGTTCCCTTCGATCACGACGCGACGATAGAGATTTTCTTCAAGCCCGCGACCGACAGAATCGTCAACGTCGCTTTCGTTTCGGACGGCGAATGTTATGAACCCGACGGAACGAAGATAGACGGCGTTATTTGCAACGGCTATATGACCGGCTTCAGACACGTTGCGAACTATTACGAAACCTACGGAACGACGATGATCGCTCCTTACGTCGATTATTACAGCGATAAGTATTACCGCTTCGACCGTTGGGAAACCAAGCCGAACGACGGCTCCGCGCCCATTTCCGTTAAAGCGGGCGATACGATAACCTTTACGGAAGACGTCGTTTTCTACGGCGTTTACGTCCACGATACGGCGGTAAAAGTCGAACTTACTTTCCGCGCCGATGAATCTTACGGCAGCTCGGAAGGTGACGGCGACCTTGTGGGGTTAAAGGTATTTGACGACGGCAGCGTGGAAATAACCGACTATGGCACGGCGGGTGAAAAGATTGCGTTTGATAAAATTCCGTCCTGCAAGGGAATGAAATTTGTCGGGTGGAGAACGGGTGGCAGCAATGAAATCATTACGCCAAGCAAACTGAAAGAGACGGTTTATTCGGCAAAAACGACTTATTATGCGGTTTACGAACCGGACGCCGAAACTTATAAAGTGGTTTTGAACGCGGGCGATGGGAAATTCGCAGACGGAACAACCGAAAAGACCATTGAAACCGTCCCGTTCGGCAGACTTGCGAAAGAACTCGAAAAACCTGCGCCGAATGCGTCGGGGCTTGTTTTCAGCCACTACGAAAACGAAAACGGCTACCCCGTAACCGTTATAGAAAAAGCCGAAAAACTTTATGCAAGATACGCAAAACCCGTATCGACGTTTGAAGAGTTGCAAAACATCAACCTCTCTCCCGAACAGAATTACGTTCTTCAAAACGATATTAAGCTCGGCGGTCATATTTGGGACGACGGCAATCTCGTAAACTGGACGTCGATAGGGGCAAACAATCCGAGCGGTTTTTCGGGGACTTTCAACGGAAACGGGTATAAAATTTCCTTTTCGGCAAAAAACGGAACAAAACAAAACTTCGGGCTGTTCTCCAAGATAAGCGGTACGGTTTACAATCTGTCAGTTGTAGGCTATTTCTCGATAAGCGGTACAACCGATGCGACTGCTCTCGGCGCATTTGCAAGCGAAGTTGCGGAAAGCGGACAAATTATCGATTGCGTGAGTTTCGTAAGATTTACCGTTGCCGTGAAAGCAAATCAAAAACTTTCCGTTTCGGGTGCGATCGGCGTGAATAACGGTCTTATAGACGGATTGATGACTTCGGCGGGCGGCGAGATAAATATAGACAGCGATAAAGAATTTAACGTCGGCTCAACGGTCGGTACCAACAACGGCACGATGAAAAACGTCAATCAAAGCGGAAGGGGCGGTTCGGTTTACGTGACGCTTGCAAGAAGTCTTAATTGCAATATCGGCTCGTTCGCGGGCTACAATTCGGGCAAAATCGAAAATTGTTTCTCCGAAAGAGCGATAACTATAAATCTTTCGCAAGGCGACAACGTATATCTCGAAAATTCCGTTTTACTCGGCGGATTTGCAGGCAAAAACGACGGGGTTATCGAAAATTCGACCACGTTATACGGACACCTTGACTACAACGTTAGCAATATTACGCTATTCGGCGAAAAGGGGCTGTATCTTTCTTATATCTCGTATTTGGAAACGCCGCGTTATATCGTTTACGCCGTGGGTAAAGATGATCAAGGTCCGACGTATACCACAAAATGCGTGATATATCTTGACGAAAAAGCCGAAAAGAAAGGCTCGGACGAATATGAAGAATATACACGTTCGGAGTTTGCCGCGAAGTATCCGGCCTATGCCCAAAAGATTGAAGCACTCAGGAAATCCATCGCTTTCGACGGATTTGTTCCCGTAAATAACGGTAAAACCGATAACTGCTTCGTTGTGCCGGGCGTGGGAACCGGTAACGGCGTGGAACTTGTTTCGAGTTGCGGTTTCGACGAATTAAAGTGGAATTACATTTCTATATTGCATGAAAAAATTTATAATTAAATAAAAATGCAGTGCTTTTTAACGGAGTTGGCGAAAAATCGTCAACTCCGTTTTGCTGTGTTTATTCGGGCGCAGGGACTTAGCGATATCACAATACGCAAAAAACGCACGCTAACGGGCAATAAATCGATTTACAAACGTCGTTTTTTGATGTATAATGATATTATGAAAATTATTTTAGCAAGCAAATCGCCCAGGAGAAAACAGATTTTATCCGAAATAGGCGTAGATTTTGAAATAATCCCCGCGGTTTCGCCCGAAACGGTTGATTATTCGCTTGAAAAAAGCGAAATTGCCAAGGCGATAGCTTTACATAAAGCACGCGAAATATTTGAAAATCATAAAAACGATTTAGTCATAGGAGCAGATACTATCGTAGTTTTTAATAACGAAATTTTGCAAAAACCCGTTGACGATAACGACGAACTTAGAATGCTCGACCTGTTATCCGATAAAACTCACACCGTTTATACCGGTTATGCCGTTTTGTGCGAAGATAAAACAATTGCCGGCGCAGAAGCTACAAAAGTTACTTTCAACTGTCTTACCGAAGAGGTTAAAAAAAGTTACGTTAAAAGCGGACTCGGCTTAGATAAAGCCGGCGGTTACGGTATTCAGGACGGATACGATTTTATAAAGAGTTTTGACGGAAGTTATTATAACGTTATGGGTTTTCCTAAGGAAACAATAACTCGCATTTTAAAAGACCTTAAAGTGCTTTAAGCTTTATAAAAATAAGCACGTTTTATACAAAAAGTGGGGCTATAACGCCGTTATCGGCATATTTATAGCTTAATCCCAAGGAGAAAATTATATGAAATTGCCTGCATTATCCATAGACATGGGTTCTTCTAATACCCGAATATATCAGCTCGGAACGGGGGTAGTACTGTCCGAATCGAGCGTTATTGCTATAAATGAAACGGGAAAGTTTTCGATAAAATGCGTGGGAACGGAAGCTAAAAAAATGATAGGCAAAACGGTTGACGGAACGGTTGTTTGTTCTCCGATTTTTGAAGGACAGATTTCCGACGAACGCGGTGCCGAACTCATGCTTAATAATTTTTTAAACAAGGTTACACTCAAATTTTTAGGCAAACGTCCGTCCGTGTTGTTTTCGGTTCCGTGCGGCGCGGAAAACGGCGCGATTAAAAAATTTGAAAAAGTGCTTAACGAATGCGGCGTTTATAATATTTATTTTGTAGAATCGCCCGTTCTTACCGCACTCGGGTTAGGCGTACCGCTTACCGAATCAAATCCGTGTTTTGTAATAGATATAGGCGGGGGCAGTACCAAGCTTGCGGCTGTTTCGCTCGGCGGAGTTATTTCGGGAATAAGCGTGAACATAGGCGGAAAGAGTATAGACAGAATGCTTATGGACTACGTTGAAGACGAATTCGGCTTAAAAATAGGCATGCTCACAGCCGAACGGTTAAAAATTCAGATAGGCAGCCTGCTTGAAAACGACGGTACCGAAACCGTGGTAAACGGGCGCGACTGTTTAAGCGGCAAGCCGCGCGCGGTAGCTATTAAATCGTGCGAAATTTTGCCGCCTATAAAGGGTTTTTTTGATAAAATTTTTCAGCTTGCGGGTATGGTTATGGCAAAACTTCCGGCCGAAATTTCAGCCGACATAAGAAGATCCGGCGTATATTTTGCGGGCGGCACGTCCAAATTTATCGGACTTGACGATTATTTCAGGTTTAATATGGGAATTCGCGCAAACGTGGGCGACGATCCCGCTTTAGCTACTATCTCGGGCGCCGGCAGGGTTGCGGGCGACGCAAAACTTTTGTCCCGTCTTAACTTAAACAGAAGATAAAACGTAAAAAACTATTTTTTAAAAAACGGCTTTAAAACATTTGACAGATTTTTTGTCTGTGTGGTAATCTAAAAACAAATAAAGGTCGCAAATGCCGCCTTTAACGTAATTTAATTTAAGGAATAAACTATGAACAACTATTCGGTCAACAAAATGATAGCAATGTCTATGAACATGCGCGGCATGCTCATGCTTTGTCATACTTTTTTTGTCAGACCGATTTTTTCCTAAATAGTTCTTTAAACCGATAGTTAATCGGAATATATAAGAAAATAGCAGGAAGTCAATCGGCTTCCTGTTTTTTTTTGCGTTTTTTGGTTTAAAAGAAAACTGAAATATTTATTAGGAGAAAATCAGAATGTTAGTTTATAGAAAATTTAAAATCAATTACAACCTGCTTGTTTTTAAGGTTTTATTAAAAGAGCGAATGCGCCGTACGGCGTGTGTTCGTTTGATTAGCGCGGTAAAAGCGGCGCAAAAAAATAATAAACAAAATAAAAAGGAGCAGAAAAATGAAAAAACTAATAAATTATTTACTTATAATATGTGTAACCTTATGCTTGCCTTTTGGCTTTGCCTCGTGCAAAAAGCAGCTTGTTATAGCCATTCCTAACGATACCACAAACGAATCCCGCGCGCTTTTGCTTTTGCAGGAGCACGGAATAATTACCTTAAAAGACGGTACCGACGTGAACGCAACCGTGCGCGATATAATCGATAATCCATATGATATAAAATTTGAAGAAATCGAAGCCGCGCTTTTACCTGCCGCTCTTAACGACGTTGATTTTGCCGTTATAAATTCAAACTACGCAATAGCAAAAGGACTTAATCCCGTAAAGGACGCTTTTTTTAGCGAAAACGATTCTTCGCCGTATTCAAACGTAGTGGCTGTTAAAGCCGAAAATAAAGATAACGCGCTTATAGCCGCACTTATTGCAGCTCTTTCATCTTCGCGCGTAGCAGATTTTATAGCAAAAAAATACAACGGTGCAGTTATTTCGGTCGTGCAAAGTTTTACCGACGGTTACGATAAAAACGTTGATTACCCGTCTTTAAGCGGAAGAACGCTTTCGGTTGCGGCGTCGCCTACGCCTCATGCTGAAATACTGAAAATTGCAAAAGAAATTTTAGCCGAAAAAGACATTACGCTTAAAATTATAGAGTTTACAGATTATGTTCAGCCTAACGTAGTAGTTGCAAGCGGCGAAGTAGACGCAAACTATTTTCAGCATTTGCCGTTTTTAAAAGATTTTAACCAAAAAAACGATGCAAATCTTGTATCTGTCGGTGCAATTCACGTTGAGCCTTTAGGACTTTACGGCGGAAAGCAAAAATCGCTTGCGGTTTTCGGCTTGTAATTTGTCGTAAAAAAGGCGGGTGTTTTACTATGATAGAAATTAAAAACGTAACTAAAATATATAAAACTCAAAAAAACGAGATATGCGCGCTTGACGGCGTTTCGCTAAGCGTTGAGCGCGGAGATATTTTTGGAATAGCAGGCGAGAGCGGCGCGGGAAAAAGTACGCTTTTATCGCTTATAAATTTAAGCGAACGCCCAAGCGACGGCGAAATTATAATAGACGGAAAGGACTCGGCGCAGCTCGGCGAAAAAGAACTTGTTATTTTAAGGCGTAAAATTGCTACTGTTTTTCAGGATTACAATCTTTTATATCAAAAAAATTGCATACAAAACGTTTGCTTACCGCTAAAAATTGCGGGCGAAAATAAAAAAGCCGCGTTTTCGCGCGGGCTTGAACTTTTAAATTCGGTGGGGCTAAAAGAAAAAGCGTTATGTTATCCCTCCGAGCTCTCGGGTGGACAGCGTCAGCGCGTGGCGATTGCCCGCGCCCTTGCCGCAAACCCGCAAATTTTGCTTTGCGATGAGCCTACCGGCGCTTTGGACGTAAAAACCGCGCTTTCGGTTTTGTCGCTTTTAAGAGAAATAAACGAGCGACTTAAAATTACCGTTATAATAATTTCGCACAGTCTTGGCGCAATCAGAAAAATCTGCAATAAAACGGCGTATTTAAGCGGCGGAAAAATAGTTGAGTCTGGCAATACCGACAAGCTCTTTGCAAACCCCAAAAACGAGCTGTTCATCGAAAACCTTTCATGTGAACGGCAACTTAACGCCGATTAAGCATAAGTTGGGGTGGTAAAAATGCATAATATAATTCATTTAAACAACTTAGCCGTGAGTTTAAATAACCTTGTAGCGGCATTACCTGCTGAGCTTAACGAAGCTTTATCTATCGTTCGCGAAGAATTTCCGATCGCTTTTTTCGAAACGGTTTATTCTACCTTTTTAGCGGTGTTTTTTTCTTATTTAATAGGTTTGCCGCTCGGCGTTTTGCTTGTAACGGGAGCAAAAAACGGGATAAAACCGCTTCCTAAAGCTGTTTTATCCGTTCTGGAATTTATAATAAACGTTTTAAGATCTGTTCCGTTTTTAATACTCGTAGTGGCGGTTTTTCCGCTTACAAGGCTTATTGCGGGAACTATAGTCGGAACGCCCGCATCTATAGTGCCTTTGGTTGTGGCAGGCTTTCCGTTTGTTGCAAGGCTTACCGAAAACAGTTTGAAAAGAATAAACCAAAATACGGTAAAAGCGGTAAAAAGTATGGGCGCAACGTATTTTCAGATAGTGTTTTACGTAATGCTGCCCGAAAGTTTACCTTCTATTATATCCGACGTTACAACTGCAACCGCAACCATGCTCGGCTATACCGCAATGAGCGGTATGCTCGGCGGCGGGGGCTTAGGTAAAATCGCCATAAATTACGGGTACTACAGATATAAATATCTCGTGATGATTCTGGCTGTAATTCTGCTTGTCCTTCTCGTTCAGGTAATTCAGTTTGCAGGCAAAAAAATTTCGGAAAAAGCGGATAAACGAAAAGCGTAAATAAAAGTATAAAAATCAAAATAAGGGGCTATAGTGCCGTTATCGGACTATTTGTCCCTCTTTTTAAAGTAGTAAATTTATTTAGTCGTCGCTTTTTATTTTGCTTGACAGCATATTGTGTCGGTTTATAAAACGCACCATGTCGTGCGTGGTAGTCTGTTTTTTTTCGCCCGCCAGATTTTTTCCGTTGTTTAAATATATCGTGCTTTTATTTGGCGGAAGCGCGCGCGGCGAAGTTATCTGCTTTTTATCAATATAAGCGTAAGAAAGCGGATTGTAGCTTCGCATAAAGCTTTCGGTTTCGCCCGCATTGTTTTTTTGCGACTGTTCTGCCGCCTGATTTGCCGGGGCGTCTTTGGCGTTTTGGGCGTCCGAGGTGTTTTTTGGCTGCGCGGATGCGTTTTCGGTAAGTTTTGAAATAAAATCAAGAATACTCGTTTTTTCCATTTTGCGGTATCTCCTTAATTTTTTGCGGCGCATTTTTGTTTATCCGCAAAAATCGATGCATCTTTTCCGTATAATATATTCGTTATGTATTTTGATTTATGCATTTTAAGGCATTTACCAAAAAAGTATTATTAAAATTATGTAAATAAAAGCAGAATAATTTTTGTAAATTTTTGATATATTTTGCTATAAATAATTGCTTAATTTATTAAATTAGTATATAATGTATGAGTGTATCCCTAAAGGTACGCTTTTAAGGCTGCGTTTTTTTTGCTTAAAAAGGCACACGCATTGCCGAACGTAATTTTTTCAAAGCACTAAAGGAGTGATAGAAAATGAAAAAGGTTTTAATTTTTGCCGTTGCGCTTATGCTTAGCGTATTGTTTGCTTTATCCGCATGCGGCACTTCCACGCTCGATCATAAAAACGGGCTGAGCGATCTCGGTGGCGAAGTTTCGTCTAACGGCGGTTTTGCCGTAGAAAAAGGCGATTACGTTTATTTTGTAAACGGCATTGCTGCTTCTTCCGACGACAACGAATACGGTAAAGTAGAAACCGGCGCTTTAGTCAGAATAAAAAAATCAGATATTGCATCGCCTGATGGAAAGGCGCAGACGGTTATCCCGTCGCTTTTCGTTGCAGGGGACAAGACCTCGGGTGTATATATTTTCGGCGATAAAGTTTATTTTGCTTCGCCCGTTACAACCAAGAACAAAGAAGGTAAAGTTGAAAATACCAAACTCGATTTCGTTAAAGTAAATCTTGACGGAACGGGCAGAACTATAATCAAAACCGTTACCGACAACTCAACCGTTTATCGTTTTGTAGAAAAAGATTCAAAAGTATATCTTATTTTAAAAACCGTAAACGACAAGAGCGAATCGGTTATAGCTATTTACGATGCGGACGGAAAAGAAGTTGTTGTTACCGAAAAGATGGACGAATATCTTTTTGACGACGCAACGGCTTCAGGCACTGTTTACTACACCAAAAAAGCTCATAACGAAAGTCTTGACGAAGACGAAGATTTTAACGAAATTCACCGTGTAAGCGTTGACGGAAAAGACGAAATCGTTTTTTCCGGTAACGGAATGATCAAAACCGAAGAAGGCAAAGAAGTTGCAAACGGAATAGGCCTTACCGGTTGTACGTTCACTCTCGTTAAAGATTCTGCAGAATATCTTTACGTTAAAGTTGTTTACGTTGATACTTCTATCGTAAACGTAACCCGCTACTATGCCGTTAAAAAAGCAGACCTTAAAGGCGACGACGCAAGCAAAAACAACGCGCTTTTAAATAAGGAATCATGCGTAAACGAAGGTTCGGCTTCCGCTTCAACGGTATTTGCCGCAACGTCGTTATATCTTAACAAAAATTGCGTAGTATATCTTGATTCTTCAAACGGTCTGGTTTTATACGACTGGTCGAAAAAAGATACAGACGACTTTGGTGTAAGTGATTGCCGCGTTCGTCTTTTCTACGATAAAGACATGATCGGTTACACCGTTAAATTCTGGGATAACGGATATTTGTATTTAGTTGATTCAAACAATTATTATTACAGAGTAAACGTAGGCGCGCTTGTTGATTTAACTACCGGTGCCGTTAAAGAAGATGCCGAAGTTAAGCTTGAAAAAGTAAACTACCTTGCAAACGCTTCCACCTGGTATCTGCCCGAAGTTGTAAGCGTAGACGGAAAAGAATATTTCCTTTCTGTTTACACCTCTTCTCCTTATCAGAATCTTGTTTACGCTACCGAGATTAAAGAACGCACCGATGAAGAAATCGAAACCATTCGCAAGAGCGAAAAGGACAGCGTTCAGGCTAACCTCGATACCTGCATAAGCGTTATATCTTCTACTTTGAAAGAAACTATTAAAAAATATATGAAAGATACTTTTAAAGACTGATTCACCTATATGACTATTGCCGCGGCAAAAAATTTTGCCGCGGTATTTTTTTTGCCTTTACGTTTTTAGGGGAATACGGTTTTATTTTCTCGCGCGCGTGCGCGCGTAACCATTATATATATTATTTCTTTTACGGGCTTATAAAGCGGAGCTATATAAAAAATGATATATAAAACGAATTTTTTTGAACTGAAAACGCCGTTTTATTTATATTCAATATTTTGCTTGGTTTTTAAAAAGTAAGCCTATAAGCGCGTAAACGGTACTTTTTGCAGATTGTAAAATTTTTGTCGTTTTTGTTTTATTTAAAAAAATCACTTTTTAAGTTATGTTTTTATAAGTTTAAAGCTATAAAATAAGAGCTTAAATGTAATATTTAATTTAAAAAAGCATTAAACGGTTGATTTGAAACTGCCGATAATCGTGCTAATGCCGCACGTTTTGCAAAAATCAAGTGAAAAATTAAAAAAAAGTAAAAATTTTTTTGAATAACGCTTGCTTAATGATAAAATATATTATATAATAATATTAGTAAGATATAAGCGTAAGTGTTTTTTTAGTATTATTTTAAGTACACTTGTTTAATTATATCGTTTCGGGAGGTTTATTATGAAGATCCGGTTTGATAGCGACGGAAAATCGGTTGGCGGTAAAATTTATTTTGCCGTTGTCGAAGAGGTAATGATTGATAAAGACGGCAGACCTGTCGCGCCTAAGTCGACTGAGCGTCCCGAGCCAGTTACGGTCGCGCCTGCTGCAGCTCCGGCAAGCGAGGCTATGTCTGCGCCCACTATTGTCAACGTAAATGACGGCGTAGCCGAAAAATTTGATGAGCTTAATAAAAAGATCGAAAGATTGATCGATATAATGTCTCAGGAAAAGCCTGTTATCGAAAGGGAAAGAATTATCGAAAAGTTGGTAAATATCCCTGTGGCTGCTCCTGAACAAAAAGAAGAAAAGCCTGTAGAACAAGCTCCTGTCGAAAAAGAACCTGAAGCAGAAGAGGCGATAGATATAACCGCTCTTGCAGAAGAAGAGCCGGAAGAAACCGCCGAAGAAGCAGTCGAAGAGCTTGCTCCCGAAGCCGTTGAAGAACCGGCTGAAAGCACGGAAGACGAAGCTATCGAAACCGTTGCCGCCGCTATTGACGTATCGGCTGACGTTGGAGTTGAAGAGCCTGCCGAAGAGGTAGCTGAAGAAATTGCCGTTCCTGCAGTTGATGCCGAAGTTGCCGTAACCGATGAAGTTCCGCCTAAGAAGGACTACGTAAGAAGCCCGACTTTTGCAGAAAAGATGATGGCGTCATCCGAAATTTTGCAGGACAGATACGACGACTTAAAGAACTACGCTCTGCGTTTCAGAAAGTTAAAATCAAGAATTTCCAAGAAATTTGACAGTATAAACCAAGGTCGTTTCCATTTCGTGAAATTGTCGGTTGCAGGTAAAACCTTAAAATTGTATCTCAATATGGATATCAATACGGTTGATCCCAAATTCCGTTGCCACGATATGTCCGACAAAAAGACTTACGTTACCGTTCCCGTACTTCTCCGTATCAAATCGGGGCGTGCCGTTAAGTATGCAAAACGTCTTATAGATCAATGCGCCGAACAACACGGAATGCTTGAAAGACGTAAACCTTTCGTTGTTGATTCCATCGCTTTAATCGAAGAAGCTTTGGCAGCAAAAGAAGGCAATAATGCAGAAGTAGAATTCGACGAAATCGAAACTTTGGACGATAGCGCAATGACCGATTCTTCCGAAGAATAAGAAATTGACTTGAGAGGTTGCGGCTTTAGCCCGACTGCTTAAATACTAAACAAACGAAATACATAAACGTACAAACGAATTCTTTTCACAATCGAGGAGAGTTCGTTTTGTTTTAAAAACGTTTTTTTACGCCGTTATGGAGCATTGTTACATGAAAAGATTTTTTATACTCTTTGTTGCGGTTTTGTTAAGCGTTTTTAACTTTGCGTCCTGTTTAAACGGAAACAAAACTTCGGATAACTTTGATAAGTTTTCTGAAAACGCCGAGTTTACTCTTTTAAAACTAAATTTTTCCGATCAAGATAAAAAGCCGAGCAATACTTTTAACGACCTGATAGCCAAAGCAGAAATATATTTATCCGAAACGCCCGTTTTTGTAACGCCTGATAATTTGAAAAGCAAATGTGAAATTTATAAATGCCTTGATACTTGCCGGACTTTTATGGTTTATCGTAAAACTCTGTACGTTTTAGGCGATAGCTTTGGCGGATATGGAGTTACACAGCTCGCACTTGCAAATGATAACGGAAAAGAGTATCTGATTTATTGTTTTTCTTTTGGTAGCGGCATGCATCGCTCGCATATAGGTGTGTTTGATTTTGCTGCCCAAAAATCGTACGTTTCCGATAAATGCTGGTGGAACAAGGATATTTGCCTTGGATATAATAAAAACGGAACTTTACTTGTAGGCGAAACCGAAGAGTTTGTTCAAAATATCTACTACGCCGATTTTAACGAATTTACCGTATCGGATGAATTTTGTTCGCTTAAATTTACGGCTGTAGATTACTGATGATATAGGAAAGAAATTTATGAATATTGCAGGAATACAAAAACTTACGCTTCTTGATTATCCCGAAAAAACGGCTTGCACGATTTTTACCGTCGGGTGCAATTTCCGCTGTCCGTTTTGTCATAATGCGGAACTTGCCGTCGGCGAAGAACAAGCTAACGTAAGCGAAAAAGAAGTGCTCGATTACCTTATTTCAAGGCGCGGTAAATTAGACGGTTTATGTATTACCGGCGGCGAACCGCTTTTACAAACCGATATCTTAGACTTTATGGAAAAAGTCCGCTCTGCCGGATTTTTGGTAAAACTCGATACGAACGGCAGTTTATATGAAAAGTTAAAAGTTATAGTCGATGAAAAATTATGTGATTATATAGCTATGGATATAAAGAACGTTCCCGAAAAATACAGCGTTTCTGCCGGATGTCTGGTCGATAACGAAAACGTTTTAAAAAGCATAGAACTTTTAAAAAACGGCGGCGTGGATTATGAGTTTAGAACTACCGTGGTAAAAGAACTTAACGATAAAAACGATTTTGAAAAGATAGCAAAATTGCTTAGCGGCGCAAAAAGATATTATTTGCAAAAATTCAGGGATTCCGAGCGCGTTATGGAACGCGGTTTTTCGGCGTATTCCGACGAAGAAATGCACGAAATACAAAATATAGTAAAGGCAAACGGACTTGAAGTTTGCGCTCTTCGCGGCGTGGACTAAAAGGGCGAATAAGATAAAAAGTATGAAAGAAAATAAAAGAGTTGCAGTTTTTATAGACGCAGAAAATATTTCCGCAAAATATGCGGCAAGGCTTATTGAAGAAGCCGCCAACTATGGCGACGTTATAGTCAGGCGCGTTTTTGCCGACTGGTCAAGCCCTAACGTTCAGGCGTGGAAAGAAACGGTTGCCCGTCATTCTCTTATTGCAGAGCAGCAGTTTTCCGCCGTAAAAGGCAAAAATTCGGGCGATATTTCGCTTATTATAAACGCCATGGTCGTGCTTTTTGAAAAGGATATCGACGTGTTCTGTCTTGCTTCGTCCGACAGCGATTTTACTCGTTTGGTGCAGGAGTTAAGGGAACGCGAAAAAACCGTGGTCGGTTTTGGTTTAAAACAGACGGCGCAAGCCTTTGTGAATGCTTTTTCGGAGTTTATTTATCTTGACAGCGAGAGCGAAAAAGAAAAAACAGCCAAAAAGCATGAAGCTGTTCAGACTGAAATTCTGGACGAGAGCCGCCGCGCAGCGTTAAAAGAGATTATCGAAAAGCTTATCGAAGAAGACGGCTGGGCGTTATATGCGCGAATCGCAATCGAAATGAAAAACAAGTTCGCCGATTTTGTGCCTAAAAACTATAATTGCCGTTCTATGAAAGAACTTATCGGTAAAGTAATAGACAGTATAGGTAATTACGAAATAGGCACGGGTAAAGACGGAACTACCATGTTTTTAATTCCCGCGGCTGAAAACAAAAAGTCAAAGGCGGAAAAAAACGACGAACTGCCTGAATTAAAAAGCGGAGCGTCTATAAAAACGTCGGCAAGCGGTAAAAAACAAACAGTTAAAAAGGGCGTAAAAAATTCGTCTTTTACTGCCAAAAACGCTCCCGTAAAAAAACACCGCGGAACTAAAAGATTCGGCTCCGGTGAGCATTATTAATATAAAAAATTCGGTTGAAATTTAACGCTAATGAAAAATTATTTACTTGAAGTAAAACTTAACGATACGGATATAGAGCGCAGAATTTCTGTTCCGCGCGGTTTTGGTTTTGATTGTTTACACGATGTTTTGCAACTTGTTCTCGGTTTTGAAGACGAACACTTACACGAATTCGATGCCGACGGCATCAGAATAGTGGCAAGTTATGAAAGCGAAGATAATGATGACGATTTTTTTGATGAAGAATCTTTACATGAGTTTGATGCTCAATTTGATATTTTAATACTTAATTCAGAAAAAATTATTTATCGCTACGATTACGGCGACGGTTGGGAAGCTGAAATAAAATTTCTTGGCGAAGTAGAAGGTGAATCCTATCCGCAACTGCTATCTTATAAAGGCAAAATGGCAAAAGAAGACTGTGGTGGTCCTGACGGTCTTAAAGGTTACAGAAAAGTAGTAAAAGTAAACGAAATAAACATGATTTTAAGAGAAATGTTTGACGACTGATATTTTTTTACATTAAAAAGTCAGTCTATAAGTCGATTATCGATAGTTTTATATAAGTTTAAAAAGATTTTCGGCTGTAAGACGAGTGCCGCTTGTAATATTGAGCGCGGCTATGTTTTTCTTAATTTCTTCGCGCACATCAAAAAGACTGTCGCACAAAGACGGAAGTTTTTGGCTTAAATCGTCCTCATCGCAAACAAATATTGCGTTTCTGCGTTGAAAATATTCGGAGTTTTTCTGCTGATCCCCGCGGGAAGCTTTTTTAAGCGGAACTATAATACTCGGAATGTTTGAATACAATAATTCAAACAGGGTGTTCGAACCGCCGCGCGACAGACAAATATCACATGCCGGCATACACACTTTCATATCTCCGAACGCAAGCGGAAAATACCCGTTAATCGACTTATAGGCGGGTTTATTGTTGTTTCCGTAAAGGTGAAGGACGTAATATTTTTTTAATAGTGCGGTTAAATTTTCGGCTAAGGCGTTGTTTATTGCCGCGCTTCCCTGACTTCCGCCGGTTACTAATAATAAAGGCTTTTTGTCGTCTATACCAAGCAATTTTTTTGCTTTTTTCTTATCGTAAGTTTTCAAGTCTTCCCGTATCGGCGGGCCGACGCAGATTCCGCCGTATTTTTTAGCCGTTTCAGGAAAAACCGTTAAAAGCAAACTGCTTTTTTTATAGGTGAGTTTATTTGCAAGCCCCATAGAAAGATCCGATTCATGGCAAACGTAGGGGATATTCAATTTTTTTGCGGCAAGGCAAACGGGCAAAGCGCAATATCCGCCCTTTGAAAAAACAAGGTCGGTATGAGTTTTTAATAAAATATCTTCTGCTTCGCGCACGGCTTTTAAAAGTTTTGCGGGAATCAGCAGATTTTTGGGCGTAAGGGAGCGTGAAAGTGCCGGCGGGTGAATGTCGAATATTTCTACGTTTGTAGAGGAAAAAAGCTTTTTTTCTATCTCTTTGCCGCTTGAAAAATAGATTATACGGGAGAATTTTTGTTCAAGATACGGAAGGGCTGCAATGTGCGGCATAATATGCCCGGCAGTGCCGCCGCCCGCTAAAGCAATAGTTTTCATATTATATATTATGCCGAGCTTAAAAAAAATCACGCTTAAACGCTTGAAATAAAAAATAAAGGGGAATAAAAATGAGTTACGTAATAGCTTTGGACGAAGGCACTACGTCTACCAGGGCGGTGCTTTACAACACTAAAACCGACAGAATAGAAAAAGTTCGTTCCGTCGCTATAAAACAGCACTATCCAAAACCTTCGTTTGTGGAAGAATCCGCAACGGAAATATACTCCGCGTCGTATTCCGCACTTATGGAAATACTTGAGGAAACCGACGTTTCCTGCGTTGAAGGAATAGGTATAACTAACCAGCGCGAAAGTGTTATCGCTTGGTCAAAAAGTACGCAAAAACCCCTCTATAACGCGATTATCTGGCAGTGCAGACGCACGAGCGAGTATTGCGAAAGTCTTGAAGAAGCGGGATACTTGCCCAAAATAGCAAAAAAAACGGGTTTAAAAATAGATCCTTATTTTTCGGCTACAAAAATGAGATGGCTTCTGCTCAATGTGCCTGAAGTAAAATCCGCCGCAGAAAAAGACGATTTGTGTTTGGGTACGATAGATTCCTTTTTGATATTTAAAATGACAGGCGGCAAGAGTTTTGTAACCGATTACACAAACGCTTCGCGCACCATGCTGTTTAATATAAATACGCTTGAGTGGGATGACGAACTTCTTGATATGTTCGGCATAAAACGCGAATTTTTGCCGCGCGTAGTTGCGCCGGACGAACAAGTAGGCGAGTTTATATACGGCGGTAAAAGCATAAAACTTGCCGGCGTGGCGGGAGATCAACAGGCGGCTGCCGTTGGACAAGGCTGTTTTAAAAAGGGCTTTGCAAAAATAACTTACGGCACAGGCATGTTTATGCTTGCAAATTTGGGCGATGAATTCCGCCTTTCTAAAAAAGGTCTTTTAACAACGCTGGGGTACGGTAAAAAACCGCTGTATATGTTTGAGGGCAGCGTGTTTAACGCAGGCAGTACGATTCAGTGGCTGCGCGACGGTCTTGGGCTTTTTACTTCTTCTGAAGAGAGCGAAAAACTTGCTTTTTCGGTAAAAGATAACGGCGGCGTGTATTTAGTGCCTGCATTCACGGGGCTTGGCGCGCCGTACTGGATTAGCGACGCGAAAGGAATTATAACCGGGCTTACGCGTGCTACAACAAAAGCGCATATTACGCGCGCCGCACTTGAGTCAATGGCGTATTCCGCAAAAGATATAGTAGATGTTATGAAGCGCGAGGGCGATATTGATTTAAGCGAAATAAGAGTGGACGGCGGAGCTTCTAAAAACGACTTTTTAATGCAGTTTCAGTCCGACGTTTTGCGCGTTGCGGTTGACAGGCCTATCGAAAGAGAGAGTACGGCACTCGGCGCGGCATATCTTTGCCAGATTGCGCTCGGAATGAAAACTATAGAAGATATAGAGAAAATCAGAATCACCGAAAAGCGTTTTACGCCTTCCGGCGATCAAGCAAAATATAATAAATATTACGGCGAATGGGAAAGAGCCGTACGGAGATGCATTTATGATAAGAGATGAATTTATAGCAAAAGACGGTAAAAAAATATCGTACGTTATATGGAACGACGTTGAAAATCCTAAAGCGGTGTTGCAAATTGCTCACGGTATGGTCGAGCATGTTATGCGTTACGATGGTTTTGCCAAGGAAATGAACAGGCGCGGCTTTGTTGTTGCGGCAGACGATCATCGCGCGCACGGAAAGACCGATGAAAAAAATCTTGGTTACAGCGAGGGCGATATTTGGGAAAATACTCTTTCGGATATGAGTATTTTATCTGACCTTTTGATTGATAAATATCATTTGCCGGTTATACTTTTAGGGCATAGTTACGGATCGTTTTTATCGCAGGCGTACATAAGAAGATACGATCGTTTATCCGGTGCTATAATCGGCGGCAGCAATTATCTTGCGGGCGCGTCCGTTTCAGTCGGTAAAGCGGTTGCGGGCATGGGTAAATTGTTTAAAGGCGAAAAAAAGCCTGCGCTTTTTATTAAAAAGCTCACGTTTGACGCGTATAATAAAAAGTTCCCTGACGGAACTTTTATTTCGTCTATTCCAGAAGAATGCGAAAGATACGAACGTGACGAGCTTTGCAATTTTGTTTGCAGCAACAATTTTTATTATAACTTTTTTAAAGGTGCAAAAAAATTATATAAAGGCGGCGGAGTATCTCTTAACGGATTTCCTATTTTGCTCATTGCGGGAAATTCCGATCCTGTCGGCAATATGGGCAAAGGCGTTAAAAAACTCGAAAAATGGTATAAAGCGCGCGGAGCGAAAGTTTCATGCAAATTATACGACGGTGTTCGCCACGAGTTTTTAAACGACACTTCGCGTGAAGACGCTATAAACGAGATAGAAAAATTCTGTCTTTCGGTAATCTGAAAAAAACGATATAACAAAAAAGTCGGGCTATAGGTTGATTAGCTCGACTTTTTTATATATGTCTAACTTGTTGTTCGCAGAATAATATATTCTATGAACCAAATTCCGCTATTTAGTATATTATCTTAAAATTTATTTGTCAACTGATTTAGCATTTTTTACGCATTTTTTAATTTTTTGTTTTATTTAAATTTTTAATTTCTCCTTTTTTTCGCAAAATATATTATTCTGCGAACAGGCAGCGTGACGGCAGCGTGACGCTGCACCCTTATTGTGCGTTGTGTGAGCTTATAAAAGCTTGTAGGGGAAGATATCATCTTCCCGCTAAAAAAGCAAACAAAAAAGAACTAACACGGGTAAATGTCCGTTTAGTAATAAAAAAGTAAAAGGAGAAAACAAAAAATGCAAACCAAAATCAAAAAACAAAAAGGTTTTACTTTGGTTGAGCTTGTCGTGGTAATTGCTATAATTGCGGTGCTTACGGCAATACTTATACCTTCTATCGGCTATGTTATAGAACACACAAAAGAAACAAGCGATATGACAACCGTAAAAACCCTAAACACCGTACTTGTAGAAGACGAAGCCAGAAACGGCAAACCCACGCTTTTCAGCGAAGCAATAAAGGTTGTTGAAAACAAAGGATACAATATAGAAAAACTTACTCCGCTAAGCACGGGCGATATTTTGTGGGATAGTAAAAATAATCGTTTCTTACTTAGAAAGGGAACGGAAACGCTTTATCGTGATAATAACGATATAGCAACTACCGACGTAGATCTTTGGACTGTGGCAACTAAAGAAACAGGGCTTAGCGAAAGTTACAGTAATTATTTAAAAAGTGATGAAGAATTTGCAACCGGACTTACCGTATTTACAGGACTTGACGTAGGCACTCACAGCGAAATTACGAGTGTTGAATATAAAGTAAAAGACGGGCGTACCGATGCTCAAAACGTAGCAATCATAACAAACGGCGTAAATGTTACGTTGTCTGTAACGGGGCTTGTAAAATCAGATGGTAGCGGCGATATTATAAGACATTATGGTAAAGCCGGTGAAATAAAAATTATCGAATGTGCAATGGAATCTTTCCATGAGTATGGTCTTGCCTCTTATGTTCAGATCAAAAAGGGACATTTAGCTATTGAAAAAGGTTCAATAGTGGATACAATTTATCTTGAGGCTAATAATAATGCTTTTGATAATATAAAAATTTCTTATGATAAAGGAATCGAATTTCCTATGTTTGCGCGTTCTGCCGTATCCATTCCTTCTGAAAATAAAAGACTTCTTGTTTGCGAGCTTCAGGAAATTGGGAAAAAGGGTAATTTTATTTGGCTTACTAATGAAGGATTATACATTGACGTGAAAATATCATCAAACAAAGATGGAAATGACGATTTAGATATATCAAATGGTACTGAAAAAGAACAGGAGTTTGCTCGTCAAATTTCATTTGTCGAAAAAAACGGTGCAATATATGATAGTGGAAAAGATTCATATTCTGAAACGGGTAGAACTTTATTTGCAGGTGGAACAGGAACAAAGAATAACCCATATTTGATCAATAATGATAATATTGAAAAGATAAACACTTTTATAAATGGAACAAATAATGATACAACATTAAGATATTATAAACTTATTGAAGATATTGATATTAGAGACCAAAAAATGGCTGGTATGTTCGGATACTTTCAAATTTCGTCAGCAGATATTGATTTAAATGGAAAAACAATCCATAATTTAAGTTTTTATATGTTTTATGTTAATAATTACTTAAATATATATAATGGTAGAATAGATTATAAGGATAAGGGTTGTTTAGTAATGGCAATTACACCTTTTGATAGGAAAATTGTGTGCAATAACTTAACTTTGACGGGAACTACATCTTCTAACTCAGTTATTGCTATGAATAATGCAACAAACTATAGTTCTTTATTTGAAATTGATGATGTGATCAGTTATGTAAATATTGACAGTACAAATCCGGTCGGTGGCTTTATTGGAAATGCCGCTAATACAGACATAGTTATAACAAATTGCATTAATTATGGAAACATAAAATCAGGCGGGACATCTGCTTACGGTTTTATAAATGGAACGGCAAAATCATTATCTGTAACTAATAGTAAATATTATGGAATTATATCTGTTGTTGCTGAAAACTCTATTTCAGATTATTGTTCCCCGAAGGCTATAAACGATACTGATGAAATAGCTTCTAATCGCAACAATGAATGTAAGGGCGATACCGCGGCAAAAGGAAATATTGCTGTTGATAACACGCTTATAACGGTAGATGAAAATACTAAGGCAATCAAAATTAACGCTAAATCGCCATATAATAAATACGTTGTATATGTAAATTGTTATATGGTTGCAAGACCTGAAATTATTGAAAAATTTGGTTATCGGGCTGGAACAACAACGGCAATGGTAAAAACTTTAACAGCAAATGCCGATGATGTACTTGAAACAGGTTTTTATGCATATGCGTTTAAAGACGGTAAATTTGATACAACAACTGATACTGAAGTTGACGGATCTTATAAAAAAATATTTACACGAAACGAAGTAAATAATGTTTATTTTGTAAATGATGATTTTACTTATATGGTTTCGGATAAAAACGCAACAATAAAAGTCTATGCATATGTGGGCGATGCTCTTACCGCCATTGGAACTTTGGATTATACTTTTTAACAGGTTTTCTAATATTTAAATATTAAACGATATAACAAAAAAGTCGGGCTATAGGTTGATTAGCTCGACTTTTTGCATATATATATAGATTTTTGTGTTTTGTTTTGCGCCTTATAATTGCGCTGTAACTTGTAAAAAAGTAAGCCTTAAATAGTAGAAAACTTACATAAATAATAGCGGGCGGATATTATCCGCCCGCTAAAATTTATATTAAAATGCGTCTATAGGTTGATTATCTAAGCTTTAAGAGTTGTAAATTTATATTGTTGAGAAAGCTTATAAGTGGTAGCTTTGGTGCAGCTTCAAGCTGCCGTTACGCTCGGGTGCAGCGTCAAGCTGCTAAGGTCAAAGGGCTTATTCGACGTAACCGTCGGGGTTTTTGAATTGCCAGTTTAACTGATCGCGGCACATATCGTCAAGCGTTTTTTCCGCAACAAAACCAAGATAGTTTTTAGCTAAAGTCGTATCGGCATAGCAAACGTCTATATCGCCGGGGCGACGTGGAGCAAACTCGTATGGAATATCCTTGCCGAGTGCCTTTGAAAAGCCTTTTATCATTTCAAGAACGCTGTAGCCTCTGCCTGTGCCGAGATTTACAATGTAAAGTCCGCTGTTTTCCAAAAGCTTTTTAACTGCAAGAACGTGTCCTTTGGCTAAATCCACAACGTGGATATAATCTCTTACGCCGGTTCCGTCGGGGGTGTTGTAATCATTGCCGAAAACTCTTACAAACGGAAGTTTTCCAACCGCAACTTTTGTAATGTACGGGCAAAGATTGTTAGGAATTCCGTTGGGATCTTCGCCTATAAGCCCGCTTTCATGCGCGCCTACCGGGTTAAAATATCTGAGTATTCCTATATTCCATTCGTTGTCCGCTTTGTAAATATCTTTTAAAATGTATTCTATAAACAACTTTGTAGAACCGTATGGGTTAGTAGTGGAAAGCGGAAAATCTTCGGTGATAGGCACGGTGTGCGGCTTGCCGTAAACGGTTGCCGACGAAGAAAACACAAGGTTTTTGCAGCCCGCGTCGCGCATAGCTTCAACCAGAACCAAAAGTCCGGAAATGTTGTTGTGATAATATTCCACGGGTTTTGCAACCGATTCTCCTACGGCTTTAAGCCCTGCAAAGTTTATTACGGCGTCTATTTTATGCGCGGCAAAAATTTTATTTAAAGCCGAGCGGTCCAAAATATCGTTTTCGTAAAACGCAACCTTTTTGCCGCTGATCTGCTCGATTCTGTCTACTGCAATCTTTTTGCTGTTTGAAAGATTGTCTAC
Organism: uncultured Clostridia bacterium; assembly: GCA_934796775.1. Classification (GTDB taxonomy): domain Bacteria; phylum Bacillota; class Clostridia; order Christensenellales; family Borkfalkiaceae; genus HGM11416. The sequence goes on from CAKVPH010000006.1 coordinate 29,340, forward strand.
AATAACGACTTCATAGCCTGCTTTAATAAGCTCAATCGACGTGTGGCTTCCTATATATCCCGCGCCGCCGGTAACTAAAATTGTTTTCATATTTTTTATACCTTCTTTGAAATTCAAAATACTATATAAAAATTCAAAATACTATATAAAATATTATATTCAAATTATTTTGTTATGCCTTGTAATATTTTTTTACAATGGCATTCATCTCGTCAAAGCATTTAAGCATATCTTTCACGAGCTTAAACTGCGTTCTCGCGCGGTCCAGATTATGATTTTCACGGCGGATTTTAAAATATACGTCACCGTCTAAGTGGTCGGATAAAAATCTTATGCCGCATTCGTAAGTCATAAGCACGGCGCCGAGCGCAAGATTTTCAGCTTCCGCTTTGCATACGGAAGAGCCGAGTGCAAACAGATAGCCTTTAACGTACGTTTCAAACAAATTGATATCAAAATTGACTTTTGATAAATCGCGTTCATCTTCGGCGGCGGGGTTGCAACCAAAACGAATGGAATCGCCGAAATCGTAGACGATAGAGCCGGGCATTATGGTATCGAGATCGATAACGGCTACCGCTTTATCGGTTTTATTGTCTATTAAAACGTTGTTTAGTTTAGTGTCGTTATGCGTAACTTTTAAAGGAATTAAACCGTCTTTTATTCCGTCCACTATTTTGTTTGTTAAATGTTCCAGACTGAGCGCGTATTCAACTTCGGGCATAACGGACGAAAGTCTGCCGGACTTATTTTCTTCTATAGCTTTTTTAAAATTCTTAAAGCGAACTACGGTATTATGAAAGTTCGGTAGCGGTTCATAAAGAGTAGAAGCGTCAAACTCGGCAAGTACGTTTGCAAAATTGCCGAAAGCCACCGCGCTTTCGTAAAAATGTACGGGTTTTTCCACAACCTGATAAGCCGTTGCGTTATCTATAAATATATATACGCGGAAGTAATTTGAGCCGTCAAAGTAGTAGTTTTCGTTTGTAAGCGTTTTTACTACGGTGAGCGTTTCACGGTCGGGATCGCCGCCGCGTTCTATTATTTTTTTGCGGAAAAATTCGGTTACGCCGGCAATATTGCGCATAAGGGCAGGTACGTCCGTAAACAATTTGCTGTTTATGCGCTGTATTATGTATTTATTGATTTTATTGCCTTCTTTGGTTAAAAGCAGAAAGGTTTCGTTTATATGTCCTTCGCCGTAGGGTTCGCAGGAGAGAAAATCGCCCGGTACAGGGAATTTTTTGTAAATTGAATTAAAGTCGTACTTCATAGGTATAACCCCGTCTGTTTTTACTGCGGCGTTTTTGCCGTGGATAATGTATTTTTAATTGCTGTTAAAAAACAATTCTATTATATATTTTTTTAAGTCGTTTGTAAACTCTTTTGTTCTTATTTTTATTATAATCAGCGGGCTATTTTTACCGTTTTTTTAATATTTTGAGTAAAAGAGCAAAGAAGTTATAAAAAAAGTTTGACTTGACAAAATTAAAAGAGTATAATCTTTTAAGGAAAGCAAAGGGCGCATAAGTCTTTTTTATTGCAACGCTTATTATAACAAACATATTTATTGCGGCTATAAAGTTCGGCGCGTATAAAAAACGGGAATCGGCGTATTTTTTGCTTTGATAAAGTAAATAAAAAAATAAAAATCATTTATATTTTTTGGAGGAAACAAAAAATGGCAAAAGTCAGAGTTGGTATCAACGGATTTGGTCGTATCGGTCGTCTTGCATTCAGACAGATGTTTGACGCTAAGGGTTACGAAGTAGTTGCAATTAACGATCTTACGGACGCAAAGATGCTCGCACATCTTTTAAAGTATGACTCGGCGCAGGGCAGATATAAATATGCAGACGGCGTTTCTTACGAAGTTTATGAAGGCGCAGGCGACAAACAGCCTAAGGGCGCAATCATCGTAAACGGCAAGAAGATCAACATTTACGCTGAAAAAGACGCTGCTAACATTCCTTGGAAGAAGAACAAAGTTGACGTTGTTTTAGAATGCACAGGTTTCTATACTTCTAAAGCTAAGTCGGAAGCTCACCTTAAAGCAGGTGCTAAAAAGGTTGTTATTTCCGCTCCTGCCGGAAACGATCTTCCCACCGTTGTTTACAACGTAAACCACGGCGTTTTAACCGCAGACGACAAGATTATTTCTGCAGCTTCCTGCACGACCAACTGTCTTGCTCCTATGGCTTATAACCTTAACAAACTTGCTGAAATCAAGAGCGGTATCATGACCACCGTTCACGCTTACACCGGCGACCAGATGGTTCTTGACGGACCTCATCGTAAAGGCGATCTCCGCAGAGCTCGTGCTGCAGCTATCAACATCGTTCCTAACTCTACCGGTGCTGCAAAGGCTATCGGTCTTGTTATTCCCGAACTCAACGGCAAGCTCATCGGTTCTGCTCAACGTGTTCCCGTTTGCACCGGTTCTACTACTATTTTGGTTGCTGTTTGCAAAGGCGAAGTTACCGCTGACGCTGTAAACGCTGCTATGAAGGCTGCTGCTAACGAATCTTTCGGTTACACCGAAGAACCGCTCGTTTCTTCCGACGTTATCGGCATCACTTACGGCTCACTTTTCGACGCTACTCAGACTATGGTTAAGTATATGCCCGAAACAAACGAAACTCAGGTTCAGGTTGTTTCCTGGTATGATAACGAAAACTCTTATACCAGCCAGATGGTAAGAACCATTAAGTATTTTGCTGAACTTCAGTAATTTATCGGTTGTATAAACGAGATTCAGGGGACTGTCGTTTTGCGATAGTCCCTTATTTTATGTTTTTGTGTTTTTGCGCTTTTAATTTTTTTGCGTTTTTTTGCGGGGTAAGCTTATGGAAATTATTGCTCACGTTTACAACGATTTTAAAGAAAAATTCGGAATTCCGCGCCAGAGCGGCAGAGTGAAAAATCTTTCCAAAATTGTTTTTGAGTCAAAGTATCGCGTGGCGGAAGCGTTTACAGGGTTAGATGAATTTAACTATCTTTGGATAATTTTTGATTTTTCGCTTGCACACCGTAATGAATTTTCACCCACGGTAAGACCGCCTCGGCTCGGCGGCAATAAGCGCGTTGGCGTGTTTGCCACTCGTTCGCCGTTCAGACCGAACAATATGGGTCTTTCTTCCGTTAAGCTTGTTTCAATCGAAAAAAACAACGAGTACGGAACTTATCTTGTAGTAGAAGGCGCAGACCTTTTAGACGGTACGCCTGTTTACGATATCAAACCGTATCTGCCTTATTGTGATTGCCACACGGACGCAAAAGGCGGCTTTGCCGAACAGTTTAAAGAGCATAAGTTGATTGTGTCAGATCCCGATAATCTTTTAGACGTTCTTGGCGAGCAAAATAAAAATGTTGTTATAGACTGCATTGCAGAAGATCCTTGCGTTTCATATAAAACGGGCGAGGTCTTATGTGGTATGCGTTTTGGCGAGCATAACGTAATTTTTACTGTTTCAGCCGGCAAAGCAACTATTTGCCGAGTAGAGAAAAATTAACTTAAAAGTATCGATAATCGACTTATATCTGGACTTTTTTGAAATAATATGAAAAAAACGAGAATAATGTTTGTATGTTTAGGCAATATTTGTCGTAGCCCCATGGCTGAATTTATTTTTAAGCACCTGATAAAAGAGCAGGGTAAAGACGGCGACTTTATAGTAAACTCGTCTGCCATAAGCGATGAAGAATACGGTAATCCCATATATCCGCCGGCAAAAGAGCAATTAAAAAAGCACGGAATACCCATTTGCGAAAGGCATGCCGTGCAGTTGGAGCGAGCAGACTATGAAAAGTATGATTTGTTTTTATGTATGGATAGTAACAACGTTCGCTTGGCAAAGCGATTGTTTGGTGGCGATCCTGAAAATAAAGTAAAATTACTTTTATCATATACGGGCGAGGAACGCGATGTTTTTGATCCGTACTATACTCGTCGCTTCGATATTGCGTACGACGATATTTATAAAGGTTGTATTGCTCTATTAAACGCAATAAAAAATTAGATTAGTTTGTTGAAAAATGGCGCAAGTCTTTTAGCTTACGCCATTTTTAAATGGTTACCTAATTAAGATATAGATAAAACTATTTTAAAAGTGAATAAAAAAATGTGCTTTATTTTAAAAAATTATCAGACGGGGATAATAATTTTTTCTCCGTCTTTTTTATTACCGCAAAGTACGATATTACAAAGAATGCCGCGCCGCCTGTCCAGGCAAGCGGGTTTGAAAAACATGCGCCCGCATAACCAAAGTTTACGGCTAAAGTTATGGCGGCTAAGTATCTGAACACAAGCTCGGTAACGCCGCCGAATATAGTTAAAACGCTGTATCCAAGCCCTTGCAGACACTGACGGAACATCATAAGAATATACAAAACGTAGTAAAAACATGCCTGCGTTGTTATGTAACGGAAAACCCAGTCGTAAACCACGTTTTCTGCGCCTTTAAGCAAAAATTTTGCAAACGGCACACAAAGCGGTATTGCCGCCGCGGTAGCAACAGCCGTGTAAATAAGTCCGCTTGCCATGCCTGCAAGCATGCCTTTTTTTATGCGGTCTATCTTTTTTGCCCCGTAATTTTGCCCTGTGTAAACAGCCATTGTGTTTGCCGCACCCATTAAAAGCGAGTTAAACACATTGTCTATTTTACTGCCGGTGGATTGCGCCATTGCATAGCGCGGATCCGGCAGTGCGTTAAACGCGCTTTGCTGAATCATACAGCCTATTGCCGTCACCGTAAACTGAAAGCCCATCGGAAGCCCGGTGGTAAGATGATAAATAGCCAGTTTTGCCGAAAATTTAAAATCCGTTCGTTTTAACCTGAGTTCTGGGTATTTCTTTAAAATAAGAATAAAGCCTATAGTTGCAGAGATTGCCTGACTTATAACCGTTGCCCAGCCCGCCCATGCTACCGACCAGTTTGTAATAAACAGAGCAGAGTCTAAAAGTATGTTGATAGTGGCGGCTAAAACGAGAATTATAAGAGGAGTTTTACTGTCACCCAGCGCGCGCATAATCTGTGCGGCAAGATTGTAAAACAAATTGAACATAAATCCCGCAAAAATCGCCGTTATGTATTTAAGCGAAAAATCATAATAAAGTCCGTCGGTTTTCATAAGCGTAAGCAACGGGCCTGCAAAAATAACCGTTAGAACGGTTATTATAACGCCTATTACTGCGCTTAACGTTATTGACGCGGCCAAACTTTTTTTCATGCCGTTCTCGTCTTTTGCGCCAACAAACTGACTTAAAACTATTCCAAACCCCGCGGCTATGCCCGAGCCGAACCCTAAAATCAAAAAAGAAAGCGATTCGGTTAAGTTTACGCCCGTGGCGGCTTCTTTACCTCGGGAGAGCGAAACTATCAGGGTATCGCCAAGAGAATAAAGATTCTGAAGCATAAGCCCCAGCGCGGTCGGAATGGAAAATGCAAGTATTTTTTTAAACGACGAACCCGTCGTCATGTCAACGTTTTTTTTCATATGCGTTCAGGTAAAAAATAATTTTTATCGGCTGCGCCGAAAAAGATAAATATATTATATGAACGAGCGAAACAAAAAGCAACAAAAAAACAGCCGCAATAAAATTTTATTGTATAAAAAAATTTTTTGTATAAAAAAATATTTTGCTGTCAATAATTCATTGCACAAGGATAAAATCGGTTGGGCGAGGGGAAAATGAAAGAGACTTACAAAGCATTCGTATTATTTTTAGCAGGCGTTGCGGTGTTTTCGGGCATATCAGCGTTTAAAACGCTGCCTTATCTTCCGGGTGAACCGCAGATGCTTTACTATAAGCTTTCAAGCAGCAACATATCGGAGCTTAACGCAGTCAATTCAGACGCGTATACCGGCACAATATTCGGCGTAAAAACTGCGCCGATAATTAAAACTTTCGGTTTAAAAGGCGAAAGTACTTTAATTGCAAAAACTCAGGGTAATTACGATTTTAAAGTAAACGAATTAAAAACCGTTTTAAGCGATTTAAATGCGCAACTTAAAGCTAAAGAACAAGGTGAATTTTTCAATTCCGAATATTATTACTCACCCAAAATATCGGTATATAGCACGATTAACGGCACAAAAGTAAATATTCACGTCGCTTACGGTTCTAACGGAATAAGAGTGGGGTGTCCTATGATTTTTTCAAGTTATTAAGGCAAAGCTTATAAAAAGCCGATGTTGTCTCTAATAAAAAATACATAATAACGGAGGTTAAAATATGCAAACGAACAAAAAACAATCTTTTTTTGTAAAAAACATTTATTATTTCGTACTTGGTTTTATTCTGGTGGCGGCAATAGGCGTAACGCTTGCGTTGGTGCTGTCGGGTAACGACGGTATTATAGATACCATCGATACCGGCGACGTAGTAGAAAAGCCCGACTCTTCTGTTACAAAGCCCGATCCTATCGATACGCCTGACGATAAACCGAATCCCGACGATTCGAAGCCGACGGTTAAGGTGTCTTTTGTTATGCCCGTAGATAACGCAACCATAATAAACGACTATACTGCAGCTTCGGTATCTTTCAACAAGACGCTCGGCATTTACACCGGACACCTTGCAATAGATTTTTCTGCCGCGGCAGGAAGCAAAGTCAAAGCCGTTTATGCCGGTACGGTAGAGAGCGTTACAACTTCTTATCTTACGGGTACAACCGTAACCGTTTTACACGATAACGGAATAAAAACGGTTTATAACTCTATAGAAGCGGACGAAAGTGTAAAAACGGGGCTTAAAGTAACGCAAGGTCAGGTTTTGGGAACTATATCAGATAATAATAAACAGGAATATAAAGACGGACCGCATCTGCACTTTGAGGTGTACGAAAACGGCAAAAAGATTTCGCCTTACAAATATCTTTCGGTAAGCGAAAAATAATAACTTTAAACAATTTATTGTTTAAGGAATAAATAAAACGGCTTCACAATAATCTATTGTGAGGCTTTTTTATATGAAATTTTCAGCAAGAGTTTTGTTTTTTATTCTGTTTTTGTCAGCTTTTTTCAGTGCTTTCGGGTGTAAAAATCAAAATGATGTCGGCGGCGCGACGGGGCTGTACGATATGCAAATCGAATACGAAAACGAAAAAATTACAGGCAGTTTAACCTATACTTTTTACAAAAACGCCAAAGAGTTGGGCGAAAATACAGTTTGTTTTAATCTGTATGCTTCGGCGGCGTTTAAAAAAGATGCGGGAACGAGCGTAAACTGTGTAAAACTAAACGATGCGAACGCCGAATTTGAGCTTTCGGGCGATAACGACGAATTTTTGTGCGTTTTTACGCCTTCCGGCATAAAGGCAGACGATAAAATTTACATAGAGTTTGAAACAATTTTGTCGCACACGGATAAAAGGCTTGGCATTACCGAAAAATGTGTGAATGCGGCATATTTTTATCCCGTAAAATGCGTGTATAGCGGCGGCGAGTATTGTATGCGCCCGTACAGCGCGTTCGGCGATCCTTTTTTTACCGATTTTGCAAACTATTCGGTTAGTCTGATTCTTCCGTCGGTAATGACGGTTGCCTGCGGTTTTTACCCATCGGGAATGCAGAACGAGAATGATAAAACAAAATATAATTATTCTGCCGAGTGCGTAAAAAACTTTACTTTTTCGTTTAGCGAAAATTACGAGATAATAACCAAAAAGTGGGGCAATAAGTCGATTAACTACTATTATTACGATGAAGAGACGCCCGAAAAAACGCTTGATCTCGTAATAAAAGCACTTGATTATTTTCAAAATAAAATAGGGGAATACAGGTATAATACGCTTGCATTTGCAAAGTCGCCGTATTCAAGCGGCGGCATGGAATACTCTGCATTTTTTGTGCTTGGCGAAAGTAACGACGAAAAAGCTTATTCATATGCCGCAGTGCATGAAACGGCGCATCAATGGTTTCCTATGGTTGCGGGAACCGACGAATATTATGCCGCTTATTTCGACGAAGGTCTTGCCGAATTTTTAACCGCACGTTTTTTTATCGAAACGGACAGCGTTTACGGCAAAGAACTTGAAAAATCGAACAAAATTTTGTATGAAAACTATAAGAAAAATTATGCTGCGTTAAATAAACCGTTTAAGCAAAAGATTAAAAATCCGCTTGATAGCTATAGTTCTTTGTACGAATACGTCAGTTGTTCGTATTACGGCGGCGCAACGCTGTTTTTAAAAATATTTGAAGCTGCCGACGAAAAAGAATTTTTTAATTCGCTGAACAAGTTTTATAACTCTTGCGCAATGAAAAATTCAGACGAATATTGTTTTATAAATTCGTTCGGCGCGTTTAACAAAAAAACCGTTCAAAAAATTTTTTCCGAAATGGTTTTTTAATAAAAAGCTCTTGCTTTTAGCTTGAATAAATGATATAATTATAATACAGAAATTCGGGCGATAAAATTGCGGGATAATTTAATAAAATGCCCGATAATCGACTTATAGCGGGGTTTTTATATGCCTTTATTTGAATACGAATGCGAAAAGTGCCACGAAAAAACAGAAGAACTCGTAAAGGATAGCAGCGTACAATTAAAATGTAAAAAATGCGGCGGAAATCTTGTAAGAATCTATGAAAGCGCAACTTACCAAACGACCGGTAAAAGCCACGGTTGCAGCGGAAACTGCAAAACCTGCGGCGGCTGCCACTAACTGTTCAAGGTGAACAATAGGGGCTTTAAAATGCATTTTTACATTCTGTAGCAAAAACTTGAATGTTAAACCAAAAAAACGCGTATTTTTTATTGACAAACATTTATTTAAATGTTAAAATAAAAAAAGTCTGAAAAAATACACTATTATGCTCTTTTCAGGAGATAAACCTCAGGAGATAAACAATGAAATTATTTACTAAATTTTTTGCGCTTTTGCTCATAGCGGTATGTTCTTTTACCGTAATCGCTTGCAATAACAACGGTGATGACGGCAAAAAAGATTACGAAAACTGGTGCTTTGAATTTGACGTAGATACCGACGACGACGGACTCAGCTTTGCAACTATTACCGGTCTTTACGTTCCCGATACAATGCTTACCGATTATTCCAACGGACTTATTAAAGCTCTCGATTTGGTAGTCGGAACCGAAAATGACGGCAAAGTCGGACTTAAAGCGCAGAAAGACGACGATAAAGTCGATAGCAGCAAATATAAAAACGTTTCCTATGCGGACGGATATTATTACGGATTCGATTATTTAAAAATCGGCGATGACGCGTTTGCAAACCAGACGATTATCGGAACGGTTACTGTAGCCGAAAGCGTTAAGGAAATAGGCGTTGCAAGTTTTGCAGGTTGCTCGTCGATAACAAAAATGGAACTTCCGTTCGTAGGAAACCAGGCGAAAGACGCGCTTAACGCAAAAAAGGTTTTCGCTAATATCTTCGGAACGAGCGAAGCTACCGGTTGCACTTCTACCACCGTATATTATAATTCTTCGGCTTCAACGGCTTTTTATATTCCCGACGGTCTTAAAGAAATCGTTATAAATTATACCGATAAAACTCATATGGACGCAGAAGGTAAGATAGAAAACCCCAACTATACCGAAGTTTTACCCGTTTGCGCATTCAACGCACTTGCAAAAGTAACCAAAATTACGGTAAACGGCAATATTAAAACTATCGGTCAGAGCGCGTTTGCTTCTTGCTCGGCTCTTATCGAAGTAAATCTTCCCGCTACTATAGAAACTATCGGTTCAAAGGCTTTCTCGGGTTGCTCGTCGCTCGTAACTTTGGATTTAGCAAAACTTACCGCTTTAAAAGCTATTTATCAGGAAGCTTTCAGCGGTTGCGCTAAACTCGGACTCGGTTATGAAACTGTTACGCTTACCGCAGGCGTTAAGCTCTACGATAAAGCGTTTGCTTCTTGCGTTTCAATAAAGGCTTTGGATTTAACCGGAATCGACGTTATTCCCGAAGGTTGCTTCCTTGGCTGCACCGCACTTGAAAAAGTTACTTTAGATGGCGGCGCGGTTCTTATGAATAACGCATTTGTAAATTGTACCGCTTTAAAAAAGGAAAACGTTGTAAACTATAACGAAGCTTACAAAAACGCATTCGACTGGTTTAACGTCTGATTTAAAGCTATAAATGCAGGTTTTATTTATCATTTATCCTGCAAAATAAAATTTTAAAAATAAAATCGACGCCCGTTAAAACGGGCGTTTGTTTTTCTTGAAAAAAAACAATTTTTGTGATACAATGATTAGGTAAATCACATTAAGTAAATCAAGTAACTTTAATTTAGAATTTTTCCTGTTCAGGAGAGCGTAATGAAAGATTTCGTACATCTGCATCTTCATACCGAATACAGCCTGCTTGACGGGGCGGCAAAGATAGATAAAGTTTTTGAACTCGCCAAAGAACTCGGACAAAACACGGTTGCAATAACCGACCACGGCAACATGTATGGCGTGGTCTATTTTGCCGAGCATGCAAAAAAACTTGGCATGAAGGCTATAATCGGTTGCGAAATGTATATGTGCGAGGACATGTATAAAAAGAACGCGCAAAACAGCGAGTACGAGCATCTTATTTTGCTTTGCAAAAACGATACCGGCTATAAAAACCTTATAAAAATGGTTTCGTATGCTTATATAGACGGTTTTTACAGAAAGCCGCGCTGCGATTATAAAACGCTTGCCGAAAAGCACGAAGGTCTTATTTGTCTTTCGGCCTGCCTTGCGGGTAAAGTTCCGCAACTGCTTCTTGCGGGCAGATACGAGGACGCAAAAAAACACGCGCTCCGGATGAAAAGCCTGTTCGGTGAGGATTACTATCTTGAAATTCAGGATCACGGCATAGCCGATCAGCTTCGCATAAACCCGCTTTTATTCAAGCTTTCAAAAGAAACGGGCATAAAACTCGTTGCTACAAACGACGTACATTATCTGACTAAAGAAGACGCGCTTATGCAGGAGATTATGATGTGTATAAACACTCAGACTACTCTTGACGATCCCAAGCATATGCGTTTTGAAACCGAAGAGTTTTATTTGAAAAGCCGCGAAGAAATGGAAAAAATGTTCGGCGACACGCCCGAAGTTCTGGACGTTACAGTCGAAATAGCCGAAAAATGTTCGGGCGATTGTATAAAACTCACTAAAAAATGCGAACCGGTAAGAGATGCTTCGTTAGTTCCCGGCTATATTCCGCCAAACGGACTTACCGCTTACGAATATTTAAAACAACTCGGCGAAGAAGGACTTAAAAAGAAATATAAAGAGATAACGCCCGAAATTCGCGAGCGTTTTGATTACGAGCTTAATACAATACGCGATATGGGATATCTCGAATATTACCTTATCGTGTGGGACTATATAAACTACGCGCACGAACACGGAATCCCCGTTGGCGCGGGGCGTGGTAGCGGCGTAAGCTCCATTGTTGCGTATTCTATAGGAATAACCGACGTTGAACCGCTTCAATATAACTTGATTTTTGAAAGATTTTTGAACAAAGAAAGGGTAAGTATGCCCGACTTCGACGTTGACTTTGATCCCGAACGCAGAGAAGAAGTTATAGAATACGTCCGCGATAAATATGGCAGGGATAAAGTTGCGCAGATAGTAACTTTCGGAACTATGGCGTCGCGCGCGGCTATAAAGGACGTCGCCAGAGTTATGCGCGTTTCTTATGCCGAAGTAGATAAAATTACAAAGCTTATGGACGGTAAACATACCATTCCCGAGCTTTTGGGCTTAAAACCCAGCAAAAAGGACGGCGACGTAACCGTAAGGGAACTTCGCGAGTTGTATCAGACCGACGACACCACAAGAAGCGTTGTGGATATGGCTATGAAGTTAGAGGGTATGCCGAGAAATATATCCGAGCATGCCGCCGGCGTAATAATCTGCAATAAAGTTTTGTCCGATAATATTCCGCTTGCCAGAAACGGCGACGATATCGTAACTCAGTTCAATATGAAAGTGGACGAGCAGATGGGTATGCTGAAAATGGACTTTTTGGCTCTCAAAACTTTAACCGATATCAAAAAATGTTGCGACTATATAAAGGAAGATAAAGGTATAGAAATCAACTTCCGCGAAATAGGTTATGAAGAAAAAGTGCCTTACGACCTTATTTCGAGCGGCGATACCGACGCAGTGTTCCAGTTAGAATCTCCGGGCATGAAAAAGTTTATGCGTGAACTTAAACCGGAGAATCTTGAAGACGTAATAGCCGGAATTTCGCTGTTCCGTCCGGGACCTATGGATTCCATACCAAAGTATATTCAGTTTAAAAACAATCCCGAAACAATGACGTTCAAGCATGAGCTTTTGCGTCCTATCCTTACGGTTACGCACGGCGTAATAATCTATCAGGAACAGGTTATGGAAATCGTAAGAAAACTTGCGGGATTTACTTTCGGTCAAGCCGACATTATAAGGCGCGCCATGGGTAAAAAGAACATGGAAGAAATGGCGCGTATGAAAAGTATCTTTATAAACGGCGAAAAGGACGAAAACGGCAACGTTAAAACCGAAGGCGCGATTGCGCGCGGCGTTTCGGCAGAAATAGCCGAAGACATTTTTGACGAGATGACGAGCTTTGCGCAGTACGCCTTCAATAAATCGCACGCCGCGGCATATGCGGTTATAGCGTATCAGACGGCGTATTTAAAAGCCTATTATCCGCAGGAATTCCTTGCCGCAATCCTTAACGACAGAATAGATAAAATCGACGAAATAACAAAATACGTTATTTACTTAAAAGAGCGTGGAATTCCCGTTCTGCAACCGGATATCAACCACAGTAAAGCGTTTTTCTCTGTTGAAGAAAAATCCGTTCGTTTCGGCTTGGTCGGCGTTAAGGGCGTAGGCTTGGGCGCAATAGAAAGCATTGTTTCAGAGCGCGAAAAAAACGGAGCTTTTAAAAGTTTTGAAGACTTTATGTCGCGCGCCAACGTAAAAGTATTAAACAAGCGTTTAATCGAAAACCTTATTTATGCGGGCGCGTTCGATTGTTTCAAGGTTTCGCGCAGCAGGCTCATTGCCGTATATGAAGGGCTTATGGACAGAGCCGTCGCTATTGCAAAAGAGCGTGACAGCAATCAGTTGAGTTTATTCTCGGGTGCGTTTTCAAAGTATAACGAACTTACCGTAAGCTATCCCGCGCTTGCCGAATTTGAAGATAAATATAAACTTTCAAAGGAGCGCGAAGTTTTAGGCGTTTACGTTACGGGGCATCCGCTCACAAAGTATATGGATAGGTTTGCCGGATATTCGTTTAAAACCGAGCTTTTGCAGTATTACGAGGAAGACGAAGACGGCAACCGCGTTTATACCGAAATCAAGGACGGGCAGCGTGTGGAAATGGGCGGAATAATAACCGCGGCTTCCAAAAAAATCACAAAGAGCGGACAAAGTATGGGTATGATTACTTTAGAAGACGTTTACGGCGGAATAGAATGTGTGTTCTTTCCTAAAGTTTATGACAGGGTAAAATCGCTTATCCGTACCGAAGCCATAGTTTCGATTGAAGGAAAACTGCAAATTCGCGAAGGGCAAAAACCTTCTATTTCGGTTGATAAACTTAAAGAAATAACTATTGAGGACGAACATGCGCCGCGCGTAGCTGCTTCTGCCGAAGAAAACCAGACTACGGGTAAACGCGAGTGGCTTGGCATTACTATTCCCGACGGAAAAGACGGTGCAGAAGAAGAAATTTTAGAAACACTCGAGCTTTACGTGGGTGATATTCCCGTCATAATCAAAAAAGACGGCAAGTATTACAAAGCGCCTTACAAAGTGAGAAAATGCAAGGGGCTTTTATCCGAGCTTATGTTTTCGGTAGACGACGAGAAAAATATAGTATTTTTTGAAAAGTAACTATGTTTGTGGTTTGCTTAAAACTTGCTGAATAACATGCTTTTAAAGGGGGCATAAAAAAATGGAAAACGCAAAAAAACTCATAAGTCTGGTAGTTCCGTGTTATAACGAAGAGCTCACGGTAGATAGTTTTTACCAAAAAGCCGTTCCCGTGCTTGAAAGTACGGCTTACGATTTTGAAATTATTTTCGTAAACGACGGAAGCGCGGATAAAACGCGAGATAAGCTTGAAGCCTTAGCAAAAAAGGACGAAAGAATCAAAGTTGTAAATTTCAGCCGCAATTTCGGGCAGCAGGCGGCAATAATCTGCGGGTATAATTACGCGAAAGGCGATGCCGTTATGGAAGCGGACTGTGATCTTCAGGATCCCCCCGAAATTATGCTTGAAATGCTTAAAAAATGGGAAGAAGGCTACGAAGTAGTTCACGGCAGACGCTTAAAACGCAAGGGCGAAAGTGTGTTTAAACGCGCTACCGCGTCTATGTACTATGCGTTTTTGTCAAAAATTACCGCCGTTCCCGTTCCGAGAAATACCGGTGATTTCAAACTTTACGACCGTAAGGCGTTAAACGCTCTTTTAAGTATGCCCGAGCGCGATAAATATATCCGCGGGCTTGCTTCCTGGGTGGGGTTCAAACAGACCTTTGTGGAGTACGACAGACCTAACCGCACCGCAGGCGAAACAAAATATACGCTTAAAAAGATGATAAATCTTGCAAAAGCCGGAATAATTTCAAACAGCGAATATCCGCTATATTTATCGCTTAAATTCGGCGTATTTACTACGTTTTTGTCGCTTGCTTGCTTTTTGACTTTTATAATACTTGCAATATGTTCGGTTACATTGCCGCCGGTTGCGTGGTTGTTCCCGACTATAACGCTTTTATTTTCGGCAGGTTACTTGTTTAACGCTTTTAACAGCATATATCTTGCCCGCGTTTACGACGAAGTTAAAAAACGCCCCGATTATATCGTTGATACCACTTATAATTTAGATTAAACAAAAAGGCTGTATGCAAGTTTTTGTGCCTTGCATACAGCCTTAATTTTATGTATATAATTTATTTATCTTCGGTGGCGGGTAAATCGGGAGTCGTCTTTTTCTTGCGGCGCGGATCTGGTTTCATTTCCGGCAGTAAGTTGTTGCGTTCGGGGTGTGTAAGCGCACCGTGAATGCGCTCTTTCGCAAAGGGAATTTCCTTTGAAATATCTCTTAAAAGCTCTTTAACGTATTGCCTTTGAGTGTGTTTGTCCGCAGGACATACATTTTTTAAAGTGGGCTTATCTTTCATGTAAGCCACAATATTTTTTTCTTCAATAAACAGCATGGGGCGAATTACGCTTATTCCCGTTTTTGAAAGGTAGGTTATAGGCTGAAAGGCAGAAAGGCGTCCTTCGTAAAACAGCGAAAGCATAAAAGTCTCTATCAAATCGTCCGCATGATGCCCGAGTGCAAGTTTATTGCAGCCGTTTTTTAACGCCACTGTGTTAAGTGCGCCGCGGCGAAGTTTTGAACAAAGACTGCAAGGGTTTGTTTCTTTTCGTATATCGAATAAAATCGCGCCTATGTCGGTTTTTTCAACGATGAACGGAATATCGCTTTTTTCGCATTCGGTTTTTAAACCTTCAAGTTTACTTTTATCGGTATCCTTAAACCCCATATCTATGGTTATGGCTATCGCTTCAAATTTTTTCGGATAAAACTTTTTAAGTGCCGAAAACAAATAGACCATAAGCAGACTGTCTTTGCCGCCCGAAAGCCCTATTGCTATTTTGTCGCCGTCCTCAATCATGCCGTAAGAGTCTATTGCACGGCGAAAGGGAGATAAAAGTTGCTGTAATGTCATAATTTGGCAAAAACTCCTTTTATTTTAAAAAAAAATATGTTATACTGTAATAAACAAGAATTTCATACTGCGGGTTTTTATGCCGCACGAATATTTTTTATGGTAATATTATATCTTTTATAATAGCAAAAAACAAATAATTGAGGGGCTATGGCAGATAATATAGTACGTTTTTTATCTGAAATATTTAAAGACGAGCGTATTTTAACGCTTTTTGTGTCTTGTTTTCCGCTTATAGAGCTTAAAGGAGCTATTCCTATAGGTTTAAAAGCGGGGCTTAGTTTGCCCGTTTCGGCATTCCTTGCATATCTTGGTTCTACGCTCGTGTGCATTCCGCTGTTTTTTTTGCTTATTCCTATATTCAACTTGCTAAAAAAAATAAAGCCGATAAAAAAACTCGTTGAAAAAATAGAAGCAGTGCTTTACGGCAAGGCGGAAAAACTTGCAATAAACGCTAAAAAAGGGTTAGACCTAAAAAGTATGAGCGAGGACGAAAAGCAAAAGCGAACTATAAACGTGCTAAAAAAGGCTCTTTTATTGTTTGTTGCCGTGCCGTTTCCCGTAACAGGAGTGTGGACGGGAACCGCTATCGCGGTATTTTTAGGATTAAAGTTTAAAGACGCAATCTTTGCTCTTTCTGTCGGCAACCTTATTGCGGGCGGAATAATAACCTTGCTTACGTTTATCGCCGCGGATTATATAGATATGATAATCTATTGCCTTATGGCTTTAGCTATAATAATGCTTGTGATTTTTATTATAAAAATCGCGCGTTCGCCCGAAAAAGAATCTAAAGGTCAAGATAACTCCGATTTAAAAAACAAAACAATGCAAAAATAACCGATAAACTAAACGCCTGGCGAAAAAGCGGAAAAAACAAAAAATGAACCAAGAAGATAAATTTTTAAGTTTAATAAAACAAAGTAAAAAAATAGTATTTTTCGGCGGGGCGGGAGTGTCAACCGAAAGCGGTATTCCCGATTTCCGCTCGCAGGACGGACTTTACAATCAAAAATACGCATATCCGCCCGAAACTATTTTATCGCACGATTTTTTTGTAAATAACCCGCGCGAGTTTTACAGGTTTTATTTTGATAAAATGATATATAAATGGGCAAAACCCAACGCTGCGCATTTAAAACTTGCGCAAATGGAGCAAAAAGGAAGATTAAGCGGCGTTATAACTCAGAATATAGACGGGTTACATACTTTGGCAGGCAGTAAAAACGTATGCGAACTCCACGGGAGTGTTTACCGCAATTATTGCGAAAGATGCGGCAAGTTTTATTCGCTTGACGATATTTTAAAACAAGCCCCCGCCGTTCCGCATTGTTCGTGCGGCGGAATAATAAAGCCCGACGTAGTTTTATACGGCGAGTCGCTCGATAATAAAGTGATTCAAAAATCGCTTGATTTAATTACGTCGTGCGATTTATTGATCGTCGGCGGGACAAGCCTTAACGTCTATCCCGCAGCGGGACTTATAACGTATACAAAAGCTCCCATTGCGCTTATAAACAAGAGCCAAACACCTTACGACGAAAATGCCGAAGTGGTTGTTAATCAACCTATAGGCGAGGTTTTTTCTAAAATAGAGTTATGAAAACCGATTTTGAAAGCAAAAGAAAAGAGCAGATAGAACTATTCGGCAAAGGCAAAAAACTATTGCTTCATGCGTGTTGCGCGCCTTGTTCTACCGCTTGCATAGAAAGGCTTATAGAAGATTTTGATATTACGGTTTATTTTTATAACCCGAATATGGATAGTAAAGAAGAGTATGAAAAGCGCGCGGAAGAGATAAAAAGATTTTTATCCGTTGCTTATAAGGATAAAGTCGGGCTTATTACCGAAGACTATTTGCCGAGCGAGTATTTAAATGCAGTAAACGGTCTTGAAAATCAGCCCGAAGGCGGCGCAAGGTGCGAAAAATGTTTTTATCTGCGTCTTAAAAAAACTGCGGAGTACGCGCAAAAAAACTCGTTTGACTTTATAACCGCAACGCTTACCGTAAGCCCGTATAAAAACGCTAAGCTTATAAACCAAGTTGGCGAAAGTGTTTGCGAAAATTCTGCGATAAAATGGCTTTATTCTGATTTTAAAAAGGCAAACGGATATTTAAGATCTATTGAACTTTCAAAATTATTCGGGCTTTACCGGCAAAATTATTGCGGGTGCGTTTTTTCTAAAAACGAACGCGAAAAGCAAATGGAAGATAGGTGTAGCAAAACATAAAAGCCCGCCTATAAGTCGATTATTACACGTTTAAGGACAAAAAATTACATGTTAAAAATAAAAACGGTCGATAAAAAATCGTACGGCAGAAGGCAGCTCGGACTTGAACCGGGCGACGCGATTATTTCTTTTGACGGATACAAAACGCAAGACCTTTTAGATTACGTTTATTACGACGCAAAAGAATGTTTTACGATGGAAGTTTTTACCAAGGACGGCGAAACCGTTACGGTAGACGTTGATAAATACGAAGACGAAAGTTTAGGACTTACTTTTGTAGACGACGGATTAAAGATAAAAACCTGTTTAAACGATTGTATATTCTGCTTTGTCCGGCAGATGCCCGCAGGTATGCGCCCGTCGCTTTACGTTAAAGACGACGATTACCGCCAAAGTTTATTGTACGGAAATTTCGTTACGCTTACAAACGTTACCGACGAAGAACTTGAAAGAATGGTTCGTCTGCAATTTTCGCCGCTCTATGTTTCCGTTCAGACTATGAACGGCGAGCTTAGAAAAAAAATGCTCAACAACAGATTTGCCGATAAAATAATTTATCAGCTTAAACGGCTTGAAGAAGGCAAAATTGCCGTAAATGCGCAGGTGGTTTTAGTTAAGGGCGTGAACGACGGCAAGGAACTCGATTACACGATAGACGAATTATATAAATTAAAAAACATAGTTTCTGCGGCGGTCGTGCCGTGCGGAATTACGCGTTTCCGCGAAGGTCTATATCCGATAGAAGATATTGATAAAGAGTACGCCCGCTCGGTTATAGCTCAGGTTGAAAGTGCTAATAAACGACACGGAGGTTCACTTATTCAACTTGCGGACGAGTTTTTCTTTAAAGCGGATTTGCCGCTTCCGCCCGCCGAGTATTACGGTGATTTCGTGCAGGTTGAAAACGGCGTGGGTATGAGCGTCAAGTTTTTGCAGACGGTTCAAAACATAATTGATTCAGGCAAACGACTTTTAAAAAGCGGTAAATATTTAACAGTATGCGGCACGAGCGTTTATAAATTTATGTTAAAAGTTTTAAGCTCGTTTGAAAAGGCATGGGAAGGCGTAGCTATTTCGCTTCTTCCGGTTGAAAATAAATTCTTCGGTCCTACCGTAAACTGTACGGGGCTGCTGGTCGGAAACGATATTTTAAACGCCGTAAAGCTATGCGGTATTTCCTACGACACGCTTCTCATTCCGAGCAACTGCCTTATGATGGGCGAAGATAAATTTTTAGACGATATGACTTTATCCGAGCTTTCCGAAAAACTCGGGAAACCCGTTTTAAGGTGGGTTATAAGCGAAGATTAAATCCGGCGTGCTTTTTAAGCTCATATATCAGGCTGTTTAAGCGCATACGTTAAAGCTCGTATATCAAATATTATATAACTAAAACGCAATAAACACTAAAAAATAATTTACGGATGTGATAAAATGAAACCTATAGTTGCAATAGTAGGAAGACCTAACGTTGGCAAATCCACGTTATTCAACAGAATAACCGGTAAGAAGATTTCCATAGTAGAAGATAAACCCGGAGTTACCCGTGACAGAATTTATTCAGATGCCGAATGGTGCGGGCATACGTTCACGCTTGTGGATACCGGCGGTATAGAACTCAAAAGCGAAGACGAGATGTGGCGTCATATCAAAAAACAGGCGGAAATAGCCATCGAAACTGCCGATGTAATAGTGCTTTTGTGCGACGTTAAAAGCGAAATTACAGCTTCCGACTACGACGTTGCGGACATGCTTCGCCGCAGCAAAAAACCCGTGGTTCTGGCAGTTAATAAGCTTGATAATTACAAGATCGAAAAACTTTTTGAATATTACAATTTAGGTCTTGGCGAGCCTTTTGGTATTTCGTGCGAGCAGGCAACGGGAATAGGCGATCTTTTAGACGAGGTATGTTCAAACTTTAAAAAGATCGAAGAAGAAAACGAAGAAGGCGAAGACGAAGCCATAAAAATAGCGGTAGTCGGCAAACCTAATGCGGGCAAAAGCAGCCTTGTAAATAAACTTTTGGGATACGACAGAACTATCGTTTCAAATATTTCCGGCACCACGCGCGACGCAATAGATACGCCTTTTACCGTTGACGGCAAAAAATATATTTTAATCGATACCGCGGGAATAAGAAAGAAAAAAGCAGTTGACGAAGATATCGAGTATTACAGCGTAATCCGTGCGCTCGGCGCGATTCGCCGTGCGGATATAAGCCTTGTTGTTGTTGACAGTAAGGAGGGACTTTGCGAACAGGACGTTAAAATTTGCGGATACGTTCACGAACAGGGCAAACCTTCGGTTATTGTAATGAACAAATGGGATCTTATCGAAAAAGATACCAACACTATAAACGAGTTCAAGAAAAAACTCGACGCGGATCTTGCCTTTATGGATTATTATCAGGCTGTTTACGTTTCGGCAAAGAGCGGGCAGAGAGTGGATAAAATTTTAAAAACTGCGCTTGTTTCTTACGAAAACGCACATAGAAGAGTTACAACCGGTACTTTAAACGACCTTATAGGCGATGCGGTAAGAACTACAAACCCGCCGTCTAAAAACGGTAAACGCTTAAAGATCTACTATTCTACGCAGGACGGAGTTGCTCCGCCGCGTTTCGTTATTTTTGTAAACGACAGTACGCTCGTGCATTTCTCGTATAAGCGTTACCTTGAAAACGTTATAAGGCATGCGTTTGACTATTCGGGTACGCCTATAAGATTGTATTTCAGAGAGCGCGACGAAGAGTAAAAGAGTAAAAATATATAGAAAAAAAATATTTTTTCAGCGCAGTAATGCCGTATGCATTTTGAGTTTTTAAAAACCTTATATTGTCGCTTAAAATATGTTGCTTAAGAGAAAAATTTTGATATAAAGCAAAAAAGGAAAACGCGGAATGAAAATGTATTTTACCGATTTGTGGTGGGGATTTTTATTGCTCGCAATAGGCTCGTACTTTTTAGGTAACGTGAATTTTGCAAGAATAATTTCCGGCGCGAAAAAAAAAGATATAACAAAAATCGGGAGCGGTAATCCCGGCACTATGAATATGAGCCGTGAATTCGGACTTAAAATCGGGCTTTTAACGCTTTTATTAGACGTGTTAAAGGGCGTTATACCTGCGCTTACGGCAAGGCTGATATTTGGCGGAATGTATTTTGGCAGCACTAATCTTGAAATATGCGAAACCGCACAATATATAGCAGGTTTTTTTGTGGTGCTCGGGCATATTTATCCCGTTATCTTTGGCTTTAAAGGCGGAAAGGGTATAGCTACCACGATAGGCGTGTTTTTGGTGGGCGAGTGGTATATAACGCTTATTTTTGCGGCGATTGCTATTATTTATATTTTAATTACAGAAATGGGATCTATGGGATCGTTTATTGCAACCGCGCCGCCGGCTATTGCCGCACTTATACGACTTTATCGGTTGGGTTTTGAAAACGAACCCGATTTTGAATACGGCTTAGTGTTTTTCTCGGTTACCATGCTTTTAATAGCCGGCATAATACTTTTAACCTGGCTCGCGCACAGGCAGAACATAAAAAGACTGCTTGCGGGCGAAGAACACGAAACCGGCTGGATAGATATGATTCGCAAAGCTAAAATAAAACGAAAGCAAAATAAAGCGAACAAAACGGCTGAAAAAAATAATTTTGCGCTTAAAAATGCAGAAAAACAAGAAAACGGAGATAAATAAAATGCAATTTGTAACAATAAAAAACGACTTTTTGGAAGTTAAAATATATTTACTCGGTGCCGAAATCAAGAGCGTAAAAAAAGACGGAGTCGAACGTATTTTTACGGGTGATGAAAAATTCTGGCACGGCAGCGCGCCTATTCTTTTCCCTGTTGCAGGTTCTTTAAAAGACGGCTGTTATTACTATAAAGGGCAAAAATACGAACTCGGCTCGCACGGTTTTGCAAGAAAAAAGACGTTTGAAGTTTTTTCTTTATCAGAAACTTGCGCAACGTTTTTGTTAAAATCCGACGAGCAGACGAAAATTTCGTACCCGTTCGATTTTAATTTCTTTGTTACATATAGTCTGAAAAATAGTTCGCTTAAAGTTACTTATAAAATAGAAAATAAATCGCAAACGGAAATGTGGGCGTTATTCGGTTGCCATGAATCCTATGCTATAAGCGGAGATATTTCCGAGTATTTTGTAGAGTTTGAAAAGGACGAAAATCTTTTGTCGCGAGTGGTGGAAAGAGCTGCGCTCGTAGGCGATAATTATGATGATTTTGGTAAAAATACGCGCTTATTAAAGCTTACGCCTAACGTATTTGCTCACGATACGGCAATTTTTACGGATATACGCTCGCGCAAAGTAACTTTAAAAAAGGGCGATCAAAAACAAGCGGAACTTGAATTTGATACAAAAAATCTGCTTATCTGGACTGTTCCGGACGCACCGTTTGTCTGCCTTGAAGCCTGGCAGAATTATCCCGACACTTTGTATACCGACGGCGATATTTTAAAAAAGGACGGCGTAATAATTATTCCCGCGGGTTCTTTTATAAAAAACGAACATATGATAACCTATTGTTGATTTCATAATGGAAACGAGAAAAAGTCTGCCTATAAGGCGATTATCGCTATATTTATTTGTCGGTGCGGAGCTTTTGATATATCTTTTGTTTATGGCACAAGATATGTTGCGCAATGCGGATACCTCAAAACTAAAATATGCGTCTGTCTGTCTTTGTTTTGTTTTTTCATTATTGTGGGAAAAGTCAAATTTAAAGGATAACGCCATTGTAAGCGCGGCTTTTGTTTTTACGCTTATTGCGGACGTGTTTTTGCTTTTAAAAAACGATAAGTACGAAGCGGGCATAATAAGTTTTTTAGTAGTTCACTTGCTTTATCTTATAAGGCTGTTGCTTTTTGTTCATGATTTTAAAGATTTCGACAATGCGTCGGAAAAAGTAAATTTCAAAGCGTTTAAGTTGATTAATATCGTCCGCGTTGCGGTTATGGTTTTACTTCCGCTTGTTATTTATCTGTTTTTAAATGATTATTTTACGGCTGCTAATATCCTTGCGGGCGAATGCTATTGCATGCTTGCAGGCAACGCCGTACTTTGTTTTTGCTTTTTAAAAAATAAAAAAATGAGCGTTTTCGGTATTGCACTCATATTGTTTGCGCTTTGCGATTTTTGCGTTGGGGCGTTCAATATTTTCAGCCGCGGATTCATCTATGAATTTTCGTCTGTAATGATGTGGGGATTTTATCTCCCGTCGCAGGTTCTAATATGTTTATCGTCGGTGGCGTTTTAAAAAAAATCAGCTTAAAATTGTATTGTAAAAAACATCTATAGTTGCGTTAATGAACTTATAGCCTAACATTTGGAGGAAAAATATGAATAACGCTTCGGTAAAAACAAGTAAGATTTATTCAATCTGTTTAATCGTCGTACTGCTCGTGTTTATAATAGCTTTTGCTTTTGCATTGCCCATATGGTTTCGCCCGTTTTACTACTGGCAGATAGACGGGCTTGACTTAGAAAACTATTCGGGTTTTACGCGCGAGCAGATAATTACTGCGTACGATGACGTTTTAAACTATCTTAATTTCGGCACGCCGTTTAAAACGGGCGAGCTTAAATATTCGGAATCCGGTAAGAGCCATTTTGAAGATTGTAAAGTTTTGTTCGATCTTGATACCTGGGGATTTATAATTTCCGGCGTTCTTTTAATTGCCGCCGCGCTTTTATATAAGTTCAAAGTGATTCGTCCTGCAAAACTGCTTAAATTCGACTTTTATTTTTATACCGGCATTGCGGGAGTCGTAATTCCCGTAGTTGCGGGCATAGCCATTGCTTCCGACTTTGAAAACGCTTTTACCTTATTTCATAAGCTGTTTTTCCCCGGTAAGGAAAACTGGCATTTCGACTGGTATAAAGATCAGATAATCCGCATATTGCCCGAAGAATTTTTTATGCGCTGCGGAATACTTATAATCGCGGTGTGGTTTGGCGCATGCCTTGCTCTGCTTATAACGGCAATAGTAAAACGTCGCCGTGCAATAAAAGCCGAATTAACCGAAGAACAAGCTTAAAAAAATAAAAGCCATACAGAAGCATATAAAAAGCTGCCGCAATTTTTTTGCGACAGCTTAAAAAAAATCAATATATACCCGCCTGTGCCGTATAGAGCAAATCATAACCCGCTGTATAAAGCAGGTGGGTGCTACGCCTGCCGAATCTGGCTTCCTGTTTTAACGTGTTTGCTCAAAGACAGTAACACCAGGCTTTGCATATCGACATGGACAGTAAGCTCCCTATTTAATTTTGTGGATTACATTGCGCTCTACCTCGTACACCGCAGGCACAATTAAAGTATATCAAAAAAATGCGGAGCATGCAAGCGTTTGCAAAAAATTTTGTGTGAAAATTTATCGGCGGCTTTTATGATACATAATTAGTATACGATTTTACAAAAGAAGGGATATCTGATGCGGGAAACTGATAAAGAAAAAAGAGTAAACGTAAGACCTTTGGTCGTGGCGGCGCTTGCGCTTGGCTTAGGGATACTTTGCTCGTTTTTGTCTTTATTCTTAGGCTCGGTCGTGTTTATAATAGCGGCATGCTGTTTACTTTGCATAGTCGTGATGTTTGTAATTTTTAAAACCGACAGAAAAAAATTGTTTGCCTTTGTTGCTATAGTTTTTGTATTTTTAATCGGCTCAGGCTCGGCGGGTATACGAATTTCATATGCAAAATCGGCAAAGGAATATTTAACCGAAAGCGAAATTTGCGGCACGGTGGAAAGCTTTTATAAACTTGAAAAGTCGGGATATAGCATCGTTTTTAAGCATTTAAGCGTAAACGGCGAACAAATAAGCGGTAAAGCACGCGCGCTTATTTACACTAAAGAAGAGATTGACGTCGGCAAAAAAATTACAATAAATGCAAAACTATTAAGTCGCGTTAAAGACTTTGAAAATAAAAAATCAAAATACAATAATTTTAATTTAAGCGAAATATTTTCGGGCGTTTATTATACTGCCGAAGTTTCCGGTAAAATAAAGGTAATAACCGACGACTCGGATTTATTCGATAAACTTTATCTTTACGTCCGCAATATTCTGCGCGATAATTTATCAGATGAAAGTTATCCCGTGGCTTGTGCTTTGGTGCTGGGCGATACGGCGTATTTAAAAAACGAAGTGATTGAAATTTACCGCATGGCCGGAATTGCTCACGTTTTTGCCGTTTCGGGCTTACATATAGGACTGTTCGTGGCAATTTTTTCTTTTATTGCGGGAAAACTTAGCATAAAGGGTTGGAAAAAATTATTATTTGTTCTGATCCCCGCGTTTGTGTATTCGGGCATTTGCGGTTTTCGTCCGTCCGCCGTTCGTGCGTTTATTATGGCGGCAACCGTTATTTTGTCCGATTGCGTGGGATTTAAGCGTGACAGATTATCTGTTCTTTCAATCGCATTTATTATAATTTTGTTGTGGCAACCGTATTATTTATTCGACGTAGGTTTTGAATTATCGTTTTTGGCGGTTGGCGGAATAATTGCGCTCGCTCCGAGTTTTAAACGCGGGGCAAAACCGCTTAAAGGTTTTGGCGACTCACTCTCAGCATCGCTTTCCGCAACGCTCGGAACTTTACCCGTTTTAACCGATATGTGCGGCTATATATCGATTATCTCGCTGTTTGCAAACCTTGTTTTTGTGCCTGTCATATGTATTTGCTATCAAGCTACGGTTTGTTTTACGCTTGCCGCTTTAATAGAAAACGCTATTTTTAACAGTGCAACGGTCAGCTTGTTTATTCCTGACGTATTGCTCAGATTTATCTCTTACGCCGTAAGTTTAATCGATTATTCTTCGTTTATCATTCCTGCAAGGTTTTCATATCTTGCTATCCCGTATTATTTCGGGTTTACTTTTTTAACCGATTATTTAAACGTTTCTGTAAAAAAGCGCGTTTTGGTTGTAACTCTTTGCATTATTGCCATGATTTTTTTGTCTTTTTTGTCCGTATAAAAGAGTTTATACAATTACGGACAACCGAATAAAAAAGATTGATATTTTTTTTATTTTTTGATAAAATAAAAACGCACAAAAAATTTTTTGGAAGAAAGATTTTTTTCCGAAACCCGAATAGTGAAATAAATTGTAAAAAAGGAGGCATTGTCGTGCGGATTGAACAACTAAAAAGCTCGTTAAGCGGCGGCGTTGCCCCCGTTTATCTTATAGAAGGCGAGGACTCGTATTTTTGCGATCTTGCCGTAAAAACCATTCAGAGTAAATGCATTACTTCGCCCGAGCTTAACTTAAGCGTATACAGCGGTGCGGACGTGATAAAAAATCAATCCGAAATTACGTTTTCGCTTATGCAATATCCTTTTATGAGTGAAAAACGTATGGTAATAGTGCGTGATTTTTTACCTCAGGCGCGAGACCTTAAAGGCGGCGAACTTGATAAATATCTTAACGCGCCGTCCGATACGGGAGTTTTGCTTATAGTGAACAGCGAAACTAACGATGTTTTGAAAAAGTACGAAAAAGTAACGGTTATTGACTGTAAAAAAGCCGACATGGCTGTGCTTATTAAGTACATACAGGTTACTTTAAAGCTTGAAAACCTGATAATTACAACAAAAAACGCACAAATGCTTGCCGAGTTTTGTAAAATGGAAATGACGAGAATAAGCGGCGAAGTAGAAAAACTATGCTCTTATTGCTACGGAAACGCCGAAGTTACCGAAGAAGATATAGTTACTTTAGTCAGTAAAGAAACCGATTATCAGATTTATGAGATGACCGAGAATGTAGCTAAAAGGCGTTACGATAAAGCGTATGAAATTTTGGCGGATATGCAGTCGAAAAGCAACGATACGCAGCGAATTTTTTCGGCTCTTTACTACTATTTCAGAAGGTTGTTTTTTTGTGCTGTTTCAAAAAAAAGAGCGGCTCAGCTTGCAAAAGACTTTGGCGTAAAAGAATATGCGATAGTAAAATCTACAGAGCAGGCAAAAAAATTTACGCCTAAAAAGCTGAAAGAAATAGTGGATATGTTCACTTTTTACGACGAGAGTTTTAAATGCGGCAATATTTCGATAGACGCGGCATTAACGCTTTCGGTCGGAAAAATTATGGAGTAAATGCGGATCATCCGAGTTCATTTTTTTAAGCTGAAAAAATATCGCAATTAATTCTTAAAAACGCTTTATTTTTGGCGCGGAATGTAGTATAATGCAATATACCGACAGCTTAGTTTAAATTTATGTTCGATATTATAAAAAACGGAGAGTACAAGTGGAAAAGATCGTCAATTTTTTTAAAAACTTTCAAGCGATTTACGTTGTCGAAATTTTGCTTTTAACATTGTGTTTTTTCTTTACGCTCAACATTTTGCGTAAAAACAATGCAAAGCTTTTGATTTTATTTTTCGTGGTTTACACGATTGCCGTTTGCTTGCTGTGTTTATTCGCGCCGGGCGTTCCGGGTTATGCGGGCTTACTTATGATAGCGGTATTCGTGCTGGCTGTCGTTTCGATGTTTGCAACCGAAATCAAACGCGCCGTATGGGAAAGCGCGTCAAAGGGTACCGAAATTAAGCATCTTGACAATAATTCCGACAGAAACGACGCTAAAGTTTGCATAAACGAAATTATCAAAGCAGTGCAGAGCATGTCTAAAAACAACGTGGGCGCAATAATAATTTTAGCAAATTCAAATATGCCGTCCGGAATTTTAGACAGCGGCGTTTCGGTCAACTCCGAAATTTCATCAGAACTTATCGAAAGTATATTCTTTCCCAAAACTCCGCTTCATGACGGAGCAATGATAATTAACGACACTAAAATTCAGGCGGCGGGTTGCTTTTTACCGCTCTCGCAGGAAATAAACCTGCCTAAAGAACTTGGCACTCGTCATCGCGCGGGCATAGGCATTACCGAAGCAATAAACGTAACGTCTATTATCGTGTCGGAAGAAACCGGCGTAATTTCGGTTGCTCACGGCGGGAAGCTCAAACGCTATGCCGATACAGAAATGCTTAAAAATACGCTCAGAAACTTCTATTGGAAAGAAAAGATAAATTAACGGGAGGCGCAAAAAGTGAGAAAAAACGATTACGGCAGGAAAAGCAACGGAATACTTAAAACTATACCTTACGTTCTTATCGCGGCGGTACTTGCGCTGCTCGTGGTAATAGCAATTAACGCATAAATAAAAAAACGCCTTGCGCATTTTTTTGCCGAGGCGTTTTTATATAATCTTTGTATAATCTATAAAAAATAACGTTTGTATTTATTGTCGGAATACTATAATAAAGAAAAGATTCTTTATTTATTGTCGGAATACTATAATAAAGAAAAGATTCTTTTTAATTCAGTGTAATTTCGTTTTTATTAAACGCGATTTATAGATGATCAAAACCAGAATTGTTTTGCGTTTATCAATGATATTTGCGAAGAAGCCCCGTAACTTTAGCCAAAATACTCACGTCGCTATCGCAAACAATGTCGCTCATAGTAGAATTTTCGGGGTGCAAAATAACTTTTCCGTCTTTACGGTAAAAGCGTTTTACGGTTGCGCTGTCGTCTAAAAGAGCAACTACTATATCGCCGTTGTCGGCAGTTTCGCACTTTCGGCAAACGATTTTGTCACCGTCTAAAATACCGGCTTCAATCATACTTTCACCTTTTACGCGAAGCAAAAAGCAAGTGCCTCCGTCTGCAAATTCAGGCGGTAAAGGGTAGTACCCCTCAAGATTTTCAACCGCTAAAATAGGCGTGCCTGCGGTAACCGTTCCTATTAAGGGTACGCTTACAAACTCGGGCGTATCGCTTAAAGCTATAGTGCGGTTTTTGCCGCCCTTTCTCATAATTACGCCGCGGTCTTCAAGCTTGTCAAGATAATACTGCGCCGTAGCAGTCGATTTTATGCCTAAAGCTACGCAAATTTCGCGCACGGAAGGCGGATAACCTTTCTGTCGTTGAAAACTTCTTACGTATTCAATTACTTGCTCAAGTTTTTGGTCGATTTTACTCATTGAAAAACTCCTGATAAATAAAGCTTAAAGCATTTTAAGATTGCAAAATTGTTTCTTTTATAGAATTATAGCATATATTATAAAAAGATGCAAACATTTGTTCATAATTTTTATTAAAACAAAAATGGAAAATTTAACCGTAATCGAAAAAATTCATAGTTTAGCGGATGTCAACGCTTTATCGAACGAAGAACTTTATGTTTTATCCGATGAAATACGCCGTGAAATAATATCTGCCGTAACGCAAAACGGCGGACATCTTGCTTCTGCCTTGGGGGCGGTTGAGGCGATAGTTGCGCTCTGTCGCGTTTATGATTTTACAAAGGATAAACTTATCTTCGACGTAGGACATCAGGCTTATGCGTTTAAAATTTTAAACGAAGGCAGGGCGCGTTTTCAAACGCTTCGTCTTTCCGGCGGGCTTAGCGGTTTTCCGGGCGAAGGCGTGAGCGAAAACGACATTTTTTCGGGCGGTCATGCGGGTAATTCTCTTTCTAACGCTATGGGATACATGTTCGCGCGCGATTATTTTAAGCGCGACGAAAACGTTGTTGTATTAGTGGGGGACGCGTCGTTTTTTAACGGAGAGAATTTAGAAGCTATATTTGCCACTCAAAAAAAACCCGAAAAATTCCTTGTTGTGTTTAACGATAACGGAATGGGCATTTCAAAAAACGAAAACGGCGCATACAAATTTTTCTCTTCTCTGACGCTTAAAAAAGGATATAAAAGGGCAAAGGATTTTTTACGCAAAATATTCGGTAATCGACTTATAGGCAGATATTTGCATCGCGTTAAGTCGGATTTTAAACATTCCGTATCACCTGCTACCGTGCTTGACGAAGTGGGTTTTAAGTACCTTGGCGTGTTTGACGGACACGATATTAAAACTCTTGTAAAAATATTAACGGAGATAAAAAGCCGCGACGGTTCGGTGTTTTTACATATTCGTACCGAAAAGGGAAAGGGGTTTGATCCTGCTGCGGCAGATCCCGAAAATTATCACGGCGTTGGCAAAAACTTATGCTTTTCCGCAAACGAATTTTCGGATAGCATTTCCGGGCTGATGATAGATGAAGTTAAAAAAGACGAGCGCGTTACAGCAATTACCGCGGGAATGAAAAGCGGAACCGGACTTTCGGCGTTTGCAAAAGCTTGTCCTCAAAATTTTGTGGATGCGGGCATTTGCGAAGAATATGCGGTTACCATGGCTGCGGGAATGGCTCGCGGCGGACTGAAACCCGTTGTGTTTATCTATTCTACGTTTTTGCAGCGCGCATACGATCAGATTATGACCGACGTCTGCGTATCCGATTTACCCGTTGTTTTTATGCTTGACAGAGCCGGGTTCGTTGGTGCTGACGGCAAATCGCATCAGGGATTATTTGACCTTAGTTATTTGAAAAATATTCCGAATTTGCAGATTTTTGCGCCAAAAGATACGTTTGAGCTTAAAAAAATGCTTGATTATGCTTTGGAAAAAGGCAGTCCTGTCGCAATAAGATATCCTAACGGCGTAAATGCGGAATTAAAAAGCGATATGTCCGTCGGTAACGTTTGCGAATGGGAAGTGGTAAAAGACGGAAGCTCTGCGGCTATTTTTGCAGTCGGACCGAGAATGATCTCGCTTGCGTTAAAGGCTCGCGATTTAAGCGGAAAAGCGGTTGCGGTTGTAAATGCGCGCTCTGTAAAGCCTTTAGACGAAAAGACTATGAATAAGTACGCCGCCGTGCCGATTATTACGCTTGAAGAAAACGTTTTGTCCGGCGGATTTGGCGAAGGCGTTTCCGCCTATTATTCCTTAAACAAACTGAACGTAAAAATGGGACTTTTGGGCGTAACCGACCATTTTGTTCCGCACGGAAACGTGGATTATCAGTTTGAATTAAGCGGACTTACGGCCGAAAACGTTTCGGCAAAAATCAAAGAGCTGTGCAAAGAATAATTTGCCGCGCAAATTTAATAATAAATCTTTAATAAAACTCCCGAGTTTACGGTACAAATAAATCCGTTGTCCGGGAGTTTTTTTTAGTTAAAATAAGGCGTATTCCGTGTAATTAGGTGTTTTTATTCTTTGTGATTTTGACTTTTCATTCCGTGAGATGCGGTGATTTCATGCCATGTGATTTTTTTGTGCGAGTTTTTATAGCTGCTCATAATTTGACGGCTAATGTTTTTACGACTAAATAAAAAAATTTATTTTAAAAACTTGATAAAAATTTCGTAATATAGTATAATATATAAAGGTAAGTAATATATTTAGCCAAGGCGCAAACAAAAACTCTTTGATTTTTACGTTTTTGTTAAGCGCAATACAAAGGTTTAAGCTTTCGTTTTTTAAGCAAAGTCAAACGCCTTTACTTTATGCTCTCAAAATTTTTTGTCGATATGAAAAACGATTTAGCAATTTATTTGTTCCATCAAGGCACTAATTACCGC
The DNA here is from genome assembly GCA_934796775.1 of uncultured Clostridia bacterium. Classification (GTDB taxonomy): domain Bacteria; phylum Bacillota; class Clostridia; order Christensenellales; family Borkfalkiaceae; genus HGM11416. Next base: position 60,725 of record CAKVPH010000006.1, read on the forward strand.
GCATACGAATATTTCGGAAGTCATTTCGGAAAGTTGCGCGGCAAATCGGGTGTCTTTTTTCGTGTTTTTGCGGGAAATGCGACTGCCGTTTCGGTTGTAGGCGAGTTTAACGGATGGGACGAAAGCAAAAACCCCATGACGCGCATAACGGATGGCGGTATTTTTGAAACCTTTATTGAAGGGCTTAAACAATTCGATAGCTACAAATACGCAATTTTTTCCAAAAAAGGATGCATATTTAAAGCCGATCCTTACGCATTCCATTCCGAAACTCCGGATAAAACCGCTTCTAAGATATACGCTCTTGACGGGTACATGTGGAAAGACGATAAATATATGCTTTGGCGCGGCGAAAAAGACGTATATTCTTTACCGATAAACATTTACGAAGTAAATCTTGCCAGCTGGAAAAAACGTGACGACGGCGGGTATTTAAGTTATGCCGAGCTTGCAGCCGAACTTATACCGTACGTTAAAAAGATGAATTATACGCATATCGAGCTGATGCCCGTAACCGAGTATCCGTTTGACGGGAGCTGGGGGTATCAGGTAACGGGATATTTTTCGGTTACTTCGCGCTTTGGAACTCCGCACGATTTTATGGAGTTTATAGACCGTTGTCATGCCGAGGGAATAGGCGTTATTCTGGACTGGGTTCCCGCGCATTTTCCAAAAGACGAACACGGTTTGTACGAGTTTGACGGAACGTGTTTATACGAATATAATGACGAGCGAATGAAAGAGCATAAAGGTTGGGGAACTCGGGTTTTTGACTTCGGCAAAAACGAAGTGCGCTCGTTTTTAACTTCTTCCGCAATGTTTTTCTTTGATAAATATCATGTGGACGGGCTGCGTGTTGACGCGGTGGCTTCTATGTTGTATCTTGATTACGACAGAAAAGAAGGCGAGTGGACGCCCAACGAAGACGGCGGTAATATAAACAAACAGGCGGTATCTTTTTTAAAAAGCGTGAACACCGCGGTGTTCGGTTCGTTTAAAGGCATTATGATGATTGCCGAAGAATCCACTGCGTACCCGATGGTAACTATGCCGGTGGACAAGGGTGGTTTAGGCTTTAATTTCAAATGGAATATGGGGTGGATGAACGACGTTTTATCATATGTGAAAACAGATCCCTATTTCAGGAGCGGTTGTCATAATAAAATGACCTTTTCCATGATGTACGCTTTTTCCGAAAATTTTATTCTTCCCGTTTCGCACGATGAAGTCGTTCACGGAAAATGTTCGCTCATAAACAAAATGCCCGGTTCTTACGAGGATAAATTCGCACAAGTTCGGGCGTTTATGGGTTACATGTATTCTCATCCCGGCAAAAAGCTGAATTTCATGGGAACCGAGATAGGGCAGTTTAAAGAGTGGTCTAACGCGGAAGGAATAGAATTTTTCCTTTTGTCTTACGATATGCACAAAAAGTTGCAGAACTTTTTTAAAAAGTTAAACGAGTTTTATTTGAACACGCCCGCGCTTTATCAGATAGAAAAAGACTGGTCCGGTTTTGAGTGGCTTATTGCCGACGACGCGGCAAACAACGTCTACGTTTACGAAAGAATTGCTTTAAGCGGTCAAAAAATAGTTGCGGTTCTTAACTTTTCGGGCGAGTCGCACGAAAATTACAGAATAGGCATTGAAAAGGGTAAATATAAAGTGGTTTTCGATTCGGACTCGGTATCCTTTGGCGGAAACGGTACTTTTACAAAAAAATCTTACACGGCAAAACGCGTTCCGTCGCACGGAAAACAGCACTCGCTTTGCGTTTCGATTGCAAAATTTTCGTTTTTGTACTTATTAAAAACCGAATGAGGTAGGGTAGATTTTATGAAAAAACATGCGAACGTTCTTTTAATATTTGCAGTTTTTGTTCTTACTTTTATATCGGTAGCATTCAGCGTAAAGGCAAATGCCGATATGGGGCCTAAGCCGAGCGTTACGGTAAACGTTACTAATCTGCCGGAAGGCGGAGTTTATTATATGACTTTGCTTTCTGAACGTAAAAACAGCGGACCGTATAGTGCGGACGCAAAATACTACGGAGAAATTAACGAAATCGATAAGAAATTTGCAGATTATAAAGACGAAGACGGATATTACTATTTGTATTATTACAAAAGAGTTTCTGCCGAAGAATCGTTTAAGTGGGGCTATTATCCGCCTGCCCGGTTTAAAATACTAATCTACTCTGCTAATCAGGACGCTTTTATTTCAAGCGGAAAACTTGAACGATATGCTTTTGCAAGCTATTTTACCGCGTCGGTTTCGGGCGATGAATTACTTGCGGAATACGAACTTAAAGTGGTGCGTTCTTACGACTACTTTGGCGAAATATGCAAGCTTATTTTGCGTATAGTCTTTACGGTGGCGGTGGAAATAGGCATAGCCTTTTTGTTCGGTTACAGGGGCAAGTCTTTTAAAGTTATACTTATTGCAAATCTGGTAACGCAAATCGCGCTTAACGTGGGGCTTAACGTTATAAATTATTTAAACGGCGCATTAGTTTTAATTATTGCATATATCTTTTTTGAGATAGTAATTCTATTAGCCGAAAGCGTGTTTTATATGATAGCCGTTCCTAAAATCGATAAAGAGTGTCCTAAAAAACTTAAACGTTTTTGGGTGCTTTTACTTTATTCGGTCGCGGCAAACGTAGCTTCGTTTGCTCTTGGTGCTCTGATATTTTGGAGTATAGGCATTTAGCGTAAATTATGCAGCGGCGGGCGCAAAACAAATTTTTGCGTTCAATATGCGATAATCGACTTATACGGCAGCATTTTGCCGATAAACAGCCGAAAAATAAAATTAAAAAATAAAAAATATATATAACATTACGCAAACAAATTTTTGCGTAAAAATTTCTAAGGAGGACTTTTATGCTTGCACAAAAAGAGTGTGTGGCAATGCTTTTAGCGGGCGGTCAGGGCAGCCGTCTTTATGCGCTGACGAGCGAAATAGCCAAGCCTGCCGTACCGTTTGGCGGAAAGTACAGAATTATAGATTTCCCGCTTTCAAACTGTATCAATTCGGGTATAGATACCGTAGGCGTGCTTACGCAGTACGAGCCGCTTGTTCTTAACGACTACATAGGAAACGGGCAGCCGTGGGATTTGGACCGTATGTACGGCGGCGTACACATCTTGTCGCCATATCAGGCAAAGCACGGGCAGGAATGGTACAAAGGCACGGCAAACGCGATTTATCAGAATATGCCGTTTATTCAAAGATATAATCCCGAGTACGTCGTGATTTTATCGGGCGACCATATTTATAAAATGAATTACGATAAAATGCTTGCGTTCCACAAACAGAACAATGCGGACGTAACCGTTGCCACGATAAAAGTTCCTATCGAAGAAGCGTCGCGATTCGGCATCGTAAATACGGGCAAAAACGATCGCATAGAGATGTTTGAGGAAAAGCCGAAGAATCCTAAAAGCGATCTTGCCTCTATGGGAATTTACGTTTTCACGGCGAAAAAGCTATATAAATATCTTGAAGAAGACGAAAAGAACCCCGAAAGTTCAAACGACTTCGGTAAAAATATTCTTCCCGAAATGCTTGCGCGCGGGGAAAGAATGTTTGCCTACGTTTTCAGCGGATACTGGAAAGACGTGGGAACTATCGATTCTCTATACGATGCGAATATGGACCTTTTGGGCGATAAACCTTCGTTTGATATTTCCGATACCAACTGGAGAATACATTCGCGTAACCCTATAGCTCCGCCGCATTACATAGGCTCAAACGGAAGAGCTTCGGGCAGTATAGTTGCGCTTGGGTGCGAAATCAACGGCGTGGTTGAAAGTTCTATTCTTTCGGCAAACGTAAAAGTGGAAGAGGGAGCAACCGTAAAAGGCAGCGTGATATTTTCAAACTGCGTTATAAAAAAGGGTGCGAAAGTATTGAATTCCATAATAGACGAAAACGTTGAAATAGGCGAAAACGCAGTGGTGGGTAGTTTAAATAAACCCAGAAAAATCACCGTTCTCGGCAGAAATATGAAAGTTCAGCCGAGCGAAACCGTAAACGCGGGAACAATAGCGGAGGCAAAGAAATAATGGACGCACTCGGTATTATATTTTCAAATATTCACGACGATAACGTACCCGAACTCACCGTTCAAAGGACTATGGCGTCCATACCGTTTTGCGGCAGGTACAGGCTTATAGACTTTGCTCTTTCAAACATGGTAAACAGCGGAATCGGCAAGGTAGGGGTTATAACAAAAAGCAACTATCAATCGCTTATGGATCACGTCGGCAGCGGTAAAGACTGGGATCTCGCACGCCGTCACGGCGGTCTTATAATTCTTCCGCCGTTCGGCGTTCAGGAGAGTAAATCGCTTTACGGCACTCGGCTTGAAGCGCTAAAAACCGTTACGGGCTTTTTATCGAAATCTACCGAAGAATTTGTAATTATGTCGGACAGCGACATAGTCTGCTCAATGGATTTTAACGATCTTTTGGAGTTCCACGTTAAGAAAAACGCCGATATCACTTTGGTTTACGTCAGTCAGAAATCCGAAAAAATGGAAGGCACTAATAATATAGTTTTAGAAGTTGATAAAACGGGACGCATAACCGATATGGCGTTTGATCCGGGCGAAGAAGCAAAAAGAAAGGTAAACCTTTATGCGAACGTCTGCATTATGAGAAGGACGCTTTTGCTCAACCTTATTGCGGACGCGGTTGCTCATAACAAGCGGCACTTTGCGGCAAACATACTTTTAGAAAATTTGCAGAGATTTAAAATATGCGGTTGGGAACATAAAGGATATTTTGTAAAGATATCTTCGCTGCAGTCTTACTATGAACAAAGCCTCGGACTTTTGGATAAGAAAAAACGCGATATGCTGTTTGCCAACGGCCACGGCGTTTACACAAAGGTAAAGGACAGTATTCCCACGCGCTACGGCTCGCATGCAGTGGTAAACAATTCTCTTATTGCAGACGGTTGCGAAATAGAAGGCGAGGTTTATAACAGCATAATATTCCGCGGCGTAAAAATAGGGCGCGGCACCGTTGTAAGAGACAGCATTTTAATGCAAGGCACGATTGCGGGCGAAAACAGCGTTGTAAATTGCATCATTACCGATAAAAACGTTATAATCAAGGACAGAAGAGTTTTAAGCGGATGTTATAACCACCCGTTCTTCGTTTATAAAAACAGCGTATTATAACGGCATACTATCACTATTGTTGTCTGCGGCTAAACATAAAGCTTTGCCGAAAGGCTACATCTATTTTGAATTTTAAGGAGTATTATTATGGCTGAAAAAGTTAAAGAGGTCAAAAAAACTTCAAAAGAAAAGACGAAAAGCGTAATTAAAACGGCAACTGCCGATAGTACCGACGTAAAAGTAGGCGTTAAAAAACCTTCTAAAAGGACGATTCCGCCCGTAAAGCCCAAAATACTTGCGGACAATCCCGAAGTAATTGCGGATAGCAATAATATCGTGCAAATAAAACCTAAAAAGAGCGTTTTGTTTGTGGCGTCCGAAGGCTTGCCGTTTGTAAAAACCGGCGGTCTGGCTGACGTTATAGGTTCGCTTCCGAAGGCGTTGGCTTCAAGAAAGGAATACGACGTGAACGTAATAATGCCTATGTATTCGCAGATAGACGCCGGAATAAGAAATAATTTTACGTTCGTTGGCAATTTTAACGTAGGACTCAGCTGGCGTAATCTTTATTGCGGCTTGTTTTCGTTCAGACTTGACGGCGTTAATTATTTCTTTATAGATAACGAGTATTATTTCAAACGCGACAGGTTGTACGGAGAGTACGACGACGGCGAGCGTTTCGCGTTCTTTTCAAAAGCGGTGCTCGATAGTTTGGGATATATGAATTTTTACCCCGACGTAATAAACTGCAACGACTGGCAGACTGCCGCAACCGTTATATATTTAAAAACGCTTTATTCCAATAAATACGGTTTTTCGGAAATAAAGAGCGTATTTACAATTCATAATATAGAGTATCAGGGCAAATACGGCAGAGATACTTATGCGGATCTATTCGGTTTTCCGGACTGGGCATTCGGCGCGGTTGAATTTGACGGTTGCGTAAACCTTATGAAGGGAGCGATAGAGCTTTCGGATAAAGTTACTACGGTAAGCCCGAGTTATGCAAAGGAGATTAAAAATCCGTATTTTGCAAACGGACTTGAAAATATAATCTGCCGCAACGAGGGTAAAATTTCGGGCATACTCAACGGGTTGGATTCAGAGCTTTACGATCCCGAAACCGACAAGTCGCTCTTTAAAAATTATTCTGCAAAAGATATGAGCGGCAAGGCGGTTTGCAAAGCCGAACTCCAAAAAATGTTAGGGCTTCCCGAACGCCCCGAAGTGCCTGTTATCGCACTTATATCAAGACTTGTGTCACACAAAGGGCTTGATTTAATCAAGTGCGTTTTAGACGAAATTTTGTTTGAAGACGTTCAGCTTGTTGTGCTTGGCAAAGGCGATGTAAACTATGAAAACTTCTTTAAAGACGCCGAAACGAGATATAACTGCAAATGTCGCGCGCTTATCGCGTTCAATCGGGATATGGCATCAAAGATATATTCGGGTGCGGATATTCTTTTAATGCCGTCAAAGCAAGAGCCTTGCGGACTTTCGCAAATGATAGCCTGCCGCTACGGTACCATACCCGTAGTAAGAAGAACGGGCGGTCTGGCAGACAGCATCAAGCCTTTTAATACGGACAGGACGGACGGCAACGGTTTTGCTTTTACAAACTACAACGCGCACGAAATGCTTTACGTTATAAAGGACGCAATATTTACTTTCAGCGATAAAGCGGTATGGAATAAAATAGTAACTACGGCGATAAACACCGACTTCGGCTGGGATAAATCCTCTGAAGAATACACCAAACTTTACGATTCCTTAATTTAAAAGAAACACAAATATTATATGATTCTTTGATTTAACCGGAGATTTTTACTTACAATGAGCGAAAAGACATATTTTACGAAAAAAGAAGCCGAAGATATTATTAACGGCAAGTTGTCGCGCTTTTTCGGCGTGACCGGCAAAGAGACTTCTACCGAACAGTTGTATCAGGCGGTCGTTATGGCGGTCAGGGATATTCTGCTCGAAAAACGAAGAAACTACAACGAAAAAGTCAAGCAGAAAAAAGGCAAGAGAATATACTATCTTTGCATGGAATTTTTGCTTGGCAGATCGTTAAAAAACAATGTTTATAACCTTGGGATAGAGGACGTTTTAAATTCCGCGCTTAAAAAATACGGCACGAATTTAAACGAGCTTTACGAACACGAACCCGACGCGGGGCTTGGCAACGGCGGTTTAGGCCGTCTTGCCGCGTGCTTTATGGATTCGCTCGCCACGCAGGACTATCCCACAATGGGCTTTTCCATTCGCTACGAATACGGGCTGTTCAAACAAAAAATAGTGGACGGTTGGCAGACCGAACTTCCCGATGAATGGCTGCCCGGCGGTGCGGTATGGCTTACTCAGCGGCTTGACAGAGCTTTTAAAGTCAAGTTTGACGGGCGTATAGTTGAGCGCTGGACGGATAGCGGAATGAAAGTCGAACACGTTGACGCAACCGAAGTTGAAGCCGTGCCTTATGATATGATGATTTCGGGCAAGGATTCCGAAGCCGTTTCGGTTTTAAGGCTCTGGACGGCTAAAAGCTGCAAAACGTTCGATATGCGCTCTTTTTCGGAAGGCGACTATATGCGTTGCATGAAAGAGTCGAGCGAAGCGGAACTCATTTCAAAGGTTTTATATCCCGCAGACGACCATTACGAAGGCAAGTCGTTAAGGCTTAAACAGCAATATTTTCTGGTTTCGGCGTCGCTGCAATATATTCTTTGTAACCATTTAAAGGTCTACGGAAGTTTAGATACTCTGCCCGAAAAAGCAAGCATTCACATCAACGACACGCATCCCGCGCTGTGTATTCCCGAGCTTATGCGTCTTCTTATGGACGAACACGGCTATTCCTGGGAAAAGGCATGGGATATCGTAATAAGAACGGTAGCTTACACGAATCATACCGTTATGAGCGAAGCTCTTGAAAAGTGGAACGAAGACTTAATCGAAAGAAGATTGCCGCGTATTTATGCTATAATAAGAGAAATTAACGCAAGATTCTGCGGTGAAATGTGGGGTAAATATCCGGGCGACTGGGCGCGGATTGACCGCATGAGTATTATATCTCACGGTCAGGTAAAAATGGCTAACTTAAGCGTTATAGGCTCAAAAAAGGTAAACGGCGTTTCCGCACTGCACAGCGAGATTATAAAGCAGAGTATTTTTAAAGATTTTTACGAAGTCTGGCCCGATAAATTTACAAACGTAACGAACGGTATAGCTTACAGAAGGTGGCTTTGCCAGTCGAATAAAGAACTTTCGGCACTGATTACCGAGTGTATAGGCGACGGATTTGTAAAAGACGCAAGCGAACTTAAAAAATTCGGCGACTTTGCGGGCGATAAACAGGTTTTAAAACGCATAAACGATATAAAACTTCAAAAGAAAAAGCAGTTTGCAGATTATCTTTTGGGTTACGAGGGCGTAAAGCTTGACCCGAATACTATTTTCGACGTTCAGGCAAAACGCATGCACGAATATAAGCGTCAGCTTTTAAACGTCATGCAGATAATCAGTCTTTACGAAAGTCTTAAAGAAAATCCCGATCTTCCCGTTCTGCCTCAAACGTTTATTTTCGGAGCAAAAGCCGCTCCCGGCTATTTAATGGCAAAACAGATAATCAAGCTAATTTGTTGTCTGGCGGCGGATATCGATAAAAATCCCGATAAGCGCATTCGCGAAAAGCTTAAAGTTTGCTACGTTGAAAACTATTCGGTAACGCTCGCAGAACTTATGATGCCTGCGGCAGAAGTTTCCGAACAAATTTCGCAGGCAGGCAAGGAAGCGAGCGGCACCGGCAACATGAAATTTATGATAAACGGCGCGCTTACGCTCGGAACGCTTGACGGCGCGAACGTAGAAATGGCTGAAGCCGCCGGTTTTGATAATATCTATATTTTCGGGCTTAAATCCGACGAAGTCGACTCACTCTGGAAAAAAGGTTACGACGCGACCGCGTATTACAATTCAAACGACCGTCTGCGCGTGATAATAAAAAGTTTAAAAGCAGGCTATAACGGCGAAAGTTTTGCAAATATCGCAGATTACTTGCTCACGCAGTCGCCAGTTGCCGATCCGTATATGTGTATGGCTGATTTCGGTTCTTACACTTTAACGCGTGAAAGAATGCTTAAAGATTATAAAGATCGCGAATTGTGGGCGGAAAAGTGCCTTAAAAATATTGCGGCAAGCGGTGTATTCTCTTCCGACCGGAGCATAAAGGAATACGCGAACAACATCTGGGATTTAAAACCCGTAAAATAATATGCGATTTATTTTTAACCCGCTCGTAAAGGCGCACAAAAGCGTTACGGGCGGAATAGAAGAATTTACCGTCGTAACGTTTAACGTAATAAGCGACTGTTCGTTTGTAACAATGCATCTATATAGCGATAACGAACATATAGACCGACTTTTTGATAAAAACGGTGATTTGTTTTCGCTTGAATTATCGCTTGAAAAAGGCTTATATTTTTATTGCTTTGAAGCGGACGGAAAAACGTTTTATGCAGATGAAAAATTAAACGCTTGTTTAAATTCATTGAGTAATTGGCAACTTACCGTTTACCCAAAAGATTACGCCACGCCCGACTGGATAAAAGGCGGCGTGATATACCAGATTTTTCCCGACAGGTTTTGTAAAAGCGGAGATTTTTCGGTAGGGAAAGGTAAGGTTAAAAGAAATGACTGGGGCGGTTTGCCTACATTTCGCTCTCAGGACGGAAAAGTGAGAAACAACGAGTTTTTCGGCGGTAATTTTAAAGGAATAGAGAGTAAATTAGATTATTTAAAAAAACTTAACGTTACCGCGGTTTATTTAAATCCCGTTTGCAAAAGTTATTCTTCGCACCGCTACGACACCGGCGATTATCTTGAATTTGACGAGGTTTTAGGCACGAAAGAGGATTTTAAAAATCTTGTTTTGCAAGCCGAAAAACGCGGAATAAGCTTTATTTTCGACGGGGTTTTCAATCATACGGGCGCAGGCAGCAGGTATTTTAATAAATACGGCGATTACGACAGTGTAGGCGCGTATAACGATAAAAGTTCGCCTTATTACGACTGGTACGACTTTAAAAATTACCCCGACGATTACGCCTGTTGGTGGGATTTTAAAACTCTGCCGTCCATAAAAAAGGATAGCCGTAGTTTTCAGAATTTTATTGCGGACAGCGGCGGCGTTATACGTGAGTGGGTAAAGCTTGGTATTAAAGGTTTGCGGCTTGACGTAGTTGACGAACTTTCAGACGATTTTACCCAAAAAATTCGTCTTGCTTTAAAAGCCGAAAGTGCCGATAACCTGCTTATAGGCGAGGTTTGGGAAGACGCGACTAATAAAATAGCTTACGGCGTAAGGCGTAAATATTTTACCTGCGGCGAGCTTGATTCGGTAATGAATTACCCTTTACGCAACGCAATTTTCAACTTTATCTTGTCCGGCAGATGCGACGAATTGCAAAGCACCGTTTTAACTCAGATAAACAACTATCCGCCGTGCGCGTTGCACGTTCTTATGAATATTTTGTCTACACACGATTCGCCACGCGCAATTACGGTTTTAGGCAGGCGCAACGTGGTTACCGATAAAGATCTTATGGCGGATGAAAAGCTTGACGATTTTGAGTATGCACGCGGAAAAACACGTTTAAAATGTGCAACCGTGCTGCAATTTTGCTTTTACGGCGTGCCTTCCGTTTATTACGGCGACGAAGAAGGGCTTGAAGGCGATCTCGATCCGTATAACAGGCGTTGTTTTAACTGGGATAATATAGACGAAGAATTGTTGTCGCACTTTATAAAACTTTCGGATATAAGAAAGAAAAACAAAGCTTTTATTTCAGGCGAAACAAAAGTCGTGTATGCTGAAAACGGGTTGTTCGTTTTTACAAGAGAAAACAAAAATCAAAAGATTACCATTGCCGTAAATGCGGGGATTCACTCTCAGGAAATTGCCTTTTTAAAGCCGGTAAACGAGCTTTATTCAAATACAAAAAGCGCAAAATTCACCTTAAACAATATGGAATTCATAATTGCGGAAAATTGATCTATGACTTAATAAAAGTCAATCTATAAGTCGATTATCGCATTATTTAATAAAAATAAAACAAATAAAACCAAGGACTGAAATCAGGAAAAACAAAAATGGACGTTTTAAAAACAGTAACGCAGGAATTTTCGTTAAAGCCGGAACATGCGGCAAATATCGTCGCATTATTAGACGACGGCAACACCATACCTTTTATAGCTCGTTACCGTAAAGAGCTTACGGGACATATAGACGATCAGGTTTTAAGAGAGTTTTCGGACAGACTTACTTATTTAAGAAACCTTGAAGAGAGAAAAGCCGAAGTTGCAAAGAGCATAACGGATCAGGGCAAATTTACCGACGAGATAGCCGCCGCGCTTGAAAACGCGGTAACGCTTACAGAAGTTGAAGATATCTATCGTCCGTATAAGCAAAAGAAAAAGACGCGCGCGACCATTGCCGCGGCAAAAGGTCTTACTCCGCTTGCCGAGCTTATGCTTGCGCAGGAAATTAAAGAAGGCAAGCCCGAAGATTACGCTCGCGAATACGTAAACGAAGAACTCGGCGTAAAGAACGAAAAAGAAGCTCTTGCCGGCGCAATGGATATAATTGCGGAAAGAGTCTCCGACGACGCGGAGCTAAGAAAAAAACTGCGTAACATATTTATGCGTACGGGCGAAATTTCGTCTAAACTTTTAAAAGCAGAAGAGGACGGCGCAAAGGTATACGAAATGTATGCCGACTATGCCGAACCCGTTTCAGAAGTTAAAAATCACAGAATACTTGCTATAAACCGCGGCGAAAAGGAAGGATATCTTCGCGTAAAGGTCGGTATTGATAAAGCGTTCGGTTCGCGCGTTTGCATGGCTGCGTTCGTAAAGGAAGGAAGTATTTTTACGCCTTTTGTGGAAGAAGCCTGCGCCGACGCTTACGACAGACTTATAAGCCCTTCTATAGAAAGGGAAGTGAGAAACGTTTTAACCGACGCCGCGAACGAGCAGGCTATTAAAATGTTCGAGGTCAACCTTCGTCCCCTTTTAATGCAGCCGCCCATAAGGGATAAAGTTACGCTCGGCTGGGATCCCGCATACAGAACGGGTTGCAAGCTTGCCGTAGTTGACGAAACGGGTAAAGTGCTTGATAAAACCGTTATTTATCCCACTATGCCGCAAAACAAAGTGGAAGAAGGCAAAGCCGTTGTAAGAAACCTTATTTCAAAATACGGCGTTTCGGTTATTTCGATAGGTAACGGAACGGCTTCTAAAGAAAGCGAAATTATCGTTTCGGATCTTGTAAAAGAATATAACGGTAAAGTCGGATATATGGTGGTAAGCGAAGCGGGCGCTTCGGTTTACTCCGCATCAAAACTCGGTGCGGAAGAATTCCCCGAGTACGACGTATCGGAACGTTCCGCAGTTTCTATCGCAAGAAGATTGCAGGATCCTCTTGCCGAACTTATAAAAATCGATCCCAAATCTATCGGCGTAGGTCAGTATCAGCACGATATGCCCGAAAACAGGCTTGACAGCGTACTTAAAGGCGTTATGGAAGATTGCGTAAACAAAGTCGGTGCGGATTTAAACACCGCAAGCGCGTCGCTCTTGTCCTACATATCGGGGCTTAACGCTTCGGTTGCCAAAAACATAGTGGCGTACAGAGAAGGACACGGTAAATTCAAATCGAGAAAAGAACTTTTAAAAGTTTCAAAACTCGGTGAAAAGGCGTTTACTCAGTGCGCGGGCTTTATGAGAATACCGGGCGCGAAAAACATACTCGATAACACCGGCGTTCACCCCGAATCGTACGATGGAACGGAAAAACTGCTTGCACTTTTCGGCTATACCGATAAAGACGTTGAAAACGGCAACCTTGGCGAACTTAAAGACAAAATCAAAGCTTACGGCGTTAAAAAGGTCTGCGAACAAACGGGGCTTGGCGAAATGACGCTTACGGATATCGTTACCGAACTTTTAAAACCCGGCAGAGACGTGCGCGACAGCCTGCCTAAGCCTATGCTGAGAGCCGATCTTATGGATTTAAGCGACTTAAAACCGGGTATGAAAATTAAAGGCACGGTAAGAAACGTTACCGATTTCGGCGCGTTTGTCGATATCGGCGTACACCAGGACGGACTTGTTCACGTTTCCGAAATATCCGACCATTACATTCGCCATCCGAGCGAAGTTTTAAAAGTCGGTGACGTGGTTGAAGCTACCGTAATTTCGGTTGACGTAAAAAAGAAACGTATAGGTTTAAGCCTTAGGAAAAAACCCGAAATAAAATAAAATTACAAACAAAATGCAAGCATAAATTGCGTAACGCAATGTAAAAAACGGCTCGGTCTTTAATAATTTGCATGATTTTGCTTGTTTTGTGTCAAAATTAAAGTGTAAAACGTTTAAAATTTGCATATTTATTTACAAAGTTGCGCTCAATTTCACTCGTTTTAATAAAATGCTTGACACGAACGAGAGCATTTGATAAAATATATTATGTTAATAAGTCGCATTTGCGACTCAGGAGGAAGAAATGGACGACATTTTTAATAAAGTAACGACTATAATAGCTAATCAGCTCAGTATCGATAAGGCAGATATTACTATGGACAGCGAAATCATAAAGGATCTCGGCGCAGATTCTTTGGATATCGTTGAAATGCTTATGGGACTTGAAGACGAATACGGTATGTCTATTCCCGACGAAGTAGCCGCCGGACTTAAAACAGTCGGCGATATCGTCAGACTTATCGAAAGTAAGTAATTTAAAGCGCATTTTCGCCGTGGTTCTTTTTGGGCTGCGGCGATTTTTTCTGAAATAAAACGATTAGTTTTAGTAGCTTTATAGCGCAGATTTTTAGCGGTCAGGAGCAAAAACCGCATTATTTCAGTTAGGGTAAATTAGAAAATAAAATATAAAGGAATATATAAAAATGAAAGTATGTGATATACCTTATAAAAGGTGTGACGTAGACGTTGTAAAAGCGGCTTATGAAACGACTGCAAAAAAAATTAAAAACGCAGGCTCTGCTGCGGAAGTATTAGATGTAAGAAAGCAGCTTTCAGACGTTCTGGAAGAGCTTAATACTCAATACTCTTTGGCTTACGTTCGTTGGTCGTGCAACACGAAAGACGAGTTTTATAAAGCCGAAAAAGAGTATTACGAACAGAAAATGCCCGAGCTTTCCGGCGTTCAGGTTGATTATATCAAGGCTATGGAAAACACTCCGTTTAAAAGAGAAGTGGAAAAAATTCTGCCAAAGCCTGTATATAAGGGATACGAAGTTTCGCTTAAAGCGTTAGACGAGCGAATTATTCCCGAACTTCAGGAAGAAAGCGCAATCGTAAACGAATACGCGCAGTTCATGAGCGAATTTACGGTTGAATTTAAAGGGCAGAAGCTTCCGCTTACCGTACTTAAAAGATACATGGAAGATCCCGACCGCAATACCCGCCGCGAAGCTTTTGACGCGCTCGGTAAGGTTTTTGAAGAGAACTCCGAAATTTTAGACGGTACTTACGACAGACTTGTAAAAGTGCGCGACAGAATGGCTAAAAAGATGGGGTACAAAAATTACGTTGAACTCGGATATTACAGAATGGGCAGAATTTGCTACGACCGCGATATGGTTGAAAAATTCCGCGAGAACGTTTTATCCGATATAGTACCCGTAGTTTCGCGTATAAGAACCGAACGCGCTAAAGAAATGGGGATAGACGACCTTAAACTTTACGATTACGGCGTTTGCTTTGCCGATGGCGATCCGCAACCTGTATTAAACGCTAAACAAATGTTTGACGCCGGACGCGATATGTACCACGAAATGAGCAAGGAAACGGGCGAGTTTATAGATATGATGATTGAAAACGACGCTTTTGACGTACTCTCGCGCGAAGGTAAATGGGGCGGCGGTTACTGCACCGAGTTTTCAAAATATAAACAGCCGTTTATTTTGGCGAACTTTAACGGAACGTCCGGCGACGTTGACGTTTTAACTCACGAAGCAGGACACGCTTTTGCAAGTTATCTTGCATTTAAAAACGATCTTGATCCCGAAGCTCCGCTCGGAATGGAAACCGCCGAAACTCACTCCATGAGCATGGAATTTTTCTGCTGGAAGTTTATAGATAAATTCTTTAAAGACCGCGCGAACGATTATAAATATAAACACCTTTTCGACAGTCTGTCTTTCTTAACGTACGGCACTATAGTAGACGCGTTCCAGCACGTTGTTTACGAGCATCCCGAACTTACGCCCGCCGAAAGAAATGCGGAATGGAATAAACTTGAAGCTAAATTCAGACCGTATTTAAACACTGAAGGCATGAGATATTTTGAAAAAGGCACGCGCTGGCAATATCAGATGCATATATACGAATCGCCGTTTTATTATATCGATTACTGCTTGGCTCAGTCAAACGCGTTGCAGTTCTTGTTCGCTTCGCTTGCCGATTACGACGACGCTTTCAAACGCTATTATAAATTCACTTCGCATTACGGCACGGAACTCTTTACCGATATGCTTAAAGAAGCCGGCATAAACTCTCCGTTTGAAAAAGGCGCGCTTAAAAAGGTTGCCGAAGAGAGCGAAAAGGTACTTAAAAAGCTTTCCGCTAAATAATAAAATAACATTGAACTATACGATAATCGACTTATAGCCGCATTTTTTGTATTGTTTTAATACTCAAACACCAAACAGCCCTTTGTTTTTTTAGCAAAAGGGCTGTTTTTTATGGCGAAAACTTAGCCGACAAAAAACGCAAAAAAAATCACCCGCAAAACACATGATTTGATTGATTTATATTATAACTTTATGATATACTATAAGTTGCGATAAAGTGATTTTTTTGCAAGACGAGCAAGGTTTAAAATATAATTTTACCGAACGGAGGTGTATTTTTATGGCTGAAGATAGAAAAAAATCCGCTTTTAAAGACGTTTTTACCGTCGAGCTGTTTTCAATGGCGCTCGCGCTTTTTTGTCTGCTTTCATTTGTATGTCTGGTAAGCGGCGACGCGATCTTCGGCGACCTTGGTCTTATGGTTCAAAGGTTTTATCTCGGTGCGTTCGGATACATTGCGTTTCCCGCAATTTTGTTCTTCGAATATTTGGGCGTAAAAGGCGTTACCGGTTTAAAAATCAACAATAAACCGTTTAAAGCCGTGGTTATTTACGCGCTTATTTACGGATTTTTTGCAATGATAGTTTTGCAAACGGTATTTTCGCCTTTAAAAGGTGCGGATTTCGGCGAGTATTTAAGCGCATGTTATGCGGCGGGTTTATCTTTGGCAAAAAGCACCCCCGGCGGCGTTGTTGCGGGAGTATTTACCTATCCCTTTGTCGCACTTTTAGGCGATATCGGCAGTTATATTTTTTGTGCGCTTGCCGTGTTAGGCGTAAGCGCGTGGCTGTTCAGAACCCCTATATCCGAAGCTATAGCCGCAAGCCGCGATAATCGCGTTGATAAAAAGGCGATAAGCAAAAATAAAGATAAGCGTGAAGCAAAAAAAGAGCGTATTAAAGAGCGTGATAATGAAGAAAACGCGCAGCCTTTAACTGCGCCTACCGACGGCGGCTTTGAACAGAAGCAGGAAGAACGCCACAGTAGTTTACATATTTCAGACGAAGAATTTGCCGTAAAAACCGAGCGCGATAAACGGAAAAAAGAAAAAGAATACAGTCTGCACGTTTTATTCGGCGGGCAGAACGGATCTACGGATAACAGTCTTGACCGGCGCGATAATCCCGTAAAAAATTCTTACCCGCGTTCGTATCAGCAAAGTTACGACGACGATATGCGCGAAAAGACCGATTACATACGTCGCCCGTACGATCCGCGCGGATTTAAAGTTTCTTCGCCTATGGGAAATACTTCCGATGAGGAAATTTTACGCGGAAGCGGCAGAGCCGAAAATATGAACCTTGACGTTTCCGAACCCGAAAAAGATATTTACGTAATAAACGACGGCGGGCGCGAACGCCCGGGAATAGGCTCTTTTGACAGGGCGAGCGGCAGAGATCGCACCGATCCGCGCGCAGATATGTTTTCATCAAACCGCGGCGAAAGAGATTTCGGGCGCGATGGTCGCGACAATCGCAACGGTTTTTCTTCGCCTGACGACGAGTACAATAAAGACCGCTTCAGTTATCCCGACGATTCCGCCGACGATTTTGACAGAAACGGCCTCCGTAACGATTATATGAGAAGCGGAACGGACAGAGATTTACCCGGTTTAAGAAATTCCGACGATATGTTTTCATCAAACCGCGGCGGCAACGATTTTTCGGAAAGAACGGATTTTTCAAGAAGAGAGCAGACCGAAAACTTTGAGCGTGATTCTTTGCGCTCAGGCGAATTTGACGGCGAAAATTCAAGAGAAAGAGATCCCGGTCAGACAAGATCAAACAGCGTTCTTCGCAGACTAAGTAAAGAAGGGCGCGAAGACGCCTCTTTAAGACGCAACGTTTCAATTGATAGCGACGGAGAAAATTTAAGAGGCGGAGAAAATTTAAGAAGAGAAAACACACGCGGCGATTTTCGCTCGGAATCGTTCGGCGAAATAAATCGCGGTTTCGAACGCGACGCAGACGCTTTGCGCGGCAATCCGAACAGAGCCGAACAGATAAACCGAACCGAAACTTTTATTACAAAAACCGAGCATGAAAACATTGTTTCGGAGCGTGTCGGCGATAATGACAGGACAAACAGACTGCCCGTAGAAGAAAAACCTGACATAAAAGTCGAGTTTGAGCGCGAAGAAGTTAAAAAAGCTGAAGAACCCGAAAATCCGA
Source organism: uncultured Clostridia bacterium (assembly GCA_934796775.1). GTDB lineage: Bacteria > Bacillota > Clostridia > Christensenellales > Borkfalkiaceae > HGM11416. Next base: position 78,676 of record CAKVPH010000006.1, read on the forward strand.
TTGCCGAAAAGAAGCGCGGATTTCAGATTTCTATGGAAGATTTATCCGATGACAGAAAGCTTGAAAACCCCATCGAACATATGCCTAAAAATTACAGATTTTCATTTCCGCCGTATAATCTTTTAAACGATTATAAGCAGGATGAAAAGGCATTGGCGCAGATTAAAAAAGAACAGAACGACAGATGCGAAACAATACTGTCCATACTGAATAACCCGAATATAGACGCGCAGATCGCAAACGTTTGCATAGGTCCTGCCATAACGAGATTTGAAATAACGATTCCGCCCAAAGTTCAGATGAAACGCGTTACCGAAAAGTACGAAGACATCAACCTCTGGATGGCGGCAAAGGACAAAATACGAATCAGCGCACCGATAACGGGTACGTCGAGAATAGGTATAGAAGTGCCTAACTCCACACTTTCGCCCGTAGGGCTTAAATCGGTGCTTGCGGCCGACGAATTCAGAAACGCAAAAAAAGGCTCGCTCTGTTTCGGTCTCGGAAAAGATCTCATAGGCAGACCTGTTATTTCGGATATTTCAAAAATGCCGCACCTTATGGTAGCGGGTGCAACAGGTACGGGAAAAAGCGTATTTTTAAATACGTTGCTCGTAAGCCTTATATACAAATATTCGCCGGAAGATTTAAGAATAGTGCTTGTAGATCCTAAATTCGTTGAGTTTTCGGTATTCCGCGGAATGCCGCAACTTATGTTTGACGAGATATTCTACGACACTAAAAAGGCTTGCGCCATGCTCGACTGGGCTGTAAACGAAATGGAACGCCGCTATCAGTTGTTTTTGGAGTCGCTTGTTCGCGATATCGACGAATACAATACGTTTATGACGGCAAAGGGCGAGAAAAAGCTCTTTAAGATTCTGATTATCATAGACGAGTTTGCGGATCTTATGTCTAAGCAGGAAGACCGCAAAAATATGGAAAACGCAATCAGCCGCTTAGCGGCAAAAGCGCGTGCCGCAGGTATTCACTTAATTTTGGCTACGCAAAGACCTTCTGCCGATATTGTAGACGGTTCTATTAAGACTAACTTTACTTCTCGTATTGCGTTCAAGATGTCAAGCCAGACAGACGCAATGGTTATTATGGGTGAAGCGGGAGCGGAAAAACTTCTTGGCGCGGGCGATATGCTTTACAGACTGGGCAAAATGTCCTCAACCGAACGTGCGCAAGGCGCATATATAACGTTGGAAGAGGTAAGTAAAGTCTGCAATTACGTTAAAGATCACAATAAGTGTTATTACGACGAGTTTGCGCTTGACTTCATAAAAAAATCTGCCGAAGCACCCGAAGCTGCCGTTTCGGAATCTGCCGGTTCTTCTGCCGACGGCGGAATTTCAGCAAAGGAAAAGAACGACGACGAGCTTTTAAAATCCGCAATGCGTATAGCGATTACTTCTGGCAGTATAAGTATTTCAATGCTGCAGCGGCGTTTAGGCGTAGGATATCCTAAAGCCGGTAAGCTCGTCGATACTTTGGTTGCCAAAAAGTATATAAGCGAAGCGGTGGATAATAAAGCTCGCAAAATACTTATGACTGCGGCTGATTTTGAACAGGTATTCGGCGAACCGCTGTAAAACTTATTAAAGATAAAATTGAATTGCCGCCTTAAAAGAGCGGACAGATAAAAGAAAAAATTTTCATTAAATATTGTTTTAAAAATATTTGTAAAGTATGAACGACATATCAAAAGAAAAAAAGACTTTGGGCGTTATTTCGCTCGGGTGCGACAAAAACAGGGTTGACAGCGAAAAGCTTATGGCTATTGCGGGGGACGATTTTATTTTAACTTCCGATATAGAAAAAGCGCAGATTATCGTCGTTAATTCCTGCGCATTTTTGGAAAGTGCGAGAAAGGAAGCAATAAATACGGTAATCGAATGCAATGAGTATCGCAAGAGCGGCAAGCTTGAAAAACTTATTGTAACGGGTTGTTTGCCCGAACGTTTTATAGGAGAACTTTTTGACGACCTTACCGAAGCCGACGGTTTTTTGGGAACTTTCGACTACGATTTGTTTAAAGATACCGTTGCCGAATGTTATAAAGGCAAGCGCGTGAACAACGTTAAAAAGGGTGAAAGAAAGCTTACCACAAAGCGTGTGGTTTCAACTTCTCCGCATTTTGCGTATCTTAAAATCGCGGACGGGTGCAACAACGCTTGCGCGTATTGTCTGATTCCGTCAATTCGCGGCAGATACGTTTCCGAACCTATGGAAAAGCTCGTTGAAGAAGCCGAAAGTTTAGGCGACGTTCAAGAACTTATTCTCGTTGCGCAGGACGTCACGCGTTACGGCATAGATTTGTATCGTAAAAAATCACTCGTACCGCTTATAAAAAAACTTACCGCGCTTGAAAATATAGGCTCCGTCCGTTTGCTGTATTGTTATCCCGATATGATTGATAACGAACTTATAGACGAACTTTCTTCAAACGATAAGCTCTTAAAATATCTCGATATTCCGCTTCAGCACGCATCCGAAGGCATACTTAAAGCCATGAACAGACGCGGCGGCGAAGAAACTTATTTAAAGCTTATAAACGAGCTGAAAACAAGAGTAAAAGGCATTGCTCTTCGTTCTACTTTTATTGCGGGTTTCCCCGGTGAAACCGAGCAGGACGTTGAAATCTTAAAAGATTTTTTAAAAAAAGCAAAATTTACCAACGCAGGATTTTTTGCGTATTCGCGCGAAAAGGGAACACCGGCTTACAATTTTGACGGACAGATACACGAAAAAGTAAAAACAGCGCGGGTAAAAGAGCTTTACGCGTTGCAAAAAACTATTTCACTCGAAAATATGAGCGAATATAAGGGTAAAACCATAAGCGTTATTTGCGACGGAATTGATTACGATATGCAGTGTTTTTACGGTCGCGCATACTTTCAGGCACCCGATATAGACGGTAAAGTTTATTTTACCGCAAACGACGGAACAGTGGTCAACCAGGGCGAGAGGTACGACGTAAAAATTACAAAAGCAAAAAGTTACGACCTTTACGGTAAAATAGTTTAAAAATCCGATTATTATAAAAAATCGGGCTATAAGTCGATTATCGATAATAAAAGTGCTTTTTAAGGAGAAATGAAATGAATTTACCCAATAAAATAACGGTTGCGCGCATTGCGCTTATTCCGTTTTTTGTCGCACTGTATTATATGACTTTTATACCGCACAATCTTTTGTATGCGGCAATAGTTTTTGCTTTGGCTGCGTTCACCGATTTTTTGGACGGCTACATTGCAAGAAAATATAATATGGTAACGGATCTCGGAAAATTTTTGGATCCTATTGCGGATAAAGTTCTGGTTTTAACCGCTTTCATGCTTATGCTTACTCAGGTAAACGGCACGGTTCTTCCTGCAATAACGGGCGGTATATGCGTTTCGCTTGTTATAGCGCGCGAGCTTATAATTGCAAGCTTCCGTATGGTGGCGGCTTCTAAAAATGCGGTTATCGCGGCGGATAAGCTCGGTAAAATAAAAACCGTTTCGCAGGATTTTGCAATTTTGTTCTTGCTTGCGGGCAGAGCGTTTTCGACGTATTCTTTTACCGCTCCAACAGAAATAAACGCTTTTTCCGTAATTTACATTATAGGTATGGTTCTGATTTTATTCTCCACGCTTATGACGGTAATTTCGGGAATAAATTACGTTTACAAAAATCGTGCGGTTTTGGCTGACGGAGCAAGTAATTGTGTCGCGAATAATAAAAAAACGACTGATTTAAATAATAGTTCTGAAATTTCGTTTGATAGCATGCCTGAAAATGATAGTTTTTCATTCCCGCCGTATAATCTTTTAAACGATTACAAGCAGGACGAAAAGGCGCTGGCGCAAATTAGAAAAGAGCAGAACGACAGAAGCAATACAATACTGTCTATACTGAATAACCCGAATATAGACGCGCAGATCGCAAACGTTTGCGTAGGTCCTGCCGTAACAAGATTTGAAATAACTATTCCGCCCAAAGTTCAGATGAAACGCATTACCGAAAAGTACGAAGACATCAACCTTTGGATGGCGGCAAAGGACAAAATACGAATTAACGCGCCTATAAGCGGCACGTCGAAAATAGGTATAGAAGTTCCTAATTCAACGATTACACCTGTAGGACTTAAATCGGTGCTTGCGTCCGACGAGTTTAAAAACAGCAAGCAAGGCTCGCTTTGTTTCGGGCTGGGAAAAGACGTAATAGGCAGACCTGTTATTTCGGATATCACAAAAATGCCGCACCTTATAGTTGCGGGTGCGGCAGGCACGGGAAAAAGCGTATTTTTAAATGCGTTGCTCGTAAGCCTTATATACAAATATTCTCCTGAAGACGTGAGAATAGTAATTGCCGTATCAAACGAAACCGAATATAAGAATTTCTGCGGAACGCCGCATCTTTTATTTAACGATATATTACGCAATGCGCAAAGTACGAGCGCAATGCTCGACCGGACTATAACGGAAATGGAACGCAGATATCAACTGTTGTCGGCAGCCGGCGTGTGCGATATAAATGAATACAATTCCTTAACGGCAACAACGGGCGAGAAAAAGCTCTTTAAAATTGTAATCGTGATAGACGGTTTTGACGAACTTGCAGATAATCAAAAAGATCTTAAAAATATTCAAATTGCAATTTGTCGTTTGTCGGCAAAAGCGCGTGCCGTGGGTATTCATCTGGTTCTGGCTGCGCAAATACTTTCGGCAAATATAATAGACGGTTCAATGAGAAACAATTTTCCGTCGCGTGTTGCGTTCAGAACTGCAAGTCAGGCTGACGCAATGGCTATTATGGGTGAAACGGGTGCCGAAAGACTTATGGGCGCAGGCGATATGCTTTATCGGTTAATGCGCATGACTTCGAGTGAGCGCGCTCAAGGCGCATATATAACGCAGGAAGAAGTAAGTCGGGTTTGTAATTACGTTAAAACTCATAATAACGGTCATTATGAAAGGTTGGATATCGAAAGCCTTAAAAAACCTGAAGAAACGACAAAAATGGGAGTTTCAGAGTTTTCGGATAATTTTATCAACGACGAAATTTTTGCAAATGTAAATAACGAAGAAGACGAAAAACTTTTAAAATCTGCAATGCGCATAGCAATTACTTCGGGCAGTATAAGTATTTCAATGCTGCAGCGGCGTTTGGGTATAGGATATCCCAAGGCAGGCAGGATTGTTGATGCTTTGGTTGAAAAAAAATACGTAGGCGAAGCGGTGGATCGCAACCCGCGTAAGATACTGATGACTGCGGAAGAGTTTGAAAAGGTGTTCGGCGAACCGTTATAAATCGAAAAATCTGCGGACGATTGATTTTTATTAAGAATTAAAGAAGGCGAAAAATTTGTTAAACAGTTATAACAGCGGGCGAATAGATTTTAAATTGTTCACCACCGAAGAGCAAAGTTTATCGCGCGCGGTAGACGAAATTGACAGAATGACTTCTGGCGCGGTAAAAGCGGGCTACGTTTTGCATTGCGGCGACGCGCTATTTACTCTTAAATTTACCGAAAACATATCTCAGGTACTTATTGATACGGTTGTAAAAAGTTTTATTACAGCGTTTAAAAGCGCGATTTATGCAGAGGAAAACGTTTCACTTGCTCAGCATGCCGTTGCTCTTTTAAAAATCAGCGGACTTAAACTCAGTATTGCAGAGTCGTTTACCGGCGGCGGAATTGCTCGCGCTATCGTAGGCGTTCCGGGTGCAAGCGAGGTTTTGTATGAAGGGCTTGTTTGTTACGACCCGCTTGCAAAAATCAGAAGGCTGGGAGTAGAAAAGGAAGTTATAAGAGAAAAATCTGTAGTTTCGCGCGAGGTTGCGTGCGAAATGGCAAAAGGACTTTTACGAAGCGGTTATTGCGACGTGTGTCTGGCAACTACCGGATACGCGAGCGAAGTTAAAAATATACCCGGTTCGCAAGGGTTGTGTTTTATAGCCGCCGGTGCGGATAACCGAATTGAAGTAAGAAGATACGTTTTTAAAGGCGACCGCGAAACCGTTATGGAAACGGGTAAAAACGCCGCATTGTTTATGCTGTGCGGTTTATTGCGTTCTTGATAAGCGTCGGATAAATTTATAAAATTACGCAAAAGTAACGTTTTGCGAGCAAAACAAAGCAATATATCATTGCTTAAATACATTTTTATTTAGTAATAATTATAGTTAATCATAAAGAGAGGGAACTACAATGGAAGACAAATGTAAAGCCTTAGAACAGGTTTTAAGTCAAATCGAAAAACAGTACGGCAAAGGTGCTATAATGAAACTCGGCGAAGACGTTAAGGATATGACCGTAGAAGTTATTCCTACGGGCTGCTTATCGCTTGATATCGCGCTCGGCACGGGCGGCGTACCGCGCGGAAGAATAATCGAAATATACGGCCCCGAATCTTCGGGCAAAACGACCGTTGCTCTGCATATAATAGCACAGACGCAAAAACTCGGCGGAATAGCCGCTTTTATCGATGCGGAACACGCGCTTGATCCTATTTATGCGTCAAATCTTGGCGTAGACCTTGATAATTTGTACGTTTCGCAGCCCGATACGGGCGAACAGGCTCTTGATATTACAGATAGTCTGGTAAGAAGCGGAGCTATCGATTTAATCGTAATCGACTCTGTTGCGGCTCTTACGCCTAAGGCGGAAATTGAAGGCGATATGGGCGATTCGCACGTAGGGTTGCAGGCTCGTCTTATGTCGCAGGCACTCAGAAAACTTACCGCTATAACCAACAAATCTAAAACTTGCGTTGTATTTATCAACCAACTGCGTGAAAAAGTGGGCGTAATGTTCGGTAATCCCGAAACCACTCCCGGCGGCAAGGCTTTAAAATTCTATGCAAGCGTAAGACTTGATATCAGAAAATCCGATGCGTTAAAGGATTCCGACGGTATCATCGGTAACCGCACAAAGGCAAAAGTTGTTAAAAACAAACTTGCGCCTCCTTTTAAAACCGCGGAATTTGATATCATTTACGGAAAAGGCATTTCGCAGGCGGGCTGCCTTATAGACCTTGGCGTAGAACGCGACATTATAGGCAAAAGCGGTAGCTGGTATATCTATAACGGCGAAAAATTTGCAAACGGCAAGGAAAAAGCTCGCGATTACTTAGTAAATAATCCCGAACTTGCAACCGAAATCGAAAACAGAATCCGCGCCGAAGCCTTTGCAAAAAACGACGGCGGCGAAGTTTCCGAATCAAACGGTTCAGCCGAATAATATTTATATCTTTTAATACGGAATTTTAAAAAATGAAAAGCAGGAAAATGCCATCACCCGGTTCGGTGAAAAATATAATTTACAATTTAAAAGATTATATGTTTCCGGACTCAAAAATCCGAGATTTTAACGCAGGAAAATCTTTAAAAGACGCAATTTTACTATCCGAAATAAAAAGCAGTTTAAAAAAACAAATAAAAAATAGTTATTTATTCGATTGCAAAAATTGTTCGGATGTTAAAGAAATTTCTTTTAAAGCAAAAAAAATTACAGACCGTTTTGTTTCGGAAATTCCCGTTCTTGCAAACATGTTGGATCTCGATGCGGACAGGAGCGTTTTATGCGATCCGTCGGTTGAATGTAAAAGAATGGTTATAAGCTGTTTTCCGGGTTTTTTCGCTATTCTAACCTATCGTATAGCGCATTTCTTTTACGAAGGCGGCGTTCCGTTTTTGCCGCGTCTTTTAACCGAGTTTGCGCATTCCCGCACGGGGATAGATATAAACGCCGGTGCGTTGATAGGTAAAAACTTTTTTATAGACCACGGCACGGGAATTGTTATAGGCGAAACGTCGGTAATAGGCGACGACTGCCGAATTTATCAGGGCGTAACGCTCGGCGCGCTGTCCATTAAAAATGCAGATAAAAGCGAGTGCAAAAAACGGCATCCCACGCTCGGTAACAACGTAACCGTCTATGCAAACGCCACAATTTTAGGCGGAAAAACTCATATAGGCGATAATTCCATTATAGGCGGTAATACTTTTATTATTCGTTCCGTACCGGAAAATTCAAAAATAGTGGGGCAGCCTACAAAAACAGAAAATTAAACTTTAAAATATACCAGAACCCCTGATGAAAAATTTTAATTTCCATCAGGGGTTTTGGTTATGGTTATTTATCTGTGGCTATTATAAATTAAAGATAAAATTTAAAAACAGTGGTTTAATCGTTAATGTGTGTATCGCACTGGGAAAAGGGACATAGCGAACCGAGCATAAGTCAACTTATAACTCTTTCAAACTATTTTGGCGTAACAATTGATTATTTAGTTGGTAAAGATAATTAAAAAAGCGGGCAATAGGTCGATTATCGGCACATATTGTCTTTTTTTTATATCTTGTTTTTTTATCATTTTAGAATAAGTCAATAAAACTTAATATAAATTTTAAGAATAAGTCAATGAAATGTGGTATAAAAAACAGGAATAAGTCAATAAAAAGTAGTATAAAAATGATTGAAAAGTCAATAAAAGTATGGTATAATAAAATTACTAAATGAATTTTTTGCAATTTGTAAAAGATAAAAACCTTTGTAAATATGTCAATTTTATAAAAACGGAGTTATTCTTATGCTGTTTAGAAAGATAGAAAAAACTATAGAAGATCATTTAAAATCCGACTCAAACAAAATAATGATTATCAACGGGGCAAGGCAGATAGGAAAATCGTATATTATTCGATATGTTGGTAAAAAGTTGTTTACAAACTATATAGAAATCAATTTACTTGAAGATTCTTTAGGTTATCGCCGTTTTGAAAAAGTAAAAACGGTAAATGATTTTTATCTTCAATTAAGTATGTTTGCCGGCGACAGAATGAAAGACAGACAAAACACGCTTGTTTTTCTTGATGAAATTCAAGTGTATCCGCACTTGCTGACTTTACTTAAATTTTTAAAGCAAGACGATAAATTTACTTACATTGCAAGCGGATCGTTACTTGGCGTAACTCTTGCAAAAACTTCTTCAATTCCTATGGGTAGCATTGCCGTAACGCAAATGTTTCCGCTTTCGTTTGAAGAATTTCTTTATGCCAACGGATTTAACGATTATGCAATAGAAATGCTTAAAGATAAATTTGAAAAACAAGAAAGTCTTGACGAGAATTCGCATAATACGCTTATAGATCTATTTAAAAAATATTTATTGACGGGGGGGCTGCCGGACGCGGTAAATTCGTACCTTAGCGATTATAATATAGTAAAAGTTCGAGCTATACAAGACGAAATACACGATTATTATGCTTCTGACGCGTCAAAATACGATGAACAAAACAGATTAAAGATTCGCCGTATTTACGATATGATTCCGTCTGTTTTAGAAAATAAAAAGAAAAGAATAATTATCAAAGATATAGATAATATCAAAGGAAAGACGTATTCAAACTATCAGAATGAATTTGATTATCTTATAAATTCCGGAATTGCTTTAGAAGTAAAAGCTATTTCAACGCCCGTTTTTCCGCTTATTGAATCCAGCGGTAAAAATTTATTGAAATTATATCTGAACGACGTTGGAATATTAACGAGTATTTTATATAAAAACAATATTCGTGCCGTAATGGATGACGAAAAAAGTATAAATCTCGGTACGGTATATGAAAGCGTTGTTGCAAGCGAGCTTAAAGCTCACGGCAGAAAATTGTATTATTACGATAATAAAAATAACGGAGAAGTCGATTTTTTAATTGATGATTATGATAGTTTGTCTGCTGTTCCGATAGAAGTAAAATCGGGAAAAGATTATAAAATTCATAGCGCACTTGATAAGTTTGTTACAAATAAAGATTATAATGTAAAAAAATCGTTTGTTCTCTCAAACGAGCGGGAAGTTAAAAAAATAGGGAAAATTACCTACATGCCCATATATTACGTTATGTTTATTTAAAAATTACTAAAACTCCCCGAAGGAAATTACAAATTTCCTTCGGGGAGTTGTTTTATAAAAGTCAAGCTATAAGTCGATTATCAACATTTTTTATAAAATATTGCATTACTTTTGCATGTTTTATGCAGCAAACGTTTCGTTTATAAGTTTATTGTAGGACAATGCAATTTTTTCAACAGTGCTTTTATCGAGCGGATTATCAAGGCCTACTTTTTCGCATATTTCGCTCAAATAATGTCCTTCGCCGTAAGAAACTACGTCAAGATATTTATCCACGTTTTTATCGGTGTTCCAAATTACCGACGAAAACAGCATCGAAACGGCATAACTTATACAGTAAGACGGCGCGCTGAAAAGATGCGGCACTTCGTAATATTTATAGTCTTGAGATGACCAGTATTTACTCTGAACTTCGGTAAACGTGTTTTCTAAAAAGCTTTGCGTAAGCGTTTCGGGATCGGCATTGTAAACGATATATTCAAACTCGTCGAACATGCAGTTTGAAAGCATTGCCCACACGCTGTTTAAAAGAAGCGAAAGGGTATAGGTTTCGTAAAGTTGTTCGTCGCAAACCGATTTTACTGCGGGGAGCGTTATAAGCTCAAAACATTGCGAATGAGTTTCTAAAAGGTCGTAATTGTATATATCGCTTTTGCCTTCTTTGTTTTTTTCGGTCGCAAAAATTGCATTGTAATGCCCGAATTCATGCAAAACCGTGTTTACGTCCTGCGTAAAAGCTCCGCTTGCGTTTATAAACATAAATCCGTCGCCGTAAGCCTGAAATTGCGTTACAAAGCTCGTGTTCATTTTGTTTTGGTCTACGGTAAAATCGTAAAGACCTAAACGCGTCATATAGTTCCAGCTCGGCAGCATATCGTCTGCTGTTTTTTCAATGATTTTTACAACGTATTCTTTAAGTTCGTTTTCGCTTACGGGTATATTGTACGAGGTGAAAGATTTTCTTATCGATAATATCTTTACGCCCAAATCGTAAAAATTTTGTTTGATAGCCGCGCGGAACGAAGCAATTTCGTCAGGCGTATAATCTCTTCCGTACTGAGTATCGTAAGCGTATTCGGGATAATTTTTGTAGGGTGTTCCGTCAGATTTTTTGGATGCCGCAGCTATCCGGTTTCTGGTAATAATAAGATCTTTATAAATTTCTGCAAATTTTTCGCCGTTATCGGAGGAAGATATCGCCGTATAGTCGGATACGAGTTTTGATTCCTTGGCTTCTAAATCCAAAAGTGTTTGATCTTTTACGTTGTAGTTTAAAATGCTGTTGCAATAGTCCTCGTTTGTAATCGAGATCATCATTTTTTTATATGATGACGAAAACAGAGTTTTTTCAAGTTCCATGGTGTCGTTATGCAGAGTCAAAAAGAATACGTTTATATCTTCATAACGCTTTTTTGCCTGTTCGTCGTTGATGTTTTTATAATACTCTATTTCGGCAACCGTTCTCGACGTGCTGACTTTATAATAGCTGTTTATAAAAAACTCGGTGCGTTTTTCTTTAATGGCGTTATCGTTGCCGGAACTTTCCGAAAGCTTTTTAATCTCGTCAATCTGCGCATAAATTGCGTCTTTATCAGGCTCTTCATATTTTCTTTCGCTGTAAGCAGGTGAATCGAAAGGGTATTTGTAGATAGAATTTATAATAGCCGCAATTAAATTACAACCGCTTGCGGATATCATAATTGTAGTTATAATAAGCAGAGCCGCAATTTTTTTTATAAATTTCATTTTTTTCGCTCCAGTTTGTCTTTGTTTTATATGCGCTTTATTAAAAGCACTATAACATTATTATACCCGTATTTTAGGTTTTGTCAACCCGTGCAAACAAATTTACCGAATTGTAAACAAAAAATATAGCGTAGGGATTTTTTTGCCTTTAAACGGTAACGCTGAAAAAAAATTAAAATTAGGTATTGACAACGGTATAGTTGTATGATATAATCAGCACAGAAGGAAATAATATACAATAATTAAAAATCAACCAAAAGCGACGGGAGGTAACCGCCAATGAATAAGATTGATTGAGTAAAAACGCAGGATAAAGGGGGTATTCTTGCGTTTTTTTTTGTAACTATTTTACAAAAATATGCCGAGCTTAAAAATGCTCGGTTGCATACAATATAGTATCTGGAGATCCCTATGAAAATAAATAAAAAGAGAATAATAGCTATTTTTTTGGTAATTTTAAGTAGTTTAATATTAAGTTTTAATATTTTAGGCTGTAAGGCAGACTTTTTTACCGAAAAACAACATATTAAACGTATACGTGAAAGAATTGACAAAAAAATTGATGAGTGGAATCGCGATTTTGGGAGTAATTATACCGGATTTGAAGTTTATCCGTTATATAATCAATATGAAGAGTTGGAATTTTTCCTTGTAGAATTTGAACCCTGTGGATTTACTTTCATTCTTGCGGTTGATGAAAAATTAAGTTGTTTATCTTGGTTTGGCGCAAGTACAAGTATGTATACTAGATCAGGTATATATGGTGATCTGTCGCCTTGGTCACCATATACAATTAATCCAGATAGCACTTCGAGTTCAGATAATAAAAATTGGATTCTTGATGAAAACGGCGAAAAAATCAATTATAGCCGAAGCCCATACTACGTAAGCGGAAACATCAACGAGCGAAAGTATATTTTAAGAACGAATAGTCTTTCTTCATGTATATGCGCAGTAAAAAAAGGAGATTCTTTTTTAAACCTGATCTGTAACATGTATATTCCCGATTTAGATACTGAAACTTTAAATAATCAACCTACATTTCATATTTATTTTATAAATAAAGGTCAGTTTAATATATAGTTTTAATCTTTAAAATTTATAAATGAGGAGAAATTTATGAGAAAGAAAATAATTATATGTAGTTTATTTTGCTTTTTTTTAATGAACATTTGCTTTTTGTTTTTAAGTAATGAAATATTGCATGCTTATGCAGACGATATAACTGCGATAAATTTTGAACAAAATGATAATAATTGGAGTGACATAGTTGAGCCCGGAATAGAAGTAAACAGTGCGGATAAAGGTGCTACAGCAACTTTAATTACCGGAGCAAATGATAGTAATTTTACCGAAATTGCTAGAAAAGAAGACCTTACTGATGTAAAATATATTAACAATGCAAGTTATTTTTTGGCAAATCCAAAACATCATGAAAATTACGCTAACAATCCAGACAACGCAGCCGGAACATGTACAACTGTGGCTATGCAAATGCTAATTGGATATCATAACTATTATACTGATCGTCGTTTAATCCCTGAAACAAACGGAGATTCTGTGAGATTTTTATGCAGTGATTACGGTAATTTATTAGATAATCCTATTATAAATCATACAATGGAAGCAGGGCAAGGACGCGCGAGCATTGGAACTGAGGATACTGTTTACCGAGAAATATATAATTTAACTTGGATTTCTGACTGGTATGGAATAGGACAAGCTCTTGGCTTGGTGAAAGACGGAGCCGTTCAATTTATTAATAGATATTCCACTATTTCAAATAACGTATCTTTTATTAAAAGTGATTTTTCAATGGATGATGTTGTGAATGAAATAAATAATGGTAGACCATTGATAGTCGGGTTTACGCCAATATTTACTACTGCTAAAAGCTTTCATATTGTCGTGGCATACGGTTATGCTAAGTTGAATGGTGTAAACGGACTTTTGGTTCACTATGGTTGGGGCGATGCCGGTACGGAAGTTTGGGTTCCTGAAGCTTGGTTGGGTTCTCAGTTAAAACTGGTAATAAATCATGAGCATAATTTAGTAGATTCCGGAGAGAATGCTAATCGTACTTATCGAAAATTAATATGTAACGAATGTGGATATAGCACCGTTGAGCATATATATGAGATTGCAAATTCAACTATAATAAGAACAAAATATCCATTGTCAGGGCTTGTGCTTATTCCAACTAGAATTGAGTTATATTCACCGGCAACGGCTTCATTTTCTACCGTAAGTATTTCTAAAATAGGCTTATCTGCATTTGAAAATCAGACGGAAATAACAATGGCTTACTTACCTGCAGGAATTACGCAAATAGGTGATAATGCATTTGCAGGGTGTACAAGCTTAACGGATATTAATATAAGGGAAGACGTAACGTCTATAGGCAAAAATGCCTTTAAAAATTGTTCTTTATTAGAGAGTATATACATTCCTGCTACCACATATCTTGGTGACGGGGCATTTGCAGGATGTTATAATATGGATATAAGCATATCCGAAGATAATCCGAATTTTATTGTACAAAACAATATCGTATATAATAAGGCACAAACAAAGATAGTAACTTCCGGAAAAATAAGCTCACAATTAACAATTCCGGAAACGGTTACAGAAATAGGCGAATATGCTTTTTATTCTAACAGCAATCTTACAAAAATAATTATTGATAAACAGATTGCAATAGGTAATTATGCGTTTTGTAATTGCGATAATTTAGAGAACGTGTATTTCTACTCTTATGAGGTGCCGACGCTTGGTTTGAGTGCATTTGAAAATACAGACTTTACATTATACGTTCCGCAAAGTAAACGTAATGAGTACGTTTCTGCCTTTATGGGATATACTAACGATATTACTTCAATTCCCGTGACTGTAACGTTTGTAGTAGAAGGAACTGTTAAAAATACGCTTAATACGTTTTACGGCGCGAATATTGCAAACGTAAGCGATGGTTTTAAAATCGGATATAATTTTGACGGTTGGTATGATAGTGCGGACTACACGGGCGAGCTTTATTCAAACGGCGGCATCTGGGATATTACAACCGATATCACTTTATATGCAAAATTTGCACCGCGTTCATTTTATATATCCTTCTATGGCGACGGGAGCGAAAATTTAACGGACAAGCTCGTTACATATGATCAACCGATAGGATCTTTGCCTGTGCCTGTAAAAACAGGACATACGTTTATTGGTTGGAAAGATGAGCGCAACGTATTTTATGATGAAAACACAATTTGGAAAAAGACAAGTAATCTTGCCTTAACTTCAGAATTTACCGTAAATATATACGATATAACGTTTGATGCAAAAGGCGGAAGGATGAACGTAACAGGTCAAACCGTAGCGTACGGAAGCGTAATAAATAGTTTTCCTGATGCATTTCTTGAAGATTACGTGTTCCTTGGATGGAATACAAAAGCAGACGGCTCAGGTGATATGATTACCGCACCTTATACATATAATATTACGGACGATTTAACGTTATATGCAAAGTATGAAGAGATAGATTATAACGTAAGTTTTGACAATCAGGGCGGCATAAACGGAGCTAAAGGCGTAAATGCCGAATATAATGCCGAAATGCCTGCGCTTCCATTGGATAAAGTGCCTGTAAAAACAGGATATACGTTCGCGGGATATTATTCTTTGCCAAACGGCGCAGGCGTAAAGTATTATAATGCGGATCTAACAAGCGCAAACGTATGGGATAAAACTGAACCCCAAACTATTTATGCGTTCTGGATACCTAATGAATATACCGTAAGATTGCAAACTCGTTACCCCGGGGAAAATGGCAAAATGTTTACCTCGGTTTCGGCATCAGATATAAAATATATCAGCTATAAGGCTGTTGCTAACGAAAAGATTACAATTTGGACAACTCATACAACGGGTGATCCTTATCTATATTTATATGATGCAAATCTTACCGTTCTTGCGTCAAATGATGACGGAAACGGCAATCGAGATGCAAAAATAGAATATATGGTAATTGCAGGCGCAAATTACGTTATAGGTTTTCGTTCATATTCTTCAACGGCAACAAGCGGTAACGTGTATTTATATAGGGATATTTCAGCAACCTATGGGGCGGCAATGCCGAATGCTGCAAAGCCTGAGCAAAGCGGCTATGTTTTCCAAGGTTATTTTAGCGAAGAAAACGGTGGCGGTGTAAGATATTATACATCTGATATGGCAAGTGCTAATATATGGAATATTGCAGCGGAAACTCCAACCATTATTTATTCGCATTGGACGCCTGAAATTTATTCTGTAACTTTAGATATGCAAGGCGGATCTGTTACCGGAATGCCTGAAACTTTTTATATTGTACAAGTGCAATATTTATACGAAATGCCGGCTGCTCCGATGCCTTCAAAATACGGGTATATTTTTAAAGGATATTATACCGAAATTAACGGCGGAGGTACTCAATATTACGATTCAAATATGACAAACGTAAAGAATTGGGATATTGCTTCTTCTACAACATTATTTGCATACTGGCAGGGCAATCAATATGTTGTGTCATTTGATCGGAACGGGGGAAGCGGCGGCTCAATAAACACTATTGTAACATATGGTGCTGTTATTAACGTAAGCGGATTAGTTGCGCCTACTCGTACCGGGTATATTTTTCTTGGCTATTACGATATGGATAATAAACAATATTTCGACTCAGATATGAGCAGCAACGTTATTTGGGATAAAACAACGGCTTATACGTTAAAAGCTAAATGGAAAAACAAAAGCTATACGATTAGTTTGAATAATATTGTAAATTGCGGCACTGCTTATTCTTCTTTTACTGCAAGATACGGTGAGCCTTTGCCTCAATTCATAATGCGTGCACCGGAGCGCGAAGGATATGCGTTCGTAGGTTATTTTCGTGAAATTAACGGGCATGGCAGACAATTTTATAAAATGGTAAAATATAATGATCAACATACGGCTGATATCTATGCTTATGGAGAATACTTGGTTGAGGGATTAAGTCCTATCGGAACGTGGGATATAGATGCGTCTATAACTTTATATGCGCATTGGGAAAAATTGACGTGTGAGTATTCCTATTCTGATTATTGGATAGATAACGGAAAACTAGGTGAAACACTAATAAATTTGGTACATAATCAGAAAACAACCGTTACTGCAAAAACTTATGACGGATATGATTTTTCATATTTCCTGAAAGATAACGATACTAAAGTTGAGAATTCGTCTATGACGTTTCAGAGTAAGCTGAAAAGAAGCCCTATTGATTTTAAAGTCTATCCGGAAGATACCTTTATGGCAATGTATACACAACAATGCATAACTGCGGGGACTTTAATAACTTTAGCCGACGGACGACAAGTTCCTGTTGAAACGCTTAATGGTAACGAAGAATTATTGGTGTGGAATTTATTTACAGGGCAATTCGACCGTGCAAATATTTTGTTTATAGACAGAGATCCTGCGCAAACGTATAAGGTTATAAACCTTTATTTTTCAGATGGTACGGTTGTTAAAGTCGTGTCCGAACATGCCTTTTGGGATTGCGATTTGAATAAATACGTTTATTTAAGACAACAGAATTCTTTACAATACATAGGGCATTGGTTCAGTAAACAGGGGATGGGTGAGAATGGAGAAATGTATTCTTCAAAAGTACAACTTGTAAACGTTGAAGTAAAAGATGAATATACAACTCTATATAGCCCCGTAACTTATAAGCATTTATGTTATTACGTAAACGGAATGCTGTCTATTCCGGGCGGCATAGAAGGCTTGTTCAATATTTTTGAAGTCGACGGCGAAACAATGGCTTATGATGAACAAGCAATGCTTAGGGATATTGAATTATACGGACTTTATACTTATGAAGAATTTTCGGCTATATTCCCTGTAAGCGAAGACGTATTTAATGCGTTTTCTGCTGAATATTTGAAGGTTTCAATCGGAAAAGGTCTTATAAATTTTGAAAGACTTGGAAAAATGATAAATCAATATGCCGTTTACTTAGAATAAATTTTCAAAGTTTTATAAATAAGCATTAACGTTATAAAAACTAAATCTAACTACTACCGGCAAAAGTCAACATAAAACACCTTGGCATTGCTAAACAAAAAAGGTTCGGGCAATTTTTGTCCGAACCTTTTTTGTGGTTTTTAAAATTTACGTTTTTTAGTGCGTGGATTTATGCTTACTTTTTGCACTTTCTCTGAATGAGTTTTACTATTTCTACAATAGGAATAACCACTACCGCAAGACCTAATGCGACCGCATACTCAACAAGGTCAATCGTGGCAAATCCGAAAAGATTTGCAAATACGGGAATTTCTATAACGCAGGTAGTTAAAATCAATGAAAGAACCATTGCGCCTAACTGGAAAAAGTTGTGCGTTTTAAGCGTAAACACGCTTGCGCGTTGCGAGCGCATGTTGTAAGAGTGGAATATTTCTGCCATAGACATTGTTAAAAATGCCATAGTAATTCCTTGCATTTCGGCAGTTCCGGCGGCCGGATCGAAAAGAACGAATCTTCCTAAAAGATATGCCGCAATGGTAAGCAGGGCGATAAGCGCGCCCTGATATGCGCAGTCTATTCCTAATCCGCCTGCAAATATGCCTTCGTCTTTTTTGCGTGGCGGTTTTTGCATTACGTCTTTTTCGCCGGGTTCAAGCCCGAGCGCAAGTGCGGGAAAACAGTCTGTTATAAGGTTAATCCAAAGCAGGTGCGGAGCTTTGAGTATTGTAAAACCGAGCATTTCGGCTACGAATATTGCTAAAACTTCGCTCATGTTGGAAGATAACAAGAACTGTATGGCTTTGCGAATGTTAGAGTAAATTTTTCTGCCTTCTTCAACGGCGTAAACTATGGTTGCAAAATTATCGTCGGCAAGTACCATATCGGCAACGTTTTTAGTAACGTCAGTTCCCGTAATGCCCATTCCCACGCCTATATCGGCAGACTTTATCGACGGAGCGTCATTTACGCCGTCGCCCGTCATTGCGGTTATTTTGCCGCGCTTTTTCCATGCGTTTACTATTCTTACTTTGTGCTCGGGTTGCACGCGCGCATATACTGCATATTTATCTATGGTTTTATCAAGCTCATCGTCGGATATTTTGTCGAGATCCGCACCCGTAATTGCCTGACTTTTGTCTGTTATAATGCCAAGCTCCAAGGCTATGGCAACGGCGGTGTCTTTATGGTCGCCTGTTATCATAACGGGTTTTATGCCCGCCGCGCGGCATTGCTTTATAGCTGTTAAAACTTCGGGTCGAATGGGATCTATCATTCCGCAAAGCCCTACGAACGTAAGATCGTTTTCAAGCGTTTCGGGGCGGTAATCGTCCGGCGCGCAAGCAAGCTCTTTATAGGCAAGGCATAAAACTCTGAGTGCTTCGTCCGCCATTTTCTTGTTTTCGGTTAAAAGATTCTCCCGTGTTTCATCGGTCAGGGGAACAACGCCGTTTTCGGTTAAAATTTTAGTGCATACTTTAAGCATTTCGTCGGGCGCACCCTTTGTGAACTGAACGATTTTGCCGTTTTCGTTATGAACGGTAGTCATCATTTTCCTGCCCGAGTCAAACGGAATCTCGCCTATGCGCGCGCAGACTTTTTTAACGGTCGGTTTTAAAATACCGTTTTTTGTCGCGTAGTTTACAAGCGCACATTCGGTCGGTTCGCCTACGGCGTTGCCGCTTTCGTCGGGTTCGGCGTCGTTGCAAAGAGTCATTCCTTTGCAAAGCAGTTCGCGGTTTTGGGTAAAATCTTTTACCACAGTCATTTTATTCTGAGTGAGCGTTCCCGTTTTGTCGGAACAAATTACTTCGGTACAGCCGAGAGTTTCTACCGCGGTAAGTCGTCTTATAACAGCCGCGCGCGACGACATTTTTGTCACGCCTATCGAAAGAACTATTGTAACTACGGTCGAAAGTCCTTCCGGAATAGCCGCAACCGCAAGCGAAACGGCTACCATAAAGGTGTTAAGTACGGTATATTGCAAGAACGACTGAAAATTTATGTTGTTTATGCCGGTAATCGCTATATCGCGAATGATACCTACTATAAATATAACTACGCAGATTCCTATAACCAGATAGGTTAATATCTTGGATAATTGATTAAGCTTTATCTGAAGCGGAGTTTTTTCTTCGGTAACGTTTGTAAGCGCACGGGCGATTTTGCCCATTTCGGTATCCATTGCGGTGGCGGTTATTACCGCTTTGCCGCGTCCGTAAACTACGGTGCTGCCCGAGTAAACCATATTTGCACGGTCGCCGAGCGGGACTTCGCCGTCTTTTAACGGGGTGAGAGCTTCTGCCGTTTTATCGGTGGGGACGGATTCGCCTGTGAGCGCGGCTTCTTCGCATTTAAGCGAATTGCTTTCTAAAATACGCGCGTCTGCGGGGACTGCGTCGCCTGCTTCAAGCACAATTACGTCGCCCAAAACAAGGTCTTCGCTTTTTACGGTAATTTGTTTGCCGTCGCGTATTACTTTGCTGGTGGCGGCTGTCATTTCCTTTAAGGCTTCAAGTGCTTTATCCGCTTTTGATTCCTGCACAACGCCGAGTACCGCGTTTAATATAACTACAAACATTATAATAAATACGTCGGTAGGCGTTTCGCTTTTCGCCACGGATATAACGCCCGATATTATTGCGGCAACAAGCAAAATCAAAGTCATAGGCTCTGCCATCTGCTTGAAAAATTTGATTATTACAGGCGTTTTTTTGCCTTCTTCAAGTTTGTTTTTGCCGTTATTTAAAAGGCGGTCGTTTGCCTGGGCGGTGGAAAGCCCGTCTTTACTGCCGTTTAATTCCTTTAAAACGGCGTCCGTTTGTTTCAGATAATATTTCATTTCGCTCCTTTTTTTATTTTTGCGTTTATATAATTTTCTGTCTTTTTAAGTTTCAAAATTGCAAAAAGTGGGGGTATAGGTCGATTATCGCGTATTTTACCATTAAAAAAGACTTTTGCAATCAAAAGCAGATTGCAAAAGTCTTGCTTACATTCGTAACGCGCCGCAAAAAATGCGGGCATAGAATATATTCGTTACCGGGCAAAGCCGTGATGACGATAACGAAGCTCAAAGTCCGTAAAATTTTTTATTTTACGCTCGTTGAGTGCTACTCCCTTTTACTATAGATATAATATATAAAATTTACAAATATAATATATAAAATTTACGCTTTTTTGTCAAGCGTATTAAAATATAAATTCGTTATTATTATAAACAGTAAATCCGTAGTTGTAAAAATGTTGAATGAATTTTATGAAAAAATCAGTTGTCAGTGTAAACGCTGCTTTTTAAAATTCCTATTTCGGGAAGATTACGGTATTTCTCGTCATAATCCAAACCGAAACCAACAACAAAATAGTCGTCTATTTTAAAACCGACGTAATCGGGCGTAAGGGGAACTTCGCGTCTGCACTCTTTATCGAGCAGGGTGCATATTTTAAGCGAGGCGGGTTTACGTGAAAGCAAAAGGCTTTTAAGGTACGAAAGGGTGTGGCCGCTGTCCACAATGTCCTCTATAATGATTAAGTCTTTACCTTCTACCGAATGGTCAAGGTCTTTAATCATCTTTACTTCGCCGGACGATTTTGTCTTGTTTCCGTAGCTTGAAACCGCAATAAAATCACATTCGAGTTTTAAATTTATCGAACGTATAAGGTCGGTAAAAAACGGCACGCTGCCTTTTAAAATGCAGATAAAAAGCGGATTTTTACCTTTGTAATCCTGCGTTATCTTTTCGCCGAGTTCCTTTATGCGCGCGCTTAACTGCTCTTTGGTTAAAAGAACTCTTTCTATGTCGTTATACATGTTGCTTGCCTCCTTTTGGCGAACAGATTATTTTTATTATATTTTTTGAATTCTCGTCCGTTTTAATTTGGTCGCTTATATCTACAGGGCATACGGCGTAAATAATATTGCCGCACGCAAGCAGGGGAAATTGTGCCGAAACGCGAGATTCTATTTTTTTATCCGTAAGATATTTTTTAAGCGATTTTTTTCTTCCTTTAAACGGCGTAATTTCGTCGCCGCTTTCTTTTAAGCGTATAACGGCTTTGCACGGCAACTTGTCAAGGTCAAAAAATAACCCGTTTTTTTCTCTTTTTTGTACTTTTTTAAAACACAAAACGTAATTGCCAAGTTCAAACGAACCGAGAGAAAAAGGTATTTTTAAAGCGGTATCGCTTTCGTTCTGACTAAAAACGGGCGTTTCAAAAACGATTTTATTGTAACTTTTATAGGCAACAATGCCGTTTTTTAAATTTATTTTAGCACCCGTCTGCAATTTAGTTAAATTAACCAAAGCGTCTAAATGCTGTTTTTCGTAATCTACTTTAAATCCGATTTTTTTTAAAAGGATAAGCGCGGCGCGTTTAAACAACGTAAATTCATTTTCGTCGGGTATTAAAATCGCGTTTTGCTGTTCTGATATTAAAAAATGCGCTTTATTATCAAGATATTCGCTTTCTTCATTAGCTATATCCGCAAACCGCGCGATTGCTTTTTCTGCGTCCGGAAATCTTGTTTTTATCAGCGGAATGACTTTTAGTCTTAAAAAGTTGCGGGTGGGGGCGTCGTCAAAATTGCTTTCGTCGATAACGTATTCATAGCCGTTTTTTTCGGCAAACGCGACCAACTCCTCGCGTGACGCCGATAAAAGCGGGCGGATAATCTTTTTGTTTTCGCTTTGCTTTTTTATGCCCGAAACGCCTGATAAAGCCGAACCTCTGAGTAAATTAAAAAGAACGGTTTCAACTTCGTCGCTTTGGTGGTGTGCCGTGGCGATTTTATCGCAAAACCCGTCTATAAGTGCGTTATCAAAGCATTGATAGCGTAAAATACGGGCTGCGGTTTCTAAACTTACGCCGTGTTTTTGCGAAAATTCCGGTGCGTTTACCGAATAGCAAAGCAGTGGGACATTAAGCTTTTTGCAAAGCTCGGATACAAACAGAGAATCGTTTTCAGAGCTTTCGCCGCGTATTCCGTGTTCGACGTTTACGGCTTTTACGCTAATGCCGAGATGTTTACTGTTATTAAGTAAAATATGCAGGAGCGATACGGAGTCAACTCCGCCGGAAAGCGCAACCGCAATCGTTTCTCCCGATTTAAAAAGCGTTTTATCGAACATAAAACGATTATAACATAAAAACGATTTTTAGTCTATTTTTTTATAATAAAAAATAAAAAACGTGGCAGCCAAGCAAATTTTAAGGAATAAAAAAACAGCAAAAATACTTAAAAAATCTTTATTTTTAAAAAAGTTACAAAAAAGATTAAAAAATTTTTTAAAACGGTAAAAAAACAGTTGACAAACTTCCTTATATTTTATAAAATAAACAAGCATTAAATGTGCAGCGGCGCGGAGTGGAGCAGCTGGTAGCTCGTCGGGCTCATAACCCGAAGGTCGTGTGGTTCAAATCCCGCCTCCGCAACCAATGTTTTTCGCTTTCTTTTTGCAAAAGGGAGCATATGGCGGCGTAGCTTAGTTGGTTATAGCGGCCGGTTCATACCCGGCAGGTCGTTGGTTCGAATCTGACCGCCGCTACCAAATATTCGGTATGAGCCAAACAAAAGAAATTGCGGCATATGCCGAAGAATGGCCCCTTGGTCAAGTGGTTAAGACATCGCCCTTTCACGGCGGTATCATGGGTTCGAATCCCGTAGGGGTCACCAATAGTAGACGCGTCCGTTCTTGTAAATCAGGAACAGACGCGTTTTTTCTATGCTTTTTAATACTATTTTGCCGCCCTTGCCGCTCGTTATCGCAAGGGCGGCGCATTATTTAGCCCCTGAAAAATCAGGGGCTTATCTATACCACCCCGACTTTTTGTATGTTCGCAAA
>CAKVPH010000007.1 GCA_934796775.1 uncultured Clostridia bacterium
TAAAAACAGCGTAATACCTACTGACGGAAGTGTAACATCGATTGGTGCATGGGCATTTGCCGGTTGTAGCAGTCTTATATCGATTACGATACCTGATAGTGTAACTTTGATTGATGAATGGGCATTTTATGGTTGTACTAGTCTTACGTCAATTACAATACCTGATGGTGTAACTTCGATTGAGCTTGGAATGTTTAGCGGTTGTACTAGTCTTGCGTCAATTACAATACCTGGTAGTGTAACTTCGATTGGTAATATGGCATTTGAAGATTGCAGTAGTCTTACATCAATTACTATACCTAATAGTGTAACATCAATTGGTAATTATGCGTTTAGTGATTGTAGTAGTCTTACGTCAATTACAATACCTAGTAGTGTGACTTTGATTGATTATCATGTGTTTTGTAATTGTACTAGTCTTGTCTCCATTGTAATCCCCGATAGTGTAACTTCGATTAGTGATATAGCGTTTGAGAATTGTTCAAAGCTTAAAATTGTATATTATACAGGTAGTGAAGAACAATGGATAAAAATTGATGAAATTTATAGTACAAAATCAGAACTCGTAAATGCAATAATAATTTATAATTATAAAATTTAAAAAACATTTATAGTTTGAGCGAATAAAAATAGCGGAGTTATTGAAATAAAAAAGCAACAGCTCTGCTTTTTTTATAATTGTTTTTAAATGTAGCTAAAAATATTGTGTTTGCAATCTTTAAAAATTGTAACACTGTTTTATGTAAAAAGGTAATAACGGCGACTAAGAGGACAGTGTAACATTGCTAAGGTCAAGCATTATGCTTGTCGCAGCTTTAATAATAAGAAATCCTCTTCAGTCAGCGGCTCGTTAAAAACTTCGCCGCCGACAGCTTCATGCATTCGGGGAAGCCTTATATATAAAAAACCCGTCTATAAGTCGATTATTAAGCTTTAACGAGTAGTAATTTTATATTCCCGTGAAAAGTTTATAAGTGGCAACCAAGGGTGCAGCGTCATGCTGCCGTCACGCCCGTTATGTCACCGATAGAGAATTTTTAACAGTAGCTCTTAACCATTATAAATAGTAGCTCTTAACCATTATAAATATTTGATAAAAAATGTTTTGCAAAATGCAAAAAAACATTTGCAAAAGAGTTTTAATTATGTTAAAATAAATAATGTTGTAAATTCACACCCGCAATTCGGCGGTTTCGTTGCTCCAAATAAAATTCACGGGAGTTTGTGCCGCTTTGTCTTGAATTTTCAAGGTTTTTCGGGGAGGATTAAACGGAGGTAAATATTATGGCAGTAACAAGCATGAAACAGCTCTTGGAAGCCGGCGTTCATTTCGGACACCAGACCAGAAGATGGAACCCCAAAATGCGTAAGTACATTTACGGCGAAAGAAACGGTATTCATATCATCGATCTTCAGATTACCGTTGGTCTTATCGAAGAAGCTTACAAATTCGTTGTAGACGCAGTAAAAGACGGCAAGACTGTTTTATTCGTAGGCACCAAAAAACAGGCTCAGGAGGCTATCCAGCAGGAAGCTGAAAGATGCGGAATGTACTATGTTAATTCAAGATGGCTCGGCGGTACGCTTACCAACTTTAAGACCATTCGTTCGAGAGTTGAAAGACTTAACAAGCTCGACCAGATGGAAAAAATGGGTGATTTTGATCTTCTTCCCAAAAAAGAAGTTATCGCGCTTAAAGCCGAAAGAGATAAACTTCAGGCTAACCTCGGCGGTATAAGAGAAATGAGATCTCTTCCCGGCGTAATGTTCGTTGTTGATCCTAACTGTGAAGATATCGCCGTTAAGGAAGCAAGAAAGCTCAACATTCCCGTAGTTGCTATTACCGATACAAACTGTGATCCCGATATGGTTGATTACGTTATTTCCGGTAACGATGACGCTATACGTGCGGTTAAGCTTCTCTCTTCTATTATAGCAGACGCTGTTATCGAAGCTAAGCAGGGCGAAGACGCTGTAAGACGCGAAGTAAACGACGTTACCGATATGGCGCAAGTAGAAGTAAGCGCGGAAGACGTTGCACGCGAAGACGCAGCAGCTGAAGAATCCGTTGCGGCCGTTGAAGAAAAGAAAGCCAACTAATTTTTTAAATCAAATATTTAAGTAAAGAATAAGGAGAATAAATATGAGTTTTACCGCAAAGGACGTAATGGATCTGCGCCAAAGAACCGGCGCCGGAATGATGGATTGCAAAAACGCTCTTACCGAAACTAACGGAGATATGGACAAAGCTATCGATTATCTTCGTGAAAAAGGAATTGCGAAAGCCGCTAAAAAAGCAGGCAGAATCGCTGCCGAAGGTATTGTTGACAGCTACATCCACATGGGCGGCAAAGTCGGCGTTCTTCTCGAAGTAAACTGCGAAACCGATTTCGTTGCACGCGGCGATCAGTTCAAAACATTGGTTCACGATATAGCTATGCACATTGCTGCAAGCAAGCCCGAATACCTTGCTCCCGAAGACGTTCCCGCTTCCGTTCTGGAACATGAAAAAGATATTCTTCGCGCTCAGGCAAGAGAAGAAGGTAAACCCGAAGCTATTATCGAAAAGATGGTTGAAGGCAGAATTAAATCTTATTACGAAGATTACTGCTTACTCAATCAGAAATTCGTTAAAGATACTTCCAAGACCATTGAACAGTTAGTTATCGAAGCTACCGCTACTATCGGCGAAAAGATTTCGGTAAGAAGATTTGTTCGCTACGAAATGGGCGAAGGTCTTGAAAAGAAGCACGAAAACCTTGCAGACGAAGTTGCTGCTCAGGTTGCTTCCGCTAAAAAGTAATTTATAAAAACAAACAAAAACGCTGCGGCATATTTTGCTGCAGCGTTTTTAAGTTGTGTTGTATAAATCCGGTTAGTTATAGGCTAAGCTTAGTTAAATTAATTTTAAGTTGTGCTTTGTAAGTCGGGTTAGTTTTTTGCCTCTTATAGGTTGGCTTTGCTTTAAATTGTGTTTTGTAATACGATTTAATTTTAAGCCGGTTGCCAGCCCATTTTCTGACCGGACAGAATATGAATGTGTAGGTGATGTACGCTCTGTCCTGCGTCATCGCCCTGATTGATTACAAGCCTGTAACCGCCGTCAAGTTCAAGTTCTTTATTAAGAGTAGGGATTTTGGCAAAAATTCTTGCTAAAGCCGCATTGTCGTCCGCGTTCATTTCGGAAAGCAATGCAAAGTGTCTTTTAGGAATGGCAAGAAAGTGATTTTTTGCCTTAGGTTCAATATCGCGAATGATTATAAAATCGTCGTCTTCGTATACTTTATTCACATGAATTTCGCCGTTTGCAAATTTACAAAATAAACAGTCGTTCATTTTTTTTACCTCAGTTTTTTATTTTTAATTATACCCCGAACAAGCGGGAAAGTTTTTTTAATTATTTACGTCTTTAGCGATTGCTCCGTCTGAAAAAGGTTCGGTTAACAAAACACGGAACTTTTCGTTTTTAAAATCGCCTTTATAATAAACTCTTATATAGTTTTCGGTGTAACCGGTCAAATAATCGCCTTCGTATTCCTCGGGTATAAATTCAAGCGTTTTTCCGATATTCTTATTGATAAATTTTTCTTTAAGCTGTTTTTTAACGAGCAAAAGTTCGTTTAAACGGCGTTTTTTTTCGTCTTGGGGTAAAGGTTTAAGTTTTGCGCCTACAGTGCCTTTTCTTACGCTGTACGGAAAACAGTGAATGTCTGCAAATTCTACCTTTTTGCAAAACTCCACCGTATTTAAAAAATCTTCTTCCGTTTCGGTGGAGTAGCCTACTATAACGTCTGTGGTAATTGCCGCAAGCGGATAAAATTTTCTTATAAGTTCAACTTTTTCAAAATACTCCTGCGTGGTGTAATGGCGATTCATGCTCTTAAGCACGGGATCGCTGCCCGATTGCAGCGAAAGGTGAAAATGCGGTGCAAAATCTTTTAATGTTTTTGTAGCGTTCAAAAATTTTTCGTCTATAACGTTTACCTCTACCGAGCCTAATCTTATTCTTGAATTTACATTCGAAAGTGCGGCTATAAGTTCGCTAAGTCCATTTTCACCGTCTTTATACGCGGATAAATTTATGCCCGTTAAAACAACTTCGGCGGGTTTTAATGCGTTTATTTCCTGCAATACGTTTTCAATTTTTCTGGATCTTGATCTGCCGCGAAGATATGGAATAATGCAGTATGAACAAAAGTTGTCGCACCCGTCCTGAACTTTAACGTATTCACGAGTTTTTGAAGTTTTTGCGGGCAGATATTTCTCGTAATATTCGTCCGATTTTTCAATAAAAACGCCGTCCTGTTCGAGTAAATCTATGAGTTTATCTTTAGATTTAGATCCGATAACAACTTTTACGCCTTTATTTTTAAATGAGTCGGGGTTATTCTGCGACGCACAGCCGCAAACGTAAATAGGAGCTTCGCGGTTGAACTTCCGCGCGCGTTCAATCGTCTGGCGGGACTTTTTTTCGGCTTCCGCAGTAACGGCGCAGGTGTTTATTATGTAAAGGTCTGCTTGCCCGAGTTTGTCGGAAACGGCAAAGCCTTTTTGCTTAAGTCCGGTCATAAGTGCGGCGCTTTCGCGACTGTTTACCTTGCAACCGAGAGTAAAAACTACAGCTTTTTTCATTATGTATTTTTTCCTTGAATGTTTCGATAATCAACTTATAGCGGCACTTTTTACTTATTTCGTGCCGATATAAGCTTATTTTTTAAGCCTAAATACAAGGGCATACCATTCGCCTTTGTTTACGGTTTTTAAAAGTTGAAAATGTGCTTTTTCAAAAGTGCCTATTACAAAGTCGAGCCGTGCTTTTATAATTCCGCTTAAAATAAGCGTTCCGCCGTTTTTAAGTTGGCAACCTATATCGTCGGTTAATCGCACTAAAATTTCAGCCATAATGTTCGCTACGGCAATGTCTGCTATATCCGAAACGCCTGCGATTAAATCGGACTGTATAATTTTGCACTTATCCTTTACGCCGTTAATTTCGGCGTTATGAATGGCTGATTTTACGGCAACTGTATCAATATCGGTCATAACGGCTTTATTTGCGCCGAGTTTTATTGCTGAAATTCCCAAAATCCCGCTTCCCGTGCCGATATCAAGTACCGCGGAATTTTCGGTCAGGTATTCTTCTATAAGTTCGATGCACATCGAAGTTGTTTCGTGTTCGCCCGTTCCGAACGCCATATTCGAATCGATATAAACCACTTTTTCGCCCGCATTCGGCGTATAATTTATCCATTTCGGGCAAACAACTATTTTTCCGTAGCAAATAGGCTTAAAATGTTTTTTCCAAATCTCTATCCAGTCGTCGCCGTCGACCTGTCTTTTGGTAATTTCAAGTGTGCCTACATCTAAATTGCCGGCAGAATTTTCTTTTAAGCGTTCGATATCTGCATTTAAAAGTGAACTTACTTTATCCGTATCGGAAAGTTCTACGTAAGCTTTAACTAAGGTAGAAGCGGGTTTATCTTGTAATAATGCGTCGTCTAAGTAGTCAAAAGTGTCGCGGCGGTTTTCAATCAGTTCAACAACGTCTTTATAATCGCAAACCGCAACGCCGTAAGTGGTATATTGCCATAAGATGTCTGCAACAATTTCTTCCGCTAAAGAAGTTGTGCTTATTGTGAATTCGGTGAATTTCATATATTCCTTAATTATATATAATATAAAAAATTTTTTGACTCAAATTTAAATAAAAATGTAATGGTATTTGTCGGGAATGCTTTTTAAATGCATAGTTTTATTACAGTATATCACAATAACGGGTGGGAATCAATTATTTTTTTGTTTGCGCTAAAAATTATTTGTATGATGCTATGAACTTGTTTGCATATAAAAAGCGTAAACATATTTCATATAAAAAATGCGGGTGTATGACTTTTTCATAAAAAAGCTAAAACGGTATGTTTACAAAAGTAATAATTTTGTAAATATACTTACAAAATTCCGCATAAAACCTGAAAAAATAGCTGGTTTAAAAAATGCGCTCAAAACAACGACTGTATTTCTATAAATACAATTTTAAAAAATGTATAAGTTTTACGTACAAAAAATTGCATAAAGTTACAAAAAATAAATTGTAATTAAACAAGAATAAAAATAAATTATTGACCGTATAAATAAAAAAAATACCTAAAAATAACATAAAAAATTGAAAAACAAGCAAAAAATATTTGACTTGATAAAAATTCTTTGATAGAATAGTGACAACTTAAATCGATGCAAAAGTATTCAAATAATGAATACAATATTCATTTGTTTGTATAAAAACGCAGATAAAAGCTAACAAAAATGCAATGAATAAATTGCAAAACATAAAAATTTAAGTTAAAAAGTTACTTACGCATTGTTTAAAAACAACAAGCAAGCGTTAAAATAAGTAAAATTTTTGGAGGTAAATATTATGAAACTATTCGCAAAGTATTTGTCGTATGCGTTAGTAGTAGTTATGTCGTTATCTGTTGTTATGATAGCTGCATGCAAAAAACCTGTCGACAGTTCTTCCAGCTCCGGTGACGGTGGAGAATCGACTGCTACTTATACGCAAAACGATTACATCACAACGACGCCCGCAACATGGAACGAGCTTGATTCAACAGACGCAAACAATGATGCAATTATGGGCTATATCGTTTCGGCTTTCTTCTCTTATGACTATAAATTTGAAGGCGGTAAATTTAAAGCCGACGGTTCCATTAACGTAGACGGAATAGTTCCGGGTTCTTTTACTACTAATTACGATGCTGCAACGGCATTGGCTGACGTAACTTCGTCTGTGGACGCAAAGTGGGGTTATACCGATGAACAAAAAGCAGCCGGTGGTTATGCTTGGAAGATTACTCTTCGTAAAGACCTTAAATGGGATGACGGCACACCTATCAAAGCTGAAGACTTTGTTTATTCTATGAAAGAGCAGCTTAACCCGTTGTTCCAGCTCGGCAGATCTGACTCATATTATAATAATGCTGTTAAAATTAAGAATGCTAAGCCTTATGTTTATCAAGGACAAAAAGGATGGTTTGCTGCAAACAGCGTTTATGATAAATATGCTGAAGGAATGGGCGATAAGTTAATCTTTTCGTTAGCTGGTAAAGATTCTGAGGGCGCAAAAACTCAATCCTATATTCGTAATTACTCTGATAGCAAGGGTTATGGGTCAAATTACGGCGGAACAAAAAGTACGGCTGAAACATATGCTGACTTCTTAGTTAATAAATGGTTAGGTCTTGAAACAATCACAGCTGAGCAACTTGTTTCTCTCGAAGGTAAAACCTGGACTGAAATTCATGCAGATTCAACCATGAAAGGAATATTTGAAGCTCTGCTTCAAGCATGGCAGACAGATCCGGGCGAAGAACTTAACTTCTTTATAGTAGATTATGAATTTCCTGCAGTTGATTTTGCAAACGTAGGTATTTATAGCGAAGGCGATTATGATATTATTTTAGTTTTAGATAATCCTTTACAGTTTTTCAATGAAGATGGCTCGCTTTCTTACCTTGCTGCTTACAACTTCTCTTCATTACCGCTTGTTAAAAAGGATCTTTACGAGTCTTGCAAGCACGAACCGCAGACCGGCTCCACTCTTTGGACTACTGATTATTGCACCTCTCTTGAAACTTCAGCAAGTTGGGGTCCCTATAAATTGACTTATTTCCAGGAAGGTAAAGCATTTACTTTGGAAAGAAACGAATATTGGTACGGTTACAATATGGAAACGAACAAAGGTCAATATATGACTGATAAGATTGAAACCGAAGTAATCCAAAAAGAAGAAGCCAGAGAATTAGCTTTCTGGGCAGGCGAAGTTGACTCGTTAGGTATTTCTGTAATTCTCGCTAAAGATTACAAGAATTCTCCCTATGCAATATATTCACCGAGAACTGCTACTTTTGGTCTCAATTTATACAGCAATTTAAGCACTTTATTGGAAAAAGGAAGAAATAATACCGTTCTTGCCATTAAAGATTTCCGTGAAGCTTTGTCACTCGGATTGGATCGTGATGCTTATAATAAAGACCTTACCACTGCAAACAAGACCTCTTTAGGTTTAATTTCTGAAGACTATTATCATAACGTTGCTAATGGTGAAGTATACCGCTATACCGATCAAGCTAAGGAAACGTTGTTGTTAGCTTACGGATTCACTAAGACCGAAGATGGTAAGTGGACCGATGGTTCGAAAGTTTATGCAGACGTTGCTTCGGCTACTAAGGCGATGACGGGTATGAACGTGTCTCTTGCAAAAGAAAAGCTTGAAGCTGCTTGGACAGAACTTACGTCAAAACCTGATGTTTATCACTACGATTCAAGCAAAAAGATTCAGCTTTGCTTAGGTGCATCCTCACCTACAGATGCAGATGAGAGAATGTATAACTGGATAGCTAACTGGATAGCCGATTTGACAAAGGGAACTTCTTTTGAAGGCAAGATTGAGCTCACCAAGAGTTTTAACTTAGGTGACAATTGGAGTAAAGAATTTAAGGCAGGTAACTATGATATCTGCACCGGCGGTATCGGAAATGCACCGTTTGATCCGTTCTATCTTATCGGTGGTTGGATTGGAATGATGTCTTCTGTAAACTTCCACCCGTACTGGGCTGTTGATGCCGAAAAAATCGAATATACTCTTCCTGTGGTTGATGGTTTTGCTGAATCCGGTAAAACTTTGAAGCTTACAGTCAGAGATTGGTATAACAGCTTGAACGGCAATACATCTGAGTCTCAGTGTTCTTATGACTGGTCAAGCGCGCCGGTAGACGTTCGTCTCGATATTTTGGCTATGTTGGAACGTTACGGTCTTAGCACTTATTATACAATTCCTACTTCGCGTGGTTTCTCTGCTTCACTCCACAGTGCTAAATGGAATTATATCAGCGAAGATTACAACGTTATGATGCAATTTGGTGGAATACAGTATATCACTTATGAATATAGCGATCAAGAATGGGCTAAATTCGTTAAGGAACATAACGGAGACCTTAAAGAATTCTATAAGAGCGGTAAATAATAAAGACAGACGATTATAAATCGCTTGTAAGGTTTAACGTAACATGGCATCGTGGGCTGTTTTTTGCCCGCGATGCTTATGTTTATTAAAAATAGGAGAAAAATACCATGTACATGTTTAAGTATGTTTTAAAGCGCGTGGGGCTTATGCTTATGTGCTTTTGCATTATAATGCTTATATGTTTTGTTCTTATAAAGCTTTTACCGTTTGAGGTGACTGCCGGACTGCAAGAGGACGCAAACAAACTTTATTTTAAGCTTGTAGACCGTGGATACATAGAAAATTTAGTTTATAATTCGAACGGTAACGTTATAGGGTACGATAAGGTACCCATAATGAAGCAGCTTGGCTTATATCTGAAAAGAATATTTACCGAAGGTGATTTTGGAATAGGAGTTAAAATGGCTGCTTATCGTAACAAGTCTGTTACAGAAGTTTTTGCGAAGCATTTACCTCCGACAATTTTGATAAATATTTATTCAAGTCTGATAGGCGTTCCCATAGGTTTAGGATTGGGTATACTTGCTGCTTTAAAAAAGAACAAATGGCAGGATCACGTTATTTCTACGGGAGTTATAGTTTTAATATCTGTTCCCTCTATAGTTTACGCTCTGCTGATTGCTTACGTATTATGTGCAAAATTGCAATGGTTGCCGCTGCGAATGGATAAAGGTTATGACTATTTATCCTGGAGTATGTTTAAAAGTATGCTACCGGCGGTCCTTTCGTTATGCTTAGGTTCTATTGCGGGATATGCTCGTTTTACACGTGCAGAACTTACAGAGGTTTTAACAAGCGAATTTATGTTGCTTGCACGAACTAAGGGGTTAACACGTGGCCAGGCAACCGTACGACATGCGCTTCGTAATGCAATGGTACCTATTTTTCCTTCTATAATATCGGAATTTATATCGGTTTTATCGGGTTCTCTTATTATCGAGCAGATGTTCTCTATACCGGGTGTTGGTGGATTGTATCTTGAATCGATAACGGTACTCGATTACGATTTCTTTATGTTCCTTTCCGGTTTTTATTGTCTGGTAGGACTTGCAGCCGGAATAGTTATCGATATATCATACGGTTTTATTGATCCGAGAATCAGAATGGGGGCAAGATAAAATGACTAATCAGAATATACCAAATATTCCGAGCGAGAAGTTCAAGCTTGTCGGCTCACAAAACGCTTTGCATGATAAAAAGTTCGAAACAAAAGCTCGAAGCTATATGGCTGACGCTTTTTCACGCTTTTGCAGGAATAAAGGTTCGGTCGTTGCTGCTATTGTAATAATTATTTTGGTTCTTTTTGCCATAATAGTTCCGTTCTTTACTCCTTATACGGTTGCATATGAAGACGTTGATTTTGCTAATGCCTTGCCTAAATGCCATTTGTTTGAAAATACTGATTTTTGGGATGGCTGTGAAAATAAAACCGGAGTAGATGAGATAACGTGGCTTTATGATTTTGCTATCGGAAATGAGCTTACAAATGCCAAAGAGGGTAATGGCGGCCATAATGTTATAAAAAATCAAAAATATACTATAAATGAAAACGGTACTTACAATTATAGGCGCGATTCGTATCACCATAACGGTTGTGAATATAAAAAAATAAGCAAATCTGAATATAATGCCATTATTGATTATCAAAATAAAACGAATAATCAGGTTTTGTATCCCTTGATTGATGACGCTGACAGACCTAAGGCTATGCAGGATAACGATAATGCCAATTATTACTACGTTACAAAAACGTTAAAAGGAAAAACTGTTCCGGTTTTAGATGATAACGGAAATATTAAGCTTGCATATTGGAAAGTAGAAAAAGACGTAGAAGATACTTATAACTGGACTATGCCTTACGATTCACTCAGAATAGAGGGTAAAGACGGAATTAAAGAAAACGGGAAAACGTATTATTATAGTTATGGCTTTGAAAAAGCCGGCGATGATCAGGTAGAGGTTCGCATTAATGTTTATGAGTATTACGTTTATGAACATGTTTCTGCCAATGACGGTATAACCGAGCCATACTTTTTATTAGGTGCTACTCAACAGGGAAAAGACATTTTAACCTGCCTTGCCTGCGGTGCAAGATTTTCGTTTTTATTTGCTATTGCCGTAGCATTGGTTAATATGGTTATAGGTGTTATCTGGGGTGCAATTTCAGGATATTTCGGAGGCACCGTAGATATAGTTATGGAGCGTATTACCGATATTTTATCCGCTGTGCCTATGATGGTGGTAATCACCATATTAAAGCACTATTTTAAAGATATCAGTGCTGCGATTATATTATTCCTTGCATTTATTGTTACAGGGTGGATTGGAATGGCCGGAACTACGCGTATGCAGTTTTACAGATATAAAAATCAGGAATACGTTTTGGCTGCACGCACACTTGGAGCAAAGGATTTCCGTATAATGTTCAAGCATATTTTCCCGAATTCTCTCGGAACGTTGGTTACAAGTTGTGCGCTTGTTATACCGAGCATGATTTTTTCTGAAACAAGCTTAACTTACTTAGGCATAATCAATTTGTCGGTAGGTAATATTACGAGCGTTGGTGCGCTTATTGCCGCAGGGCAGCCTGTTTTAACTAACTATCCGCATATAGTTGCTGCACCCTCAATTTTTCTTGCTCTTTTAATGCTTAGTTTCAACTTGTTTGGTAACGGATTACGCGACGCATTTAACCCGTCGCTTCGCGGTGCGGAGGAATAAAATATGGCAGAAAAAAAATTACAAGTAAAAGATCTTACTATATCATTTCGTACACCGGGCGGTAAGGTTCAAGCTGTTCGTGGGATTGACTTTAACCTTTATAAAGGTGAAACGCTTGCTATAGTAGGCGAATCGGGT
Source organism: uncultured Clostridia bacterium (assembly GCA_934796775.1). Taxonomy (GTDB): domain Bacteria; phylum Bacillota; class Clostridia; order Christensenellales; family Borkfalkiaceae; genus HGM11416. The sequence continues at coordinate 11,882 of CAKVPH010000007.1, forward strand.
TCCGGTAAGTCGGTTACAAACCGTGCTATAATAGGCATACTTGCAAATAATGCTATCGTTGAAAGCGGTGAAATAATTTACGACGGTAAGGACTTGTTGAAAATTTCAGAAGAAGATTTTCATAAAATCCGCGGCGATAAAATTGCAATGATCTTCCAGGATCCTATGTCTAGTCTTAACCCGATTATGAGGGTTGGTAAGCAGATTACGGAAGCTATGCTTTTAAAAGGCAAAGCGAGTCAAAGAAATGCCAGACGAGTATTCAATAATCTCTTAAAAGAGCTTAATTTCAATATGAATGAAATAGCTTCAGCTGAAGATGAAAAAATGGCAAATGATCAAAAATGCAAGATTTTTGATGAGTTTTGCACTAAAAGTACCAAATTAGAAAATAACTACAATACTATTCATCGTGCAGCTGAAGAACTTAAGCTTGATATAGACAATAAACTGTTTTTAATTGAAAAAAAGCAACATGTCGATGTTAAATTTTTTGTAAAAGATGTTTTAGTTCGTTTAAACAGTACGGTACATCCCGATATAGTCGTTTTAAACGATGAAATAGAAAATGTTACGTCTATACTTAAATCGGAATTACAAACTTTGGATAAAGAGCCGTCTTTTGCTATGATAGACGCACTAAAAAAACTTTCCGATTTGTTGGATAATGCGCTCCAACGCCGGAAGCCTAACTATTTTACTTTGGGTTACTATATGATGCGTAATCCCGATGCTAATGTAGACGATATGCCGATAGAAGAGCTTACTGCCATGACTCGAGAATATCTCGACAAAGAGTTTATGCTTGATTTTATCGAAAAAGGCTCTAATGCTTTAGAGCATGCAAGAGCAATTTCTCTTGGTAAAAAGAAAAATTTACTTACTGAGATAGATAGCGTATGCGAATTATTGAATAAACTTAACGAAAAGAATGGCGTAACTGAAGCCAATCTGCGTTCTGCAGTTAATCAGCTTGGCGAAAAAGTTATAACTGCAATCAATAAACTTGAATTTGTAAAAAATAGCACTGAATATACTTTTTCTACAGCAATTAAAGATGCTTTAGATAAATACTATAATGCAATAGATAATAATGCTAAAGAAAATGCAAGGTTTTTAAAACAGTCTCAAAAAAGGCAAAAACTTGTTGATAAAGGCAAAGCACCTGATTGGAAGGTTGTTCCCGCTGCAGTTTTGGATCTTGATCTGCTCATCGCTCAAATAAAAGACATACTTTTAAGATTGAAGGGTGAATATGAACGACAAATTGAGCTTGCGACTTTCGATAAGCAAACAGAAATGGTTGCTCTTATAGATTATTTTAAAGAGCAAGCTTCGGCCTTGGTTTATAAGGTTACACCAAAAATTGCAAAGGCAAAAGCTTTAAAACTATTAGAAGAAGTGGGTATTCCTGATCCCGTAATAAGATACAATCAGTATCCGTTTGAATTTTCAGGCGGTATGCGTCAGCGTATAGTTATAGCTATAGCACTTGCGGCAAATCCCGATATTCTTATCTGCGACGAACCGACGACTGCGTTAGACGTTACCATTCAGGCACAAATTCTTGAACTTATCAATAAATTAAAAGTCGAAAGAAATCTTTCGGTTATATTTATCACTCACGACTTGGGCGTAGTTGCCAACATGGCAGACAGAATCGCCGTTATGTATGCGGGTAAAATAGTTGAATACGGCACTGCGGAAGACGTATTCTATCATCCCGCTCATCCGTATACGTGGGCTTTGCTTGCGTCTATGCCGGATCTTGATACTAACGAAAAACTTGACGCTATACCCGGAACGCCTCCGAATATGATTTACCCGCCTAAGGGCGACGCATTTGCGGAGAGAAACAAATACGCAATGCAAATAGACTTTGAAATGCAACCGCCTATGTTTAAGATATCCGAAACACATTCGGCTGCAACCTGGTTGCTTCACCCGAATGCGCCTAAAGTTTGCCCGCCAAAGCAGGTTACAGACCGTATAGAAAGAATGAATAATTTGACTAAAGGAGATAATCAATGAAAAGTAATTTCAATAATGCAGAAGTGCTTCTAAAAGTTGAAAATCTCTGTCAATATTTTAAGATGGGCAGAAGGGAGCTTAAAGCGGTAAACAACGTTTCGTTTGAAATTAAAAAGGGCGAAGTTTTCGGGCTTGTTGGTGAATCCGGCTGCGGAAAAACCACGACCGGCAGAACGATTATCAAGCTTTACGACGCTACAAGCGGTAACGTTTACTTTAAAGGTAAACGTATAGTTGCGGGTACTCGCTCTTATAAAAACGAAATTAAAGAAAAGCGAAAAGAGTACGCCGAAAAAGTAAAAGCTCTCAATCTTGAAGCGAATAGTAAAATAGAAGCTCTTTCCGAAGATAAAAAAGCCGAAGAAGGCGCAAAAATTCGCGCCGAACTAAAAGCTGATTTGGACGCTTTAGCTAAAGAAACCGGCGAATTTATCGCAGATCGCAGAATGGAAATATCCAAAGCTAACTACGACGATAAGCATTGCGATAAAATCTTCGCCAAAGAAAAGGTTAAAGAAGTAAACGACAAGTATATGCCGCTTATTTCTGCCGAAAAAGACGAGCAAAAGCTTGCTGCGCTCCATAAAGAATATAAACAGGAGCTTGCAAAAGCAAAAAAATCCAGAATAGTTACGCAAATTCAGATGATCTTTCAGGATCCTATCGCATCGCTTGATCCGCGTATGACTGTACGCGATATCATTGCCGAAGGTCTGGTAATTCAAGGTGTTCATAATAAAGAAACAATAGATGAAAAGGTCTATGAAATGCTGGAACTTGTAGGACTTGTGCGTGAACATGCTGGTAGGTATCCGCATGAGTTTTCGGGCGGACAACGTCAGCGTATAGGTATTGCCCGTTCAATAATCATGAATCCCGATATGATAATCGCCGACGAGCCGGTTTCGGCACTTGACGTATCGATTCAGGCTCAGGTTATTAACCTGCTCAACGATTTAAGGCATAAATTCGGTCTTACAATATTGTTTATAGCACACGATTTGTCGGTAGTAAAATATTTCTCCGACCGCATAGGAGTAATGTATTTCGGCAACATGGTAGAGCTTGCTTCGGCAGACGAGCTTTTTGCTCATCCTCTGCATCCTTACACAAAATCACTTTTATCGGCAATACCTTTGCCCGATCCACATTATGAAAAAGGCCGAGTAAGAATAACTTATAACCCACTCGCAGAACACGATTATTCGGAAGATAAACCTTCTATGCGTGAAGTGGCAAAAGGACACTTTGTTTATTGCAATAACGCCGAAGAAGAGAAATATAAAAAGCTTCTTAATGATAAAAAGGGCGAATAGTCGTGAATAAAAATAATTTAAAAAACGCAAAAAAAAATGTTGAAAACGTTGGCGGCGATTTGCAGAAAAAAGCCGCCGACGATTTAAATGTAAAAAAGCACAGTGTTGAAAAAAAAGTGAGTTTCTCGCTTTTAATTTCATATGCAATTTATTTTGTCATTGCATCAGCAATATGTCTTTTAATAATATCGGGAAACAATATATTTAATCTGACCTCAAAACGTAAAATTTTTTCAATTCTCAACGACGGTTTCTTTGTTTCCGGCGTAGTAATTGCCGGCTTTGGCGTGATTTATAAAATCGCAAGCGGCGGCATTTTAGACAGTGTTTCTTTTAGTTTAAAAAGAGCTTTTTTATCACTTATTCCGGGTGGAAGGCTCAGAAAAGAAGAAAATTACGCTGAATATAAGGAAAGAAAAGAAAAATCGAGAAAAAAGCACAAATCATGGGCACCACTTATTATGGGACTTTTATTTATCGGAATTGCAACTATTTTTTTGATTTTGTATGAGATGACACCGGTAAGTTGATTTTGAAGCTTTTATATTAATAAATTAAAAATGAATCAAACAAAAGCATCACTTTTGATTATATAAAAAGATTTTATGGATAACCAAGAAATAATACGATTAAGAGCTGATATAGATAAAACAGACGCAAAAATATGCGAGCTTATAAAAAAGAGATTTAAAACGGCAAAACAAATAGGACAAGCTAAAAAAAACGCCGGACTTGCAGTTTGTGATACTTCGCGTGAAAGTGCCGTTTATGAACTTATAGCCGCACATTTTGATGATGATAATCAAAAAGAAGCAATAAAAAAAATATATAAAACCATTATAGAAGAAAGCAAAAAATTGCAAAATTCAAAGGACTGAAAATGAATAAAACAATAATTAAAAAATATGCAAGATTAATCGCCGAGGTCGGCGCAAACGTACAAAAAGGGCAGGAAGTAATAATTCGCTCTGAAGTGGAAAATCCCGAATTTGCACTTTTTTTAACAGATGAATGTTATAAACTCGGCGCAAGCAAGGTAACAATCGAATGGAGATACGGTCCGCTTACAAAGCTCAATTATAAAAAGAGAAGCTTAAAAACTCTTTCTACCGTAGAGGACTGGGAAATCGAAAAATTAAAACAAAGAGCTAAAACTTTGCCCGTTCTTATATTGATCGAATGTGACGACCCCGATTCGCTTAAAGGCGTAAATCAGGAAAAAGTAGCTAAATCGCGTATGGCGGTTATGAAAAAGACCAAACCTATTTCAGACACTATGAGCGATAAATATCAGTGGTGTATAGCCGCAATTCCCGGCAAAAAGTGGGCTAAAAAGGTGTTTCCTGACGACAGCACGTCGGTAGCCGTAAAAAAACTTTGGGATGCTATTTTATATACTTCGCGTGTAACAGACGATCCCGTTCAGGCATGGAAAGACCACAACGAGGATTTATTAAACCGCTCTGACTATCTTAATTCGCTTAATTTAAGATATCTTTGCTATAAATCATCAAACGGAACCGACTTAAAAGTAGGTCTTATCGACCGCGGAACGTTTATGGGCGGCGGCGAAACCACGCTCGGCACAAACGTATATTATAATCCGAATATTCCTACCGAAGAGGTATTCACGTCTCCTAAAGCGGGTGATGTTGAGGGTATTGTTTATGCAACCAAACCGCTTTCTTATCAGGGCGAACTTATCGAAAACTTCTGGGTTCGTTTCGAGAATGGTAAAGTGGCCGAAACAGGCGGTGAAAAGAACGCTGAACTGCTTGAAAAACTCGTCAATATGGACGAGGGCGCAAGAATGCTCGGAGAATGTGCGCTTGTTCCTTACGATTCACCTATCAATAATTCGGGTATTTTGTTCTACAATACGCTTTTTGACGAAAACTGCTGTTGTCACTTAGCTTTAGGCCGCGGCTTTAACAACACCCTTCGCGGATACGAAGATATGACTTTTGAAGAATGTAAAAAAGCCGGCATAAACGATTCGTCTATTCACGTTGACTTTATGATAGGCTCTAAAGATTTAACCATTGACGGAATAGACGACAAAGGCAATAAAATTGCAATTTTCAAAGACGGTAACTGGGCTTTTTAATAAAAGAAAAGAACAAATATTTATAAAAAAGCATATATTTATATGTACATAAAAAATATACGCGCATAAAAACAAAAAGCGACTTTTTGCAAAGAGCAGACAGTCGCTTTTCAAAATATGCTTAGTTTTTATAATTCAAATTTATTTGCTTGTTTGCAGTTAAAAAATGTGATATAATCTAAAATAAATACGCCGAAGAAAGGAGTGAACATTATGGACCAAATCAAGGCAGAAAAACTTTATATCGGCATAGATATAGGCGGCACTTTTATAAAGGGCGGAGTGGTGGACTCTTGCGGTAAATTACTTAAAGAAGACAAAGTCGCAACCGAAAGCAAGCTTGGCGCAGATCACGTCGTAAGTAACGTTATTCGACTTATAGACGGACTTTTGAAGCAAAGTAACCTTACTAAAAACGATATTTCGGGCATAGGCGTAGGCGTTCCGGGAATGATAGACAGTAAGGCCGGAGAAGTGACTTTTAACAATAATCTCGGTTGGCGAAAATTTCCGCTTGCTAAAAAAATAGCAGACGCAACGGGGCTTAAGGTAAAAATAGCAAACGACGCAAACGTTGCAGCTCTTGGCGAAACTCATTTTGGTGCAGGCAAACAATATAATACGGTTGCAATGGTAACGTTAGGCACGGGCGTCGGCTCGGGCATAGTGCTTAATGGAAAAATGTTTGAAGGAAATCGCTCTGCGGGTGCAGAAATCGGACATACCGTAATAGAATTTGGCGGAGAACTTTGTTCTTGCGGCAGAAGAGGGTGCTTTGAAGCGTACTCTTCGGCAACGGCCCTCGTCCGCGATACAAAACGCGCCATGCTAAAACATAAAGACAGTAAAATGTGGGAGATAGGCGATATAGAAAAAGTTGACGGTTCAACGCCGTTTGCTTACGCCAAAACCGATATTTACGCAAAGGAAGTTGTTGATAGTTACATTGCGCATCTTGCATGCGGACTTTGTAATATCGCAAACGTTTTCAGACCGGAAGCCATTTTAATAGGCGGCGGAGTATGCGGCGCGGGCGATGATTTGATTATTCCGCTCCAAAAGGCTATCGATAACGAACTGTACGGCGGCGAACATGGCCCGTCCGTTCCCGTTCACGTTGCGTCGCTTAAAAACCACGCGGGTATTTTAGGTGCGGCGGCTTTATGGATATCCGAAAAGGAATAATATTCCCGGCTGTTTTCATACAATATCATAAAAAAATACTCTGCTGCGTTTATTTATACCTATTTATAAACGCAGTTTTATATCTGCAAATTTATAATTTTATATACGAAAAATATATAATTATTATATAATAATGCATATCCGAAAAAAAATAGGAAAAGTTTTTAAAAGCGCTCTTAAATTGTTTGACAATAAATATTACGTGGGATATAATACAGAAAAAATGTTAGGTGGCTAACATAATGACTGATGTGAACGAAGTTGAAAACAAGGAAAAAACGCTCAGTTATATGATCCGCACCGTGAATATTTTAATAAAGCGCAATATCGAAAACAGCGAATTAAAAAAGCAATTCGACAATGCGACGGGAATGCACGGATATGTAATAGCGTATTTAAACGAGTGTGAACGAAAAAAAGAGGACGTTTTTCAGCGTGACGTTGAAAAACGTTTTTCAATACGGCGAAGCACTGCTACCGCAATTTTGCAGCTTATGGAAAAGCGCGGATTTATAACGCGCGAATCGGTTGAATGCGACGCAAGGCTTAAAAAGATTGTTTTAACCAAAAAAGCAAAGAGTCTTTGCGAGCTGTTTGAACGCGAAAGATGCGAGTTTGAAAAAAGTCTTTCGGAAGGACTAACGGAAGACGAAATAAATACGGCTATAAAATTATTGAGCCGCATTGCGGATAATCTTACCGAACGGCTTGAAAAAACCGACTTAATGACCGAAAGATGCAAAGGCGCGATAGAAACAAAAGCAAGCGAAACAACGGATAACGTCAAGTAAAACGACAAGAGGTGAATAATGTCAAAAAATAAAAAGAAAAAAAGCACGATAGGGCTGCTTGCGGGAAGTATCCGACAGAATAAAAAGGCGTCTATATTAACGCCTGTTTTTATGCTTGGCGAGGTAATTTTCGAACTTGTAGTTCCTATGCTTATGTCAAAAACGGTTCTGGAATATCTTACTGTTTTAAGTAAGCCCGTAGCCGAAAGACCTGAAAGCTGGTCGCTTATCATAATGAACAGAACCATAACCACTCTATCAACAGGCGCGCCCGATATGGGATATCTCGGGATTTGCGGACTCGTATTGATACTGTGCGGTTGTATGTCGTTTGTATTCGGCACGCTTTCGGGAATATTCTGTGCGAAAGCGTCTGCGGGATTCGGCGGCAATTTAAGGCACGATCTTTATTACAAAGTACAGAATTTTTCGTTTTCTAATATAGATAAATTTTCAACGTCGAGCTTGGTTACAAGACTTACGACCGACGTTACCAACGTGCAGAACGCGTTTATGACTATAATAAGAATGGGCGTGCGCGCTCCGCTTATGATGGTATTGTCGTTTATATTTGCGCTGAACGCGTTTTCTACAATCGGAACGACGCAGCTCAATCAGATGACCACGGTATATCTTATAGTAATACCCGTACTTTTGGTAGGGCTCGGCACGGTAATGGCGTTTGCAATGCCCACGTTTAACAAAATATTCAAGCGTTACGACGCTCTTAACGAGTCCGTACAGGAAAACGTAAAAGGCATGCGCGTAGTAAAAGCTTACGTTCGTGAAAACTACGAAAAACAAAAATTCGGCAAAGCTTCAGAGCAGGTTAAAAAAGATTTTTCCAAAGCCGAAAAAATTCTTGCGTTTGCAAACCCCGTTATGATGGGCGCAATGTACGCAACGCAGATCTCTATATTCGTAATCGTCGGAAGATTCGGAATTTTTGGCAACAACCCCGAAGTTATAAGTAAACTTCAGATGCTCGTTTCTTATTCCATGTCCGCGCTTATGAGCTTTATGATGCTCTCTATGGTGTTTGTTATGATAACCATGTCGGTAGCTTCGGCAAAGCGTATCTGCGAAGTGCTAAGAGAAGAAATCGATATAGTAAACCCCGAAAATGCAATTACTGTAGTAAAAGACGGTTCTGTCGATTTTGACAACGTAAACTTTAAATACAGCAAAAACGCCGAAAAATACGCTCTTTCCGATATCGATTTGCATATTAAATCGGGAGAAACGGTCGGAATAATCGGAAGCACCGGATCTTCTAAAACAACGCTTGTAAACTTAATTTCGAGGCTGTACGACGTAACCGAAGGCTCGGTTAAAGTAGGCGGCGTAGACGTAAGAGAGTATGATCTCGAAACGCTCCGTAATCAGGTTTCGGTAGTTTTACAAAAGAACCTGCTGTTCTCCGGTACTATTGCCGAAAACATTCGCTGGGGCGATATGAATGCGTCCGACGAAGAAGTGCAAAGAGTTTGTAAACTCGCTCAGGCGGACGAATTTATTCAGTCGTTCCCCGATAAATACAATACGCACATAGAGCAGGGCGGCACGAACGTTTCCGGCGGACAAAAACAAAGGCTCTGTATCGCAAGAGCGTTACTTAAAAAGCCCAGGGTTTTAATTTTAGACGATTCCACTTCGGCTGTCGATACTAAAACGGACGCGCTTATTCGTGCGGCGTTCAGAAACGAAATCCCCGATACTACTAAGATAATAATAGCTCAAAGAATCGCTTCTGTTTCCGACGCCGATAAAATAATCGTAATGGATAACGGCAAAATAAACGGAATAGGCACGCACGAACAACTTTTACAGACCAACGAAATTTATCGTGAAGTGTACAACACACAGAACAGAGCAAACGAAGGAGGTGAAAACTGATGCCGAAAGGTCCCGGATTTAAACCCAGACAAAAAGTAAACAAAAGCACGCTTCCGCGCCTTATGAAAGCTTTGTTTAAAAACTATAAATGGAAGCTTCTTCTTGTAGGAATTTGCCTTATAATCTCTGCTATAGGCGGTGCGGCTGCAGGTATATTTTTAAAAAACATAACGGCTTCTATCGCAGCGGGCGACTGGGGTATGTTCATGAACGTTTTAACCGTAATGATATGCGTAGTTGTCGCGGCGGTTATAGCAAGCCTTTTAAGGTCGCTTATTATGGCTGACGTAACTCAAGGATTTCTTCGCGATACCCGAAACGCCATGTTCAACAAAATGCAGGATTTGCCCATAAAGTATTTTGATACGCACACTCACGGCGACATAATGAGCGTTTACACCAACGACGTAGACGCGCTCCGTCAGTTGGTTTCGGAAAGTTTGATTTCTGTAGTTCAAACTTCTGTAATGCTCGTAATACTCGTATTCACAATGCTTTTTTACAGCATATGGCTTACGCTCGTCGTAGCACTGTTCGTCCTTTTAATGATGGTTATCGTTAAAAAAATAGGCGGCAACTCGGCAAAATACTTTGTTAAGCAGCAACAATCCATAGGTAAGTGCGAAGGCTTCGTTGAAGAATCCATGCACGGGCAAAAGGTAATAAAAGTATTTACGCACGAAGAAGAATCCGAAAAGGATTTTGATAAACTTAACGAAGAACTTATTTCCGACGCTACAAAGGCAAACACCTATGCAAACGTGTTAGGACCTATGATGAATAATTTAGGGCATCTTTTATACGTTGTTTTAGCTCTTGTGGGAACGCTTCTCGCAGTATCTTCGCTCCCTGCGGGCTTTAAAAATTTCTCGCTTTCGGGCGCGGTGCTTGATTTATCGATTATAGTAGCGTTCCTGCCTATGAGCAGAAACTTTACTCAGTCCATATCCAACGTAACGCAGCAGATGAACGCCATATTTATGGGACTTGCGGGCGCAGAGCGAGTTTTCGCTCTTATCGACGAACAGCCCGAAGCCGATAACGGTTACGTTACGCTTGTAAACGCCAGGTACGACGAAAACGGCAATATAACCGAGAGCGAACAAAGAACCGAGCTTTGGGCGTGGAAACATCCGCATAAAGCCGACGGTACCGTAACTTATACTTTGCTTGCGGGCGATATAGTACTTGACGACGTTGACTTTGGTTACAGCGAAGATAAAATCGTATTGCACGGCATAACGCTTTATGCAAAGCCGGGGCAAAAAGTTGCGTTCGTAGGCGCAACGGGAGCGGGAAAAACCACTATAACAAATCTTTTAAACAGATTTTACGATATAGCCGACGGCAAAATCCGCTATGACGGAATAAATATAAATAAAATCAAAAAGGCAGATCTTCGTAAATCTCTCGGCATAGTTTTGCAGGATACAAACTTGTTTACCGGCACGGTTATGGATAACATTCGTTACGGCAGACTTGACGCAACCGACGAAGAGTGTATAAACGCCGCAAAACTTGCAAACGCCCACGATTTTATAACAAGACTTCCCGACGGCTACAACACGATGCTCACAAGCGACGGAGCAAATCTTTCGCAGGGGCAGCGTCAGCTGTTATCCATTGCGCGCGCGGCGGTGGCGGACGCTCCCGTTATGATAATGGACGAAGCTACGTCCTCAATAGATACGCGAACCGAACTTCTCGTTCAGCAGGGAACGGACAGACTTATGCACGGCAGAACGGTGTTCGTAATAGCGCACAGATTGTCTACGGTACAGAACTCCGACGTTATAATGGTGCTTGACCACGGCGTTATAATCGAGCGCGGCTCGCATAAAGAACTCATAGAGAAAAAAGGCAAATATTATCAACTTTATACAGGTGCGTTCGAACTCGAATAAGCAATTTAAAAAGTTCCGATTTTTTATCGGGGCTTTTTTACGTGTTAAGGCTTTTTTGTCAGATTTTTTTATACAAAAAGTTTTTAAATTTGCCGCTTTGGCTGTCCTTTTTTAATAGACTTAAAAGACGCTTGATTTTTTTTATATATAATTGTAAAATAAAGTTAATTTATTTGCGCGCTTTGCCGGTCGCTCGGTTGACTGAAAGCCGTAAAATCAAGTAAAAAACAATGTTAAAAACAAAGGAGTCGTTATGACGCAAAAAGATACCTTCGGCGTAATGCTCGATTGTTCGCGCAACGCCGTTATGAAACCCGAACAGGTAAAAAAATTTGCAAAAATTATTTCCGCATTCGGATATAATTCCGTCCAGCTTTATACCGAGGATACTTACGAAATAGAAAGCGAACCTTATTTCGGCTATCTCCGCGGCAGATACACGAAAGACGAAATAAAGGATATAGACGCATACTGCAATAGTATAGGCGTAGAACTCATTCCTTGCATACAGACTTTGGCGCATCTTAATCAGATATTCCGTTGGAGCAAATATGTTCCCGTCAACGATACGACCGATATTTTGCTTGTAGGCGAAGAAAAGACCTACGAACTTATAGATAAAATGTTTGCTTTTCTTGCCGAGTCGTTTACGTCGAGAAGGGTAAATATAGGTATGGACGAAGCGCATATGTTAGGGCGCGGCGCGTATCTTGATAAACACGGGTTAGAGAGCAGATTTAAAATTATCAAATCGCACCTTGACAGAGTGCTTGAAATTGCTAAAAAATACGGTTTCCGCTGTATGATGTGGTCGGATATGTTTATGCGTATTCAAAACGGCGGCGAGTATTATTCGTATAACGTAAACCCCTCGGAAGAGTGCAAAAAGAGCGTACCCGAAAATCTTGATTTGATTTACTGGGATTACTATCATACCGATAAAAAGATGTATGACTCCATGTTCGATTCGCATAAAGTGCTTTCGGGCGATAATGTTTGGTTTGCAGGCGGCGTCTGGACTTGGGTTGGATTTGCTCCGCGCAACGGCTTTTCTATAAAGGCAATGAAACCTGCTATAAAATCGGCTGCCCATCATAACGTAAAAAATATTTTTATCACCATGTGGGGCGACGACGGAAAAGAATGTTCTTTCTATGCCGTTCTGCCTTCGCTTTTTACGATTAAAAAGATTTACGACGGCGAAACAGATATGGCGGTTGTAAAAAGCGAGTTTAAAAAGATCGTGGGTATAGATTACGATGCAATGATGCTTCTCGATTTACCGTCGGACGCAGGCAAGGGCAAAAATTCAACTAATAATCCCTGCCGTTATATGCTTTATAACGATCCCGTTCTGGGTATTTTAGATCCCATTGCGGACGAAAATTACGTTAAAGAATTTAAGTCGGCTTCTCGCAAACTTGCAAAATATTCCAAAGACGGAGAGTTTGCATATATTTTCAACTGCGAAAAACTCTTATGCGACGTGCTTGCTTTAAAATGCGATTTAGGTGTAAAATTAAGAGCGGCTTATAAAGCAGATAATAAAGACGAGCTTAAAGCTTTGGCTTTAAAAATCAAAAAAATCGAAAAAGCGTTGGATAATTTCTATTATGCTTTCAGAAAGCTTTGGTATACCGAAAACAAGCCGCACGGTTTCGACGTTCAGGATATAAGGCTCGGCGGTTTATCCAGAAGGCTTAAAAGCGCGCGCGAAAGAATCGAAGCTTATGTGTCGGGCGAAATATCTGACATTTTAGAGCTTGAAGAGAATTTAATCGATCCTATTTGTCGCGAAGAAGCGGATAAAAATTCTATCTGCTATCAGGGTTATCGCGTAAATTCTACAGTCAACGTACTGTAATTTTTGCCGTTTGGCATATAAGTTTTAGAATATAAAAAGGACTATTATGAAACCGATCGCATTAACTAATAACGGCGAAAGCCGATTTTATGAATATAAACGTAACTTTACTGTTGAAAAATGCAGTGCCGTTTTAAAAATTACCGCCGATTATAAATACGCGGCGTATATAAACGGTATTTTCGTCTGTAACACTCAGGCAAGCGATACTTTAGACCGAAAAAGCGTTTGCTCGGTGGATATATCCGATAAAATAAAGCAGGGCGAAAACGAGCTTTTCGTTATAGCCATGCATATGGACGCGGAGTTTTCGGTCGCGCGCAATATGCCTGCGTTTTTGGCGTTTGAAATCATTTCGGAGGGTAAAATAATAGCTTCTTCCGATTGCAATACTTTGGCAAGATGCAGCTTAAAATATAACATAGGCGACGTTACCACTCCGCAGCTCGGCTACGGCATAGATTACGATTTTACCGCGAAAGACGCAGATTTTATGCCTTGCAAAGAGCTTGATTTAAAAGTTAATTTTGTTCCGCGTGCTATAAAGAACTTAAAAACAGGCGAACCGCTTGACGTTTCGGTTGTGGCGCAAGGCGATTTTAAATATTCGGGCGGCAAAAATACGGCTGAAAAAATGCAGTTTTCGTATATGACTTTTTCTCGGTTTGAAGAATGCACGGGGCTTAACCGCTTAAAATATGCCGATTTACACGAACCTTTGACTTTTAAAACCGAAAATGCGGATGCAGACGGCGTTTATGTCATAGTCGATTTATCACGCGAATGCGCCGGGCATCTTATGCTTTCGGTAAATCTTGATAAAGCTTGCATGGGCGGGCTTTGTTGGGGCGAACACCTTGCCGATCTCAGGGTGAGAAGTGCAATGGGCGGCAGAAATTTTGCTTACCGTCTGACGTTTAAAAAGGGCGAAAACACGCTTGACGAGCGTATTTTGCGCCTTGGATGCAGATATTTATGTTTGTTTGTCGAGTGCGATAAAGTTACGGTAAACCGCTTTACGCTTATCGAAAGTCTATATCCTTTTAATAAACCCGAAAAGAATTTTAACGACAGGCTTTTAAATCGCATTTACGAAACGGGGCGCAGAACGCTTGAACTTTGCGCTCATGAACATTATGAAGATTGCCCGTGGCGTGAACAGGCGCTTTACGGCATGGATTCGGCAAATCAGATGTTGTTCGGCTACGGCGCGTTTAACGAATACGAATTCCCGCGTGAAAGTATTCGCCTTATGGCTGAAACAAGAAAAACTAACGGACTTATAGAACTTTGCGCTCCGTCGCATTTATCGTTTACCATTCCTTCGTTTTCGGCGTATATGGTTATGGCAATATGCGAAAATGCCGAGGTAGACTACAACGAAAAGTTTGTAAGCGAAATGTTGCCGCACGCAAAGGACGTTATGCGTGTTTTTGAAAATCACAGCGACAGTAGCGGCGTAAGCTTATTCCACGAAGTAGGGTTCTGGAACTTTCATGAATGGAGTGAAGGGCTTGAAGGCGGAGTTTTTGGCAGAGATTACGAAGAAAAGCCCGCAAAAGACGGTATTTTAACCGCAGTAGTGTGTATCACCGCTAAAAAATTTGCTAAACTTTTAAAAACTGCGGGCGATATTAAGTCCGCAAAAAAAATGAGCGAGTATGCAAACATGCTTGAAAATTCTCTTGAAAACTTTTACGACAAGGCAAGCGGACTTTACTGCTCATATATAGATTCCGACGGCAAACGCGGCTATCACGGTTATATGCAGGCGGCTGCAGCTATGGCTGTGGAGAACATGCCGAAAGACAGACTTAAAACTATTTCGGAAGTGCTTAAAAATCCTTGCGGCAAAGTAGTTGAACCTACTTTTGCAGTGTTCAGGCTTAAATACGAAGCTATAATAAAAGCCGACGAAAAAAATATCGGCTGGGTTATAGACGATATCTGCAATACGTTCGGAAAAATGCTCTTTTCGGGTGCTACTTCTTACTGGGAAACGGCATTTGGCGAAGCCGACTTTGGCGACGCCGGCAGTTTATGCCACGGTTGGTCTGCTGTTCCGTGCTATATTTTTGATAAATATCTTAAATAAAAAACGGCATTTTTTGCCGAAATAAAGCGACCGCAAAAAATTATTATAAAAACAACGAAACCCGCGATAATCGACTTATACGCGGGTTTTTTGATATAAAAAACCCGCGTATAAATCACTCGGCGGGTAATTTTGTAACGTGTTATTGTTTTCTCTTTTTAGCCCATTCTTTCATTCTGAGTTCGTGCGACAAAATCTTTTTGCGAAGTCTTATGCTCTTTGGCGTAAGCTCTACAAGTTCGTCGTCGGCAATAAATTCCATGCATTGCTCTAAGCTCATTTGCTTAGGCGTTACAAGTTTAAGTGCTTCGTCGCTGCCGCTTGCACGGTTGTTTGTAAGCTGTTTTCTCTTGCATACGTTTACGGCAAGATCGTCTTCGCGCGAGTTTTCGCCAACTATCATACCTTCGTAAACGTCAAGACCGGGACCTACAAACAGAGTGCATCTTTCCTGCGCGTTGAACAATCCGTACTGGGTAGTCGTGCCGCTTTCAAAGCATACCAAGCTTCCGCGCGTACGCGTCTGGAGATCTCCTTTGTACGGTTCGTATTTATCAAAAACGTGATACATTACGCCGAAGCCTTTGGTGTCGGTAAGCATTTCGCTTCTGTAACCTATAAGGCAGCGCGACGCAATTTTAAATTCAAGTCTGGTTTCGCCGTTGTCGTTCGGTTCCA
Source organism: uncultured Clostridia bacterium (assembly GCA_934796775.1). Lineage (GTDB taxonomy): Bacteria > Bacillota > Clostridia > Christensenellales > Borkfalkiaceae > HGM11416. The sequence goes on from CAKVPH010000007.1 coordinate 27,749, forward strand.
TAGAAACAAGTTCGCCTTTGCGCTGTCCTATTTTATTCATTACAACGCCTACGTAATCTTCGGGAACTTCTATAACGAGCTGTTCGATAGGCTCCATGCACTTGCCGTCTATCTGTTTAAATATAACTTTGGGGCGCGAAACCTGAAATTCATAACCTTCGCGGCGCATTTCTTCAATTAAAATTGAAAGGTGCAGTTCGCCTCTGCCGTACACTTCAAAAGTATCGGTGCTTTCCGTTTCTGAAACGCGCATACTTACGTTTGTTTCAACTTCTTTAAACAGACGTGCGCGCAAATGACGCGAAGTTACGTATTTACCTTCTTTACCTGCAAACGGACTGTTGTTTACCATAAACATCATCGAAATGGTAGGTTCGTCTATCGCAACAAAGGGCAGAGCTTCGGGTTTATCGAGATCGCAAATTGTTTCGCCTATGTTTATTTTGTCTATTCCGTTTATGGCAACGATGTCTCCCATTTCGCCTTTTTCAACTTCGGTGCGTTTAAGACCTTCAAACTGATAAAGTCTTGAAATTCTGCCTTGCGAAAAAGTGCCGTCGGTATGGCAAATAGTTACGGGCTGTCCGTCGTAGACCTTTCCGCGTACGATTTTGCCTATTCCTATTCTGCCAACGTATTCGTCGTAATCGATATTGCAGATAATCGTCTGCAAAGGCTGATCCACTTCGCCTTCGGGCGCGGGTACTTCTTCGATTATAGTATCCAGAAGGGGAGCCATGTTTACGCCTTCGTCGTTTAAATCCTTTTTAGCCCAGCCGAGTTTTGCGCTTGCGTAAACGGTTTTAAAATCCAACTGATCGTCGTTTGCGCCAAGGTCTATAAAGAGTTCGATTATGCCGTCGATAGTTTTTTCTATATCGCCGCCTTTATCTATTTTATTTATTACAACAACGGGCTTTTTGTTAAGGTTGAGTGCCTTTTTCAAAACGTATCTGGTCTGCGGCATAACGCCTTCAACCGCGTCTACCAGTAAAACTACGCCGTCAACCATAGAAAGAATACGCTCTACTTCGCCGCCGAAATCGGCATGCCCCGGCGTGTCTACTATATTTATTTTTGTATCCTTGTAATGAACTGCCGTGTTTTTTGCAAGAATGGTAATGCCTCTTTCGCGCTCTAAGTCGTTACTGTCCATAACGCGCTCGGCTACTACTTCGTTTTTACGAAATACTCCGTTCTGCTTTAAAAGCGCGTCCACAAGGGTGGTTTTGCCGTGGTCAACGTGCGCGATAATAGCAATGTTTCTTACGTCGTTTCTCTTCATATATTATGCTCCGAATTTAGTCTTGGGTATTTATAATTTTCTATATCATATAACTTACAAATTATATACCGACGTATGCGCATTTGTCAAATAAAAATTCATTGTTATAACGGATAATGCCGTAAAAAAATGGACTTTTTATTTATTCTGTGGTAACATAGTAACATATTCGGTACGGACGGTGCGAAAAGATATGAAACACGAATTGAATTTTTTTATAACCGACAACATGACGGGCAGCCTTAATACGATAAAACCGACGGCAGTTTTAGATATTTTTCAGTCGCTTGCGGGCAGTCACGTTAAATTGCTTGGCTTGTCGGCAGATAAAATGATTTCAAGCGGGTACGCCTGGGTGTTGCAATCGGTAAATTATGAAAAAATAGCGGATCTTAAAAGCGAAACTTACGTTAAAGGCATAACCGTACCCCGAAAACCCGTCGGTGTTTTTTACGACAGAGATTATTTAATTCAGGATGAAAAGGGTAACGTTTTAATAAAAGGCACTTCGCGCTGGGTGATTGTGAATATAAAAACCAGAAAAATAGAACTTGAAAAACGCTTTTCCTATCCCGAAAACGAATTTTGTGAGCAGAATTTGCAAAAGGAATTCGGAAAGCCCGACCGGCTGAGAGTCAGCGAAACCGACATGGTAAAAATAGGCGAGTATGAAGTAAGAAAATCCGAAACGGATATTTTAGGACATATGAACAATACGAGGTATGCCGATCTTATTTTTAATTTCTTTCCCGAAAGTTTAAAAAGTTTAGAGATAGAATACGTTAAAGAAATTAAAGCGGGCGAATGCGTAAGCGTATATAAAAAGGAAGACGGTTGCAAAACCTACGTTTTAGGGCTTGTGAACGGAGAAAGAAGGTTTGTTTCAAGATTTTGTAAAGAAGACTGAATAATAAACGAAAGTGCCGATAACGAACTTATAGCGGCACTTTTTTAAAATAAAACGAGTTTTTACATAATTAAAAAATTTTTTTAATTCGTGTATATAATTTTTAATTACGGCAAATAATATTTGTACAACGTAAGAAAGCGTAAAGCTTGAAACGGGAAAAACGAAAAAACTATAAGCGTTGATATGAACTTACAAAAAGTTCTTTCCCGATATGCGTTGTTAAAATAGCTTTGCCTACACTGATAATTTTGTTGTAACCCGATTTATCATTACTGCAAAGAAAAATAATTATCGAAAAGCGGATGCCTTTAGTGCTCTGCTTTCGGGCAGAGCACTAAAGGCCGCATTTTATATGTGGCCTTTATATTTTTTGCATAAAGCAAACGCGCATAGCATATTACTTTAATATATAGGTTTTTATAGTGCAGCTTTCAGATGCGGCGTTAAGGCGCGTAAAAATAATAAAAACAACTCTTTCGTCGGAAGAAGAATCAAGACTAAAAGCGGTGGGAGCAACGTCAAATTGCGGTTTTTTTGTGCTTTATTCTTCCAGAATCGGCTGTGTTATAAATACCGATATGTGTCTTACGGGAATTTCCGCAGATATTGCGGCAAAAATTACGGTGGAATATGTATGATAACGTTTTAATATCGGGCGTTGCAAATTCAGGTAAAACAACTTTGTTCAACGGACTTACCGGAAAATACGAGCGTGTTGGCAACTGGTACGGCGTAACTACCGAATGCGTGACGGCTGAAACAAAAATCGGCGGTAAAAAGGTTAAAATAACAGATCTTCCCGGGGCTTATTTTGAAGGGAATTATACACTCGAATCAAAAACTGCAATAGATGCATTAAAAAACGGCAACGTAATAATAGTCGTTTGTGAGGCGGCAAACTTAAAAGGCGGGCTTGAATTTTTAAAAAATGCGGCAAAGTACGGTAAAAATATCGCGCTTGTAATAAACATGTACGAAGAATTAAAAAAGCGCGGCGGTGCAATAGATGTTGGTGTATTGCAAACGGCACTCGGCATACCCGTATTAATTGCTGAATGTAACACTAAAGAAGGCGTAAAAGCCGTAAAAAAATTGATTGAAAAAATGTTATTATATAAGCAGAGCGGCTTGAATAATTTTGAAATTTATCGTCTGTTTGACGTAGTATTTAAAAAGCCTGAAAGAACTTCGCTTAATAAATTTGACTATATACTTTTAAAACCGGCGTTTTCTCTGCCGCTGTTTTTTCTTTCGGTTGTTGTCGTAATGTATCTGGCTTTTGGCAAGTTTTCGGTCGGTTCGCTGTTTTCTTTGCTTTTTGAAAAGATAATTGAATGTGCCGTTAATCGACCTATAGCGTGGTTTTTGCGTATAATTAACGCTTCTGAATTTATAAAGTGCTTTGTTTTGGAAGCCGTTATAGGCGGCTTTTCGTCCGTAGTTACTTTTTTGCCGCGGCTTGCGGTATTGTCGCTTTATACATATTATTTAGAGCAAAGCGGAGTGCTTGCTCGTCTTGCGTTTTCGCTTAATTTTATTTTAAGCAAATTCGGGCTTAGCGGCCGTGCGATATTTACCCTTCTCACGGGGTACGGTTGTACTGCCGTTGCCGTCGTTTCTTCCGGAGGATTAGAAAACGAAAGCATTAAAAAGCGCACGGTCTTAGCTTTACCTTTTTTAAGTTGCTCGGCTAAAGTTCCCGTGTATTTGTATATTTTAGGGCTGATATCTTTAAAATTCGGTTTTTTGGTGTTGGTTTTAATATATGCAGGCGGGTTGATTGCCGCATTTTTGTTTTTACTCGTATTTTCTGCGGTTTCAGGCGGAAAAAAACAGGGGCTTATAATAGAACTTCCGCCGTATCGCAGGGGACAGATAAAAAGTGTTTTAAAAGCCTTGCATAATTTTTGCAAAAACTTTATAATAAGAATCGGTACGATTATTATAACGGTAACTGCTTTTTTATGGATTTTAAAAAGTGTTTCCGTGTCGTTTGAGTATTTGCCCGATGGGTTTGAGCAGGAAAGCATTCTTGTTTTTTTGGCAAAAAAAATTGCCTTCCTGTTTTACCCGTCCCGTCTTGACGACTGGAAGCTCGTATCCGCACTCATTGCGGGGCTATTTGCCAAAGAAAGCATTATTTCGGTACTCGGGGTATTTGGTTTTTATGGGATCGAATTAAAGCAGGCAATATCGTTTCTGATATTCTGCGCTTTGTACCCGCCGTGCCTTACAACTCTTGCGTCGGTATTAAAACGTGAGGGTATAGGTTCGTTATTGCATATTTTCTTCTTTCATAACTTTCTTGCTTTAACGTGTTCCGCGGCTGTATTTAATCCTGTTATTTTAATTTTTCCCGTAGTAGTTTTAATAATCGCCGCAGCTATAGGCAAGGTAAAAATAGAAAAATGCAACAAAAACTGCTCGGCGCAATGCGAGGCAAACGGATATGAAAAAATTTACTGTACAAAAAGAAGGCAAAATCGGCGAGCTTCTCATAAAATATTATGAAGGCGGTCTTTCTTACGGGCAACTGATGAAGCTTTTCAGAAAAAAAGATATAAAACTGAACGGCAAACGTGTCGGGGCTGATTGTACTGTAAAAGCGGGCGATTTGCTTGAGGTGTATTACGACGGCTCTTTATTAAATAATGAAAACGTTATTTACCTGGACGAAAATATACTTATTATAGATAAGCCGTCGGGGATTACTTCTGAAAGTTTTTTTGAAAGCGTTTCCCGTAAATACCAAAACGCGATTTTTACGCACCGACTTGACAGAAATACTTCCGGACTTATGATATTCGCGTTTAATAAAACCGCATACGATTGTCTTTTTGACGCGCTTAAAAACAGAACTGCGGAAAAATATTATTATTGTGCGGTTTACGGCGTGCCAACGCCCGCTTGCGGAATTTATAACGATTACCTTTTAAAAGACGAAAAAAAATCGCGAGTTAAAATCGTCAGCGAAAAACTGCACGGGGCTTTAAACGTTAAAACCGGGTACGAAGTAGTAAAGGCGGGCAATGAAAGCTCGGTTTTAAAAATCAGGCTTTACACAGGCAGAACTCACCAGATAAGGGCGCACCTTGCTTATCATAAACACTTTATATTAGGCGACGGCAAGTACGGTGACGACAGAATAAATCGCACGTTCGGCGTAAAAAGTCAGGTGCTTGTGTCGGCTGAAATAATTTTTCATTTTAATAAAGATAGTGCGCTGTATTATCTTAACGGAAAAAGCTTTTGCGTGAATTACGATAAAGTGTTTGATTTTGTTCGTTAAAATTTTGCGGCAGCGTGAATTTAAAAGTGCTTTAAAACATTGAAAATTGCATTAAAAACCGATTTATTCCCGCAAAAAAATTGAATAGATGACAAATGCTTTTGCTCTAATAAAAAAAATAAAAAAATTTTAAAAAATTACCAAAAAACACTTGCATTTATTTTTTGAATTTGGTATAGTAATAGAGCGTTGTGAAATGCAAATGGGAGCATAGCTCAGTTGGGAGAGCATCTGCCTTACAAGCAGGGGGTCACAGGTTCGAGCCCTGTTGTTCCCACCATTAATTTAATAGCAAAAAACATGGAATATGCGGGAATGGCTCAGTGGTAGAGCGTTGCCTTGCCAAGGCAAATGTCGCGGGTCCGAATCCCGTTTCCCGCTCCATTTTTTTTACTCGGAAAATTCCGAGCAACCGAAGAAAAATCTTCGGTATGGTACCATAGCCAAGTGGTAAGGCCAAGGTCTGCAAAACCTTTACGCCCCAGTTCAAATCTGGGTGGTACCTCCATTAAGTCCGATTTTATCGGACTTTTTTTGTACAACAAACAAAACTTTCACTTTTAAAAAACGTTTAGCAAAAATAGGGTGTATTCTGTTCAAAACTTTAAAAAAGCTTTTGTATTTATAATACCCGACGCATAACGGAGAAAATTATGAACCGCACAGAATTAGAACAATACATTGCAGAAATTTATAGCGTTCAGCCTGATTATCCTTGGACGGATACTCCTGATGCCGCCGTGTTCCGCCATTTTGACAACAAAAAATGGTTTGCTCTTATCATGAAAGTTCAAAAGTGTAAAATAGGGCTTGAAGGAACTGAAAAAATCGATATAGTAAATTTTAAGTGCGAACCTGTTTTAATAGATTCGCTTTTAAAGGAATCCGGTTTTTTTCCTGCGTATCATATGAACAAAATCAAATGGATAACGGCTGCGTTAGACGGGACTGCAAAAAACGAAAAAATCAAAATGGTTTTGGATATGAGTTTTGTCTTAACTGCATTAAAAATAAAACCCCGCCGTAAAATTGATGATTAAAACAATAAAAGACGAGAACTATTTCTATTTAGAATATCTTAATAGCACATATAAAAAAGACTATGCATTTTTGTGGTGCATAGTTTTTTTTGTTATTTATAAATTTGTGGTCATAATCTGTTTGTGTTTTTCATGCTTTATGTTATAATAAAACACGAACATATGTTCTAAAACGCGCAAAAGCTTATAGCCCAAGTCGGTTGGAGGTGGTTTGAAGAATTAAATTTTGAACAAAATATAAAAAAATAAAAAAAATATGTCAGTTATCAGTTGAAAAAAATAAAGTAAGCATTTATAATTTGGGTGTAGATAAGCGAGTTCGCGTTTTAGCGTAGATGGGGGAAAATTATGAATGACGTAATAAAAACTTTATTTTACAGCTATCCGTCTTTTGAAGGAGTGCTTAAAGCAACCGAAAAACTTGTTTATTTCAAGGCTATATCTTCTTACAAAAACAATAATAAAACTCTTAATCAAATGGAAGAGATACTTGAACTAAACGATCGTGCGGCAAGGTTAAAACAAGTAAAAAGTATGGTTGAAGAACTTATAGACGGACTTTTAGATGATGAAAAGCAACTTATAGAGTATAAGTATTTTCATTATCATATGCCCGAAGATTTTGATTTTACATCACGAAAATATTTTCGTCGCCAGCTTAAGCTCGAGAAAAAAATCGATGCAAGAGCTTTATCAAAAGGTATTGACGAAGCGTGGTTTAAAAACAATTTGTGGGACGTTTATTTTCTTCGCGCAAAGTATTTAAAACTTGTTTTAAATAATCGCATATCTGTTGTTAAAAATTCCGCAAGAGACAGGAATTTGTAATTTCGTTAAAAATTAAAATCGTCATCAGAGTCCTTTTTTGTAGCGGCATAGTTCGCTTTGGAAGAGGGCTTGAAAAGCAAATAGACGACGCTCAGCGCAACGAGCGATACCGCTATGATTATTACGGTTTTCACAGTGGAATCAAATCCGAATGCGTAGGGTGTCGTTTGTTTTTGAGAATTTTCGTCTGCATCGGACGAACGGTTCTGGTCGGTGTTTTGTTGTATCGGCAGAGGATGCGCCGGAATTTCTGCGTTTATAAATGCAGATTTTCTTACGTAGCCGACATAACCTTTGGCATAAACGTAGTAATATTTTTCGCCCTCGACGGTAGTTTCGCCGTAAAAAGCGGCTTTTACGTTTGACGATAACACGGCTTTCGGAGTCGAAAGTTTGCTGTCGGCAAACAAAACTTCGTCAAACGATAGCGTAAGCGTAACCGAAGGATACGGATTTGAAACTTCCCCCGCATAAGGGTGCAAACAGCTTGTTTTTATGTAGCCTTCGCGCGCGGGAATCTCGGCATTGTCGTCCATATATAAAACCCGAACGGAGTCCTCGTTTACGGATAAAACTTTTACGAAATATCCGTAAGGAAGATAAAATTTTGCTATCGAACAGTTCGGATCTGCGTAAAATACCGTATTTTCGGTCAATATTCTCGCGTATTCGTATTTAAGCGCGTAATTATCCGCGGCAAAAACCGTAATCGGACGAAACAAACCTGAAAATACCGTGCAATTTATTAAAACCAAGATCATAATTCGCTTTATCATATCGCGTTTATTATACAATAAATGATTCGCGCGAAAAGGGAAGAAAAGCACGAAGAAAGGGGGAATGAGTCGAATGGACGAAATAGTAAAAAAAATCCTTATGATCGAGCGGGAGCAGCAAAGCCGAAAAAGTAAGCTTGACGATTACAATAAGGTTAAAGTTCACGAAAAGCAGATGATTTTTCATAAGTGCTTAAAAAATAATCGTTGGGTTTTCGGAGGAAACCGAAGCGGCAAAACTCAGTGCGGCGCAGTGGAGAGCGTATGGCTGGCAAAGGGCATTCATCCCTATCGGCAAAACCGCGAAAGTGTGTTCGGCTGGATAGTTTCGCCAACGCAGCAGGTGCAGCGCGACGTTGCTCAAAAAAAGGTTTTGTCTTACCTGTCTCCGCACGATATAGCGGACGCGGTCATGCTGTCAGGTCGGCGCGATAGCCTTGATAACGGTGTTATAGACCAACTTTTTATTAAAAACGTGTTTGGAAAAATATCAACTATAGGCTTTAAAAGTTGCGATCAGGGGCGTGAAAAATTTCAGGGTGCGTCGCTTGATTTTGTCTGGTTTGACGAAGAACCGCCCGAAGATATTTATTTCGAGTGCAAGATGCGTCTTTTGGATAAATGCGGGTGTATGTTCGGCACGATGACGCCGCTTAAGGGTATGACTTTTATATACGACGAAATCTATATGAACGCGCATAACTCGCCCGACGTATGGTACGAGTTTATGGAATGGGGCGATAACCCGTATCTTAATCCCGAAGAAGTTGAAAAAATGACGGCGAGCCTTTCAAAAGAAGAACTCGAATCGAGAAGGTTCGGTCGGTTCAAAGCGGAAAGCGGCGCGGTTTATCCTGAGTTTGACGAAGAAAAGCACGTTTTAAAACAGCCGTTTATTATTCCCTACGACTGGCAGGACTGCGTTTCGATAGATCCGGGATTAAGCAATCCGCTGTCCTGCCATTTTTATGCGGTGGACTACGATTCCAACGTGTACGTTGTGGCGGAGAGTTACGAGGCGGAAAAGACTATAGAGTATCACGCCGCAAAGATATTAAAAATGGCTGACGACCTCGGCTGGCACAGACGCCCTGACGGCAGATTAGAGGCGCTAATCGACAGTGCGGCAAATCAAAAGACTCTGGCTTCTTCAAAAAGCGTTACCGAACTTTTTTTTGAACACGGCATTGCCTGCAACCCGAACGTAAACAAGGAAAAATTTGCGGGAATAGCTCGTGTTAAGGAATATTTTTCACAGGATAAAATCAAAATTTTCCCGTCGTGTACAAATCTCATAAGAGAGATAAAAAGTTACAGGTGGGGTGAAAACGACGTTCCAGTAAAAAAGGACGACCATGCTTTGGACGAACTTCGTTACTACATAATGACAAGACCTCGCGGCAAAAAAACGGAAAGCCTTTTAACCGATGTTCAGCGTGACAAGGCACGACTTATAAGGAGGCTTGGCAGGAGGTAAATGGAAGATAAGACGATAGAAAAAATTCAGCGTGCGCTTATTAAACGTGCGCTCGGGTACGACACGAGCGAAACGGTGGAAGAGTACGCCTTAAACGGTGACGACATGACTGTTGTAAGAAAAAAAGTAACCACAAAAAATATGCCGCCGGACATAACTGCCGCAAAAATTTTGCTTGAAAAAGCGGGAGAAGAGAATAAAAACGGATATTTTGAAATGACTGACGAACAGCTCGAAAAAGAAAAGAACAGACTGCTCGCTTTATTAAAGGAGAAAGATCGCAGTGAAGATAGTAAAAAACAACGTTAAAATAGTTTGCGACGTAAAAGGCTGCTCAAACATAGCCGATTACAGACTGATAATGGACGTAGGCGGCTACGATCAGATGTGTTTGTGCGAAAAATGCTTAAAGGAATTTTACGCCGAAGCTAAAAAAAATATTTATTCGGAGGAAACAAACGGTGCAAAAAGAACAAAACGAAATTGAGTTTTCAAAGGAACTTGCCAAAGAAGTTACCGATGATTTTTTAAGGCGGCGCGAAGAACGCAAGGCTTTGGAACAGCAGTGGAAACTCAATATCAATTACCTGATGGGCAATCAGTATGCCGAAGTTTTGCCGACGGGCGAGATTGACGAAGAGCAGAAGGATTATTTCTGGCAAGGCAGAAACGTATATAATCATATTGCGCCTATTATTGAAACCCGAATCGCAAAGCTGTCCCGCGTGCGCCCCGTGATGAGCGTGAGAGCTTCCGGCAACGAAGAGAGCGATTTAAAGTCTGCAAAAATGGCATCCGCGCTTTTAAACTCCACTTTTTCGCGACTTGAAATGAGCGACGTGATTTATAAAGCTACGCTATGGAGCGAAACCACGGGTACTTCGTTTTACAAAATAATGTGGGACGACTCTGCGGGTAAAAAAATGGGTAAGGTGGACGGAAAGAACGTGTTTGAAGGTGACGTAAAAGTTATAGCCGTTTCGCCGTTCGATATTTTTCCGGACAGCCTTTTTCACGAAGATATCGATGACCTTAAAAGCATTATACATGCCCGTGCTATGCACGTTGACGACGTAAAAGCCGTTTACGGCAAGACTCTCAGCGGCGGCGACGTAGACGTTTTCACTTTGGAAAAATGCAACGCGTCAAACGGAACTTTCGGGAAAAGGGTTACGAGCGGAGTCGTGCATGACAACGTGCTTGTAATCGAGCGTTACGAAATGCCTTGCGAAAAATATCCTAACGGCAGAGTGGTTACCGTTTCGCAGGACACAGTGCTTGCCGTTAGCGATTTGCCGTATATAAACGGAGAGGAAAATAAACGTATTTTTCCGTTTGTGCGGCAGATTGCAATAAATCAGGCGGGTTGTTTTTTCGGCGTAAGCGTGATAGACAGAATCATACCTTTGCAAAAGGCGTATAACGCGGTAAAAAACAGAAAGCACGAGTACTTAAACAGAATAAGCATGGGCGTTGTGACCGTAGAAGACGGTTCGGTAGATACCGACGCATTGACCGAGGACGGACTTTCGCCCGGAAAAGTGCTTGTTTACAGGCAGGGTTCAACGCCGCCCAGGCTTATGGCCTCTGCGTCTGTGCCGCCGGACTTTACTTATGAAGAGTCGCGGCTCGAACAGGAATTTATAAACGTAAGCGGCGTAAGCGAGTTTTCGCGTAATTCGTCGGTACTATCTCAAAATTTAAGCGGCGTTGCGCTTGAGCTTATGGTTGAACAGGACGAAACAAGGCTTACCATAACCGCAGAAAATATACGAAAGGCTGTAAGAATTATAGGCAAACAGATAATAAGGCTTTTCAAGCAATACGCAAAACTTACAAGAATGATGAGGGTGGCGGGCAAAGGCAACTCGGTGGAACTTTACTATTTCAACGCGAGCGATTTAACCAGCGACGACGTGGTTTTCGATACCGAAAACGAGCTGTCATACACGCCCGCACAAAAAAAGAGCGCGATTTACGAAATGCTCACGAGCGGGCTTTTGTCTGATGCGGACGGCAATTTGAGCCAAAGCACGAAAGCTAAGATTTTGGAAATTTTGGGTTTCGGCACTCTTTCGTGCGCTCAGGACATAACAAATTTACATGTGGATAAAGCTCAGCGTGAAAATATCGAGCTTTTTAGCAAAAATATAGAGCCCGACGAATTTGATGATCACAAAATTCACGTCGTCGAGCATACGAGGTTTTTACTCACCGAAGATTTTTGCGGCAGAGAAGAATACAAGAAAAAAATAATCGAACATATGCGCAAGCATAAAATAACGGAGGTACCTGATGAATAAAGAGCAAGAATCCGTCCGCGGCGAACTTGCGGGAGGAAAAGACGCTTTTTCAACAGAAGAACAAATCGCAGCGCAACCGATCGGCGAAACAGATGCGATCTCTTTTGGCAAATTTGCCGATGAAAAAGCACTTTTAAAAGCATACAACGACTTAGAGTCCGAATTTACAAAACGTAGTCAACGACTCAAGGAGTTGGAAAGGGAAAATAGTCTTTTTAAACAAGAACAAACAGATATGCTTTCAGGCAAAAACGAAGTCGTACATGATGAAACGGGGAGTGCGGCAAAGGAACGCGAAACAAATTCTGCCTCTTGTTTTAAAGACGATGGGGAAATAACTGCGGAGGTTTGTCGTTTTTTACGGCAAAATCCTGAAGCCGCGGCTTATGCCGAGGCTATTGCTCTTAAAGCCGGAACTTTCGGCGATGCAAAAAGCGGCGTTTTAGAAAGAGCCTACATAGAAGTTTTGAAAGACGAACTGCAAAAAGAGCGCGAAAAGATAAACGACGATTTTATTTATACGAGCGCGAAAAATACGCCCGAAATAAAGGAAAAAATAATTCGAGATTATTTAAGCGCGCTTAGCGGACAAAAAAGCGTAAGGCTTTTATCCGGCGGCGAATCTTTAGTCATGCCGCCCGAGCGCCCTAAAAACATCGCCGAAGCCGGCGAAATGGCAACCTTGATTTTAAGAAAAATTTAACTGATAAAGGAGATTTTATGGTAACAATCAGCAGTGCGGATAACGCACTTAAATCATTATATCTCGGCGTGGTAGCCGAACAGCTCAATACGGGAGTCAATCCCTTACTTGCAAAAATCAAACAGACCTCGCAGGACGTATGGGGTAAAGAAATAAGACGTCTTGCGCAGTACGGAATAAACGGCGGTATCGGCGCGGGAACGGAAGACGGCGCGCTTCCCGCCGCGGCAGGCAACAATTACGATCAATTCGTGTTGACGCTTAAAAATCTGTACGGCACAATCGAAATTTCGGATAAAGCCGTTCGTGCGTCCGAAAACAGCGTCGGAGCGTTCGTCAATCTGTTAAATGCAGAAATGGAAGGGCTTTTAAAGGCGTCTTCGTTCAACTTTGGCAGAATGTTGTTCGGCGACGGGAACGGAACGCTTGCAACGGTCAGCTCTGTAAGCGACGGAGTAATTACACTTGACAGCGTTAAAAACGTGGTAGAAGGTATGGTTATAGATTTTCTGTCCTCCGCAGGCGCGGCTATTTCGGGCGCTGCAGGAAGAAGAATTACAGGAGTAGACAGAACAAATAAAACAATTACCGTAACCGGAACCGCACTCACTTCTACCAACGTACCCGAAGGCAGCATAATAACCGTTCAGAATTCTTACGGTAAAGAAATTACGGGTTTAAAAGCTATTTTTAAATCAACCGGAAGCATTTACGGGTTGGACAGGGCAACTCATAAATGGCTCGTTCCATATATGAAGAGCAGCGTAGGCACGATATCCGAAACTGTTATTCAGGAAGCTATCGACGAGCTTGAAGAAAACGCCGGCAGCCGAGTAAACTTTATAGTTTGTTCTTCGGGCGTAAAAAGAGCATATCAGGAACATCTTGCCACATACAAGCGCAATATCGACGTTATGGAATTAAACGGCGGGTATAAAGCTCTTTCTTACAACGGCATTCCCGTTATTTCGGACAGATTCTGCCCGGACGGCACGATGTACCTTCTCAATACCGACGATTTCGTTCTTCATCAGCTTTGCGACTGGAAGTGGTTAGAGGGCGAAGACGGAAAAGTCTTAAAGCAGGTGGCAAACAAGCCCGTTTACAGCGCGACGCTCGTAAAATATGCGGATCTTATTTGCACAAGACCGTGCGGACAAGCAATGCTCAGCGGTATAACCGAAGCGTAAAAACGCAAATATTTTGCGGCTGCCGATATAAAAAACTTATATCGGCAGCAAATATGCGCCGCACGAAAATATGATAAGGAATTTTGATTTATGACGGTAAAAAACGTATTAAAAATTACCGCCGATCTTCTCGGCGAAAAAGACGTAAAAGATTATTTGTCGGGAAACGTTCCCGACGACTCGGAATATTGCAAAACAACAACGGCTCTTTTAAAAAGATGTTACGATATGGTAACCGACGAACTTGCCTGCGAATACGCCCCCATTTTGTATAGCGAACAACTTGAAAGTAAAAACGGAAAAATAGCGTATTCGGCTTTTACAAAAAACCCTTTAAAAATTCTTTCCGTAAAAGATGAAAACGGTAAAAAGTGCTGCTATAAGCCGTTTATCGATTATTTGGAAGTTGCGGACGGACTAAAAAGCGTAGTTTACGAATATCGTCCTAAGATTCAAACGGAAGACGAAGAAGCGATTTTTTCAAATTATAAAACGGGAGAGTACACTTTAATTTACGGTATAGCCGCAGAATTTTGTCTGGAACGAGGAAGAGTAAATGAAAGCGAAATTTGGAGCAATAAATACTATCAGGGATTAAAGGGCAGACTCAGCGAAAGGCGAAATCTTAAAATCCCCGCAAGGAGATGGTTTTGATGTTTTACCCAAAAGCTCAGAAAGTAAACGGCAGATACAAAGGCACAAAAACAGTGCGTGATTTTTCGGCGGGAATGGATTCGGTCACCGATGAAGAGGTGCTTGACCTGCCAAAGTGTGCCGAAGCTTATAATTTTTCATATCGAGGCGGAGTGCTTTGCGACGGCGAGGGTATAAAAACGGCAAAGTTCGGATTTTACGATAATTCGCCCGTGTTCAACGTTGCGGGCGTAACGCCGCAAAAACTATATTATTACAAAAAATACGACGAGGATTTGACTAAATACGTCGAATATCTTTTAGTTTACGGCGACGATAACGAAATGTATATAGCTAATGCCGAAACCGATTCGGAATTTACAAAAATAAAAGGTTTAACCTTTGATTATCCGCCCAAAGCCGTGCCATATGCATATAACGGGGAAGACGTTATGATTTTTTCCGACGAGCGATCGATGAAAATATACAACGGAAAAACCGTAAAACCCGCAACCGACGTGCCTGCAATAACGTCTATGTGTATTCATAACGAAAGATTGTTCGTAACAGAGGCAAAAAATAAAACTTCGCTTTGGTTTTCTGATGATTTTGACCCTATGAACTGGAAAATCTCTTTAGACGAAGCAGGTTTTATAGATATACGCGAAGGAAACGGCAGTTTGCTTAAAGCAGTGTCATTCGGCGGATACGTTTATGCGTTTGCCTCTTATGCGATAATGCGTATTACGGCATACGGCGATCAGCGCGAATTTTCGCTGGAAACGGCGGCTTTGTCATCGGGCAAAATATATCCCGAAAGCATTACCGTGTGCGGGGACAGAATTATTTACCTTGCCGAAGACGGTTTTTACGCTTTCACCGGCGGGACGCCTGTTAAAATAATTAAAAAGCTCGATAAAATGCTTATCGGAACGGATAATTCCGAATGTAAAGGCTGTTATTTCGGCGGTAAGTATTACTGCGTTTTAAGGCTTAAAACAAGCGTTGCAAACGAACAGATTATGCTTGTTTACAACGTGCATGCAGGCACTTATTGTCTTATGCGAAACTTAAGCATAAAAGATATTGTCCTTATGGACGGCGAAGAACATTCAAAACTTTTGTTTTTGATTAAAGACAGATTTGACGTATGTACTTTATCAAAAAGGGCCGAACTTTGTTCTGTTCCGCTTACAAAATTTTGGAAAAGCGGTAAATGCGATTTAAACATCTGTAAAGAAAAGACCATTACAAAAGTGTCGCTTACCGCTTCGGAAAAGGTTGAAGTTTTAATAAAAAGTGAGGCAGGAAGTCGATTATTGCACTTTTCGGGAATAAACAAAGAGCAAACGCTACCCGTAGGTTTAAAGGGTAGAAGCTTTATTTTCGAGATTGAATCGAGAGTTCCCGAAAACAGAATTTCAGCGTTTAGAATCGAATACGAATATTTTGCGGAGGCATAAAATGTCGGATGAAAAAAGGAAGATCGACGAGCTTGACAGAAGAGTTAAAAAGCTTGAAAAACAGGCGAATGATTTTTCGGTAAATTATTACGAAATTAAAAAAGAAAGCATTGCAAGTGCAAATTCACACAGTTTTAACTTTAAAATCACGGCTTATAACGATTGTTTTGTTAAAATGTGTGTAAAAGTAAGCACTGATTGCGAAGATTATTTTTTAAAACTCAGACTAAACGGCGTTGACGCTTTTTTTAAAACTCAAAATAAAAACGCCTTAGTCAGCAGTGCGCTGCCGCTTATTCAAGGCGAAAATAAGATTGAAGTAATTTTAAGTTCCGCTTCGCCGTTTATTGTAAACGAGTGTTTTTTAAGCTGCTCGGGCGCGGTAAATTATGCCAAAAGCGAAGTTATATTATCGGTTTTAAACGAAGAATCGCGCAGTATAATTTTGTTTTCATACGACGGCGAAATATGGATTAAACGATATATAGGCGGACTTTTAGAAAATATTGCTTTTATAAAAGGAGGCGGAGCTGCGGCTTTTTGCAAGCTTGATTCAAATTACGCGGTGTTTTACACCGACGAATATAAAACTTTAAAAATAAGAATTTACGATAATGACTTTACGTTAAAAAACGAAGAAACGATAGACGATTGCGTTTCGTCTGTATGTGCGATCGGCGGAATCGAATGTGAGGCGTATGCAGTTAAGGGTAACAGAGTTTACCGCTACTTTATAGACGGAGCTTTGAACGTCGTTTCTGCGATAACTAATTTTACGGCAAAAAGCGTAAGATGCAATCCCGACGTTAAAGGACTTATTATAATTACCGATTTTAACGGGAACGACAAACTCGTATCCGTTTAAAAATAAATGTAAATAAATTAAACGTTTTTCCTCAAATTTATATGGTAAGTTTTAACAAAAAAAGAATAAACAGAATAAATAAAAACGGCGATAAAGTCGCTTTAAGCACGGTGAACTCGTCAGGCAATATAAATTATATCGAAGTAGAAGGCGACAGCGTTTCAAACGTAAACGCTTTTGCCGTTGCAGATGACGCCGTGCAGTTATACGACGGCAGTATTTTAAAAAGAATCAAATATAATCTTATAATCGAAAAAGGGAGGAATTAGCCGAATATGAAATATAAAATGCCGTTTACCGACAGAGATTTCAGCTTGGTAAACGAAACAAAAACAGACGGCGGAAAAAATCCGAAGAACACAAAAAAGGACGAACTTATAAAAGAGCTTGAAGGTCTTAAAGGTCTTGCCGATTCTGCGCTTGACGACGCTGTAAGTAAGCAATTTGAATCCGAATTTATGCAAAAGGACGGGCGCACGGACGAGCAGATTAAAAAAGCTGTGGAAGACGAAGCGAATATAAAAAAGCAATCCGAAATCGAAAAAGCATACGAAAGCGCGAACGAAGAACATGCAAAGCTTGACCAGACTCGTGCAAAACAGGCTGAAGATAAACAGAACGAAATAAAAAACGTGAATTATACTTATGACGAGGCAAAGGAAAACGCTCAGAATCAGGCGTTAAAGCGCGGGCTTCAAAGAAGTTCTGTCATAATGAATCTCTTAAAGGAATACGACGACGGAAAGTTTGCAAAGTTTAACGAAATCGATGCAAAGTACGAAGACAAAAATTCCGCATTAGACGAGCAGATTGCAAAGCTTGACAAAGATCTTGCCGATTCAATCAAAAAGCTTGACTTTGAAACGGCTATAAACGTTCAGAGCGAGATTGAAAAGCTTAAAAAGGAGCGCGACGATAAAAACGCCGAAGTATTAAAATACAACAATCAGCTTAGCGAAAAGATCGCAAAATACAAGCAAAATCTTGAAAACAGCGAGTACGGCAAAAAGATACTTGCCGCGGCAGAAGATCAAAAAAACGCCTATTACCGCAAAATGGCAGATAAAGTAATAGGGTATTATCAAACCCTTTCAAACGACGAAATGCTTGACGATTATCTTTCCGGCGAATACGAAAAACTGCTTGGAGCAAGCGGGCTAAAGCTTCTCCGCACCTATGTAACATCCCGCCAGAATCAGGCAAAATAACAAAAAAACGAGTAAATTATAAACCATAAATTTAACAAATAAAAAGCCGAGGGAAAGCTATAGGATTTTTCCTTCGGCTTTTTTAGTATAAACAAAAGATATGAACATATAATTATATAAAGATATATAAAAATGGATTTTAAAGAAGAAATTAAAAAGTGCATAGCCGACGATAGCGGATTTTCGCTGCAATTAAACGGTTTCGGCGGTTATTTTTTTTGCGTTAAACGAATACTTACGCTTACGAGCGAAAAAATAGAGGTTGAAACTACCGATAAAAGAAAGATAACCGTTACGGGCGAAAAGTTAGGCGTAAAAAAACTCGACGGAGGCGACCTTGCTTTTTCCGGAAAAGTGACGTGTGCGGAGGTAAAAGAGCTTTGAATTTATTAACGTCAGTCTTTTTTGTGTCGGGCTTAAACCGCGTTTTGCTGCTCGAAAGGCTTAAAAAAAACGGTGTAAGGGTTTTAGAAGTCAAAAATATCGACGAAAAATCGTTTGAAATAACGATAGATAATAAAGACTGTGATAAATTTTTTGCAATTTGCAAAAAAAGGTGGTATAATAAAAAAATAAGGGTAGGCGGACTATTTGCTCCGTTATGGAAAATTCTGCGCGCACCTTTTTTAATTGTTGCATGCGTTTTGTTTGCCGCACTGTGCATTTTTTCGGATAAAGTGTTTTTAAAAGCGGAATATAAAAGCGACGCGCTTTTATACCAAAGCGATGTTCTTGCCGCCTTTGAAGATGCAGAAATAAAACGCGGCTCGTTTTTTGACGAAGGCAAGCTTAAAATCGTGCAGAAAGCTTTGGCGGATAAAAACGATTTTGCATTTTTAAAAATACAAAAGTGCGGCAATAAGGCGATTATCGAGATAAAAAAGAGTGATACGCCGCCGCTTCGCATTGCGGGAAGCGAAAAGGACGTCGTTGCCGCGGAAGATATAAAAATACTGAAAATTTCCGCATATTCGGGAACGGTACTCGTATCGTGCGGGGACGAAATAAAAAAAGGCACGCCTATAATAGGCGCATACGAGATTATAAACGAGCAGAACGCGCCTTGCAAAATTTTCGGATTCGTTTTGGCTGAAGCTAAATTTTGTTACGAGTACGAATGTAAATTCGCACCTGAAGACGCCGATGTTTGTCGCGCGGTATCCGCCGCAAAATTCATGCTCGGGGATTACGAGGTTTTGCGTTCGCAAAGCCGGATTAAAGATAAAAAAATTATAGTAGAACTCTATTACGAAAAAATTATATTCGGAGGTTAATTACTTGCAAAATTACGTTTGCAAACTTGAAGTACCCGTCCAAAGCGAGCTTGCAATGCTTCTTGGCGCGTTTGACGAAAATCTTGACGTTATCGCCAAAGAAACTCAGGTTGAAGCGACCGTTTTCGGCAACGAAATAAAAATTTCGGGCGATAATAAAGAAAAGGTCGAACTTTGCATGACGGTTTTAAACAAGCTTTTAAGCATAATCAGAAGCAAAGAAACTATCGATAAAAACAGAATTATATATTGCGTAGAGCTTGCAAAAGAGGGCAATACGGAAGATATAGAAAAAATAATGAGCGGAGTTATAGCCATAACCGCGCGCGGCAGACAGATAAAATACAAAACGCTCGGTCAGAAAAAATACGTTGACGCAATCAAGAAAAATTCCGTAGTATTTGCAATAGGTCCTGCCGGTACGGGTAAAACCTATCTTGCGGTTGCAATGGCTGTTTCGGCGTATAAAAATAAGGAAGTGGAAAAAATTATTCTGACGCGCCCCGCGGTAGAAGCAGGCGAAAGGTTGGGCTTTTTGCCCGGAGATCTGCAATCCAAGGTAGATCCCTATCTTCGTCCGCTGTACGACGCCTTGCAGGAGATGTTCGGGCTTGAAAATTATCAAAAGTTATTAGAGCGCGGCACTATAGAAATTGCGCCGCTTGCATACATGCGCGGCAGAACGCTTTCGGACGCTTTTATAATTTTAGACGAAGCGCAAAACACTACCAAAGAGCAGATGAAAATGTTTTTAACGCGTATGGGCGAGGGCAGTAAAATGGTCATCACCGGCGACGTAACTCAGATCGATTTGCCCGAAGGTAAGATGAGCGGACTAAATCACGCGTCAAAAATTTTACGGAACATCGAAGGAATCGAGATTGTAGAGCTTACCCATAAAGACGTGGTAAGGCACTCGCTCGTAATGCAAATTATTAAGGCGTACACGCAAGAGGAACTAAAAAGGAGAAAATAATTACCGATGAAAAACGTCGATTTTAACGATTATTCGGATGATATCGGTTTAATGGATACCGAAGAGGAAAAAAAGAAAAAAAGTATAAAAAAGAAAGATAACGAGTGGTTAAAGCGCAGCAAAACCCGTAACAGAATGAATGAAGAATGGCATAGAAAAGACTATGTAAAAACCATTCTGTTATTTGGTTTGCATGCGGTAATAATCGGCATATTGTATGCGCTCGGAGTATTTTTAACCGTCGGCACGCCGAATAAGTTTTTGCAATTTTTTGCAACCGAAAGCTCGCTGAGAGATTTTATTTATATAATGATTTCGGTGACCTTTTTGTTTGCGATGCTGTACTTGTTCTTTTTCTTTGAACTCAACTCGTTTTTAAAAGACACCAAAAACATTTTAATGCTGTTTTCGGTTGTGGAAATTTCGCTTATAATATCGTATATCGTAGGAACATACTTAAGCGTATATGCGCGTCCGGTAGCTTTTTGCGGACTTATGATATTACTGCTTGTAAACCGCCGTTCGGCTATAATGTTAAACTTCGTGTTCTGTCTGCTTTTGTTTATGCTTGATGTTTTAACTCACGGCTACGGCAAAGCGGCATACACCTCCGTTTTAATAGGTCTTACAACGGGACTTTTGGCAATATACCTCGTTTCAAACGTAACGTCTCGTATAAAAGTATTTATGATGGGATTTGTTATTTCTATTCCTATAATCGAGTGTATATTGTGTTTGGAACTTAAAACCTTGTCCGATTTTTTACCCATTATGGGTTTCGGTTTTACGTCGGGCATGCTGTCGGTCGTGCTTATGATGGCAGTTCTTCCGTTTTACGAAAAGATATTCAACGTAGTAACAAACTATCGTCTTTCCGAAATAACCGATCACAAATTCCCGCCCATCAAACGACTTATCGAAGAGGCGAACGGCACGTTCAACCACTCGCTTACCGTTTCAACGCTTGCCGAATCCTGCGCCACGGCTATAGGCGAAAACGCGCTTTTAGCTCGTGCCTGCGCATATTATCACGACATAGGCAAATTAAAACAGCCTGAATATTTTTCCGAAAACCAAAAGGATTATAACCCGCACAGCGAGCTTTCGCCCGAGCTTTCGACCGACATAATTCGTTCGCACGCTCACGACGGCGCAATGTACATCAATAAATATCATTTGCCAAAGATTCTGGCGGACGTAGCCGAACAACACCACGGCACCATGCTAATCAGATATTTCTATTCGGAAGCGTCAAAGTATACCGAAGAAAAACTTTCCGAAAAGGACTTCTCTTATCCCGGTCCCACTCCGCAGACAAAAATCGCCGCAATCATCATGATTTGCGATGGTTGCGAAGCTGCCGTAAGGTCGCTTTCCGACCGTTCAAAAAACAACGTAAACAAAATGGTCCAGGCCATAATCGACGAAAGACTTATCCGTTTCCGTCAGTTCGATAACTGCAACATAACTATAAAAGAACTCGATATTATTCGCGATACCATAACGCAGTGTCTTGGCGGCGTATATCACGACAGGGTAAAATACCCCGAACTCAAAAAGGATATAAAAAGGTAAGTTTTTATGGGACGTCTTATTTTAAATTGTGATAACGAAATAGCCGATAACGAACTTATAGAGCCGGTTTTGCTTGCCGACGCGGTATATAAAACGCTTAAACAAAAGGTAAATTTAAGCGCGGAAATATGCCTTTGCAGTGCAGACGAAATTAAAAAACTCAATAAAGAACAACGTGGAGTGGACAAGGTTACCGACGTATTGTCTTTCCCTGCGGCGGGAGTAACCGCGGGCGAAATAGTAAAAACCAAAAATTATCCGTTCGACTTTGATCCCGAAACGCGCTCGGTGTTTTTGGGTAGTATTATGATTTGCCCCGAGCGCGCCAAAGAACAGGCTAAAGAATACGGACATTCGTTCAAGCGCGAAATAAACTATCTTGCCGTACATGGACTTATGCACATATTCGGATATGATCACGAAACCGAAACGGATAAAGCCGAAATGCGCGAAAGAGAGGAAGCCGTTTTAAAGCTTTTTGATCTTAGCCGCGAAAAAAGCGAGCGCAGCTGAAAATAAAAGGCATAGCAAAAACTTAATAGGCAAAACAAAAAATAGCAGAGAGACAATTTCTCTCTTTTAACTCGCAGGGAGATAACGCTCTCCCTTTTTAACAAACTTTTGACGCAGGAGAAAAAACTATGAATAGCGGAACGGTGGCGGTAGTAGGCAGAGCAAACGCGGGAAAGTCAACGCTCATAAACGTAATAGTAGGCGAAAAGGTGAGTATTGTTTCGCCAAAGCCACAGACCACACGGGACAGAATACTTGCCGTATATAACGGCGATGACTGTCAGATTGTGTTTCTCGATACCCCTGGCATATACAAAGCCGCTTCGCTTTTAAGCGAAAGAATGCAAAAAACGGCCGAAACAACAGCTAAAGACGTAGACCTTGTTTTGATACTCGTTGATGCTCACGAAGGACTTAAAGATGAAGATAACGAACTTATAGCCCGCTTTTTAAAAAAAGGAAGTTATAAAGTCGGGCTTGTTTTCACAAAGACGGACATCATGCCCGAAAGTTTATTGCCGTCCGTTTTAAAATCGCTTGACGTAGACAGAGAAAGGGCGAGTTTTATAACTTCCGTTTCGGCTCGTACGGGCAGGAACGTCAAAAAACTTATATCTTTAATCAAAGAGAATCTGCCCGAAGGCGACAAGATAATCGAAGACGACATAATTTCGGATAAAAGCGAAAAGTTCATGATTGCCGAAATCATGCGCGAAAAAATTCTTTTACAATACGATAAAGAAATTCCGCACGGCGTGGCAATCGTAATAAACAACTTTGAACGCCGCAAGAACGGGACGTATTACGTTAATCTGGATATTGTTTGCGAAAAGCAGAATCATAAAGCTATAATTATCGGCAAACAAGGGCAGGCGTTAAAGAAAACGGCAGGCTTTGCGCGCGAAGGAATGGAAAAGTTTTTAGGCGCAAAAGTGTATCTGGAAACTTACGTTAAGGTAAAAGAAGACTGGCGCGACCGCCCTGACAGGCTTAAAGAATACGGATACGAACAAAATAATTAAAGAGTTTTATCCGTTTGGCGCATAAAATATTTTCGTTTGCTCATACTGTTTCTGATATGAAAAACGAAAAAACAAAAATGCCTGAAAACGTTGCCTGGGAATTGTTCGAAAAAACGGGCAATCCTTCTTACTATATGCTTTACAAAAAACTTAAAGGATTTAAATAATAGTCGATAATCGACTTATAGGCTTACTTTTATGGAAATAAAACTGAACGCCGTCGCGCTGAAAAGCGTTGACTATAAAGATAACGATAAAATGCTTACTTTGTTTTCGTTAGAGCAAGGTAAAATCGGCGCAGGCGTTCGCGGTGTAAAAAAGGCGGGTGCTAAACTTGGGTTTTGCGTTCAGCCTTTTTGTTTTGCCGAATACGTTTTATCGGTAAACGGCGAGCGCGCAACGGTTGTAGGCGCAACCGAACTCGAAAGTTTTTATAAAATAAGGTTAAACCCGCGCGCCTTTTATGCGGG
Organism: uncultured Clostridia bacterium; assembly: GCA_934796775.1. GTDB lineage: Bacteria > Bacillota > Clostridia > Christensenellales > Borkfalkiaceae > HGM11416. The sequence continues at coordinate 51,549 of CAKVPH010000007.1, forward strand.
GAGCGGAATACTCGAATATCTTTTAAAAGTTTGCGAAACTAATGCTCCGGACGAAAAATTGTTTTTTCTTGCAATAAATTCGTTAAAAGCTTTAAATTTCGGCGAAAAATCACCCGAATGTGTTTTAGCGGAGTTTTTATTTAACGCGCTTTATTTATCGGGATACGGCATAAGCGGCGTAACCTGCGCCGGGTGCGATAAAACTGCCGACGAATTTGAACGCGCGTATTTCGATTTTGAAAGCGGCGAATTGTACTGCGAAAATTGCAGAACCGAAAAAATGCGCGAAATAATGCCCGTTACGGCTCAGGCGATAGCTTTTTTAAACGATAAAAAAGAAATTTTGCCTGAAAGTGCGCTTTACGCGCTGAAATTTTTAAGCTTTTACATAAAATTAAAGGTGGGCGAAAATCTTAAAAGCGTAGATGAGCTTGTAAAATTTGTTGAGCTTACTACCGTATAGGTCTTACTGCTTACTGTTCGGCGGCGTTACTGATGTAACGCTTTTTTTTATTATTTCATAATATGTTTAGGATATCTATGAAAAAATGCTTGTAAGAATTCTTGAAGATCCATACAGTGCGGAAACTGCTTTAGAATGTGTAAACGTCGTTCCTTTTGGCTTTTTAAACGAGATAAACTTTAAACATCAGCTCGACGGAAGCTCTTCCGATTTGGTTAAAGCGGGCAGGTTATCTCAAAGTCTTGGCGGAATAACAATTTTTGCAAGCGTTTCAGATAACTTGGGCATAAAAAAATTATCCGCATTTGTTTTTTGCGGCGCAAAGCTCATTTCCATTTGCGATATGAACGACGGCGGTGAAAAATATTCCGCTTCTTTCGGTTACAATATTCTGGATTTCGGAAAGGAAAAATTCGGTGTAATAGTGGGTGCCGATGTATTCTGTCCGGATGCCGTAAAAGCTCTTTCTATGTGCGGTTGTGTATCGATAATCGACTTATATGAGGACTTTTATGAGAAAAAAGCCAAAAACGCCGCGGAGTTTTATTCCTTTGTTTACGGCATAGATTTTATAGCTGCGGGAAAGACGAAAAGCTATTATTATAATTCGTCCGGAACGGGTATAGAAATTGAAAACGGAAAACCGTTTTCTTCTTACGGCAAAAAAGTATTCAAAGAGATAAAACAAAAACGCAGCGGCGCACTTTTTTTATAGAGAATAAAAAACGCAAAACCGAAATATAAAAAAATTTGATACCTGTGATAATAAATCAAAAAGAAGCAAATACTTTTCCGTAAAAGCAAACGCTTTACAATGCGAAAGGTATTTTATATAATTTAATATGTTCTCGGACAGTTATGCTTTTTATTTTTCAAAAGTTTTTGCGGCAACATTTTTTTGTTTGCAACAGCTTTTAATCTGCAATAGCTATATTTTAATAATAAAGTATTTATACAGATAAAATAAGCATAAGATATTGCCGGAAATTTACGTTTTGATAAAATTTTTTATGTGAGGTACATACATATGACCGAAAGACTTGTAGGAACAGTTTCCAGAGGCGTTCGCGCACCGATTATCCGCGAAGGAGACGATATAGCGAAGATCGTAGCCGACAGCGTAACGGCAGCCGCCGCATCCGACGGATTTGAATTTCATGATCGCGACGTTGTCGCCGTAACAGAAGCCGTTGTTGCAAGAGCGCAGGGTAACTACGCCACGGTAGACGATATAGCCGAGGACGTCAAAGCCAAATTCGGTGATAAAACAGTCGGCGTTATTTTTCCCATTTTATCGCGTAACCGTTTTGCAATTTGTCTTAAAGGAATAGCCAAAGGGCTTAAAAAAATCGTTTTAATGTTCAGCTATCCGTCAGACGAAGTAGGCAATCATTTGGTATCGCTCGATAAACTTGACGAAAAAGGCGTAAATCCTTGGTCGGACGTTTTATCCGAAGAAAAATACCGCGAGTTGTTCGGCTATGAAAAACACCGTTTTACGGGCGTAGATTACGTTGAATATTATAAAGAACTTATCAAAAAAGAAGGTTGCGAGGTCGAAATAGTTTTTGCAAACGATTGCCGCACGATTTTAAATTATACTACTAACGTTATAAACTGCGACATACACACCCGCAAAAGAACCAAACGTATATTAAAAGAACACGGAGCTACCGTTTATTCGCTTGACGATATCATGACGCTACCCGGAAAAACAGGCGGATTCAATGCGGAATACGGTCTGCTCGGGTCAAATAAAGCAACCGAAGATAAAGTTAAACTTTTCCCGCGCGATTGTCAGCCGGTGGTTGACGCTATCGCCGCAGATTTATTAAAGCGTACCGGCAAACATATCGAAGTAATGATTTACGGCGACGGAGCATTTAAAGATCCTATCGGAAAAATCTGGGAACTTGCCGATCCCGTCGTTTCGCCCGCTTACACTAAGGGTCTTGAAGGACAGCCAAACGAATTAAAGCTCAAATACCTTGCGGATAACGATTTTGCACATCTTTCCGGCGACGAACTTAAAGAAGCTATCAAAGGTCGTATCAGAGAAAAAGAAGACAATCTCGTCGGCAAAATGGTTTCCGAAGGTACTACGCCCAGACGCCTTACCGATCTTATCGGCTCGCTGTGCGACTTAACCTCCGGCAGCGGCGATAAAGGCACGCCCATAGTTTATATTTCGGGTTATTTTGATAACTACACCGTTTAATTGATTTAAAAAAATAAATAAACATAAAAAATTCGAGCCGACTGAAAAATCAATCGGCTCGTTTTTTGTTGTAAAATTGCTTTAAAAACGTAGGTTATTTAGTATAAAGATATTTATTTTCAAGGTAAATAGCCGTAACCGTTGCCGCAATCAAAAACAAAGTTACCGCCGCAACAATTCTGTCCGTTAAGTATCCTTTTTTGGTCAGTGCGGTTTTGGGTATGTATCCGAACTTGTCGTCGCCGTAAGAAACGTAGCATACGCCGTCTTTTTCGCTGTAAACAAGCACAGTGGAATATTTACCGAGTACGTCTTGCTTTTCGGTAAGTTTATCGTCCGCAAAAACGGTAGTCGGCTTATAAGAAGTAGTAGCAGTTGTAAAATTTTTGTTTTCGGTCGGGCTATAAAACGACTCTACAAGGTACGACTCGGGAATAAATCCGACGTTTTCGCCGTCTTTTACAAGCGCAAACGAAACGCCTCCAACGCTTATAGTTTTTAAAACCGTTACTTCGTCTTTTGCGTTAAGATTGAACGCTATAAACGAATCGTTTAAGTCGGGCAGTAAAAAGGCTCTTAAATCGTTGGATATAAGCATTGTTTTATCGTCTTCGTCCTGCATATCGTAGCTATGTAAATGGTAATCGGTTTTCAAAACGAGCGCGATTTTTTCGCCCGAAATCAAATAATAGTCGTCCGTCTCTTTTATTACAAGATATCTGCTTTCCGACTTTTGCAAAAAGTAACCGTTAAAAACAAAGTAGTTTGACGAAAGCGATTTTTTCAGATTTATGTCGTATAGCTCGGTGCCTTGCGTTACTACAACGTAGCATGGTTCAACGTTTAACGAAAATGAAAAATTTTCGGGCAACGGAATTTTTGTAAAACTTATTTCAAATCCTGTAAGAGCTTTTGCGTTTAAGTCGTATTCGATAACTCTGTCGCCTTCCTCGTCGCATAAAAGCATTAAATTATCCGAAATGAAAAAATCTTTTAATTTTGTAATGTTCAGCGTTTCGCTTAAAAAAACAAGTTCTGTGTCGTACGTGTTTGCATTGATTTTGTAAACCGCGGCTTCGGTTGAAAAATACACTTCGTTGCCCACGCGGTTTATCTGCCTTACGTTTGAATGTCTGTCTGAAACAATCGTCGTGGTTCTGTTTGAAATCAAGCGGATCATATTGCCGTTTGAGTAATAATAAGTTTCGCTTTCTTGAGTGTTGTAAAGATATAGTGCGGAAGCGTTTCCCACAAGTTCGGTTTCGCATTTAGGCGTATATTCGGTAAAAGAAGTTCCGCCTTCGTCAAGTTTTGCAAAAATAACTTTGTTTTCTACGTTTAAAATAACCGTATCGTTGTTTACCGAAAAAGCGTTTACTTTTTCAAAAAGGGGAGCGGGAAGTAATTCGTTTACGGTCAAGTCAACCGCATAAAGATTATCGTTGGAAAGAATAAGCATTAAATTGCCGCATTTTTCTATATGCTTTACGTCAAATTCGCTTAATTCTATTGTTTTATAAGTGTCGTTTTCGTATATTATCAAAAGTTCCGGTTGAGCAATATAAACCTTTTCGTCCTCTCTGTAAACGCTTACAGGGCTTTTAAGCTCAAAATATTGCAGATTTTTTCCCGTAAACTGCCCGGAGTTTTCTGCTATCGCACCTTTTTCGTCAGAGCCTGATGCGTTTTTGTTTTCTTCGGGTGCGTTTATATCGTTCGCTTTAATATCCGTCAAAGTGGAACCTTGCGCATTTGCACACACAAAAAGCCCTTCGTAAAAACTTACAAAAAGGGTGACTAAAATAAATACGGGTATTATAAGCGGTAAAATCTTTCTTGCTTTTTTCATACTTTAATTTTATTATAAATTATATTTTTAGTCAAGTATATAAAATAGTATTAGTATACATTAGCATACAAATTTATTAGCCGCTATAAATAAAATGGTAAGTAATCGCCGTTTTTATTTTTTGCAATGCTTTATAAACAATAAAACGCGGTATGTAAATGCAAAGCCTTTACAAACAGCTTAAAATATGGTAATATATATCTATGAAAAAGTTAAAAATTGCCGAGTTCATCGATTCGTACTATCCGTGTATAGACGGCGTTATGAACGTGGTAACAAATTATTGCCGAAATTTTAATAACGAAAAAGCGGAATGTAAACTTATAACGCCCGCGGCAAAAAAGAGCGATCATTATAAAGATTGTCAGCCGTTTGAAGTAGTGCGTTGTCTTTCTGTTTCCGCTCCGGACGGATATCGTTGCGGTTTTCCCGAAATTGACGCTAAGCTTGAAAAACGCTTAAAAAACGAACATTTTGATATATTTCATGTTCATTCTCCGTTCAATATGGGGTTGTATGCAATAAAGCAGGCAAGGAAACGTAAAATACCCGTGGTTGTAACTTTGCACACCAAGTATCACGAAGATTTTAAGCGGACGTTGCATGGAAACAAAGCTCTGTGCGACTTTATGATAAAGCGCATAATGCGTGTTTTCAATAATGCCGACTACGTCTGGACGGTTACTGAGTCAACTTGTCAGGTGCTGCGCGACTACGGCTATAATGGCAAGATAGACGTAGTGCGAAACGGAACGGATATGCGCTATCCCGATAATCCCGAAGAACTTGTTAAAAATGTAAACGAAAAGCATAACTTATCCGGTAAGAAAAACGTGTTCATATTCGTTGGTCGTATAGCGGTATATAAAAACGTATATCTGCTTGCGGACGCATTAAAAATCCTGTCTGATAACGGAACTGATTTTACCATGATAATGGTAGGCGGCGGATTTGACGAAGAAGATTTTAAAAAATACACGCAAAAGCTCGGTATTTACGAAAAATTCGTGTTTGCGGGCATAGTATCCGACCGTGCTCTTTTGCAAGGGTACTATTTGAGGTCTGACGTATTTTTGTTCCCGTCGGTGTTCGATAACGGACCTATCGTGTGCCTTGAAGCCGCGGCAAACAAAATACCTTCTTTATATATTCGCGGCAGCAGTGCGGCGGAGCAAATCGTAGATAACGAAAACGGTTTTTTATGTGAAGAAAACGCGCAGAGCATGGCCGAGCGCGTAAGCGAAATTATAAAAGATCCCGCGCTTATTAAAAGTGCCGGCGAAAACGCATACCGTACGGTTTATCGCAACTGGGATCACGTTACCGAAGAAGTTTTAGCCAAATACGAAGAAATAATAAAAGACTATAACGCAAACCATGCCGGCGATTTACTTGATCACGGAAAGGAAAAAGTTTTTAAAAAGAGCGAAATAACCGATTGATTTTTTGTACTCAAAAAAACAAAAAAGTGCCGCTATAAGTCGATTATCGTATATTTTTAACAAAAAAACAATTTAAACGCATATATGAGAGAGTATTCTTTATACATAAAAATTTTATCATCTGCATTATTCGCCGCGCTTGTCGCGGCTTTGCTTTGCGGTTGCGCGCCTAAAGGCAATTCGGTCGATTCATCGTCGGACGAAAATTCGCAATCGTCATCTTTTTCTTCCGAGCGGATAAAACATGAACTATATTCCGACGGTTACGCCACGTTTTTAAAGCTTATTGAAAATTTAGATAATAAAGAGCGGTATTTATGGAAAACTTCCGGCTATACACGCGCCAATAAAGGCATAATAAAATACGTTCAGGAAATTCAGTCCGAAGTGAAAAAAAACGGAGATGAATGGAACACGAAAAACAAATCCACGTCAGCTTTTGTAAAGCTTGATCATAATGTTTATTTATCCGGCGGCGTTGCCGAGTACGAAGATTCGCGCGAAAGCGAAAAGAAGAAACCTTCTTACGACGAATACCGTAAAAAATTCGGCGTTTTGCCTTGTGATAAAGGTTTTGCTGGCTATATAATAGACGAAACTACCGTAATGAGTGCCGAAAACGATTTTTCCGGCGAAGAAGATTATAGTTTAAAGGTAAATTTAAACGCCGATAAAGCCGCAAAAAACATGGTTATTCAAATGAAAAACTTCGGCGGGCTTAACGATTATCCAAAATACGATTCGTTGCAGCTTAATATTGTTTACGATAAGGATTTTACAGTGCTTTATTTTTCGGTTTGCGCGGTTTACGATATAGATATCGCGGTTCTTGGCAAAATGAAATGCACGATGAAAATAAACACCGAGTGCAGTTATAACTGACGAAAAATTTTTTAACAAAAGTCAAAAAGTTGTAAAAAAATCCTTGACAACGATTTTTTAATATTGTAATATATAGAGGCTGACAAGCAGAAGCGACCCTTCTCGCCGTTTGATAAATAAGTCTAAACGGCACATATTTTTAAAGTAAAAGCTTTAATTATGTAAAAAACGGGTTGCCATGCGGCAGCCCGATATTTTTTTAAGGGAAGGTAAATTACTATTAAAAATCAACATCAGATCAACGAGGAGATAAGGGATCGCGAAATCAGACTTATTAACGAAAACGGCGAAATGTTAGGTGTAATGAGTTCGCGCGCAGCGCTTGAAATTGCGGCGCAATCAGACCTGGATTTGGTAAAAATATCCCCGAACGCCGTACCGCCCGTATGCAAAATAATGGATTACGGTAAGTATAAGTTCGAACTTTTGAAAAAGCAAAAAGAAGCCAAAAAGAATCAAAAAACTGTTGAAGTTAAAGAAATGTGGCTCTCTATGACCATAGACGTCGGCGACCTCAACGTAAAAGCAAAACAGACGCTTAAATTTTTGGCGGACGGCAACAAAGTAAAAGTATCGATTAAAATGCGCGGCCGTCAGAACGCACACCCCGAGCAGGGTATAGCCGTAATGGAAAAATTTGCGGCAATTCTCGGCGATAACGCAGTAGTAGAGAAAAAACCTCTTACGGAGAACCGCAACATCATAATGATAGTCGCACCGTCTAAGAGTGCAAATAATTAAGTACAAAAAATACGGAGGAAATAAATTATGCCTAAAATGAAAACGCACAGCGGTGCGAAGAAACGTTTTTCGGTAACAGCTACCGGAAAGATCAAGAGAGGACATCAGAATAAGAGTCACATTCTCAGCAAAAAGGATACCAAGAGAAAAAGAAGACTCAGAACCACCACTTATGTGTCGAGCGCACAGAGCAAGATGGTTAAGAATCTCATTCAGGCGTAAGGAGGTAATAGATTATGCGTATTAAAAGAGGCGTAAACGCAGTAAAAAAGCGTAGAAAAATTATGAAGCTTTCCAAAGGATACTTTGGAGCTAAGAGCAAACTTTACAGAATAGCGCGTCAGGCGGTTATGAAATCGCTTTCGTACGCTTACGTTGGAAGAAAGGCTAAAAAGAGAGATTTCAGAAAACTCTGGATTGCAAGAATTAACGCCGCATGCCGCGTAAACGGACTTTCTTACAGCAAATTTATGCACGGTTTAAATCTTGCCGGCATCACTCTTAACAGAAAGGTTCTTGCCGATATGGCTGTAAACGACGCTGCGGGTTTCGCTGCGCTTTGCACTGCCGCTAAGGGCAAACTTAACTGACGACGGTCGGGCTGCTATTTTTTGGCAGCCCGTTTTCGTGAAAAAACAAACGCGTTTTGAGTTTTAAGGACACCTGTTATGATTATAACGTCAAGGCAGAACGAGCGCATTAAGCGCATAGTTTCGCTTAAACAAAAAAAATATCGCGACGAATACTCTTTGTATCTGGTCGAAGGCGATAAAATGATTGCGGACGCTATAAACGCGGGGCAGCAAATAACCGAAATTTTTGTTTCCGAAAGTTATTCGGGTAATGGCTTTACAAATATCGATAGTCGCACTACGGTAAGCGATTCTGTGTTTTCGGCTATGTCGGACGAGGTTACGCCTCAAGGAATAATTGCAGTTGTAAAAATTCCAAAAAGTCCGTCTATAAGTCGATTATCGGCATGTTTATTGCTTGATAGGCTTCAGGATCCAAAAAACGTAGGTGCAATTTTAAGGCTTGCCGCCGCGGCAGGCGTTACCGATATAATATCGGTAGACTGTGCCGATGCATACTCGCCCAAAGCCGTGCGCGCTTCAATGAGCGGGCTTTACCACGAAAATATTTATTGCATGACCGAGCAGGACGCGTTAAAATGCGTTAAAGATAACGGCTTAAAGATTATTGCCGCCGATATGGGTGGAAAAGATATATTTTCCTATTCTCCGCCCGAAAAATTCTGTCTTGTCGTAGGCAACGAAGGTAAGGGCGTAAGCGATAAAATTATGTCCGCCGCCGACGAAATTGTTGCAATTCCCATGCAAAACGGCGTGGAAAGTTTAAACGTGGCTGTGGCTGCGGGAATAACGCTTTACACGCTTTTAAACGGAAAAAACCGATAATTAAGGCAATAATTCAAAAGATAAAAACTCGCATTTTGTTATTCACGGTAAATAAAAAATAAAGATTAAATCAGGAGGATGAAATATGTCCGGACACAGCAAGTGGGCAAATATTAAGAATAAAAAAGCAAAAACCGATGCGGCAAAGGGTAAAATCTTTACAAAAATCGGAAGAGAGATAGCCGTTGCGGCAAAAGCGGGCGCAGATCCCGCCACTAACTCCAAACTTGCGGACGTTATAGCAAAAGCAAAAGCCGCAAACATGCCTAACGACAACATAAAAAGAAGCATAATGAAAGCTACCGGCGAGCTTGGCAACGTAAACTACGAAAATTTAACATACGAAGGTTACGGTGTGGGCGGCAGTGCGGTAATAGTATCCACTCTTACCGAAAACAAGAACAGAACGGTAGGCGAAGTTCGTCACATTTTTGATAAATACGGCGGAAGTTTAGGCACTGCAAATTCGGTTTCGTTCATGTTTGAAAACCGCGGCGTAATAGTAATCGAAAAGACCGTAGGTTCAAACGACGACGAAATTATGGAGCTTGCCTTAGACGCCGGTGCGGACGACGTAATTTATTCCGACGACGCATACGAAATCAGAACAGCACCTTCTGCGTTTTCTGCTGTAAGAAAGTATTTTGAAGAGAGAGGTTACAGCTTTATAGAGGCATCTGTTGAAATGGTACCTAACGATAAAATAACTTTATCGCCCGAACAACTTGTAACTTTCAACAAAATGCTCGACGCGTTTGAAGATAACGACGACGTACAGGATATTTATCACAACGTAGAGCTTCCCGACGACGAGGACGAAGAATAATAAAAATACGAACATACTACAATAACAGGCAATATTTTTATAAACTTTATATAAAAAATACCGACGCAGAATTATTCCGCATCGGTATTTTTTGTTGTAAGTAAAAAACAAATCAATCGTTTAAATTCCAGTCAATGGGCGTTTCGCCTACCGAGAGTAAAAAATTATTTGCCTTTGAAAAATGTCTGCAACCGAAAAATCCGTTGTAAGCCGAAAGCGGACTGGGGTGTGCGCATTCCAACACCAGATGTTTGTTGCAGTCTATTATTTTTTTCTTAGCGCGCGCATTTCCTCCCCAAAGCAGAAACACCATGGGCTTTTCGCGTTCGGATAGTTTTTTAATTATCTCGTCCGTAAATTCCTGCCAGCCGCAGCCGCTGTGCGAGTTTGCCGCGCCTGCGCGAACGGTAAGCGTTGTGTTTAAAAGCAGCACGCCGCGCTCAGCCCATTTTGTAAGGCAGCCGCTTTTGCACGGTTCTATTCCCAAATCGTTATAGAGTTCCTTGTAAATATTAACAAGCGACGGCGGCAGGGCGACACCTTCTTTTACCGAAAAGCAGAGCCCGTGCGCCTGTCCTTCGCCGTGATAGGGATCTTGTCCGAGTATTACAGCTTTAACTTTTGAGTAAGGCGTGAACTTAAGCGCGTTGAATATATCGTACATAGACGGATACACGATATGATTAGAGTATTCCTGTTTTAAAAACGCGCGGATTTTGGCGTAAAGTTCGCTTTCAAAAAGCGGTTGTAAAATTTCGTCCCAGTCGTTTCCTATATTAACCATTTTTCTGCCTTTTAAAGTATAATATTTTTTATTTTGAAAAAAATTTTGTATATGAAAAATTATATGCTTGATAGTAAAAGCGGAAAAAACTCGGCAAAGTTCACGCTGCTCGAAGAACTTTCCGCATTGCCGCCGCAAAAATGTAAAAAGTTAGTGGCTAAAAAAGTAAAACTAATTATCAAAAATCCCACTTCGGAATAAAGCTTTCGCTTGCGGAAGTGCGTTTTTGAATAAAGCACTCTTCTATTCCCGAGTTTAAAAGGTGATCCGCCACTCGTTCGTATTCGCGCGCGGTAATTTTTCTGTTTAATTCGGGATAATCTTTAATATCGCCGAAAGGCGTATACTGCGCCATCAGCGAAAAATATGCGCCGCCTTCGCGGTTCTTAATAAACCAGTCCACAACGTCGATGCTGTTTTGTACGTTAAGCGGAAGAATAAGGTGTCTTACGCACACGCCCGAAACAATCAGACCGTTTTCGATCTGTGTTTTTTTCTCGCGCATCATATGTGTTATTGCGGCTTTACAAATTTCGGGGTAGTCTTTTGCGCCCGAATATCTCAAAGCCGTTTGCTCGCTGAAATATTTAAAATCGGGCAGGTAAACGTCCACAAATTTATCGGCAAGGCGCAAGCTCTCTTCCTTTTCGTACCCGTGGGTGTTATAAACAATGGGTACGTTAGGGCGGCGCAACTTTACCGCCTGGTAAATTTGGGGCAAAAAATGCGTTGGCGTTACAAGGTTTATATTGTGCGCTCCCGCATTTTCAAGCTCTTTAAAAATATCTGCAAATTCAAGCGGCGTAATCTCTTTGCCTGTTTGCGAGCGCGACAAAATAAAATTCTGGCAGAACCTGCATTTTAAACTACAACCGGTAAAAAATACAGTGCCGCTGCCGTTCGTGCCGCTTATAAACGGCTCTTCGTAAGGGTGAAGATAGTATTTTGCGATTCGCATCATGTTTTTCTCGCCGCACGCGCCTGCTGTTTTAGTTCTGTCTGCATTGCAGTTTTTAGGGCATAGCGAACATTTTTCGTTAATATCCATTAGTTTTTCCGCGATTTTGTAGTATGTAAATATTTTAACACTTTTATTATCGTTTGACAATCGTTTTAAAATAAGATATAATACTAAGGAAAACATTATTTACCCCTAATTACAATAAAGGCGGCTTTTTTGCCCTTAATAGTTAGCTATAACTAATGTTTCCCCTATACAGACCACTAAAAATACGGAAAGCGATGTTACGTTTTTTTTAGTTCGCTCTTTTTCAGGGCGCATTTTTGACGTAAGGCACAAAATTTCCAAACGATAAATCAGGAGGTCGATTGTTTTTTATGAAAAAAATTTTTACAAGCGAAAGTGTTACCGAAGGTCATCCCGATAAAATCTGCGACCAGATAGCGGATGCCGTATTAGACGAAATATTATCCAAAGATCCTATGGCGCGCGTTGCGTGTGAATGTATTGCAACTACCGGGCTCGTACTTGTAACCGGTGAAATAACCACCGAATGTTACGTTGATATTCCGCATATTGCGCGCGAAACCATACGCAAAATAGGTTACGACCGCGCAAAATACGGTTTTGACTGCGATACTTGCGCAGTTTTAACTTCTATAAAAGAGCAAAGCCCCGATATCGCACTCGGCGTAAACGATTCTGTTGAACACCGCACGAGCGGCGACATAGCCGACCTTTACGGTGCAGGCGACCAAGGTCTTATGTTCGGCTATGCTACCGACGAAACCGAAGAATATATGCCCATGCCTATAAGTCTTTCGCATAAGCTCGCAAGAAGACTTTCGGAAGTCAGAAAAAGCGGACTTTTATCATATTTGCGCCCGGACGGAAAAACTCAGGTTACCGTTGAGTATGACGGAAGAAATCCCGTTCGCGTTGACGCGGTAGTTGTTTCAAGTCAGCATTCCGAAGCTGTTACGACCGAGCAGTTAAGAGAAGATATTAAAAAATACGTTATAGACGAAATCATACCTGCTTCCTTGGTTGATGCAAACACCAAATATTATATCAACCCGACTGGCAGATTTGAAATGGGCGGTCCTCATGCGGACAGCGGGCTTACCGGCAGAAAGATAATAGTAGATACTTACGGCGGTTCGTGCGCGCACGGTGGCGGTTCGTTCAGCGGTAAAGATCCCACTAAGGTTGACAGAAGCGCGTCCTATATGCTCCGCTATATAGCCAAAAATATAGTTGCGGCAGGTATTGCAAAAGAATGTCATATCGAAGTTGCTTACGCAATCGGCGTTGCAAAGCCGCTCTCTTTGTTTGTTGATACTAAGGGAACGGGTAAACTTTCCGACGAAAAGATTTGCGAAATTATAAAAAAGGAGTTCGATTTAAGACCGTATTCCATTATAAAAACGCTGGATCTTCGCCGTCCCATTTACTTTAAAACCGCGGCTTACGGGCATTTCGGAAGAGATGAATTCCCGTGGGAAAAACTTGACAGAGTAAACGATTTAAAGAAATATCTTTAATATTAAGGGCTGAATTCAATTAAAAGTTCAGCCTTATAAAATATGCGATAATCGACTTATAGCCGCACTTTTTGTGTTATATTCAGTTTTTGGGGTGCAAAATGAATTACATAGGAAACAAAAAACTGCTCGATAATAAAAAGGCGTCGTTTTTATGTTCCGACGCTTGCGACGAAAAAACTCTTAATAAAATTGCCGTTTGGTCGGATAAGATTAAGGATAACGATAAAGTTACAGTTTTATCGGGTTTTCAAAGTAGCGGGGAACGTCTTGTGCTTGAAAAAATTCTTAACGGCAAAGCAAACGCCGTAATGCTTTTAGCAAGGTGTATGTTCTCAAAGTGTCCGGAAGAATACGTTAAAGCCGTAAACGAAGGCAGACTTTTAATAGTATCTGTTACCGATAACAAAGAAGATTTCAAAGTGGATTATAACCGTGCGTTTGAACGCAATATGCGCGTTATATCCGGCGGTGAAAAAATAATAGTCGGCTTTGTAAAAAAGGGCGGAATGGTAGAAAAAGTTCTTGGACAGGCAGGCAAGCCTTACGTTTTACTGTAAAATGTATCTATGTAAAAGATTATCATATTATCATAATAAAAAAATTACGCGCCGGCAAGTTTGGTGTAAAACCAAAAAGCCCGGTGCGTTTTTTATATGTAAAATTTTAAACAGGCAACTAATGTATTTTGTGTAGTCGAAACTTCCTGAAATATAATTTTTAGTTGTGTTATTTTTCTGTAAAAACGTCCGAAAAAACTTCGAGTCCGGACTTTTTAAGTACTGCTCTTATTGCTTTGTTTGTAAGCGACGGAAAAAAACGCCCGAAAAAGCTCATTAAATGCGCGTCTATACCTAAAACAATGCGTTTTTTTCCTTTTTTAAGCTTTTTAATCAGTTTGTCGGTGAATTTATCCGGATTTGAACAGACTTTTTTAATAAGAGAACTTTGTTTTTGATCGCCCGTGTTTTGCGATCTGAAAATATCCGTATCCGAAAAGCCCGGCATAACGAGCGAGATAAACATATCGGGATTTTCAAGCGCGAGTATTTTTGTAAATGAAGCAAGAGCCGATTTCGAAGCCGAATAAGCTGAAGTTCCCACAACTTCGGCAAGAGCCGCCGAGCTTGAAACGTTTATAACCGCAGGCGTATCGGATTTTTTTAAAAAGGGCGAAATATGTCGAAAAGAATAAACGCTTGCAAAAAAATTTGTCGCAATGGTATTTTCAACTGCGCCCGCGCGGCAAAGTTCAAATTTTTCAAAATGCGGCAAAATGCCCGCGTTGTTTATTAAAATATCAGGTAAAATATTATTTTCGGTTAAATATGCGGCAAAATCAATCCAGTTTTGCTCAATACTAACGTCAAACGTACAAAAACTGAATTTTTCGCCTGATTCTTCGCGTACTTTTTCAAGTTTTTGTGCGGTTCTGCCTATGCCTATAACCCTGCAATGGTATTTAGTTATAAGTTTTTTTGCCAAAAGTTTGCCAAAACCCGAGCCTGCGCCCGTAATTATAACGGTTTTTTCGTAAAGCCAGTTCTTTTTCATAATAAAAATATACCATAACGTGCGCGATTTATCAACTTAAAACGTTAAAAAAACAGGAAAACATACCTTGAAAAAGAATATAATCATTAAAAAATACACAAATGCAGGTATAAAATAATCGAGTGCAAAACAGTTGCAAAATTTTTGCCGATAATATATAATATCAAACAAATAAAAGATTATCAATTTTATTAGAAAATTATCGATTCACGAATTTACGGAGTGAAAATAAATGGCACAAGAAATATTAAATTTAAATAACGAAAATAATACGGGCGAAGTTTTTTCCGAAGGTGTAAATAAAGAAAAAATATTCCCCATGATAGCATTAAAAGGTCTTGTTATGTTCCCGGGGGTTACCACGTCGTTCGATATAGGGCGCTCAAAATCGCTCGTGTCGCTTGGCGAAGCTTCCGACGGGGATAAACTTGTGTTTGTGGTTGCTCAAAAGGATAAAGACGACGATGATCCCATACCCGAAAATATCTATTCGGTGGGCGTAGTATGCAAAATAAAACGCTCTTTTCATTTTGAAAACGCAATAAACGCTCATGTCGAAGGGCTTTATCGCGCAAAAATAGTAGAATATATCGAAACCGAAGATAAGTTTACGGTAAAAATTGTTGAACTTCCACCCGTTTACGACGGCGGAATAGAACTAAAAGCCGGCTTCGATCTGGTCCGCAATAAATACAAAGAAGTTTTAAAAGGACAAAAGGAAGGGCAGAATCCCGCAACCGACCGCATTTTTGCCTTAACCGATGCCGACGCTTTTATAAATATAGCGGCTTTCAGAAGCGATATAAACGAAAACGAAAAGCAAAAAATACTCGAAACCATATCCGTTCTTGAAAAATGCGAGGCGTTTTTAGCCACGCTTATAGCTGCCGAAGAAATAAAGGACGCCGAAAAACGCATAAGCGAACGAGTTAGAAAAAGCGTGGAAAAAGGGCAGAAAGAGTTCTATCTGCGCGAGCAGTTAAAAGCTATACATCAGGAACTCGGCGACGACGAAAACGAGAAATTCGAGCTTGAAAAGGCTATTAAAGATAAACATATGCCCAAGGAAGTTGAGGATAAGGCGTTAAAAGAACTTTCAAGAATGTCCAAAATGAGTCCAAACTCGCCAGACTATACGGTACTCAGAACTTATCTTGACTGGATTATAGATCTGCCTTTCGGTGTTAAAACGAAGGACAGGGAAAGCTTGGCAGAAGCTAAAAAAATTCTCGATTCCGATCATTTCGGGCTTGAAAAAGTAAAACAGAGAATAGTTGAATATCTTGCGGTAATGAAGCTTACCGGCAAAATAGGCGGCTCGATTTTGTGTCTTGTAGGTCCTCCGGGCGTAGGTAAAACGTCGGTAGCAACGTCTATTGCAAAAGCGTTAGACAGAAAATTCGTAAGAATGAGCCTTGGCGGCGTTAAAGACGAAGCCGAAATAAGAGGACACAGAAAAACCTATATCGGAGCAATCCCCGGTCGTATAATTTACGGTCTTAAAGAAGCGGGCAGTGCAAACCCCGTATTTTTGCTTGACGAAATAGACAAGCTTTCTTCCGACCTTCGCGGCGATCCCGCGTCTGCGCTTTTAGAAGTTCTCGATCCCGAACAGAACGTCACGTTCCGCGACAGATATCTCGAAACGCCTTTCGACCTGTCCGACGTGTTGTTTATTACAACCGCGAACTCGCTTGACACTATTCCCGCGCCGCTGCTTGACAGAATGGAAGTTATCGAACTTAACGGCTACACGAGAGAGGAAAAATACGAAATAGCAAAGCGTTATTTAATACCCAAACGTTTAAAGGCAAACGGGCTTGAAAATGTGAAGGTAGACTTCAGCGAAAGTGCCGTTAACGGTATTATAGACGGATATACGCGTGAAGCGGGCGTAAGAAATTTAGAACGTGAAATAGGTTCTGTCTGCCGCAAGATCGCGTGTGACGTAGCGCAAAACGGCGCCAAAAAATGCTATCGTATAGGCGATAATCAGCTTGAAAAATATCTGGGCGTAAAAAAATATTTAGGTGACGACGGCGAGCTTGAAAACGAAGTAGGTTCTGCAACAGGACTTGCGTGGACGGCAGTAGGAGGCACGACGCTTACAATAGAAGTCAGCCTTGTTCACGGCAAAGGCGAAATACTTTTAACCGGTAAGCTCGGCGACGTTATGAAGGAAAGTGCGCGCGCGGCGATAAGCTTTATTCACGCAAACGCGGCAAAATACAATATAGACGAGTCGCTTTTTGCCACTCGGGACATTCACATTCACGTTCCCGAAGGCGCAACCCCTAAGGACGGACCAAGCGCAGGCATTACTATGGCTACGGCTCTGTGTTCTGCCTTTAGCGAAAAGCCCGTAAACAAAAAAATCGCAATGACGGGAGAAATAACCCTGCGCGGAAAAGTTCTGCCTATCGGCGGGCTTAAAGAAAAAGCACTTGCGGCTTACCGCGTTGGCATTAAGGATATAATTATTCCCGCCAAAAACATAAAAGACCTTGAAGATATTCCGGCGTCTTACAGAAAAATAATCAACTTTATTCCCGTTAATAACGTTTCCGAAGTGTTTGATCACGCAATTATCGGTTTAAAATAAAAAATGCGGCTATAAGTTGATTATTAAGTATTTCAATAGAAAAAAATAACACAAAATAAGGAGCTTTGAATGATAATAAGCGACGCTAAATTTTTAAAATCCGCCGCGGATAAAAGCGGTTTTATGACGTTCGATAAGCCGCTTGTAGCCATATGCGGAAGGAGTAACGTCGGAAAGAGTTCCTTTATAAATATGATATCGAACCGTAAAAAACTTGCGCGTACGTCCAAAGATCCCGGCAGAACGCGCCTTGTAAACTATTTCGATATGGGCGAGTTTGTGCTTGCGGATCTTCCGGGGTACGGTTTTGCTCAGGTTTCCAAAGCGGAAAAACTCAAGTGGGCAAAGACGATTGAAGCCTTTTTCGACGCAAAAGAACACATTGCTCACGCGCTTTTACTGCTCGATATCAGACGCGAACCCAACGAAGACGATATAGATTTTATAAACTATTTAAATCACTACATAATACCGTTTACCGTCGTTCTCACTAAAACAGACAAACTTGCAAAAACAAGAATAAAACCCGCCGCAAAAAAAATTGCGGATAGCTTAGCTTTGGGCGAGCAGAACGTTGTGTGCGTTTCAAACGATACAGGCTACGGCAAAGACGCCGTGCTTTCAAGATTCGATCAGATAGTTTCGGCTTTTAATATGCAAGCAGAACCTGAAGACTAAGCGAAAATGTCTTTTATTAATTAAACAATTTATTTTATTTCGCCTTTGCATAAAACTTGATTTATTAAACATACTTATATCGGCGTAAAATCATGCGTGTTATAAAAAAAATCGACCTATAAGTCGATTATCGCGTGTTTTACAACGGAGGTATGAAATGGAAAAAGATTTTTGTATGGGACTTTTAGTCGGACTTTTGGGCGGTGCGATAGCCGCGGCAAATTCGTTTAAGGTCAGGAAAGCCGTAAAAGACGGACAGGATCAGATAATGAATACGCTTAACAAAATGAACGAGAAAAAAGAACATGAACAAAATCAAGTGCAAGAAGGGCAGCAGTAATATCTTAAAAACCAAAAAACCGATTCGCGTGAGTTTCACCGAATCGGTTTTTGCTATAATTAAGTTTTTACTATAGAAAATTTAATTTTTAGCGTTTTGATTATCGTTTTGTTTTTCGTCGGACTGTTTTTTAGACTGTTGTTTTTTTTGATTTTTAATATCCTGAATATGTTGCGTAGGCGATACGCCCATAACGTTTTTAAAGCACTTTGAAAAATACAACGCGTCCGGAAAGCCTGAGTTATACGCTATGTCCTGAATGCTTTTAAATCCTTTTTCAATAAGCGAGCAGGCGTTCTGAATACGGATATTGCAAAGATATTTTGAAAATGTTATTTTAAATTCCTGATGAAAAATTTTAGAAAGATATTTTTTATTATACGAAAAATGTTTTGCGATCATATCGAGCGATAGCTCGGAATTGCTCATATTATCGTCTATATATTTTTTCATCTGTATGGGAACGTCAGCAATTTTATCCTGCGAAAAATTGCTTTGCTTATTGGCAATTTCGGCAAAAACACATAAAAGTATACCTTCAGAGTAATATTTTATTGCTTCCGGCGAAAAATTCAGCGGCATTTTCCACAGATTCTCGGTTTGTTCAAAGCCCAAAAACACGCAGTTTTTTTCGTTTACGTCAAGCTTATTCATTATTCTTAAAGCTCTCGTTCCCGTATATCCTATATAATAATACTGAAAATCGCTCACGGATTCCAGCCCGTACGGCACCGACGGAAAGCAAAAAAACACATCGCCTTTTTTTAATTCAAACTTGCCGTTTTGCGTATGTAAAACCGCGTTTCCTTTATATACGTAGTGCATTCTGTAATGCGCCAAAATTCTCCATTTATCAAAAATCTGTTCGTGCGTTTCAAAAACGTAGTGCAGCGGGTATAAATCTCCGCCGTTATTTTCCTGCGCCACGAATTTGCATATATTGTTCGGCATAAAAATATCCTCCCGCCGTCGGTTTTCACTGCGTGTGTTTGTTCATATTATAGTTTATATGGGGGCAAATGTCAATGCAAAGTGGCTAAATTACATATTATTTAGGAAATATTCCATTTACACGGCAAATAAAAAATGATAAAATACAGGCGTCGAACAAAAAAACGTTCGCATAATGCATTTTTTGCATAAAGGAGGAAATATGAAAAAAATTTACGGCATAATCTTATGCATAGCTCTCGTATGTGCCTTGGCATGTTTTACTGCTTGCACGACGGATATCGATTCTGTCGATTCGTCCTCGAGTTCAGGCGGAACCGAAGTTAAAGAATACACGGTTACGTTTGTAGACGAAAACGGCAATTTAATAGGTGACGAACTTAAATTAAAAGAAGGCGAAAAACTCCCAGCTCCCGATCTTAGCGAATATCTCGAAACCAAACACCTTTTAGGTTATATGGAAAAAATTCCCGTAGAAAGCGGCGAAGCATGGGACGATATGATAGAAAAACTTCCCGAAAGCGTTAGCCGAGACACTCAATTCAAAGTCGTTTTGCAAGATCACGCTTTTACTCAAACCGTTTTTGATGAAGACGGGCATTACACAAAATGCAAATGCGGAAAGCAGACCGAAAAAGTTGACCATACGCTCACTTTAAAATCGGAAGTGCAGTCAACTTGCAAACAGGCAGGCGAAAAGGTATATGAATGCACTTGCGGTTATACAAAGACCGAAACTCTGCCTCTTGCCGAACATACTCCCGGCGACTGGCAGTCCGACGACGAATATCACTGGAAAAAATGTTCGGTTTGCCAAACCGAAACCGATAAAAACGCGCATACGTTTATAAGCGAAAAAGGCGAAACGGCTTATGAAACCAAATGCTCGGCTTGCGGAAAAGTTATAAAGAGTATTGAAAAACACGTATTTACAACCGCAACTATGACCGAAAGATTTACCGTTTCTTCGCCAGAACAAAATTCAGTATCATTCAGCGATAACAAAATCACGGTTAATCTGTCAACAGCAACCGGTTTATCCGATACTTCGGTATTACTTGATAAAAAGTACGCCGAATTTATTCTCGATTTTAAATTTAAATACACATCAACCGACCATACCGGCGAAAGATACGCAATGGTAAAAATCGGCGAATATGCCGTAAAATATTATCCGTATAACGACCAGTTGCAGGTGGTTTGCGGCAGCGAATTGCTTGCAAGTTGCTACGAAGGCGCGTTATCGCAGCACGCCGAAATAGAGTGTGAAATAAGACTTTCAGAGGGTAAATTATACGTTACCGTTGACGGAATGGCTCTCGTTACCGCCGAATCCGACTGCATAGCCGATAATATTACCGCCGCGCAGGCAATAGGCGTTTACGCAAACAGAGTAGGCTTTGAAATAAGCGATTTCGTAATGTTCCATGGCACCGACGGCGTAGACAGAGTGGAAAGAGTTATTTTTAACAGTGAAAAATTAAACGAATCCACTGTAAACGTTCCCACTTACGGCGAAAATGCAGTATCGCTTACAGAAGATAAAATAAAATTTGCGCTCTCTATGGATACCGATCCCGAATCTGCTTCATACGACGCGTCCGTAAAACTCGCTTATGCGGCTAAGGGCAATTTTGAGCTTAACTTCGATTTGGCATACGAAACGGGGCATACGCAAAAGAGATTTATTGAAATAACTATCGGCGGAGTTTCGTTTGTAATTTTACCTTCCGAAGAAAAGGTATTTGCTATGCGCGGAACGTTTGCAGAACCTACGAGCTGGGTTTATCAGACTGAGCAGAACGTAGCTTATATGAGCGGTAAAATAACCGTAAAACTTGAAAACGGTAATATTTATTTCTACCACAACGGAACAAGACTTGCTTTTGACGGCAACAGCGATTTCTATTTTTCGAATATCGATTCTTCCGCGGGGCTTGATATAACTTTTGTTGCAAGAAGACTGAACGTAGAAATTTCAAATTTAACTATTACGATTTTATAAAAACGATTTAATTTTTTGTAAGTCCGTCGGCGAATTTTTCGTCGGCGGATAAAAAAAACGGAGGATAAAGTGAAAAAGGTAAGAATAGGAGTTCTCGGCGCATACAGGGGAACGAGCATGATAAACTATTGCAAAATAGCTGATAATGCCGAAGTCGTTGCCATATGCGACAAATGGAAAGAAGGACTTGAAATGCAGGAAAAAGAGAACGAAGGCTTAAACATTGCGTATTTTGATAATTTTGACGATTTTATCGAGTATGATATGGACGCCGTCGTTTTAGCAAACTACGCGACCGAACATGCGCCTTTTGCAATAAGGGCAATGGAAAAAGGCTTGCACGTCTTTTCGGAAGTAATGCCCGTGCAGACTATGAAAGAAGCCGTTGAACTTGTTGAATGCGTTGAGCGCACCGGCAAGATTTACGCTTACGGCGAAAACTATTGCTATATGCCGGCGCCTTACGAAATGCGCAGACTCTATAAAGAAAATAAGATAGGCGAGCTTGAATATGCCGAGTGCGAATATATTCACAACTGCGAAAGCATCTGGCCGAGCATAACTTACGGCGATAAAAATCACTGGCGCAATAATATGTACGCTACGTTTTATTGCACGCACTCAATCGGGCCTATAATACATATGACGGGTTTAAGACCTGTTTCGGTCGTCGGGTTTGAAGGTAAGCTAAACGAAAGAAGCTTAAGAACGGGGCGCAAAGGTCCTACCTGGGGCATAGAGATGATTACTTTAAACAACGGCGCGATAGTAAAAAGTGTTCACGGCGGGTTATATAAGTATTCAAACTATTATTGCCTTTACGGCAACAAAGGTCGGCTTGAAACCGGCAGAGACGACGCAGGACTTGGCGCGATAGACAGAATATATATCAACGCCGACGAGTATTCGGGCGGGTACGAAACTTCTAAACTTGAAACCTACCGTATGAGCGAACGTAACGATAAGGAAAAAGCTTTCGGCCACGGCGGCTCGGATTTCTGGTCTATGCACAATTTCGTTCTGAAAATACTCGGCGATAAAACTGCGGATATCATCGACGTTTACGAAGCGCTCGATATGTTCCTTCCGGGACTGTTTGCCTATCGTTCGGTTTTAAAGGGCGGAATTACGCAAAGCATACCAAATCTCAGGAATAAGGAAGAACGCGCTCAATTTTTAAACGACGTTGCGTGTACCGATCCAAAGGTTGCGGGCGATCAGCTTATTCCCGTATATTCCAAAGGCAACCCCGATATTCCCGATACTATTTACGAATATCTTAAAATGAAATGGTGCGAAGATTTGCATTCTCAAACGGGTTACACGCACATGGCGTTTCATCAGGGCGAGTTGCAGAAAGATAAGCAAGACGAAAAAAACGCTAAGTAATGGCGTATTTATATATATGCGCGGCGTCGCTTATGTTCGGCGTGCAATCCGCGTTTACCAAAAAATATCAAAAAAATGCGGGCGACGGAATAAAATCTGCGTTTATTTACAACGCCACTTCGCCTTTACTTTTTATCGTTATAATGTTTATTTATAACGGGGGAGTTTTGTCCTGTACATTATTTTCTTTCGTTATGGCTGTTATCTGGGCGGTTCTTTGCAACGTAATGTCTTTTTTCCAAATCAAAGCGTTATCGCACGGGAACATTGCTAATTACTCGCTGTTTCTGCTCGGCGGCGGAATGATTTTGCCTATAGTTTACGGAATTATTTGCGGAGAAGCGTTCAGCGCGTTTAAAATAGCGGGAATAATTCTCGTATGCGTTGCGATTGCCATAAAAATAGACGTAAAGGAAAAATCGGACGCAAAAACGCTGGGCTGCCTTATACTGATCTTTATTCTCAACGGGTTATTCGGCGTTTTGTCCGCAATATACCAAAGCGATTTATTTGCGTTTGAAAAGGTCGGCAGCGAACAGTTTTCCGTACTGCGCGGCATATTTACGGCGGCTTTGGGCGGAATTATGTATTGTTTTGCGGTTTTATTTTATAAAAATAATAAAGCCGAAACAAAAGATGTAAATTCAAAATCTTATTTGAAGGCAATGCCTTGGTCGCTTGCGGGCGGCGGCATAAACGGAATAGCCAACTTACTGTTGCTTATATCGCTTTTAACCGTTCCCGCTTCGCTGCAATATCCTATAATAACAGGCGGCGGAATATTTATTTCCGCAGTAGTGGGATTGTGTTTCAAAGAAAAAACTACTTTAAAAACGTGGCTTTCGGTTGCGTTTGCGGTTATCGGAACTATCGTAATGGTTTTTTAACCGCCGTTCGTTTTATAAAAGCAAAGCATAATTTTTCATATGCGCAATCGTAAAACATAAATATAAGGAGAAATAATGAAAAAAAGACTTATGGCTATAACATTAAGCACCGCAATTTTTTGCGGTATAGCGGGGTGTACCGGAACTACGGTAAATTCAGGCTCGTCTGCGCCCGATTTTGACAATTCAAAATTTGAAACAACCCAAAAATTTATCACAATAGCGGATTTGCCGCCCGATCCAAACGGCTCGCTCGCGGATTATAAAGGGCTTGGCTTTTCCGGGTTTATTTTAACCGAGGACTTTGTAAGCTTAACTTCCGGCGGAAAAATGACCGACGGATACAAAAAAGCGATAAAGGCTTTAAACGATAGCGGACTTGACGTTTATATCCGCAATCAGTACAACGATCCTTATTACTTCGATACTACCGCAGACGGCAGCTCGGAATACGATAGGAAATACAGCCTTGATAACAGAAGTCTTACAAACGAATTCAAAGAGAACGGCGGAGTAAAGGGTTTTTATATGGCAGACGAACCCGATTACGATAAGCTTTCATCTTTTGCGCCGCTTATAAGCTGGTATAACGCCAACTATTCGGATACGTATTTTCATATGAACCTTTTCCCGAGTTATGCAGGGCAAACCGTGCTTAAAGGACATACTTACGGCGAATACGTTCAGGAATACATAGATAAAATCATAAAGAACGTAAACGGCAAAAAGAGCGTGTGTTTAGATAACTATCCGTTCAGCAAAAAGGGCGTTATAAGACCTTCGTTTTTATCGGATCTTTTGATTGCGGCTTTAAAAACCGCCGAGTACAATAAGAGCGTATCCGAAAAAGATAAAGCTTATATGGGCATTTGCGTTCAGACCTTTTACGACAGCGGACTTGTAGATATACAATGTAGTCAGGACGTATCATTCCAACTTCTTACGGGCATGGCTGTGGGCGCGAACCTGTTTGAATATTTTTGTTATCGTTCTTACCTTGACGGAGCCGTCCGCCTTAACGGCATAATGGATACGAACATGCAAAAAAGAGTTTACGATTACGTAAAGCAGGCAAACGAGAAATATCTCGATTTTTCAAAAGTTATCTGTGCTTTTGACTGGTGCGGCGTAAATACCGTATATGCAAGCGATAAAAAGAGCATCGAAAACGAAGACGCATTTTCTTCCGTTCAGGATATGACGCTTGAAAATACAGGTTCACTTGATTTATCAAAGTCCAAAAGTAAGCTCGACACGCTTATAGGTTCGTTTAAAAAGGGCGAAAACGACGGTTATCTGGCAGTAAACTACACGTTGCCGTCAGGCGGAAAGAGTAACGTGGTGGAGCTTTGCTTTAAAAATTCCGATTACGTTGCTATTTATCGCACGGGCGAAAGCGGACTTACGTGTTCTACCGTAAAACTTACCGACGGCGTCGTAAGAATAGCTTTGGATGCAGGCGACGGCGCGTTTATTATTCCGCTGCATAAAAGCTGATAAAAACCATTAAAATATGAAAACAAAAAAAGAAAAAATAGGTGGCGGCTGCGAAATTCCCAAAGGAATGCGAAAAAAAGCATATTTGTTTTGTTACCTTATGCTTATCCCGTGTTTTTGGGGTTTGTTTTCCTTCTTTTACGTAAACGCATATTCCATTCTGATAGCGTTTACCGACGGAACTCCGTTTAAAGATCCGTTCACTTTCGGCAATTTTAAACTGCTTTTTTACGAGCTTTCGCTAACGGACAGTATTTTGTACGTTTCACTGCTCAATACTTTCAAATATTTTGCGCTCACGCTCGTAAAACTGTTTTTATCCTATATCATAGCGTATTTTTTGTATAAAAAAATACCGGGGCATGGTGCTTTTTCGATATTATTCTTTTTGCCGTCGATAATAGCACCGGTAATCACCGTAAATATTTTTAAAAACATTATAGGCGAGTTCGGACCGCTGTGGATTTTAGTTCGCGACTGGTTTAACTACGAGTATTCCGATTTTCTTGCAAATCCCGATACCGCAACCAACGTAATTTTAATTTATTGCTTTATAAGCGGATTCGGCTCTACCTTTTTAATTCTTTTAGGCACGCTTAACCGTTTGCCGCAGGAATACACCGAGGCCGCGCAGATAGACGGTTGCAGACAGTGGACCGAATTCTGGCACATCATAACGCCGCTTTGCTGGGACACGTTATCCACTTACGTCGTGCTTAGTTTAACGGGAATATTTATGTCTACAGGTCCTATTCTTTACTTTACGGGCGGGCAGTACAACACATATACGCTTGCGTACTGGATATTCGACCGCGTTAAATTCGGCGGCGATTATTCTTACGCCTCGGCAGTGGGAATATTCTTCACGGTTTTATCCATTCCCATTGTGTTCGGCGTTAGGTACCTTATGTCTAAAGCAGATCCGGAGGTGAGTTACTGATGGCGGCAAATTTTAAAGCAAAAAGAAAAAAGAGCCGTTTTACCGTCGTTTCCACAATAGTATTTATAATATTTTGTCTTTACACGGTGATACTTGCAATTCCCTATGTGTGGGGAATACTCGTATCTTTAAAAACGCGTTTTGAGTATATGGAAATGCCTGCGTTCTCTTTGCCTAAGGAGTTGCAGTTTTCAAACTATTTAAAGGCGTGGAAGGAATTATCGGTAGAAGGAACAAGCGTTCCCATGATGTTTGTAAACAGCATATGGTATGCGGGCGGAATGTCTTTAACATCTATACTGTTTTCCACTATGACGGCTTACGTTATAGCAAAATACCGTTTTCCGGGGCGCAACCTGATTTACACCACTGCGCTTTTAATAATGATGATTCCCATAATGGGCGCAATGGCAAGTTCGCTTAAATTCGCTCAGGCAATAGGCAGTTACGATTCAAGAACGTACATAATTCTTAACGCCTCGTCAGTCGGCTCAATCTTTATTATAATGTACGCCACGTTCAAAGGCGTAAGCTGGGGCTATGCCGAAGCCGCTTTTATAGACGGCGCAAGCGATTGCACCGTGTTTTTCAGGATAATGTTGCCGCAGGTAATATCTCCCGTATGCGCGCTTTTTATGACTCAGTTTATAACTCTTTGGTCAGACGACGCCACTCCGCTCGTATATTTTCCTAATTTGCCGACTTTGTCAACGGGATTATATATGTACCAGTCGGTGGTTAAAAAGACTGAAGAATACCCCATATATTTTGCAGGGCTTATTATTTGTATGATTCCTACGCTTACTCTGTTTTTAATCTTTCAAAAAAATCTTATGAACGTTCAGATGGGCGGGGGATTAAAAGGCTGAATTTTAATTTTTCGGGCAGAAGGTAAAATTTTATTTTTCCAAAAGCTCGGGTTATATTAAATTACAAGGAGAAAATGAAATGAAAAAAGTAATTGCATTTTTAGTTTTGGCGGTGATGATTTTTACTGCCGCAAGTTGCACTAAACCTTCCGATAACAGCGGAGATATGTCTGACTACGCTCGCCGCAAAAACAAAATTACCTTCAGTTATTATGCCGGCGGTTACGGCGCGGAATGGGTAAACGCCGTTACCAAGGACTATATGGATAACGTAGATACCGAGCTTTATATAGAAATAAAGAAGAGTTCGGATAACATTACGGCAAAAAGCAACATCGAATCCAACGTAGGTATAGCCGATTTATATCAAATCGAAGCCGATATGTTCGATTTATCCGATAGTTTAGAAGATTTAACCGATTTTTACGAAAATACTTCCGTATATGGCGAAAACGTTAAAATCAAGAATAAAATGCCCGCTTATGCGATTAACTATTATAACGAAAACGGAAGATATTATCAGCTTCCGCAAACCGCTATGACGGGGTTTAACTGGGTTTATAACAAAACTTTATTAGATAAAACCTTTGGTAAAGATAAATACGTTTTGCCCAAAACCACAAACGAAATGCTTGAATTCGGTGCTAAGTGTTTTGAAAAAGGCGTGTTTTTAACTGCAGCCGCGCTTGCCGATACCGCAGGCGGCGATTATACGCAATACGCGCTTATGAACTGGTTTGCGCAGATGACAGGGCTTGACGGCTGGAACAATTTTAACTCCGGACTTGTGAAAAGAGACGGCAAACTCGTTTTAAGCGAAGCCGCGCCTTACGTTTTATCCGACAACAAAACGGCTATAGAAAGCACTTATAAATTTGCCGAAAAGCTCTACGGAAAAGCCGAAGGCGACGAAGTTCAGTATCTGCATAAAAACAGTAAACTGTTTGAATATAAGGATCTCGATAAAGTTTTCTACGGCGGAAAATTCAGAGCGCAAACGCTTCCGGGCATTGCAATGTGTTATGTGGGCGGCTGGCTCGAAACCGAAGTAAAAGAGTATTTTGAAGAAGGCGTTATACAAAAACAGGAAGTATACGCAATGCCTTCGCCGGTTATCAGCGATATAGTAAAAACGCTTGAAAACAAAAATATGACCGATGCCGAACTCTCGCAGATTATAGGCGAAATCGATGGCGGAGCAAGTTCAAGCACGCTTTGCTCGCAAAACGACTTTGATAAAATCAGCGAAGCAAGACATATGGTTACCGAAAATATCTGCCGTTGTTTTGTAATTCCCAAGGGCGCAAAAAACAAGACCGACGCAAAGAAATTTTTGGCATATCTCGTATCCGACAACGCGCAGAAAATAGCCGCTAAAAACACGAACGGAATAAGCGTTCTGCCTTACGGTTATCTGCCTACTGACAGCGATATGGGCTTTGCGATTTCCGATTTTACAAAGAGCGTAAATAAACTTACCAAAAACGATAAAGTAAAAATCGTGGACAGCGCATGCCTTGATAAGCCGTTTAAAAAAGAAGTTAATATTATGTGGTTTTACGATATTAAAAACACTTCGGCACTTGCAAACAACATTTATGCAGGAACGGCTACCGGCGGCAACGAAATATATCAGATGACCTACGATTATTATAACGGAATGTGGAAAACTCTTATTGAAAAATATAAAAAGAGCGTCGGAATATCCTGACAAAGGGGCATAAAATGAAAAAAATCATTTCGGCAATTTTAAGCCTTTTTATCATCTTTTCGTTTGCTTCCTGTCTTAATAAAAACGACGGGTTAAGTATTTATATCGACGGTAAAATAGAAAACGGAATGCAAATCGATTACGCCGAAGAAATAGACTTTCCGCTTGCCGAAGTAAGAGATCGCAACGGAAACACTGTTTCTTTTGCGGTAACTTACGCGGTCGTGGCAAAAGACGGCAAAAAAATCGTTGCGGATTATCCTTCGTTTTCGTTGGCTCCGGGCGATTATACCATAGAGTATGAATACGCTCAGGCAAAACTTAAAGAAACGCGCTCGTTTTCTATTGTAGACAGAGTTGCGCCCGTTATTTCTTTCGATAACGTGCCGCGCAATTTATTCCTCGGCGAAAAAACGTCGGGCAGTCTTCCGGGCGTGGATATTAAAGAAGCTTCCGAGCTTAAAACGATCGAATCAAAATTGTATTTTACCGGCAGTGACGGAACTAAAAAACAGGTGGAATATAACCTGATGAACGAAACCTATCCCATAATCGAAGGCGGCGTTTTTGAATATGTCGTGTTTGCCGAAGATTCGTCCGGCAACAAAGCGCAAAACAGCGTTAGTTGGCTTATTAAGGACGCGGGTTGGGTAGATCCTTCGCTCGAAGAGTTTTGCGTAGGCGACTTTGGCGAAAGCGATTATCGCAATTATATCCGCTCGGGCGACGTAAGTCCTTGGTGGAATATAGGCGACAGATATTCAGACGACTGGCTTGAAGAATTTGAAGGCGCAAAGGGCGTTGGAAAAATCGATTTGGAATTTACCGCGTCGGGGCATAGCTGCGTAAACGTAAAACTTGCCGTTCCCGTTACTTCGGCTATGATAAAAGGTAAATATCTGGCAGTAAGAGCATACGTTACGGGTGCCGACCTGCACGAAAATTTCGGCTTTGCGGGAATTGAAAAACAAAATTTCAGCGGCGAAATTTCAGCCGCGGTTATAAATAAAAAACTGAAAAAAGATGAGTGGAATACCTATTATCTGTCCGAATCGGAGCTTAAAAACATAAGAATGTACAGCGTTAAAGGCGATAAAAACAGCGATATAACCAACGTTCAATTTTGTTTTTCAAAGGAAAGCGGTGGCGGAGAAATGACCCTTTATATCGACAGTATTTCTATAGCCGAGCAGCTTCCTAACGTTTCAGGGCTAACCGTAACCGATAAAAAAGCCGAATGGAACACCGTTGCAGGTGCAAAAGGCTACAACGTAACTCTTGGAAACAAAACGTTTTTCACCGAGCAGACGACTTGCTCGGTTGAGGGAGAAAAGGGCATAGTTTTTGTAAAAGCCGTGGGTAACGGCATAAACACGCTCGATTCCGACGAAGTGCAAACCGTTTACGGCTTGAATCCCAAAACGGGCTACGTCAGTTCTTTTGACGACGAATTATACAAATATCTTATCGTCAATAAAGTTTCGCTCGGAGCCGAAACAGCAGGGTATACTGTAAGTAATCTTGTAATCGAATATAAAAACGGAAAAATAACAGCAACGTTCGGGTGCGGAAGCTGGGGTATATGCAGTGCGATAAAAGTTTTGTTTCCGCAAAAAATAACCGCTTCGGCAGGAGATGTCATCAATATAAAAATGAATATAGCAACGCAGGATAAAATCACGTCGTTTTCCTGCCGCGACGCAAACTATACCGAAGATTTTGGCTATGCCGACTTAAAAACGGGCGAAACCGTATATTCTTTCAAAGTTGCAAGAGATATGGAACTTGACGGAATTCAGCTTTTGTTTATTACGAGCAACGGTTCTTCTATATCTGAAATAAAAATAGATTTCGGTTATATTTCAATTTCAAAGACCAACGCTTAAAATGGTTTAAAATAGTCGATAATCGACTTATAGGCTGAGATTTAAGTAAAAAAAGAGGCTGCCGCAAATAAAAATGCGGCAGCCTTGTCGTTTATTATTTTATCTTAATAGTCGAGTTCGTCAAGCGTTTTTTCAAAAGCGGGAACGAACTTTTTCATAAAGTATTCTACTTCCGGCAGTTTTTTTGACTTTATTTCTTTTTCTATCGTATTTTTTGCTTTTTTAAACTCGTTGTTTCCGAGTTTTAATTCGGTCAGGCATTTTAAGTATGCCGAAATTTTATCCGCGCTTTTCATAATAACGTATTCTTCGTCGTTCTCGTCGGCTAAAATATACGGCAAAAATTCGTCTATCAGATCTTCGGGCAAGGTATTCGCTATTTTCTCGCACGAAACCTTTTCAAGTGCTTTATAAGCTTTTTTTATATCGTCGTTGTAATATTTTACGGGGGTAGGCAGGTCGCCTGTCGAAACTTCGCCCGTTTCGTGATATAACGAATACATCATTACTTTTAACAGATCAACGTTTCCGCCGTATATTTTGTTTTTTATAACGGCAAGGGCGTGCGCTATAATCGTAACCTGACAGGTGTGTTCCATCACGTTTTCAGTCTCTAACGAGTGCATTAAACTCCATCTCGCTATGTATTTCATTCTGGAAATAATTGCAAAAAAATTAGAATCCATTTTTATTTTTTATGATATAGTAAAGGCTACATCATATTCCTTTATCAGATTTACGCTCGTCTTAAATACAAACATACAAAAAGCAAACAGAGCGTATCGACAAAAACTTTTTGTATGTGCCTCTTACGCTTGAATTTTTAGTGCAAACTTTTTTTCAAAGAGTCTTGCGAACGTTAAAAAAAGTGCAGGCGAGGCTTAAAAGTGTCAGGCTGAATTATCTGTATAAGTTAAGACTTACTATTTTTTTATTCAAATAGCACAAACCATTCAGCAGACTAATAATCTTTATTTTTTGCTTGAATTTTATAGTCGGTCTCGTTATATACAGATTTAATTCTCTACTTCGTTTTTAAATAAATTCAACCATTCGTCGGCAATCAATCCTGCGCCTGCAAGAGAAGGATGTATGCCGTCATATAAAAACTTATCCGCCCCGAATTTCTCCGCAGCTTCGTCTAATTTTTTCTGTAACGGTAAAAAATGTAAAGAATATTCTTCGGCAAGCCGTTTCACCACTTTGGCATAATCTTTTACTTTTAAAAGCATGTTATATTTTTCTTCTGTTGCTATGCATTTTAAAACAAAGGGTTCAGCTAAAATGAATTTAAGGTCAGGCAATCTATCTTTGGTTTCCTCTATCATCATTCTATATACTTTTTCATACCGAACGATATCAACGCCGTTCGGATTTTCACCCAGATCGTGCCAGACGTCGTTTATACCTACCAAAATACTTAATACGTCTGGTTTTACGTTCCACACGTCGCGCTTGAGTCTTGCATATAAATCTACAGTTCTGTCTCCTGATATTCCGTGATTATATATTTCGTATTTGAGCGGATTTGATTTCATCAGTTGGCTTGCAATAACGTTAGAATAACCATGCCCATACGAAAATGCGCTAAAGTCCGACGTTCTGTCACGCCCCATATCCGTTATTGAATCGCCAAATAATACAATTTTCATTTTTTTACTCGTATAATATTGTTTAAATTTAGTCGGTAATATCCGAACTACAATATTATTCCTTATTTTGTTTATCGCATTAAAAGTGCCGATAATCAACTTATAGCGGCACTTTTGCGTTGATTATATAATTATTTAACCGTAAAATAAAGTGCAGATTTTAAAACGGGAACCAAATTTGCCGACTGAGCAAAAATCTTTGAAGCCGAGCCGTCTGCCGTTTCGTCTGAAATATCTTTGTCGCGGTTTAAAGGGATCGAATGTAAAACAATAGCGTCCTTTTTTGCATGCGTAAGGTGAGCGTCCGTTAAGGAATATTTTTGCGGAAAATCGTTTTCCGAAACGTATATTACGTCCGCTCCGCGAACGCCGTCGTCCATATTGTTCGCAACAGAAGCAAAACTGAACTGACTGCAATAGTTGACTATGTCGTCGTCCGGCGTAAATTCTTCGGGCGAAACCACGCAGACATTCATTCCGCATTTTGCCGCGCCTGATAGCAGTGAATTTTCACTGTCGTTTGCGTTGCCAACGTAAGTTAAATTCAATCCATGAAGTTTACCGAAGTTTTCCCATATTGTTAAAAGCGCGGCAAGTGCCTGACACGGGCTTGATTTGCCGTTTGCGTTTACAATGGGTATTTCGGCATAATTTTCTATAATTTCCGCGTCGTGAAAAAACGCGGTGTCAACCACGAAAGACGAAATTCCGTAGTCGCTTAAATTCCTTATAATATCGCGATCTTTAAGTGCTTCGTCTATCTCGGGACCGCTAAGCGGAATAATCACGGTTTTTGCGCCGAGGTCGGTTGCCGCAATCTGAAACGCCGCGCGCGAGCGGATATAATATGGCTTTGAAATGAGCGCGATATATTTATCCGTAAGGCAAAGATTTTTTTCGCCTGCGGTTTTCTGGCGTTTGAATTCGCGTGCGAGATACAAATATTCAAAAATATCTTCGCGCGAAGTATCCGTAAGGGATATAAGGCTTTTATTTTTTACTATTTTGTGCGGGATGTAAGCACTGATATTCATAATGTACCTTTAAGCTTAATTATATTGTATATCCATTATATCAAAAAAAACAAACTCGTACAATCGTTTTTGCGTGTATATCGGCATTTATTATTTTGTAAGTTTTTTTGAGTACTGCGTAGTTAAGCAAATTAAAGGAATTTTTTTATTTTTAGTGCAAGTTATACAATCGCAGGGCAATAAATTGAGCAGTTTGACTATTGTTTTTTTTTAATAAATAAGGTATAATAAATAAAGACAAATAGATTTATACATTCTATGGAGGAAATTGTATGGCAAGTTTGGATCTCAAACACATCTACAAGGTATATCCGTCCGGTGTTACCGCCGTTACGGACTTTACGCTTGATATCGAAGATAAAGAGTTTATCGTATTTGTAGGACCTTCCGGTTGCGGAAAATCCACAACTCTTCGTATGATAGCGGGACTTGAAGAGATCACCGACGGCGAACTGTATATCGACGGTAAGTTGATGAACGACGTTCAGCCTAAAGACAGAGATATAGCAATGGTTTTCCAGAACTATGCTCTTTATCCGCACATGACGGTTTATGACAATATGGCATTCGGTCTTAAGCTTCGCAAGATGCCCAAGGACGAAATTGACCAGAGAGTTAAAGAAGCAGCAAGAATTTTAGGTCTTGAAATTTATCTGCAAAGAAAGCCTAAGGCGTTGTCCGGCGGTCAGAAACAGAGAGTTGCGCTCGGAAGAGCAATCGTTCGTGAACCTAAGGTATTCCTTTTGGACGAACCTCTGTCCAACCTCGACGCTAAGCTCCGCGCTCAGATGAGAACAGAGATCACCAAACTTCACCACAGACTGCAAACAACCTTTATTTACGTTACCCACGATCAGGTAGAAGCTATGACCATGGGTACCAGAATCGTTGTTATGAAAGACGGCTTCATTCAGCAGGTTGACGCTCCGCAGAAACTTTACGATTATCCCGCAAACAAATTTGTTGCAGGTTTTATCGGAACTCCGCAGATGAACTTCTTCAACGCTGTTTTAACCGGCACGCGTGACAGAGTATGCGTAGAATTCGAAGGCAATACTATCGTACTTCCGAGAGGCAAGTCCGAAAAGATTATTGATCTTGATAAATATCTTAATACCGGAAGAGAAGTTGTATTCGGCGTTCGTCCCGAAGATATGCACGACGATGCAGGCTTTATAGCTAATTCCAAAGAATCCGTTGTTAAAGTTATCGTTGACGTAGTTGAAAAACTCGGTGCCGAAACTCAACTTTACTGCGTATTCGACAGAGGCGAATCTTTAGATCAGGAAGACGGCAAGGTCAAGAGCTTGGTTGACAGCGAAGCTCAGATGATCGCTCGCGTTGATTCAAGAACTACCACCGAAAGAGATCAGAGAATCGAACTTGCTATCGACATTATGCATTGCCATCTGTTCGATAAAGAAACCGAACTTACTATGCTTGAAGGCGAAGGCACAAAAGCTTATGTTCCCGAAAAGGAACTTGAAAGAATTGCTTCCGGCGAAGTTATCCCCGGTGCGCCCGTAGTTAAGGAAAAGAAGAACTTATTCGCTTTCTTAAAAAAGAAAAAGACCGACGACGCTAAAGATGAAGATTCCGCTAAAGCTGACGACGCTAAAAAAGACGAATAATTAAACAGAATAAAAAATATGCCGATGCGTAAAAACTTTCGCGTCGGTATTTTTTTATGTTTGTAAAAGGTATTCAAGTAAAAAATGCAGCGTTACAAAACCGCTGATTGTATCTTAAAAAAAAGTCGTATCTACTCACGGTAGAACGGTTTTTTTTATAGTAGAGAGAATAATTTTTAACTCCACTTAAGCAAAAAAATATGTAGCGTGAAAGCTTAATTACAATAGACAACAAAAAGCCGTTTATCGTGATACAATAAATCCGACAGTAAAAAACGGAGAAATATGAAATGGCTTTCACACAACAATACTTTATAACTCAGAATATGATAGGCAGTTTAGGCAATAGAGTTAAACCCGTAGGAATACTCGATCTGTTTCAGACTACGGCAGGTCTTTACGAAAAGCAAATGGGGCTATCTATGCCGTCGTTAATAGGTAGGGGATATTGCTGGATTTTAGAAAGCGTGAGTTACACGCAATTAAAAGATATACACGAGCTATCACTTGTTACGGTAGGCGTTACCGCTTATAATCCCGTGCGCGTTTTTTACGATATGGATTTTTATATTGAAGACGCAATCGGCAATACTTTAGTAAAAGGCGCTTCCCGTTGGTTGATAATCCATATAGATTCACGCAAAATCGATTTATCGGGGCAGTTTAAATACCCCGTAAAACTAAGCGATAACTTAAAGTTTTCCGAGTTTAAAAGGATAAAGTTCAATTTCGAAAACGCCGAAACGATAGGCTGTTATACTGTCCGTAAATCGGATACCGATATAGTAGGGCATTTTAACAACACCCGCTATGCCGACGTAATTTACGAGTTTTTCCCTTGTGCATTAAAAGAACTTCATATAGATTATTTAAAGGAAACCAAGCTTAACCAAACTCTTGAAATAAAAAAAGCAGAAGTCGGCGATTACGTATTTATTCAAGGCGAAAGTAGCGGTGAAAAGCGTTTTGTCGCAAGATTTAAACGCTGAAATTTCAGCTTAAAACGCTTTGCTTTTTACATGTTAAAAATTATTAAGGCACAATAAAAATCCCGCTATAAGTTGATTATCACATATTTTAGTTAAATAAAGCAATAAAAAAGGAGCTGCAAAATAATGCAACTCCTTAATTTTTAATTAAACGTTTTAGTACGGAATACCTTCGGCTTTAGGCGCACGCGATTTGTTTGACGTAAACGCCAGAACGATAAGCGAAACTATATACGGGAGCATTCTGTAAACGGACGGGCTGATTCCCAGACCTGAAAAGAACGGTATGCCCGTATAGACGTTTGAAAGGGCGCGGAATACGCCGAACAGCAGTGCCGCAAGACCTATGCGAAGCGGCTTCCATTGCCCGAAAATCATAACGGCAAGGGCTAAAAAGCCTGCTCCTGCAACGCCCATGTCGAACTGCCAGCTGTTGTTTGCCGCGGCAATATATATAATACCGCCTATGCCGCCTAAAAAGCCCGAAATAAGCACGCCGGCGTATCTCATTTTTTTTACGTTAATTCCAACGCTTGCCGCCGCCTGCGGGTGTTCTCCGCAAGAGCGCAGTCTTAAACCGAAACGCGTTTTATATAACAGTACGGTCGAAACTGCAAACAGTACGATTGCAATAATTATAAACCAACTGCATTCCATATATCCTATTTTAAACAGGAACTTATTACGTTGAACCAAGAAATCGAGAGCGGGCGAGTTTTTGCCTAACTTTGCCGTATTAAACGCCTTTACAATAACGGTTGCAGCAGCTGTCGCAAGCATGTTAAGCGCGGTCCCTGCCAAGGTCTGGTCGGCTTTAAAATTGATTGCCGCAACGGCAAGTAACAGCGAAGAGATCATTCCCGCAGCTGCCGCCGTTAAAATAGTTAAAAGAATTGTAATAAACGGCGAGCAGTTTTCCGGCAGCCAGTTCATCATCAACGCGCCGCCGAGCGCACCAAAAACCATTATGCCTTCAAGCCCTATGTTTATTACGCCGCTTCTTTCCGAAAACATTCCGCCAAGCGCAACCATAATTAAAACGGCGGAAAATATAAGCGTATATTGAATAAGTAAAACCATAATTATATCCTCCTTGCCTTAGTTATTTTCGCGTTTTTTAGCGGTAGAATTTATCTCGTTTACGGGCGCAGATAAAAGTGCGGAATAGATTTCGTCTTTTTTCTTGAGCCGTTTTGACATAAACTGACGTATGAATAAAACGAACGCGCAGAGATAAATAATTATAGCAACAATCAAATCTGCAACTTGAGGGTTGAAATATGTAGTATCGAGATATGCTCCGCCAACCATTATATGCTGAACAAAAAGCGATGCAAAAATTGTACCTATGGGGTTAAGCCCGCCAAGGAATGCAACCGCAATGCCGTTGAATCCCGTTGCTGGAAGTGAACCACTTGATTTATAATTTTCAATTCCCGTCAAGTAATAGAACGAAGCTCCCGCCGCGGCAAGTCCGCCGGCTATCGCCATGGTTACAATAATATTGCGGTTATGTTTCATTCCTGAATATAATGCCGCATGTTTGTTTAAACCCGTTGCTTTTATCTGATAACCGAAAGTTGTTTTTGAAAGCAGAACGGAAATAACTATCGCAATTATCACCGATAAAATTAAAGCTATCGTAACGTATTCGCTTCCGAAAAGTTTATCTAGTCCCAAAGCCGGAAGAATTGCCCCCGGATTTTTTGCGGTGATGTTATACGTTTCCGAAAGGGAGGGGTTACTCACTCTTTCGTCCGCAAGGAAAATGTTGGTTATATAAAGACCTATCCAGTTTGTCATTATGCAGGCTATAACTTCGTTCACGTTAAATATTGCTTTAAACGCACCCGAAATCATTCCCCATATCGCGCCGACCGCTATTGCGAACAGTACGCATAAATACCAGGGTAACTGCCAGGCAATAGCAGCAAACAATGATGCGCATATTCCCATACAATATTGTCCCGCAACGCCTATATTGAATAATCCTGTTTTATAAGCAAACAGTACCGAAAGTCCGCACATAAGCAGCGGTACGGCTTTTACTATCATATTGCCAAAATTTTCAAGTCTTAATTCACGGTTGCTAAATATAAAGTAAGCTTTTAAAATATCGCCAAGACCTTCCGCCGCATGTTCGGGGTTCAAACATAACAATATCAAAAATCCGGCAAAAAGCCCCAAAACAGCGCAAATAATCGAAGCTATCGCAATTTGTACGCCGTCTTTTTTAAGCGCGGTATGAATAAGCGGGGGCTTGCCGTCGTGAACGGTAAACAGATCTTTAAAAAATTCGGCTATTTTTAAACCAAGCTTTTTAAAAAATCTTCCTATGGTGCAAAATAACTTAACAAAAAAATCTTTTATCTTTTGCATAAATCAGCCCTCCGAAACGGCTGTTTTATTAACAGTTTGCCGTTTTGCGCCGGACATATAAAGTCCGAGTTCCTGCGGCGAAACTTTTTTAGGATCGAATTCGCCGACAATTTCGCCTTCGTACATAACGAGTATTCTGTCCGATAAATTCATTACTTCGTCAAGTTCGAGCGAAACAAGCAGTACAGCCGTGCCTTTATCCCTGAGTGCGATTATGCGTTCGTGGACAAATTCAATCGCACCCACGTCAAGACCGCGGGTAGGTTGAACGGCAATTAAAAGCTTATGCTCTCTGTCGGTTTCGCGCGCGATAATAGCCTTTTGCTGATTGCCGCCCGAAAGCGAGCCTGCCGAGCTTACCGGACCTGCCGAACTTCTTACGTCGTATTCTTGTATTAGTCTGTTTGCGTAGTCGCGCACGTTTTTGAATTTTATAAATCCAAAACGTTCAAACTCGGGTTCAAAGTAACGTTGCAGCACAAGGTTTTGTTCCAAAGAGTAGTCCAGAACAAGTCCGTGTTTATGTCTGTCTTCCGGAATATGGCTTAGTCCGTGAGTGTTTTTATAACGGATATTTTTATCGGTAATATCTTCGCCGCAAAGGATAACTTTTCCGCTTTCGGCTTTTTCAAGTCCGGTTATTGCGTGAATAAGTTCGGATTGACCGTTTCCGTCAATTCCCGCAACGCACACTATTTCTCCGGCTTTAACCGAAAAGTTTACGTTATGTACCGCGTCTTTTTTATGAAGTTTACTCTTTACGCAAAGATTTTCAACTTTTAAAATCTCTTCCTTTGGATTAGCAGGCGTTTTGTCGGCAATAAACTTGACGTTTCTTCCTACCATCATTTCGGAAAGTTCTTCTTTAGTAGTGTCTTTTATGTCAACGGTGCCTATATATTTGCCTTTTCTAAGTATCGTGCAGGTATCGGCAACCGCCATTATCTCGTTTAATTTGTGGGTTATAAACAGAATTGACTTGCCTTCCGCTTTTAAATTTTTCATAATGTGCAAAAGTTCGTCAATTTCCTGCGGGGTAAGAACCGCCGTAGGCTCGTCAAAAATCAGCACTTCGTTGTCGCGGTAAAGCATTTTTAAAATTTCCACACGCTGTTGCATGCCAACCGTTATGTCTTCTATTATTGCGTCGGGATCTATTTTCAGTCCGTATTTTTCTGAAAGCGCAATAACTTTTTCGCGCGCGGTTTTCTTTTGTAAAAATCCGAATTTAGTATCTTCCGCACCTAAAATAATGTTATCCAACACCGAAAATACTTCAACTAATTTAAAATGTTGGTGAACCATTCCTATGCCAAGCGCGGTTGCGTCGTTCGGGTTTGTTATTTTTACTTCCTTACCATTCTTTTTAATTATTCCGTTATCCGGGGTATACAGTCCGAAAAGAATACTCATAAGAGTTGATTTTCCGGCACCGTTTTCACCGAGCAGAGCGTGAATTTCGCCTTTTTTAAGACGGAGCGTCACGTCGTCGTTTGCTTTTAAAGAACCGAATTGCTTTGTTATGTTAAGCATTTCGATTATATATTCGTTTTCCATTATCAAATACTCCGCGTTTATTTCGCGAGGGGAAAGCTTATAAAATGTATTCGCCTCGGCAGAATGTAAATTTTAAAAAAGGAAGGCAAAATGCCTCTTGCCTTCCTTTTTAGTTTAGCTTGTTTTAATTTTTAGTTACCGGTTTTAATAGTTCCTTGCTGATCTACGGTAATAGTAGTAGCGGGCATACCTCCGGTAGTATCGTTTACGGTTATATCGCCGTCAAACATTTTCTTAACGAGTGCTTTGTAATCGTCAACGGTGAAGTGAGTCATTTTCCAGGATGCGCTTGCAATAGGAAGCTGAACGTAGTTTGCTTCAACGTCGGTACCGGAAACTAATCCCAAAGTGGTTATTTTGCTTGCATATTTGCTATCCCAGTTTGCGCCTTCGCCACGGATAAGGTCGGTTAAAGCGGTTTTTACGGTAGCTGCAAGACCTTTCATAGCGGAAGTAATGCAGAGATCGGCATTTTTATAGAGAGAAGAAATAACGCCGTGCTGATCGGTATCAACGCCTATAACTTTACCGTTTACGCCTTCAGCGGTAGCTGCGTCGCATGCAGAAGTGTAAATACCGCCGCCGCAAGCAAATACTACCTGCGTTCCTGCTTTGTACCAAGTGTCCATTTTAGCTTTGATTTCGTCGTCGCCTTTGAATTGTCCGCCGTAAATGTAATTTACCGAAACTTTATCGGCTTTTTTCATTTCAACGGCAGCTTTATCTGCGCCCTGAACAAAACCGTAACCGAAACGGATAACTGCGGGAACAGCCATTCCGCCAAGGAAACCGAGTTTTTCATAACCTTCTTTAACTGCTGCATATCCTGCCATAAAGCCGGCTAATTCTTCTTTATAAACGAAAGTAGTAACGTTTGAAGGAAGCTTATAACCCGCCCATTGTTCATCATCGGGATCATAGTTGTAGGCTGCACCATAATGAGCCGCAAGAAGATCTCCTTTTGCAACGTCCAAAGCTATGAATTTAACTGTAGGATTTTTATCTGCAACTTGGTCTATAGTTTCAGCAAAAGCATATCCGGGCATAACTATTACGTTATAACCTTTATTAATTGCCAAATTGACGGATGCAACTCTTTCAGCGGTAGAATCGCCTGCGGGTTTATAATATTTATAATCAATTTTATTATCCGCGCAGAATTTTTCACAAGCTTCGTGAGTTGTCTGGTTAAAGGACTGGTCGGTAATATCGCCGTAGTCGGTGATCATTGCGACTTTGTACTTAGCTTCGTTCTTATCGTCAGTTCTGCCACAAGCGGCAACGGTACCGAACGTGAGTACAACCAAGAGAAGTGCGATTAAAAGTTTCTTCATTTCTTTACTCCTTTTTCGGGTTTTACCCAAATTTTAGGAACATGTTTTGTCCCATTACCTTTACAGTATAATACATAGACAATAAAATGTCAATAGCATATTAAAAAAAAGTTTACAAGTTACATAATCTTTTTTTTAATCAGCCATAAATTGCCGTTATAAATCTTTTACGTCGCAAATTGCAACTAAAAACAGCAAAAAAAACGCCTTGCTGAAAATAAAGCAAAGCGTTTAAGTTTATTCGCCGCAAAATAGCCTTTTACAAATTATTTTTACTTTTTGTCAGATGCTGTTCCGGCTTTTTCGTCTTTTGCAGTTTCCTGCGTTTTGTTTTCGGCGTCTTTCGGGCGGATAAAGTCGGGCATAGTAAGACCGGCAGATGCAAACAAGTCGTTCATCGGGGGGAGCGATTTAGCTATTCCCGATAAAAAGTTTGCCGTGGCGGTTTTGCCTTCTTTGCCTTCGCCGCCGTCCCATACGGTTACTTTGTCTATCTTGATGTTCTTGATAGCTTCAACCTGAGTAGCAACAAGTTTTTCAATCTTGTCGGCAATCATAAGTCTGGTAGCTTCGTTCGTATCGCCGCCCGCGGCTTTTACGATTTCCGCAAGACCTTCTGCCTGAGCGGTAAGAACCGCTTTTACGCCGCGTGCTTCCGCTTCCATTTTTGCATAGGTTGCGTCCGCTTCACCTTGTGCCTGACGTCTGATACGTTCGGCTTCTGCCTCTGCCTGAAGTTCGATTCTTCTCTTTTCAACTTCGGTTTTTACCAAAATGTCGGCTTCCTGAGTAGCTTTTTCACGCGAAGCTCTTACGATTTCCGCCTGTTTTTCGGCTTCGTACGCGTCGGCAAGAGCTTTTGCGGTGTTTATCTTTTCTGCCGATACCGCGCGCTGTTCGGCTTCCGCCTGTTTTTCACGCAGGAGCGAAAGCGAGTTTGCTATTTCTATCTTCGCGTTGTTTTCGCCCTTTATTGCCTGAGAGTCTGCGTCCGCAACGTGAATTCTCTGATCCTTTCTTGCGTTCGCTTCACCTATAGCACCTTTTCTGTCTTCTTCCGCAACCGAGATTTTAGCGTCGTTTATAGCTTTAGCGGCAGCTTCTTTACCGAGTGCAACTATGTAGCCCGATTCGTCGCTGATATCGGTTACGTTTACGTTTATAAGTCTTAAACCTATTTTTTTAAGTTCGCCTTCAACGTTTCTTGAAACCGCTTCCAGAAATTTATCTCTGTCGGTATTGATTTCTTCTATGTCCATTGTTGCAATAACCAAACGCAACTGACCGAATATGATATCTTTTGCAAGTTCCTGAATTTGTACGAGTTTAAGTCCTAAAAGTCTTTCAGCGGCATTTTGCATAACGCCTTGTTCGGTCGAAATACCTACCGTGAATATAGAGGGAACGTCTATACGAATGTTCTGGCGCGAAAGTGCGCTTTTAAGGTCTACCGAAATAGAGATAGGGGTAAGGTCCAAAAATGCATACGACTGGAACAGGGGAACTATAAACTCCGTGCCGCCGTGTACGCATTTTGCCGAGCGGTGAGTGCCGTCTTTCGATTTGCTTACTTTACCGTAAACGACCATGATTTTATCCGACGGGCATCTTTTTACGCGCGTCGCAATCAAAAGCAGAATCATAAACAGTATAAGTACGATTACTACGATTAGTATGGGGAGCCTTTCGCTTCCCGCCAAAAGGTTGTTAAGTGCTGTCATTTTTTTTGCTCCTTTTACGTATTTTTAATTAGAATTTTGCGTTTTGTTTTTACGCTTTGTTTTTAAATGTTTTTTAAGCTTGTTTTTAAATTTTTTCAACAATCAAAGTTTGCCCGCTTACTCCGGTAACTTTAACTTTGCAGCCGGTGGGAATAGGTGATTCATCGTTCGTAACGGCGTCAAGCTCAACAAATCTTTCTTCTAAAGTCAAAGTAACTTTGCCTTGCCCGCCGTTTTTTTCAGGAATCGTAAGATATACGTCCGCGGTTTTTCCTATTGCTTTATCAATGCTTATGTTTCCGTCCGAACGCATTTTCATAATTCCGCGCATAATAAACGCCATTGCCACAAGTGCAAGAGAGCCGCACACTATAGATAAAACTATCGCAAGTGCAGTGGAAACGTCTGCCAGAATAAAGCCTACCCAGCCGCCGATTGCAAAGAACGCTATCAGTCCGCGAAGCGAAAACAGGGTGAACCCGTCGGAGCTGTCAATGCTTACGTCCGGTTCGCCGTCGCCGTCAAGGTCTATATCGGTTCCCGATTCGCCTATTCCGAACAGCATCATTATAATTTGCAGAATCAGAAAAACGGTTGCCGCAAGCCCTATGCAGAAATAGACTCTTTCAAGCACGGATAAGCTTGCCCAGAATTGTGCCATTTTGTTGTCCTCCTTTTGTTATACTAAATCATTATATAAATATATATAAATTACCTGCCGAAAATGTTTTTGTTTTCTATTTTGTCAAGCTGCGTTTTGCAATCTTTTAAAATATCTTCGGCGCGGTACACTTTACAAATTATCGAAAGGGCGGTTTTAACGCGCGTTTTTGCGCCCGCTATCTGTTCGCTGTAGTTTTGTATTGTCGTATCTATAAGTTCGTCTATGGTTTCAAGCCTGAAATTTTCGGCAAATATAACGTTGCACAAGTATGCATACAGCTTGCTTTCGGGTATGATATCGTCGTTTCCGTCGTCGGGATTACCGTTTACGTATGTTAAAAGTTTTTTAATGTCGTCAAGGCTTATCATCTCTCTTAACATATTTATTATAAATATACGCGCTACGG
Source organism: uncultured Clostridia bacterium (assembly GCA_934796775.1). Lineage (GTDB taxonomy): Bacteria > Bacillota > Clostridia > Christensenellales > Borkfalkiaceae > HGM11416. The sequence continues at coordinate 95,353 of CAKVPH010000007.1, forward strand.
TTTTCTTATTATATCTTCTTTCAATCGGGTGCGCGATAAATCCGCGGTTTACCCAGTTGAATATTGCGGGCGATCCAAGCCCAGTTATTTCGGTAAGTTGTTGCATTACAAGCCCTTTTCCAGCCATAAACATTCCCTCTAAAAACTGTTCTCCGCTAAGCTCTCCTTTTTTAATTACCGTTCCGGGGTAACACGCCATATTTTATACCTGCCTTTCTTGTTTTGCAATATGAGTATAACATACATTCATATGAATGTCAATAGTTTTCATATAAATTTTTAATAAATTCATAAAAATTTTTTAAACTGCAAAAAATACCGTCAAAAGGGTTAAAAAAGTTTTTTATAGGCAAAAACCTGCCGATAACAATTGATTTTGTTATTTTAAAGGTATATAATGTAATTATTAAATAATTATTGTCGCGCGGGTGATATGCAAGTTCGCTCGCGCAAAAAGAGGAAATTTTATGAAAGACGAAAGAATTTTAAAACTTGCCAAAAATCTTGTAAACTATTCTTGTAAAGTACAAAAAGGCGAAAAAGTAATGATCGAAGCATTCGGAATCCCAAATGAGCTTGTAAAAGCGCTCGTATCCGAAGTATATTCGGCAGGGGGTTATCCGTTCGTATATCTTCGCGATCACGCCGTAATGCGCGCTATGATTAAGGACTGCAACGAGGAATATTGCAAACTCTGGGCAAAGTACGACGCATTCGTAATGGACGATATGGACTGCTACATCGGCATTCGCGGCGGAGAAAACTCCTGCGAGCTCAGCGACGTTCCCGCCACGCAAAACGGATATTATCAACGCCTTTACAGTTATCCCGTTCACCACGAAAGACGCGTATCTCACACCCGTTGGGTAGTTTTAAGATATCCTACGGCTTCTATGTCGCAGCTTTCGGGCATGTCTACCGAAGCGTTTGAAGATTTTTATTTCGACGTATGCACTATGGACTATGCAAAAATGGATAAAGCCATGGATTCGTTAAAAGCTCTTATGGAAAAAACCGACAAAGTTCACCTTATCGCTCCGGGAACGGATTTAAGATTTTCCATTAAAGGACTTCCCGCAATCAAATGCTCGGGTACCTGCAATATCCCCGACGGCGAAGTTTACACCGCGCCCGTTAAAAACAGCGTAAACGGCGTTATTTCATACAACGCTCCTTCGCTCCAGCAGGGCTTAAAGCACGAAAATATCCGTCTTGAGTTCAAAGACGGTAAAATCGTAAGCGCAACGTCTAACTATCCTAAGCAAATCGAAGAGATATTCAATACCGATGACGGCGCAAGATATGTCGGCGAATTTGCTATCGGCGTAAATCCGTATATCAATAATCCTATGGGCGATATTTTGTTCGACGAAAAGATCGCCGGTTCTATCCACTTTACGCCGGGTTGCTGCTACGACGAATGCGACAACGGCAATCATTCGAGCATTCACTGGGATCTGGTTCTTATAATGACCGAAAAATACGGCGGCGGCGAAATTTATTTTGACGATAAACTTATCCGCAAAAACGGAATGTTCGTTCTTCCCGAACTTGAATGTTTAAACCCGCAGAATTTAAAATAACAGGGAATAATTTATTCTGATTTATCGCCCGCAAGAGTAAAAAAATGCGGGCGATTATTTAACTTAAAAGTTGCGATAATCAACTTATAGCGGCACTTTTTTATATTTTTAAAACAAAACACGCAAGAATTTTTACTAAAATGGCAAATAAAAAAATGCGCGCGGAGCGCGAAAGCAAATTAAAATACGAAATATATCTTGACAGTCTTAAAAAAACCGGCAAATATCACAGGATAGCTCTTGCTTTGATTCCGGCTTTGTTTCTATGCTATTTTTTCAACTGGGTTTATCTGTATAATACCCGCATAGGCATGGGAACGCAGGCAAAGGTGAGCGGTTGGTCATTTATAATAGCCGCAATAACAAGAACGTATACGTCTACCGATGCAGTGTACGGCGATATTGCCGTTCCGTTCTTTTCTTACGCAAAAAACTATTGCGAACAACTCGGAACTTTTACGTTTATATCTTTAATAATCGCAATCTTTACCGCCGCTTGCGAAGGGATAATCGTGTTTGGAAAAAAATATAAGCTTTCTTACGTTTCCTGTGCGTTGCAGCTTTTGCAGGTTGTTTGTCTGTTCATATGCAGCAACATTGCAAAAAGCATGAACGGATCGGCTATTATTTCCGATTTTTGCTCTGCTAATCCCGAATGTTCGGTAAAAAGCGCGATTTTCGTAAGCATTTTAATAAGTCTTACGGGCGCATTTTGTTCGGTTGTGTCTTTAATAAAAACCATAATTGCGGGCAAGGATTCATAACCGAAAAATACGGAATTTAAATTAGCATTTATACGGAATTTAAATTAGCATTTATATTAAAGAACAAGCTTTGGGGTGTTTTTTTGTGCCTTAAAGCTTTTTTTATTGAAGAGCGTGTTTATTTTCTCGTTTATTTATACTATTTTTTGTATTCAAGCGCATCTTTTTTATAAATAAAAAGTTGCAATGAAACAAAAATTATGTTAAAATAAACGAGGTTGTCGGGATAATCCGACGCAGGAGAAAAAACAATATGAACGATACGCTAAAAAAAGCTTTAACCGGTAATTTGGACGAATATAAAAGTATTCCGTTCTGGTCATGGAACAATACTTTGGACGAAAACGTTTTAGTTAAGCAAATAGAAGATATGAAGCGTGCCGAAATAGGCGGTTTCATCATGCATGCAAGAACGGGGTTAAAAGACGAATACCTTGGAGAAAAATGGTTTTCGTGCATTGCCGCATGCTTAAAAACGGCAAAAGAACTCGGAATGAAAGCCTGGGTTTACGACGAAAACGGCTGGCCCAGCGGATTTGTAGGCGGCAAGCTTTTGGAAAACGAAAATTTCAGAGCGAGATTTTTGGAACTTAAACAGGGCGAATTTGATAAAACGGCTCACGCAGTTTACGTTAAAGATGATGAAAAGGGTTTTGTAAGGGTAAGCGAGCCTTTGGCAAAAATAAGCGAATATTATAACGTCTATATTCGCATAAGCCCCGCAAATACGGATATTTTAAATCCCGAAGTTGTTGACGCATTTATTGCCGAAACACACGAAAAATATTACGAACGATTCAAAGATAGTTTCGGGCATGAGCTCGAAGGCTTTTTTACCGACGAACCGCAATATTATCGCTACGCCACACCGTACACTCCGGTGGCTGATACCGAATTTAAAAAGCATGGCGAAAATTTAGATGACGGACTTATATGGCTGTTTATGCATGACGAACGCGGATACGCCTTCCGTGAAAAGTATTACGCAACGCTGAATAAACTTTACGTTACTAACTTTTATAAAAAACTCCACGACTGGTGCAAAGCTCACGGTTGCCGCCTTACGGGGCATTCGGTAGAGGAAAACTCGCTGTTCACTCAAATGTGGGGAGGCGGCGCGGTAATGACAAGTTATGAACACGAAGATATTCCCGCAATAGACTGTTTAGGCAGATTCTGCGTAGGAGAACTCCCGTCTAAACAGGTCGGAAGCGTTGCCGCTCAGCTCGGTAAAAAACGCGTTTTAACCGAAACTTTCGGTTGTGCGGGCAACGACGTTACGCCCAAAGAACTTGTAAGCGTTGCGGAATCGCAGTATTTTAACGGGGTAAACATGATGTGTCAGCATCTTTACCCGTACTCAATGGCAAGCGACGGCAAGATAGACCATCCGCCCGTATTCGGACCGCACGGCAACTGGGTGGAAGGTTTTAAAACCTTTAACGAGCATTTTAACAAACTCGGATGCATTATTGCAAATACCGAAGAAATTGCAGACGTAGCGGTAATTCATCCTCAGCACGACGTATGGCTTGACTATGTCAGAAGCGAAGATTTAGACAGCGTACGCAAAACCGAAGAAGATTTTGCCGAGCTTTTATCTAAGCTTCGTAAAAACGGGGTACTGTATCAGTTGGTAGACGAAACTTTGCTTTCCGAAATAGGCGAGAGCGGCGGAGATAAATTCAAAGTAGGAAAGCGTTTATATAAAACGGTTATTGTTCCCAAAATGCGCAATTTGGCCGCTTCCACTTACGAAATATTGAAAAAATATAACGGCGATTTGTGCGTATTGTCCGTTCCCGAATATATCGACGGGGTAAAAGCGGATATAGAATTAAAATCAACTATAACGCTTGAAGAAATAATAAATCAAGCGCCCGTTTATTTTCGCGCCCCGGACGGCAAAGCTTCGCTCACGGTAAGAAAAGGGCAATTAGGCGAGTTTATATTCGTTAAAAACTTCTCTTATTTTGAAGATACAACCGTTACGTTTAAAAACGTTGCCGAGCATTACCGTAAACTCAATCTCGAAACGCTTACCGAAAGCGACATAACTAACGACGTAGTTATTCCCAAGAGCGAATCGCTCATTTTGGTAAAGAGCGATGACGCGTCAATTTCAAAATGTCGATATTCTTCCGTAAACGTTACCGATAGTTTTAAAGTGGCTTCCGTTTCGGATAACTACCTTGTTATGGATAGGGCAACGATTTCAAAAGACGGAGTTGAATATAGCGATAATCGACCTATACCGGGGCTTTTTGAAGATTTACTCCGTGAAGATTACAAAGGTAAACTATATGTAAGGCAAACTTTTGTATTAAAGGAAAAAATGCCTTTAAGCCTTGTAATGGAGCGTGCTGACCTTAACTACGCTAAATTAAACGGCGTCGATCTTGAGTTTTCTGATGACGATTTCGACGTGAATTTCGTAATAGCCGATGCAGGGAAAGCTGCTATAAAAGGCGAAAACGTTTTTGAATATTGCCTTGATTTCTGGCAGCACGAAGGAGTCCGTTTTGCTTTGTTCGATCCTATGGCAACCGAAAGCGTTAAAAACTGCCTGTATTTCGATACGTCAATTCAGACAACGTATCTTAAAGGCGAATTTATTGTAAATAAAGATTTCTCGCTGTCAAATAAAACTTCGCTTCCGCCGCTTACCGATCGTCTGTGCGATAACGGCTATCCGTTCTTTAAAGGCGAGCTTACTTTAAAAGGCAAAGTTACGGTAACCGACGACGAGAAAAAGATTTTAAATCTTGCAGGCAGATTTATGATGGCTACAGTAAAGGCAAACGGAAAGTCTGTCGAACTTACGCTTGACAATAAAGGCGATATAACCGACGTTTTAAAACGCGGCGAAAACGACGTGGAAATAGTTTTGCGTTCAAGCCTTCGCAATCTGTTCGGACCGCATCATTTCCGTCCCGATCCCGAGCCTATGGGGGTAGGCCCTTACGTTTTTACGTTCAGGGGATTCTGGAAAGACGGAAAAGAACCCGAAGCCTTTACGCCCGAATACAATTTTGTTCCTTTCGGCGTAAATAATATTGAACTTATAACTGAAAAAAACTGATAAACTAAACAAAAAGATCGCATTATTTTGAAGTGAACCCAAAAGTTTAGACAAAATTTAATATTAAATTGTTTGCGAGTGGGCTCGGTATTGTACCGGGCTCAT
>CAKVPH010000008.1 GCA_934796775.1 uncultured Clostridia bacterium
ACACCGCAATCGAATACACCGTTACTTTCAAAGCCGAAGGTGCGGAAGATATCGTTGTAAAATACACGGTTGAAAACGTTGACGAATTTAAAAAACCTGCCGTTCCCGAAAAAGCGCACTATACCGGAGCTTGGGAAACTTACACTTTAAATTATGATAACGCACAGGTTGTAAACGCAACTTACACCGCAATCGAATACACCGTTACTTTCAAAGCCGAAGGTGCGGAAGATATCGTTGTAAAATACACGGTTGAAAACAAAGATTCGTTTGCCGCTCCCGCCGTTCCCGCAAAGGAAGGATTTGAAGGTAAGTGGGCAGAATACGAACTCAACTTCGAAAACATCACCGTACAAGCAGTTTATACCGAAATTTTAGACGGTTGTAAGTCATCTGTTACGGGAACTATGGTTCCGTTGTTTGCCCTTTTAGGCGTAGCACTCGTATTTAAACGTAAAAAACAAGACTAATTTATAATTTTAACCGCCGTGCCTTATTTTTAGGCGCGGCGGGAAAAAATACGGAGAATTTTATATGAAAAAAGGAATTAAAAAACTATTCGGTATAGCGGTGGCGGGCATTTTGGCTTCGGCTGCGGTATCGGGGTTTGGCGGAATTTCAGTAAAAGCGGAAGAGAGCGATTTGCAAAAATACGCTTTTGATCCCGGCGTTTATACCGTTAAAATGGACGATTCCGTAACCGAAACGGTTCACTACAAGCATAAGGAATCCTATCTTTTTAACGAGCGCGAAACTACGGGAAACATTTCGCTTAAATTCAAAACCGTTTCCGCGTCGGTTAAGGACAACACGCCCTCCGCTCTTTATGGGCTTGTTCGCGGCGCAAGTACGGACATAGCTTACGGCTACGTAAACGCTTACTGGTATTTATTCGGCAACCACGTTGCGGGCAGCGGCGGCAAAACCATTTATAAAGAAAACGCCGTTACCGATATAACTTACGATACGGTAAGCCATTCTTTCGGTGTTGTAATAGACGGCGAAGATCAGACCAAAAACGATCTTATGATGTCCTTTGTAGGGAACGCAAAAACAGCTGAAGCCTGCGATGAAGCAGGCGCATCAATAATTCAGTGGGACGTTATGAACGCCGCTTGTGAGTTTGAAGCTACGCTTGAAAATTTTGCGCTTACCGACGAAAACGGCTACGATTTGGGAATTGCCATGTCGGCTAACGCAAACAATTTTACAAAAGAACTTTCCGAAACTTTCTACGGCTATGCGGGCAAAACCGTTACCATAAAACTCTTTACGAATAATACGACTCCGTCTTTCCCCGCCGCGTTGGACGAAAACGGTCGTAATTTAGGAGTAGTATTTAATGAACTCGGCAATAACGAATTTTCGTTCGTAATGCCCGAAAGCGAGTTTTCGCTCGTTTGTTACAGAGAAACCTCCGATATATCCCATTACGGAACTTACAGAGCTAAAAACGGAGATATGTATGTTTTGGGCGATACCTCTTATAAACTTACTCGAAGCGGGAAAACCGACTTAAAATTAAAGGCGTTCGATAACGGCGCATTATTTATTTTCGAAGGCGACGCGTTGATCGAATCGATACTAAAATACGGAGATTTGATGATCGGTGACGAAAGATACGAAAAACTTTTATCTTACACCGTAGAGTTTATAAGCGACGGTAAAAGCGTACAAACGGCAACAGTAAATTCGGGCGACTACATTTTACAAAAACCCGAAAGCGATCCGCAAAAGGACGGTTACAAGTTTGTCGGTTGGAAAACGGGCGACGGCAAAGCATATGATTTTTCTGCTACAGTAACTCATTCCATAATGCTTTACGCCGATTTTGAACCGCTCAATCATCAGGATCCTAAGCCCGTATCGGGCGGTTGCGGCTCAAGCGTAAATGCGGGAGCGTTTGCACTTCTTGCCGTTGCGGCAATAATTTTAAAGAGAAAAAACGAAAGGTAAAACTATGGTAAACAACGCACATGCGCGTAAATGGAAAAGGGCGGGATTTATATTATCGTTTATAATTCTGCCGACTGTTACTTTTCTTATATTTTACGTCTACGTCAATTTAAATTCCTTCGCCATGGCGTTTCAACATACGGCGGTTGACGGAACTAAATCTTTCACGTTTGATAATATTGCCGAGGTTTTCAGGCGGCTTTTCCCGCCCGATGAGGAAATGGGCGAGGCGTTTTTAAACACGTTCAAAACGTTCGGCGTTAATATGATAATGTTTTTCGTCGGCGTTTTCGTATCCTACTTTTTATACAAGAAGATATTTTTATACAAGGCGTTCCGCATAATTTTCTATCTGCCAAGCATAATTTCGGCGGTAGTTATGTGCGCGGTGTATAAAAACCTTGTAGGTAGTTTCGACGTCGGACTGTTTTTGCAAAAACTTTATAATCTGTCTTATGTTCCCGACGTGTTTTCAGACGTAAAATTTGCAAACGCCGCCGTGCTTATAAATATGATCTGGCTCACGTTCCCCGGCAATCTTATCATTTGGGGCGGAACGTTTGCTCGAGTGCCTGAAAGCGTTTTAGAATCCGCTAAACTTGACGGAGTAAACTGGGTTCAGGAAGCTTTTAAAATCATTATTCCCATAGTATGGCCCACGTTTGCGCTTATGTTCATATTGTCCATAGCTGGTATTTTCGGCGCGAGCGGACAGGTATTCCTTTTAACCATGGGGCAGGCAGGCACTCAGACTATAGCCAACTGGATGTATCTGCAGGTTTACGGCGTTTCAATAAACAATTCGTCAAACGCGTTCAACTATATGTCCGCTCTCGGAATGGTATTAACCGTAGTTTCGTGTGCGGTGTCGCTCACTTTAAGAAAGGTAAGCGGTAAGATGTTCAAGGAGGTTGAATACTGATGAATTTTAAAGAAAACACTTGGAAAATTCAAAAGCGCAGCCCCTCCGAACGAGTGCTGTATTGCATTATTTTCGTTATATTTATAGCGTTTGCGTTGTCATACCTTTACTGTTTGTGGTGGTGCTTGATGTCCGGGCTTAAAACTCACGACGAAATTGTAGCAAACCCGTTCAATCTGCCCGAAGTCTGGCGCTTTGACCATTTTGGCGAAATGATGGAAAAAATGGAAGTTTCCGATACCGGATTTTTCGGAATGTTATTCAACAGCATTTATTTTTCGGTTATCGGCGCGATTTTTTCGTCTATGAGTACGGCAATGCTCGCATACGTTACCTGTAAATACAAATTCCCGGGTGCAGGGTGCTATTTTGTGGCGTCCTTAATAACAATGATACTTCCCATTTACGGTAACGGCGGAAGTATGTACGTTTTACTGCACGATTTAGGGCTTTTAAACAGCCGCTGGATGATATTAACGTCTTTTTCGGGTATCGGCGTGAACTATATGTATTTCCACGCGTTTTTCCAGAACGTTAGCAACACTTATGCCGAAGCCGCCGAAATTGACGGCGCAGGCGACTACACTATATTTTTTAAGGTAATACTGCCGCAGGCAATGCCTATGCTTTGCGCAATTTTTCTTATAATATGGATGGCTGAATGGAACAACTATTCCACAGCTGTGTTGTATCTTAACAAACTACCCACGCTTTCGGCGGGAATTTATCTTTTCCAGACCGAAGCTACAAACAGCGCGCGTTACGATATACTCAACATGGCGTATTTTGTAACGTGTATACCTCCGTTACTTATATTTATATTTTTTAACAACGTGCTTATGAGCAATATTTCGCTCGGCGGCATTAAGGAATAAAGGAGAAATTTTATGAAAAAATTAAGCAAGATTATTGCAACCTTACTCTCTGTTCTGCTTTCGGTTACCGCATTTGCGGCTTGCGGCGGAGATAATAAGAAAGACAAGAAAAATACCGAAAAAGATATCGAAATATCATTTTGGATAGGCGGTTTCGGCGAACAGTTTATGGACGATATCATCGCGGGCTTTAACTCTAAATATCCCGATTACAACGCTTATAAAACGTCCGAAAGAAACGCCGTTACCCTGGTAAACAGCTTAAAACTCGGCCAAAACGACACTACGGATATTTATTTAAACCAGACCGACGCATTTATAAACTATCAGGATATGTTCATGGATTTAAGTGAAATTGCAAACGAAAAAATCGACGGCGAAGATAAATCCATTGCCGAAAAATACGATTCTTCGCTTTATAACTCGCTTAAATATCCCGACGGAAGCCTTAAAATGCTCGGTTGGGCTGGTTCTATCGCGGGAATTATGTACAATGGCGATATAATAGACGGAACCGCTTATTCCGTTCCAAAAACCACCGAACAGCTCCGCCGCCTTACTTTAAGACTTAAAGACGACAAGCGTTACAACCTTAACTCTTTCACTCCGTTCGTAAGCTTTGATAACGGCGGATATTATGTGTATCTCGTAAAAGCCTGGATGGCTCAGTATGCGGGACTTGATTATTATCAGGACAACTGGTTACAACTTAAAAACGAAGCGGGCGAAGCTCCTTCCAAAGACGTATATTTAAGCGAAAACGACGGTAAAAAACAGGCGCTTGAAGTTCTCACTCAGATTTTCAGAAACGATACTTTGTTATACGGCTCCAACTCGTTCGTAAAAGACACCGCTCAGACAAAATTCGTTCAGGGTAACGCCGCCATGATGGTAAACGGAACCTGGATGTTCAACGAAGCGCAGGCAAGCGGAAGCAAGAGCAAAAACTTCAAAATGATGCGTACTCCCGTTATAAGCGCGATTATAGATAAATGCACTACTATAGAAGACGACGAAGAACTCGCCGCAGTAGTTACCGCAGTCGATAATGTTTTAGATAACGGCGCGGCAGTATCGCTCACGGGCGACGGTTACGACGTAAATCAGGCTGACTGGGACAGAATTTTTGCCGCAAGAAAGCTTATTTATCATAACGGAAGCGAACACGCGCTTATCGTAAACAAATACACCAACGCAAAAGAGGGCGTTAAAAAGTTCATTCAGTATTATTATTCCGACGAAGGACTTGCAAAATTCATCAACGCTACCCATGCGCAGGCAAACGCTTACGTTACAAACGGCAGCAGCGTAAACTACAGCGGCTGGACCGATTACGAAAAACAACTTTACGCCGAATCCGACAGATACACTTACGTTACCGACGGTAACGCGCGCAGCGCAATGTTTGCAAACAACGTAATGCGCGTTTACGGTACTCTTAACGTAGTTTTGGATATGAGTGCGGGCGGCGATCCCAAGTCGGCAACTCAACTTTGGTCGGATTTTAATTCCGACGTAAATAAAAACTGGGCTACCTGGCTTAAAAACGCAGGTTATTAAGATTAAGAATTATGATGAAAAATAAATTATTAAAAACTTTTGCGGCTATATTTGCCGTAATGTGTTTATCCGTTCCGTGCGTAGTAGCATCTGCGGGTTCGTCGGTGGTAAACGTTGCTTCCGACGAGTCCGTTATAAACGGAATAGACGACGCATACTGGCTTAATTTCGGCTCGGTAAAAGGTAATAGCGGCAACGTCGTGTTCGACGACACCGTATCTTCTTCGGGCAGAATAATAGCTTCAACAAAAATTCAGGATTTTTCCGACTGCGGAATAGAAAATATTTTTGACGCAAGCTATTCGCTTATTATAAACGATATCCCCGAAGGCGATAATAACAGATTTTCGCTTGTTTACGGGCTTGACGATTTCGAATCTAAGCTCGGCTCTGCCGGGACTACCGAAGTGTATTTCGTGAAAGAAAATTCTACGCTTAAACTCGGCGTTAAAAGATTTGCTTTAACCGACGGCGCAGAAGTAAACGTATTGCAACCGACCGTATTTTCCGGTTTAACTTTCGGCGAAGAAATAACGCTTAAAGTTTCGCTTGACGCAGATAGTCTTTTAAAAGTCGAAGCGGGCGCGGCAGGCGAAAGCCTTGCAACCGTGTTAGACGAAAGCAACGTTTTAAACTTTGCTCATTCTTTAAGCGGTTACACGGGTATTGCTCAAAGCGGTAAATGCTCGGCAAAAGTAACGTCGGTAAACATAAAAGCACACAGATATTACAATGCCAAAACGCCTTTGGAAATAACCGAAAATTTCGATAACGGACATTACAATCGCAACGCATTTTTCACCCGTTCGCAAATGGACGAGGCAGGCGGCTATGCAGGCTCGTGCTACGTTGAAAACGGCGCGCTCAAATTCGACGTATTGTCAAGCTTTATAAGCACGGTATATCGTTATTCGAATTTCGAGCTTACCTTTGATTTAACAGACGTTCGGCGCGAACCCGTTTACGATCAGAACGGCAACGTGCTTAAACCCGCCGCGGGGCAAGGCTCGTGGTTCGGTATTTCGTTCGGCGTTGAAGAAAACAAAGGAAAGTTCGATAACCACGCGAGAGGCCACTTGCTTTTTACCATGGAGGTCAGCGCGAACTCAATGAGAATGTATAAAAACCTTAAGGTTCAGGACTTAAACGGACAACAGCTCGTTTCATATCCTTCGGCTTACAAGACCGATAAAATGAACATTTTAAATCCCGAAAACGACGGAGTAATTTACAATTACAAGGTAACTATGAAAGACGGTGTGTTTACGGTAACGTATAAAACGTCCGAAGACGAAAGTTTCCCGTCCGTTCCGCTTATCACTACCGATCTCGGCTACACTCCGCTTGGCAGCGTTGCTATTATCTCTTACCGTTACACGGGTTACACAATAGATAATATTCGTATTTTGAATCAGGATATAAAACCCGAAGCCGTAACTATTACTTACGAAGAAAACGGACTTAAAAATACCGAAGACTTTAAGTACACCGATAAATGGGACGACAAAGATCTTATTTCAAACAAACCTTCTCAGGTTCCTTCGTCCGGTTGCGGCGGTTCGGTTATGGGAATCACCACGCTTATACCCGCGCTTATAGCAACTGCGCTTATTGCGAAAAGGAGAAAAAACGATGAATAAAAAAATAATAGCATGCGCTTCTGCGCTCGTTTTGTTCGTATGTTCTTCCGCTTGCGTAAAAAGTGACAGAGCGTTTGATAAATTAAACGAAGAAAACTACTATATTACCGAAAAAGGCACGCCCGTTGATTACGCAACTTTATCGTTCGACTATCTCGGCGGCACGGACGTCATGCCTATCGGCGGCTTTTACGGTCCGTATAACTCGGGCGGCAGTATAGACGGATATCAGTTCCCGCAACTTATGGACGAAAAATATTATAAGCTTATCGCAGACGCAGGCGTAAATATGATCGTTTACTCTGCCGACGTTCAGCCCGCAAGCGTAATGCGCTCGCTCGAACTCGGCGGCAAATACAAAATAGGGCAGTTTGCAAACTGCTCGCTGGTAGATACCATTGCCGGTAGACTTGATAAAGATAAACGCTATCATAAGGGCGACGCTCTTCCTTTTACCACCGAACAATTTTATAATCAGATAAAAGATTTGTTAAAATACGATTCGCTTTTAGGTATACGCGGAGCGGACGAACCTTTCTGGTATCAGCTCGACGGACTTGCGGAAGTATCTAAAATGATTAAAGAAATCGGCTATGGCGATACGCAGATGTACATCAACGCGCTCGGCTACGGCGGCGGCGACTTAACTTACGGCGGATATGAAGAGCATATAACAGCCGAACAGTACTTTGATAAGATTTTTACCGAAGTTCAGATACCTTTCCTTTCTAGCACGGGTTATTTCTATACCAAAAAGAACACGCCCGATAAAGACCTTTCCATAATGTTCCCCACGTTATCGTCTATCCGCACGTTGGCAAGCAAATACGACGTGCCTATGTGGAGAATGTTGCAGGTCGGCGGGCAGTGGAACGACGAAGCTATCGAGAAAGAATCGGTTGACTACTATCCCAACGAAGGCGAAGTATTGTTCGACGTGAACATCGCGCTTTGTTACGGCTGTAAGGCTATACAGTATTTCCCGCTCATTTCGCCTCTTCACTTTGCATACGCGCCGGACGGAACTTACGATTTCAATCGTAACGGACTTATTTCGGCAGCAGGCACTATAAATGAGTGGTATTATTACGCAATGAAAGCGAATAAACAGATAAAAGCTATCGACCACGTTTTAATGAACAGCGCAAATATAGGACTTATAGTTCACGGCGAAAAAGCAAAGGAATTAGCGCGCATAGACGACGAAAACAGAGACGAACTCATTCGTGAAGGCAAATTCCGTCAGCTCACTTCTGTTTCGGGCGACGATTGCTTTGTAGGCTGTTTCGACTATAAAGGCGGCACTGCTTTGTACGTAGTAAACTATTCAAGAACGGAAAAAGCTTCCGTCGAACTTAATTTCGATAATCGTTACGGTTACGAAGTTATTCAGCGCGCCGTTTCAACGCAGGTTGCGGGTAATTACGTTCCGCTTACTTTAGAGTGCGGCGAAGGCGTTTTAATAGTTCTTAAATAAAAAAATAAAGCTTTTAATTATATGCAATTATGCAAATAACGGACAAACAATTACAAAACTACAAAATATTTATCGGCGGAAACAGCGAATGTTTTTTGCATGCCGCAAGCGAGCTTAAAAAATACCTGCTCAGAATCACAGGCGTTACGGTAGAAATAGCAAATAACGACTGCGGCTCGAAAATGTTTATTCTTTCCGTCGATAAAGAACTCGACTTGGCTCATACCGATGCGTTCAAAACGGGTGTTTTGGGTGATAACGTGTATATAGTCGGCAAAACCGAAAGGGGACTTATATACGGCGTTTACGACCTTATAGAACGATTTTTAGGCGTAGATTTTTTCACTGCGGACTGCGAGACAGTGCCTTTTAAAAAGGTTATCGAAATAGGCGAGTTCAGCTATGAACCGCTGTTTTCTATGCGAACCTATCTTGTCGGCGATACTTTCGGCGAGCTTGCCGATCAGGACTTTATGGCAAAGGTCAAGGTAAAGGACGTTTACACCGAACCCGACAAAGCTCACGGCGGCAATATAGGCGTATACGGCAGGAACGTTTCGCACAATTTCAGATTTTACGTTCCGTATGAAAAATACGGCAAAACTCATCCCGAGTTTTATCGCGCAATAACCGTAAACGGCGAGGACATGGTCACCGTGGATATAACCAACGGTTTAAAAGACGACGGCAGTATTGACCGGACTATGGCGGAAAGCGTTGTAAAATCCACTATAGACGAAATGTATAAAGACGTTGTCGCTATGCCTGACGTAAATGTTTTCACGCTTACGCAGGAAGACGGTCCCGATTATTTTGACGACGATCATAACAGAAGTTTAGCTAAAATTTACAAACGCAGCGGGCTTTTGGTACGTTTTTGCAATGCGGTAGTGCGCGGCGTAAATAAGAGAGCTAAAAAAGAACTTGGCAGAACTATCAAGCTTATGACTTTTGCTTACGACTACGCAAAGGACGCGCCCGTAAAGACCATAGACGGCAAGGTTTGTCCCATAGACCAAACGGTAATTGCGGACGAAAATCTTATAATTCAGTTTGCGTTGTTTTCAAACGGAGCTTACGGTTATTTTGATGTTCGCCAGAACGAAGACGTTTTAAAACCCATGCGGGAGTGGCAAGTAATAGCCAAGGAATTCTGGTTCTGGGGGTACGACATAGCGTTCAATAATTATTTTGCTTTTTACGATACGTTTAAAAATATAGACGAAAACGTAAAAGGCTTTAAAGATTACGGAATATCGTACCTATGCATACAAGGCTCAAACGATTCAAAAAGAAACTGGCAGTGCAACATGCGCGCTTACGCTTACCGCCAGAAAATGAACGGAAATAGTCTTTCGGCAAAAGAACTTATCGGTAAATATATAAACGGCTACTATTCGGTGGCGGGCGATTCGGTAAGAAAATTTATCAAGCTTTTTCACGATAATTATTCCGAGCTGTTAAATTCGGGAAAACCCGTGAACTTTATGAATTTCGGGAGTTTTGCTTCAGGCGAAAACAACCCTTACCGTATGCTCGAAAGTGCGGTAGAAGAAATAGAAAAGGGCGAAGAGCTTATAAAAAGAGCTTATAGCGGCGCAGAAAAAGACGTCTATTTAAAAAGACTTGCCGCCGTAAAAACAACCGCACTCGATCTTATTTATTTAAACTACTATTATTATTTCCCCGACGGCAACGAAACGGGCAGGGCGAAGTGCCGTGAAAAGTTTGTAAGCTGTGCGCGCTTTGCCGGAATCGACCGCGCAAGAGAGGGTTATACCTTAGACGCGTACGTTGAGTTTACCGAGTCCGAAGTGGTTATTCCCGGTAAGGAAAAAATAGTATAAATAAAAAATAGCACAACAAAAAAACGTCTGTTCGGCTATTATTTGCCGCAGGCGTTTTTTGCTTTAAGTCGCGTTAATCAACCTATAGCGCGACTTTTTGTTATTTTTTTGAAATTTTTCTGAAATCGTGCGGAGTGCTTCCGAACGTCTTTTTAAAAACTCTGTAAAAATACGACATATTATTATAGCCGCATTCGTAACATATGGTCTCTATCGATTTGTTGGTGTTTTGTATAAGTACCGAAGCAAGCGAAAGCCTTTTCTGATTCATGTATGCGGTAAGAGTTTTACCCGTAGTTTTGCGGAAAGTTCTGCAAATATATTCCTTTGAGTAAAAGCTCAGCTCTGCAAAAATGGCTGCGGAAGCGGCACAAAAATATTCGGGCAATTCAAGTTTTGTTTTAAGGTCTATAAGCCATTGCGGGGCTTTGTTGTGGTGTTTTGTACCCCCCCTCAGTGAATTTCGATGGATATTAAAAAGCTCTGCCATCGCAAAATAAAGGGCAGGATCGTCCGCCGGCGCGGTCTGACTTATCGTCTGCAACATCGTTTCAAGTTTGTTTAAAGTGTTTACGTCAATTTTTAACTTTTCACTATGAACCGAAATTATAGGATCGTACTTGAAAAAATCCGTTATTTTTTTATATAGCGGCACAGTAAGCGCAATATCGCGGTGAATACATTGATTTCCGGGTTCTCTTAAAAAGCAATGTATATCGCTGGGTGATAAAAACAGTAAATCGCCCATAGTCAGCTCGTCCGTAATATTGTTAAGGCTGTGTTTTATAGTCCCGCTTGTTATATAGAATATTTCGTAAAAATTATGCGAATGATAGTATTCGTCACCTTGTGAAGTGAGTTGAACTATTGCGTCTTCTTTTTCTACGTCGGGAAAAATTCTGCTTCCTAATTTAAACATACCATTATATATTTTAGCCTATAAAATACTGCCTGTCAAGTAAAACAGGTCAATACAGTGTAAAAACTCTGCGCCGTGGTGTATTGAAAAATGATTTTGAAAAATTTATAATTAAAATGCAAAATACGTTTAAGGCATGTGTTTGAACGTATTGATTTTGTTAAGCCGCTTAATTTATGATTTTTCTTACGCAGTAAGAAACAGGCTTTAAAAAATAATTTAAGGAATAATCGTTCCGTAAAAAAACTATAAACAGCGGAACGCAGGAGGAAATATGATTAAAGCAAACTTATTAAGAAAGAAAAACGCAGTATTAGCGTTTTTACTTGCTTTTTGTTTCTCACTCGGTATGTCGGCTTTTGCAAAAACACTTGTAAAAGCAGCCGAAGCCGGCGTTGACGAAGAACCCACCGAAAATATCGTACTCGATATGAATCTGACCGACGCATGGTTCGAGGTGAATGGAACAAAAATAACGAATAACACTGTAGACAACAATCCGGCTCTTAACTTGTTCGGCGGCGACGGAACTTCGCAAATCACCTGGACGGAGACTATTGCAAAAGAAGAAACAGTCGTGGTTAAATTCGGTAAATCGTATAAAGCCGAATATTTTTCATCGGTCGATATAAAACTTGCAGTCGGCGGCGTGGGCGAAAAAGAGCTTAACGGTTATGCTCTTACGGACTCTGCGTTTGAAAATTCCGCAGGCATCGTTACTTCTACAGCCGAAAACGAAAACGCAGTTCTTTCTCTCGACGTTTCCAAACTTGCGGGAGAAGACGGCAGCATAAGCGGATTTGTAATTAAAAAAACCGACGGCGTTGCGGGGCAGATTTTTGCAGACTATGTAAAACTCGTTATTCCCGAAAAAGCGCCTACAGAAGACGTAATGCTCGATATGAATCTGACCGACGCATGGTTCGAGGTGAACGGAACAAAAATAACGAATAACACTGTAGACAACAATCCGGCTCTTAACTTGTTCGGCGGCGACGGAACTTCGCAAATCACCTGGACGGAGACTATTGCAAAAGAAGAAACAGTCGTGGTTAAATTCGGTAAATCGTATAAAGCCGAATATTTTTCATCGGTCGATATAAAACTTGCAGTCGGCGGCGTGGGCGAAAAAGAGCTTAACGGTTATGCTCTTACGGACTCTGCGTTTGAAAATTCCGCAGGCATCGTTACTTCTACAGCCGAAAACGAAAACGCAGTTCTTTCTCTCGACGTTTCCAAACTTGCGGGAGAAGACGGCAGCATAAGCGGATTTGTAATTAAAAAAACCGACGGCGTTGCGGGGCAGATTTTTGCAGACTATGTAAAACTCGTTTTAAAAGTAGAAGAAGAAAAAGAACCTACCGAAAACGCAGTATTCGATATGGACGGCGCAGAGTCCTGGATAGAAGTTGACGGTGTTAAGGTTACAAATATTCACCCCGATAACGTTTTCCATACGCTCGGCAATCCTAACGTATTCCCCAAAGCAGAGGGTAAAACTAAAATGATGTTTACCGAAAATATCGGTAATCAAGCTTTAATCGTTGTAAAACTCGGCAAAAAGGTTAAAGCGGAATATTTTGAAAAAATAAAAATCAATCTCTGCGTAGGTAACAATAAAAACGGCGCGCCCGCATACAGCAACGCTATAACCGTTACGGGTTATGCAGCTGCAGACGAAACGTTTGCAACGCCTGCAGGTAAAATTAAAACGGGCGGCGGCGAAGTAACAAAACTTCTCTCTCTTAATCCCGAAACATTAAAAGACGCCGACGGTTATATCGAATCCTTCGTACTTCGTAAAACCGAAACCGATACCGAATGCGTAGGTCAGATTTTTGTTGACTACGTTGAATTCTGTCTTGTAGGCAGCGAGCCTAAGCCCGTTGTTTCCGAAGAATTTATCACTAAAGATATTTCCGAAGTTATGCCTGTAGAAAGCGGCGTTACTTTCGGCGTAACTACTACTGAACAAACCGTAAACACAACCACTGTAAATGCGGCGGTTAAAGCTGCGGCGTTCGATAAACTCACCTTAAAAATCACACCCGATTCCGAAAGCAAGTTCTCTACTTACATTCTTTTAAAAGCACCTACCGCAAGCGCAACGTATGAAGACGGCGGAATTTTCTTCTGGATTTCAAACGACAGTATCGTTATAGGTAATAAAGACGTAAACGAAAACCTTCTTGCGGCAGAATTCCCCGCAAATGCTTTTGTAAGCGGTAAGGCTACCGAAATTGCAATCGCGGCTATTCCTTACTATATCAATGGCGAAAATGCAGGTTATTACTGTGCTTTATATCTTGCAGGCGAAACTAATCCTTTGGTCGAAGTTTATCTCGGTATAGAAGACGTTACCGCCGGCGTTTACACCAACATTTTAACGCAGGATCTCGGCAACGATTACACGGTAACTTACGGCTCGGCATTATCCGAACCCGTAAAGGCTAAAGATCTTATGAACGTAAAAGTTGTTACGCGCAGCGGGAAAGATACGTTCGACACTCCGAGAGCTGCTCTTGAATTAACTTATTTTGAAGTTGCCGGAAATGTTGTAGGCGATTTGGTTATAGAAGGCGACGCAACGTATGAATCGGGCTTCCTTACTTTCCAAAAAGCAGGCACGGTAAAGGTTAAATACACCGTTACTAATGCATTCGGAACGTTTGAGTCAAACGAACTCACTCTTACTTACGTTGACGGTTCTTCCACTACGGACGAAACCGAAAACTGTTCGGGTTGCAACGGCTCGGCAGGCAGTGCAGGTCTTATCGGCTTGGTAATTTTAAGCATTGCCGCAGTTACCGTAGTAAGACGCAAAAAATAATTTTAAATAAATAAGCCTAAATAATAGGCTGATTAAACGGAAGACCGAACCCGAAAATGGTTGCGGTCTTCCGAAATTATACAGAAACGGAGAAAACACTATGAAAAAATTTATTTGTACTGCAATTTGTGCGGTAATGGCTTTTTCGGTTTGCGCTTGCTCAAACGGAAACAAAAAAGATTCCGCTTCGGTAGGCGAAGACGTATATGTTAAAATAGTTGACGCAGGCTTGAGCAAAGAATGGCTTGACGACGTTGCGTCTGCATATTACGAAGAAACGGGAATTACCGTTCACGTTTCTGCCGAAAGCGGATTAGCCGCTAAAGTTCTCACCGATATGAATACCCCGGGCAGTGAAAAGGACGATATGTATTTTGTCGGTCAGAATATGGAAAAATGGATTCAGTGGACCCGCAACGGGCTTATTGAATCTTTAGACGACGTTTTGTCTTCTGATAAATACGGCACGCCTGCAAACAGCAGAATAGTTGATTCCGCAATACTCGAAATGGGTAAAATAGGCGAACATAATTATCTTTCGAGTTACGTTCATTCGGCTTGGGGATTTGTTTACAATCAGGCATATCTTAACAAAATCGAATCTTACGGCGAATATACAAAAGGCGAATGGCCCGAAACCGTACAAGGACTGCTTGATTTATGCACGGCTGTAAACAATGCCGCTTTGGTAAACAACCGCACCAAAAGAACGGTTAAGCCTTTTTCCTGCGGATTTACCGTAAACTATATGAACTGGCTTTTCTATGGGCTTTGGAACGAACTTGACAGCGAAGGTTTTAACGCTTATTTTAACTATAACGACCAAAACGGCGGATATCCCACGGATAAACTCGTAACGCCCGCTACAAAACAGGCACTTGAAACCATTTACGACCTTATAGACGCAAAATCGGATTCCGACTGCAACGCCGTAAGTTGGGCGCAAAAGCACACCGAATCTCAACAATCTTTTGTAAACGGCGATTGCGTGTTTGCATTCACAGGCAGTTGGTTCGGTACCGAAATGAAGAAAATTCTTTCCGAAGTAGGGCTTACCGATTATCATTTCGGGGCTTATCCCGTTTATAACAAGGGCGATAAACCCACGCTTATGATGAATCTTCCCGGTGAAACGTTCTTTATTCCGTCCGAAGCACAGAATAAAGCAGGAGCAAAAGATTTTCTTGCATATGTTCTTTCCGAAAAAGGCGTTGCCGTAGCAGAAAGAAGACTCGGTTTCCCGATGATTTACTCTACTAACGAAAACGTTACTTTAAGTTCGTTCGGCAATGAGATTTCGGAAGTATCTGAAAAAGCGAATATGGCTTACGTCTATTCAAAAAACGAAGTTTACAGAACGGGCGCTTTGGAATTATTCCTTGCCGAACCTAATCCGTTTATAAAAATCGCTAAGGCACAAGCGTCAAAAGATTCGCTTACAAGTCTTTTAAATAACGAAGCCGCTCATCACAGCAGACTTTGGACTGAGTATATGAAGAGGATTTAATGAATAATTCAGTGCAAAAGAAACGGACAAAAAAACCGCTTAAAAAAACGTTGTTTATATATCTCGGGCTTGCCTGGCCATTACTGCATTTTTTCGTGTTCTGGTTTTTAATGAACATAGGAATGGTCTATAACTCGTTTTTTACCGAAAAATTAAACGGCGAAATCGTGTTTGACGGGTTAGAACAGTACAAGGACGTTTTTCGTTATATGTTCGGAATAAAACAGTACGATATAATGTCCGCAAAGTCCTGGCTCAACACGCTTTCGTTAATGGGGCTTGCTTTGTTTATAAACCTTCCGCTTACGCTTATCTTCTCGTACATGATCTACAAAAAGATATTTTTGCAAAGCGTTTTAAGGGTAGGTATGTACGTTCCGTGCGTGTTGTCCGTTGTAATACTTTGTTTGTTTTATAAAATATCCGTTTCGGGAACAAGCACTTACAAAAGCTTGCTTACTATTCTTGAAAAGTTAGGGTATAACAATCAATCGGTTATAGCAAACGGACTTCTTTCCGATAAAAACACCGCATGGAAAGCCATTTTAATTTTCAGCGTGTGGACGGGCGTAAACGGAAACATTATATATTTCAACTCTGCAATGTCAAGGCTTCCCGGCAGCGTTTTAGAGAGTGCGGAACTTGACGGCGCAAGTGAAAAACGTCAGTTCGTGTCAATAGTTATACCCATGGTATGGCCTACTATCACAACCATAAGCATTACGCTTATAAGCGGCGCGCTCGGGTGGTATATACCTTCATTACTGCTCGATCCCGGTAATATGGCGGGAGAACTCGGCACGGGAACGCTTGCTTTAATGATTATGAAAAACGTAAACGCAGGTAAAACGGTAGGTTATCCGTCTGCGCTCGGAGTAGTAATCGCGGTGCTTGGCGGTGCGCTCGTAATGGCTTTTAAAACGATTATGGAAAAAGTATTCCCGGAGGTCGAGTATTGATATGAGTATGAATCACGTTAGTCGGCTTAAACGGAAAAAAATAACGGGGTCGGACAGAGTAGTCAGAATAATATGTTTTGTGCTTATGGCGTTTTTGTCTTTATCGTACGTCTATATGTACATATGGCTGCTTATGAACTCTTTAAGAAAATCTTCTGATTTTATTATAGATACGTTTAATTTGTTCGACTTTAAAAACTTTACCGTAGAAAATTACAAAACTATGTTCACAACGCCCATAGGCGGTACCGGAAGAAATCCCATTTATATTACCGATACGATAGTTACAACCGTTATTTTAGTAATCGGGCAAGTACTTCTTGCCGTAACAATTCCTTCTTTAACGGCTTACATAATTGCAAAATACGAATTTAAAATTAAAAAATTCATATATAACGTTTCGATAATATCGTTTATCATTCCCACTGTCGGAAGCGTTGCCACAACGTATAAACTTATGACAAGCCTTTCGCTTACCAACACTTATGCAGGAATGTTCCTTATGGCTGCAGGCGGATTCGGTTTAGGCTTTTTGCTGTTTAAAAACTTTTTTGCGGCAATCCCTTGGGAATATGCCGAAAGCGCGTTTTTAGACGGTGCAAGCGACTTAAAAGTATTCATTTACATAATGTATCCGCAGGCTTTGCCCATTTTAACGGCTATTGCCATAACCGCGTTTATAGGCTGCTGGAACGATTACAGCACGGCGTATATTTTTATGAATAAACGCCCTACTATCTCATACGGAGTAAGCGAATTGTATAACAAAATGGAAGGTTCGTTGGAACTTCCCGTTGCGTTTGCCGGTATGACTGTTCTTGCAACCGTTTCGCTTCTTGTATTTACCGTATTCAATAAAATGATTATGAGTAACTTTTCTGCAGGAGGGCTTAAAGGTTAATTTTTGCCTTGCTACGTTAAAATGCCTTGTTATTAGTCAAAAACAAAAAGGAAAAGAAAAAATGAAAATTAAAAAAATTATTTCGGCTGTTGCCGCTCTTACCATCGCCGTTGCCGCATCTTCCTGCACAGGCGACTCTACGGGCAATTCTATCAAAAAAATTACGCTGCCCGATTACGACATATACGAATCTGAATATCAAACGGTAATTTCGGGTTGGCTTATTCCGTCATCCTTAAACGAAGATAACGTAAAATGGATAAAAGAAGCCGGGATAAGCGTTATGCACGCGATAGGTTCGGGTAACAATTCTTCATTGTCGTTTACGGATTATACCGAGGAAACAAAGGCCAAGCTTGATTTGTTTAACGAAAACGGCATAAAGATTTATATAAACACCAACTCGCGCGACGGCTCTTCTTACAGAAAAATCGAAAACTTCAAACAGAGCGAAGCGGTGCTTGGCATGTCGCTTGACGAGCCTAATATGGCGGAAATTTCGTCTATGGCGGCTCAGGTTGCTTGGTGGAATCAAAACTCGGACGGCAGAAACTTTTATTGCAATCTTTACCCGTCGTTTTCACGCGTTGTACAAAATGAGTTCAGCGGAAATTATGCGTCTTATTTAAATTATTATTGCGAAAACGTTCTTGATAATCTTACCGCAGGTGAAAAATGGCTTTCGGCCGACAGATATCCTTTAACTTACGACGATGACGGCAATAAATGCCTTGATTCGGCATGGCTTTCGGATATACAGATTTTAAAGAATACGGCAAAAAGTCGTAAGGGCGTAAAGACTAATTTCTTTATTCAGACTATGCCTTACGGTATAAACGAAGACGGTTCGCCTTCCGGCGCGATATTCAATTCGCGCGACAGAGTACCTTCTTATGAAGATATCCGCATGCAGGAATACTCGCTTGCGGCGTTCGGGTACGACGGTATATCGCTATTCTGCTACGGCACTCCCGCAATAGGCTTTGAATTTGCCGAAAGTCAGCAGGCTATGATCGACAGAAACGGAGAAAAAACGGATATTTACACAGCCGTTTCAAAAGCTAATGCCGAAATTCTCGCATTTGATCACGTTTTAGCTCAATTTGACTGGGTAGGAACTTTTACAAACGACGCAGGGCAGACGAATACCGATAAGTCAAGAACGGGCAACTCGTCGTTCAAGCTTTTGCAAAGAATGTCTTTAAACGGCATACCGTCGCTTAAATCTGTAACGACTTCTGCCGATACGCTATTCGGTTATTTTAACGATATCGACGGTAACGACGGCATAATGGTAGTGAATTACAACGAAACGTCGCTTAAACTTACCGACAAAGTAGAGCTTAATTTTGATGAAACAAAGTATAACAAGGCTTTGTGTTATATTGCAGGCAAAAAGACTGTTGTAAACCTTAAAAACGGAAAGTTCGAGTTAGAACTCGGAATCGGCGAAGGCGTATTTGTAATTCCTTACGCAGAATAAACAAAAATAAGCAATAATATAAAACGCCTTGGGCAAGTTTGACGCCGCAGGCGTTTTTGTTTTAGAGTAAAAAAATCGCTTATTTTGTTTTAATAGCTTTTACCTCTTGTTTTTTTGCGCGATTTGTGATAATATTTTATCGAAGAATAAGAATCGGTCGGTATGCGCCATTCAAAGGACAACTGCTTTAAAACGCAAGTTAATGCTTGACCGATGTTTTTCGGAAGGTGAAAAATGCGACTTAAAAACGCCTTTAAAATATTATTCGGCAATATAAATATCATGTACAAAGCCGTTATTTATAGGCTTATTTGTACCGCGATCGTCGTTCTGGTCGCGTACTTTGCCGTGTTCCCCGAACTTTTATCTGTTACAAGAAGCGACGAAAGCGTTGCGCTTTTAAACGCCGTGCAAAAATTCGTTTCCGAATTTTTAACCGGTAAGGGCATAGTTGCCGATTCTCTGCATCCCTCTTTTACGGCATTTGTAAAAATGCTTAACGATAACCTTTCAAGTTTATTCCTTGTAGGTATAGAGTGTTCCGTTCTGTTAGTAGTCCTTAAAATTCTTTACGGACTCGGCGATTTTGTGTTCGCCGTGCTTTACGACAGATATATGTCGTCAATGGCAAAATTCGGTGTAATATCCACGCTTTTGGCTAATTTCGGAAGAGGACTTTTGTATTCGCTCGTTTATTCGGTTATAAGCCTGGTTGCCGAAAGCGTGATAGTCGGAATTTCCGTTCTTATAGTTGTTTACGGCTTGGAATATATTTCGGTTTTTGCAATAATACTTTCGGTAGTATTTTTAGTGTTCGGTTTCTCGCTTAAATACACTCTTTTATCGCGTTTTATGCCGGGAATGATCTGCGGCAGAAAAAAACTCGGCAAAGCTTTTCGTTCTACTGTTCCAAACGCAAATAACTTTTCTGCGCTTATGGGAACGTATTCGTTTATGCTTTTGTTGTTCTATTATATAAACGCGTCGTTCGGCATACTAACGCTGTACGTAGGGCTGTTTATTTCTGTTCCGCTCACATCGTTGTATTTTATCTGCGTCGCGCTTGTAGATTATTACATGGCGGATAACAGGAGTTTTTACGTTGACTATAATTCAGTTGCAAAACCTAAAGAAGACGCCGAAAACGCCGACATGCTCAAATATTTATAATTACGTTAAAACGATAAAAAAGCGGCTTGAAAAGCCGCTTTGAATTTTAGAAAAAAGGAGATAAATTCTATGAAGTATATGTTTCAGGTTATACTTTCAAAGAACGAGGACGCATACTCTTTGTTTTCCGCTTTAAGAAAGAACGGAATAAAGGGCGTTGTGTTGCCCGCTCAAAGCTTAAAATCGGCTTTGCTTGACAACAAAGACGAACACATTCCCGCATTTGCCGGGTTAAGGCACGTTGTCGAATACCCGCACGATATGAATTACCTTGTGTTTTGCATAATCGACGAGAGCGAACTCGAACACGTTAAAAGCATAGTTCGCAGCGTTACCGACGAAATCAAACATAAAGTAGGCATTATGTACGCCATGCCTTTGGCTTTTGCGGAGGGAATCGAATAATATGAGCGCGCTTTTGTGTCTTGCAATAGCTATGGCTGCAGGACTGGCTTTTTCAAGGGTTGCTAAGCTTATAGGGCTTCCCAACGTTACCGCCTATCTGGTGGCGGGACTTTGCATGCGTTACCTTTTGGGTTGGTTATCGCCGACCACTTCGCTTTCTGATTTTTCAATCATAACGGACGTTGCTCTCGGCTTTATCGCCTTTTCAATAGGTTCGTCTTTTAAACTCAAACATATAAGAGAAATAGGTAAAAGCGTAATAGTAATAACGGTTTTTCAGGCCCTTACCACGGTTTTGTTCGTTGATATCGCACTTATAGGCTTAGCTTTGTTGGGTAAGGTTAATATATCGTCGGCAATATGTCTTGGCGCAATAGCAACGGCAACGGCTCCCGCCGCAACTTTAATGGTCGTAAGGCAGTATAAGGCGCGCGGCATCGTTACCGATACGCTTTTGCCGGTAGTCGCTTTCGACGACGCCATAGGTCTTATAGTATTTGCCGTATCGCTTGCGTTAGCTAAAGTTTTAGCAGTGGAAGGCTCGACCGTTTCCGTTATGGATATTTTAGTTATTCCTTTGCTCGAAATAATAGCATCTTTAGGTTTTGGCGGAGTTATAGGCTCACTTCTCGCAATAATCGCGCACTTCTTTAAATCAAGGGCAAACAGAATTTCACTCTGCGTAGTCGCAGTGTTTGCGGGCGTAGGGCTTTGCACCGTGTTCGGCGAAGGCTTCGTTCTTTCCGATCTTTTAACCTGTATGGCAATCGGCGTTTTTTACGTCAATTTAAACAAAGAAAGCGGCTCTATTATGGATATAATGGACAGATGGACGGCTCCGCTGTTTATGCTATTCTTCGTTCTTTCGGGCGCAGATCTCGATCCTACCGCCATTCCGTCGGTAGGGCTTATCGGTATCGTTTACATAATCGTTCGTTCTTTAGGTAAATATACGGGGGCTTACGTTGGCGCAAGAATAGTCAGAGCCGATAAAAACGTTGCAAGGTATTTAGGTCTTACGCTTTTGCCGCAGGCGGGTGTGGCCATAGGTATGGCGCAAAAAGTTGCCAACACTCCCGAACTTATGAACGCGGGGCTTTCCGGCGGAATAGTTACCGTAACGCTTTGCGCAACGCTTGTTTACGAACTTATAGGCCCGATTATCACAAAATGGGCGCTTGTAAAAGCCGGTGAAATCAAGATAGAAAAAAAGCAAAAAGCTCAAAAACTTGACAGTGCGGCTCAAAACTGATAAAAAGCGGCGGAATCAACAATAAAAAAATGTATTACGACGTAAAAAACGATAATCTCGTTACTCGCACGGATACTACCGAAGAAAAATATTTTTTCGGCATTGTCTGCGGCGATTACATTTATACCGTGGGTAGCGAATCAACTTCGTTTTACGGCGGAGCGGTAAAAGTTTTAATGCGTTACAACACAAAAACGGGAAAGACCGATACTATGCAGTACGAAGGCGATTTTCCGTCAAACAAGTTTATTTTGTCCGACGCTAAAATCGACGCGATAAAACCCTACTGAAAATAATTATAAAAAAGAGAGGTTGTCGCCTCTCTTTTTTTATGCCCGTATTTGATTATGCTTGACCGTAACGTGAATTTATGATAAAATAGTGTGCGTTATATATTGAGTAATATATTAAAAATTTAAATGAGGAAATAAATGCCGCCTAAATTCAAGTTTACAAAGGAAGAAATAATAAATGCCGCCTAAATTCAAGTTTACAAAGGAAGAAATAATAAATGCCGCTTTAAACGTGGCAAGGGATAGCGGAATAGAAGAGGTAACAGCTAAAGCCGTTGCCGAAAAACTTGGCGTTTCCACCCAACCGGTGTTTACCTGTTTCAGCAATATGACCGAAGCAAAAAACGAAGTCAGAAAAGCTGCCGAAAAGGTATACGACGGTTATGCGGAGCAAGGCTTAAAGGAAAAAATTCCATTTTTAGGCGTAGGTAAAGCCTATATTCGTTTTGCGGTAAACGAACCTAATTTATATAAATTACTCTTTTTAACCGAGCCGGACGAATGTATAAGCGGAGCTATTGCCGAAATGAAGCGGTTGCAAGGCAAAGTGCGCCCGTATCTTATGGATATTTACAATCTTACAACAAGCGATGCCGACGAATATTTTCGCGATTTATGGCTTGTGGTGCATAGCATTGCAACTTTAAAAGTGACTAAGTGCTGCGATTATTCCGAAAAAGAGATAGAAAAAATACTCACGGCTTTTTCGGTAAGCATCTGCAAAGCCATAAAGGAAATTCCCGATTTTACAAGCGGCAATTTCGATCGCGACGCGGTGTTCTATGAACTTATAAAAAAATAAATATTGATATGAAAAAGTGGTTTAACGAAGAATATAAATTTGAAATAGAAGTAGTCGGGTATCTCCGCGGAAACTCAACCGAATATTACTGCCGTAACGGCGAAGAGATAGGCGATAAATACGAATGCACTTACGGCTGCCCCGTGAACAAGCAGGGATACGGCATTTGTTCTAAAACCATGACAACGCTCTTTCCCATAATGGAAGCGGTGCGCTCGGGCGGCGATCTATGTAATATCGGCGGAGAGAGCAAGTATTCAAAGACTGTAGTTTGTCCCGACGGCTGCGTGATTTTTAAGCTTACGGCAACGCCGCTTAACAATCCGAATTTTTTCAAAGGCAAATTTTATGAATGCAATAATAAATAAAACAGAATTTAAAATAGGCGTTACGCCCGTCGTTTTATACGGCGAAAACAGCGACAAACTTTTTATTTTCGTACACGGGCAGGGCGGCAACAAGTATGAAGGCGAACGTTTTTTTAACGTAGCAAAACAATTTTCGTATCAGGTGCTTGCAGTTGATCTGCCCGGACATGGAGAGCGCACTGACGGCGAAGATTTTGTACCTTGGAAGGTGAGTATCGAGCTTAAACGGATATTCGATTACGCTAAACAACGCTGGGCGCATATTTCACTTAGAGCAACAAGTATAGGTTCGTATTTCAGTTTGCTTGCATTAAAGGGCGAAAAAATAGAGCATTGCCTTTTGGTGTCGCCGCTTTTAGATATGGAAAATATGATCTGCTCGCTTATGGCGGCGGCAAACGTTTCAGAATCGCGCTTAAAAGCCGAAAAGCAAATTCCCACGGAATTCGGGCAGACTTTATCTTACGATTATTTGTGTTTTGCGCGCGAAAACCCGCCTGAAGCAGTGTGTTTAAGCACACGCATTTTGTATGCGACGGGCGATACTCTTATCCCGCGCGAAACGGTTGAAAAATTTTCAAGCGATAACGGTGCAATTCTTACCGTAATGCAGGGCGGCGAACACTGGTTGCACACCAAAGAGCAAGTCGAATTTATGCAAAGCTGGGAAACGGCTCAGCTAAAAGATTTTTAATGCAGGTAATTATTTAATATGGCTACAAAAAAAGAATTTATCGATTACGTTATGGAACAAATCCGCTTTTCGGGCGACGTACGCTATAAAAAAATGTTCGGGGAGTATATGGTTTATGCAAACGATAAACCTGTGCTTTTAGTTTGCGACGATACCGTTTTTGTAAAAATACTGCCTGAAACGTCGGCAGTTTTACCAGACGCTACAAAAGGCTATCCGTATGACGGAGCAAAAGAACATTACATATTAGATCCTGACGACAGCGAAAGATTAAGCGAGATTATATCGTTGTTGGTTGACGTATTGCCCGAAAACAAGAAAAAAAGGGGATAAAAACATAATAATTTTTATAGACGTTATCGATAAACATATCGAGTATTGTAAAGGCTGTTTGATATGCAAAAAAACGGCGGTAAATAAAAAGCTTTAAAACTTAAAAAGTCCTGCTATAGGTCGATTATCGCATAAAAAGTAAAAATAATAAGTTAAAATGAACGCAAAAAAACAGCCGCGGCATAAAAGCCGTGGCTGTTTTTTGTAAACTGAGTTTTAAGTTATTACAGACATTCGCCTGCTTTTCCTGCGCAACCCAAAACGTCAACGAGTTTGTGTTTAACAAGTTCTTTGATGTTTGCTCTTGCGGGTTTAAGATATTCTCTCGGATCGAATTTATCGGGATAATCGTTAAAGAATTTTCTTATAGTTCCGGTCATGGCAAGTCTTAAATCGGAGTCGATGTTGATCTTGCAAACCGAAAGTTTAGCGGCTTCGCGGAGTTGTTCTTCGGGAACGCCTATAGCGTCGGGCATACGACCGCCGTTTTCGTTGATCATCTTAACGTATTCCTGCGGAACGGAAGAAGAACCGTGCAGAACTATCGGGAAATCAGGAAGTCTTTTTGAAACTTCTTCTAAAATGTCAAATCTGAGTGCAGGGGGAACGAGGATACCTTTTTCGTTTCTCGTACATTGATCGGGTTTGAATTTATATGCCCCGTGCGAAGTGCCTATGGCTATAGCCAAAGAGTCAACGCCGGTTTTAGCAACAAATTCTTCAACTTCTTCGGGTCTGGTGTAAGAGCCTACTTCGTGGCTTACTTCGTCTTCTATACCGGAAAGAGTTCCGAGTTCGCCTTCTACGGTTACGCCGTGATCGTGTGCGTATTCAACAACTTTTCTGGTGATTTCGATATTTTCTTCAAAAGAATGAGACGAACCGTCGATCATAACCGATGAAAATCCTCCGTCAATGCAGGCTTTGCATGTTTCAAAGTCAGGACCGTGATCAAGGTGCAGCGCAATAGGAATATCGGGACATTCCAAAACGGCGGCCTCAACAAGCTTAACAAGATAGGTGTGGTTTGCATAAGCGCGCGCGCCCTTTGATACCTGAAGTATTACGGGTGCTTTTTCTTCTTTGCAAGCTTCGGTAATGGCTTGAACTATTTCCATATTGTTGACGTTGAACGCGCCTACCGCGTAATGGTTACGATAAGCTTTTTCAAACATCTTTTTTGTTGTTACCAACGGCATAATTTTATTCCTCCGCAAATTTTTATACTTAATTTTTAAAATTGAATTAAAAACTATTCAAATCAAATTTATTATATATCATTATGCTTTTAAAAGCAAACTTTTTTGCAAAATTTCGGTAAAATAAAAAAAATAGTTGATTTTTAGCGTTTTTTATTGTAGAATAAAAACAGAAAATTAAATTTCCCAATCGATGTAAGTGTTTTTTCGGAGAGTAAGAAAGTAAAAAAAGCGTTTAGCTGCCCTGCGCACGGGTTTGTTCCGGTGCAAAGGCCGGCTGTTTGTTTTTGCAAAAAACCTTTTTAAAGGAGCGTGTTTTATGAAATTAGGCGTTGTGGGCATAATAATCGAAGGCGACAGATCCGTCGCCGGCAATGTAAACGAAATTTTATCCGGGTACGGCGATTTAATAATCGGAAGAATGGGGCTACCCAAACCTGAAGAAAACGTTTATTTAATAAGTTTAGGCGTTAAAGGATCAAACGAAAAAATATCCGCGCTTACCGGAAAATTAGGTCGGTTAAAAGGCGTAAAGGTTAAGTCCGCCGTTACCGACGTAGACGTAAATTGAAGTTTATATAGTATTGCGAAATATCAGATAACGAACTTATAGCGGCACTTTTTTGTGTGCTTACGGTTTATTGAACAAAAAATTAAACGTAAAAATAATACACAAGGAGCATATATTTATGAAAAAAATTCTTTCACTTTGTTTAGCTTTTTTACTGCTGTTTGCAGTGGGCTGCGAAACTGAAACAAATTCTTCTTCCTCTACGGAAAAAGAAGCTTACACTTTTATAATGCCCGACGGCGCACCCGTGATGGCAGTTATAAACCTTATTAAAAATTATCCCGAAATCGACGGACACAAGATCAATTATAAAACCGTTTCGTCAACTAACCTTGTGGGCGAATACACGCAGAATGCCGATATTGCGGTTCTTCCCACAAACGCGGCTGCAAATCTTTACAATAAAGGGGCGGATATTCGCCTTGCTTCGGTAAACGTATTCGGCGTAATGTATATGATAGGCAGTCAACCGCTCAACTCACTTGAAGATTTAAAAGGAACCATAATTTATTCTATAGGTCAGGGCAACACCCCCGAACTTATGCTTAAATACTTTTTAAGAAAGGCAAACGTAGATTTCATCGAAGGTACAACCGTTGAAAGCGATAAAGTTACAATTTCTTATAAAGCAGACGGCAGCGAAGTAATAAAGGCGTTAAAAATGAGAAAAGACGGCGATCCCGTAGCTTACGGCGCATTCGGTCAGCCTGCCGTTTCAAAGGCGGTAAAGGCACTCAATATGAGCGTGGTATTCGATTATCAGGCAGAATGGAAAAAGTACAACGATTCAAACGGTTATCCGCAGGCGGGTGTTGCCGTAAAGAGCAAAGTCGCCGCCGATACGTCGTTTATGACCGCGCTTTACAGTGCTTTATCCGAAAACGCAACCTATCTTGAAGAAAATCCTTCCTTAATCAAACCCGTTTTAACCGATATAAATTCAAGCTTTAAAGACTTTGATTTTACTGCCGAAATGGTAACGGCTTTAAACCTTGGCTTTATCAAGGCAAAAGACGCTAAATCCGCAATAGAAGCATACTTTAACGGAGCTACCGAACAGCAGGAAAACAAGGCGTTTTTCGGCGGAAAACTCCCGTCGGACGAATTTTATCTCGGCTAAATATTAAAATAACTAAAAATAGCAAGGGCGCAAAATGAAAAATCCGCAAAGAAGAAAAAAAATCGAATATTTTATCTATCCGATAATATCGCTTGCCGTAGTAATACTTATATGGTATATTGCGGCAAAAAGCCTTAACGTAGAGTTCATTTTGCCAACTCCCGCTAAAACTTTTTCGGAATTTTTGCGCATATTGTCGCTTGATGAGTTTTACCAAGGGGTGTTTAACACTCTGCTTCATGCGGTTTTGTCGTTTTTAATGGCATTTGTTGCCGCACTGATATTTGCTTTTCTGGCGCGTGCGTCGTCGGTTTTTGATAAATTGTTTTATCCCGTTGTAGTAATTATGCGCGTCGCGCCCACAATGAGCGTTATATTCCTGTCGATAATCTGGATATCTTCGGATAAAGCCCCATATCTTGTGGGCGTGCTTATACTTTTTCCGCTGCTTTACGCGTCGTTTTATCAAAGTATAGGCAGTGTGGATAAAGACCTTATAAAAATGGCAGACGCTTACGGCGTTAAAAAAATCGATAAACTCACGGGACTGTATTTGCCGTGCGTGGCTAAAAATATCTATTCCGAAAGTTTAAGCACTCTCTCTTTTTCCGTAAAACTTGCGGTTTCGGGCGAGGCGATATCTCAAGGCGGCGTAAGCATAGGTTTTTTAATGCAGGCGGCAAAAGCCTATCTTGAAACGTCAACGCTTATAGCTTACACCGTTGCGGCAATAATAATGGGCTTTTTGCTTGAACTTATCGTCAGGCTCATTGCGTTTATCGTAAGGAGGATCGTCTATGCCAAAGCTTGAAAAAATCCGTAAAAAATACGGCGATAACGTAATATTTGATAATTTTGACTTTGAATTTGAGCCAAATCGGGTTACGGCGGTTTTAGGTCCTTCCGGCATAGGCAAGTCCACGCTTTTAAATATTATTGCGGGAATTTGCACCTATCAGGGCAATGCAGACGTAAAACGTCCTGTTTCATATGTTTTTCAATCTCCGGCATTAATAGAAAGTTTATCCGTAAGGCAAAATCTTGAATTTGTGTTAAAAGGCGTTTTTAAATCAAAGTCCGAAATGAATGAAGCAATTTTAAAAATGCTTGAAAGCGTTGAACTTACAGGTAAAGAAAAGAAGTATCCGTCTGAGCTTTCGGGCGGAGAAAAACAGCGGGTAAGTTTGGCAAGGGCATTTTTATTTCCCGCCGAATTACTGCTTTTAGACGAGCCTTTCGGCTCGCTCGATTTAGGCTTGAAAGTGCGGATAATGAACCTATACAAGGACTTATTGAAAAAAAATACGCGGACAACGGTGTTTGTTACGCACGACGTAGACGAAGCTCTTTCCTTTGCCGACAATATAGTATTGCTTGGTAAAAACTCAATTTTATATCGTGCCGATTTACCAAAGGCTGACGGTTTAAGGGATTTATCATTACCGCGTTGCGTTACCCTACGGCAGGATATTTATAATGTGTTTTCAAAAATTCAATAAAAATCCTTTTGATTTTATAAAGTCTTTTTTAAGTCGGAAGCAATTAAATGCTTTCGGCTTTTTTATTTGCTCTTTTTTGTTTGGTTGTATAAAAAATTTTTTGTCCGGCAATAATTAAAATGCGTCCGGAAAGATTACTTTCGGGCATATTATATAACGGGGGCTATATCGTTATGGACAATGAATTTCATTATATAAAAAGAGGAGAGCTGTATTACGCCGATTTAAGCCCCGTAATCGGAAGCGAACAAGGCGGAGTAAGACCCGTACTCGTGGTTCAGAACGACGTCGGAAACAGATACAGCCCGACGGTAATCGCCGCGGCGGTTACAAGCAAACTCAACAAAGCAAGACTGCCGACTCACATAGAATTAAGCGCAAGCACTTACGGACTTATGAAAGACAGCGTGGTTTTATTAGAGCAAATCCGCACTATAGATAAACGCCGTTTAAAAGAACGTATAGGTCTGTTATCGCCTCAAACTATGATGAAGGTTGACGACGCGCTTTTAATAAGCCTTGGTTTTGCAAAGGAATACGACGCCAAAAAAGCGTAACACAAATATTTTTTAAGCAAAAACTAAAAATTATTTTTCGGCATTGCGCCTGCGATTTTGCGCTTTGTAAAAAATTTTTTTAAAAAAAGTGTTGACAAATCAAAATTAAGTGGTATAATGTTAGCAGTCAATGAAAGAGAGTGCTAACACTCAAACAAGTTGATTGCTAAAAATAAAAAATATCAGGAGATTATATATTATGAAAAACTATCTTACAGAAAAAAACAATAACGGAAACTACTTATTCGACGATATGTTCAACGACTTTTTTAAACCCGTATTTTATAAAGACAACGCAGACTACATGGCTACCGACGTAAAAGAACACGAGCATAGCTATGAACTCGAAATCGATATGCCGGGATATGATAAAAAGGATATTTCGGTTGATTTTGAAAAGGGTTATCTTACGGTAAGCGCGAAAAAAGAGCAGAAAAACAACGAAACCAAGTATTTAAGCCGTGAAAGACGCAGCGTTTCAAGAAGAAGCTATTACGTTGGCGAAATCGACGAAAACGGCATCACCGCAAAATACGAAAACGGCGTTTTATCCATAAATTTGCCTAAACGCGTAGAAGAAAAACCCGCTTCAAAGCGCATTGCCATTGAATAAAAATCGACTTTTTAGCTTAAAAACTAAAAGCAGATTAAAACTAAATAAATAAAATTTAAGCCGAAGCAAGTTGTTATTGCGTCGGCTTTTTTTGTGTTGCTCCTATTTTTAAGGCAAATTTTTGTTTGCTTTGCTCCTTTTTAAGGCAATTTTTGTTTGCTCTGCGCCTGTTTTCAGGAATTTTTTTTGTTTGTTTTGCGCTTAATTTTCAGGCAATGTTTTGTTCCTTCGCGCCTGTTTTCAGAAATTTTTTGCTTGCTCTGCGCTTAATTTTCAGGCAATGTTTTGTTCCTGCGCGCCTTATAAATTGCATTCAAGGTTGTTTTTGCACTGCGTTAAAGCTGTTTTAATGCTATCTTTAATTGATTTTTGCGGCACGGCAATGTGAAAATTGTGTGTAAATTGATTTTTGCCCGGTAAGTGCTGAAAAAAGCGTTTTTAAGCATTTTTGCTACCTTAAAAATGCACATTTATATATAAATAAAGAAAAAAAACAAAACAGCGAAAAAAATGTTGACTTACTTTTCATAATATGTTAGAATTGTGAAAAATAGGCATTCAAACGATGTGGTTGTGTAATTAAACTGCGTTTTTGGGAATGTAAAGTAGGCTATCGGACGGGAGAATCCGAAAAATGTATTATTTAATAGCAATAGGGTGTGCGCTTGTATTCGGGGCGGCACTTTACGTAATCAATAAAAAATGCGGCAAAAATGCACTTGCCGGTAAAATAACGGCGGGAGTTCTGCTTTGCGTGTTTTTTGCAAGGTATTATTCGTATATCGAATATCCTATCGATAACGTGATAGGACTTTCGCAAGGGCCCGACGGGGCGGTTGCGACTGCTTTTTCGCTTCTTTCAATCTGGTTTACGGCGGCGGCTCTTTGCATACTGCTTTTAAAACCTTATTTTGAAAGCGTAAATACTCTCGGCATTCTTACAAAGTATTTCTGTTTGCCGGCGTATATATTCGCCACCGCAATGGCGTATTTTAACATACGGCTTTTAATGGGACCGGATTATACACAAACGATGCATTTTTCGGCAATAATGTACGCCGTAGAGTTGGGACTTGGGCTTGCGATAAGCGCAAGCGAATGGATGAAATATCCTAAGTTCGATAAACCGCAAAAGAGATGGTACACTCAGGTTATAGCACTTTTGGCAATGATAATCTGCGCTATGCCGTCTTATTCGTTACAGATATTTTTTGGTTTAGGTCCCGCAAGCTGGGTAGTGGACGATTTAACCGTGACGCACAGATTATTTTTATACGCGGCGTTAATAATACCGGTCATCATATATTTTGCTCTTCGCGAAAAGGATTACGACGTAAGAAGGTTTGCGATGACTTATATGTCCATTGCGCTGCTGATAACCTTCTGCACGCGTTACAAATACGATTCATTCTTAAAACCGTGGTCGTGGCCGCTTCACCTTTGCAATACGGCGATGTTCGTAGTTCCGCTGTGTCTGGTGTTCAACATGAAAAGGTTGTTTTATTTCACCTATTTCATAAACGTAATGGGCGCGTTCTTTGCAATGGCAATGCCTAATTACGACTCGGTAAACATCACGCAGTGGGCGCTTGTAAACTTCTGGGTAAACCATTATCCCGCATTTTTCATGCCGCTGTTGCTTGTTGCGCTAAGAATATTCGAAAGACCTAAAATAAAGCAATTCTATCATTCGATGACTGCGTTTTTCGTGTATTTCGTATTCGTACTCGTGTTAAACCCGTTGTTTGCAAATTTCGGACACGAAGTTGACTTCTTCTTTTTAAACAGCGACTTTATTCCCGAAAAATTCGGAACATGGGCAGAAAATATGTTTGCCATAACTGCAGATATAAATATAGGAAACATAAAACTTACGTTCCATCCGCTGTATCAGCTGGCGTTCTTCCTCGTGTATGTGGGAATAGCGTTCGGAATATGGTTCATATACGAGCAGTTCTTCCGCTTAGCGGACGCTCATTACGACATGCTTTTAAAAAAGAGAAAAATAAGACAGGACAAAATCGCACTCGCAAGTGCGCTTAACGGAAGGAGTATCGAACAACCTATGAATATAAAGGCGGGAACAAAGCTTGAACTTAAACATTTTTCAAAAAAATACGCAAGCAGTAAAACGTACGCGGTAAAGGACGCAAATCTTATAGTAAACGGCGGCGAAATATTCGGCTTTTTAGGACCGAACGGCGCGGGTAAATCCACTATAATAAAGAGCATAGTGGGAATTCAGCCCATAACCGAAGGAGCGATAGAAGTCTGCGGGTTTGACTGCGAAAAGCAACCCCGTCAGGCAAAAGCGCAGATAGGTTTCGTTCCCGATCATTATGCGCTTTACGAAAAACTTACCGGTCGCGAATATATAAATTACATTGCGGACATATACGACGTTTCAAAAGAAGAACGCACCAAAAGAATTGACGAAATGGTATCGCTTTTCGAACTTGAAGGTTCGTTCGATTGTTCGATGAAAACATATTCGCACGGCATGAAACAAAAAATAACCATAATGGCGGCTCTCGTTCACAATCCGAGGCTCTGGATACTCGACGAACCTTTAACAGGACTTGATCCTAACAGTATCTTTCAGGTTAAAGAGTGCATGAGGCGTCACGCCGAAGCAGGTAATATAGTATTTTTCTCAAGCCACATAATCGACGTGGTAGAAAGAATCTGCGACCGTATAGCAATTATCAAAAAGGGAAAAATATTATGTGTAAAAACTATCGAAGAGATCGAGGCGATCTGTCCGCTTGAAGAGTTTTACATGAAAATGATAAACGACGAAGAATTTTCTTCGCGTATAATCGCCGAGCAAGAGCGTATAAACGGCGCGGCAACCGGTGAAGTCGGAGCGTAGTAAAAATGAAACACTTATATGCGCTCGTGATGATGCAGCTTAAAGATAAGCTTGATTTTTCGTTTTTAAAAACAAAGCAAAAGCTTATTTCAAAGATTGTATTCACCATTTTAAAATTTATAATAGTAGCCGCCGTTGCATACGGAATATTCAAGGTGCTGAACCTTCTCTTTTTTAACTACGGTATCAAAAAAGAGCTTATGGTGTTTATTTTTGCGGTAATATTTTTTCTGTCGCTCATATCGTGTACGGTAGGGCTGATGAAAAATCTGTATTTTGCCGACGATAACAAAGTGCTTATAACTTTCCCCGTGAACGCAAACCTGATATTTATTTCGCGGCTTATAGTTTACTACATCTTTGAACTCAAAAGAAGTTTATTTTTAACCATTCCCATATTTATTGCGTTCGGAATAATGACTAAAATCACCGCACTGTATTATTTGTGGCTGGTAGTTGCTTTTGTGTTCATATCCGCGCTGCCCGTGCTGTTCGGCTCGCTTTTATCCATTCCCGCACTGTATATATACACGTTTATTAAAAAACGCGCGGCTTTAAAAGTAGGCATATACGTAATTGCAATTGCGGCGGTCGTTTACGGGGCGGTAACATTAATAGGGCTTATTCCCACAAGCATAAACCTTATACAGCAAAAAGGCGAAATAACCGCGCACGTCAATAAATTTTTAATGGGTTGCAGAACGTACTGCTATCCCGTAAACTTTTTAACCACAATGCTTTGCGGAAACGAAAGCGGAATGACTTATAACATTTTCGTAAAGCAAGTACCCGTTTATTTCGGTGTTTTAGTTGCGCTTTTACTTATATTCTTCGTTTTGGCGTACTTTGTTTCAAGACCGCTTTTCTTCTCGATGATGTCAAAAACTTTCGAGTTTGAAAAGATTCCGCCCAAAAAGGTTCAGACGGATAAAAAACGCAAAAAAAGTATTACTTTCTTCCGTGCGGAAATTATGAGCCTTATGCGTTCCGGTTTTGTGGGAACTTTTGTTGCAATGTATATAATCGTTCCCGTAATGATATATCTTTTAAACAAGATATTCGCCGCAATGGACACAAATCTTTCGGGCGTATATATGGTTTATGCGTTCAACGTGCTTATCATGATATTGCCCATGCTCGCGTCAAACGCGCTTATAGCCACTATTTACTCGCGTGACGGCAGGGCGGCTTACGTAACAAAAACCATGCCGCTTGATCCGCGCTTCCCGCTTGCGGTCAAAATTGCGCCTATGGCGGTGGCTTCCGCAATCTCGCTTGCAATAAGCGTAGTGGTATTTTCAAGATTTGTCGCGCTTACAACCGCAGAACTTATTTTGCTTAGCGTCGGACTTATAGGTATTCAGTGGGGACACATAATGTGGAGCGCAATGCTCGATATCATGAACCCGCAAAACGAACAGTACGCAACGTTCGGCGAAATGACGGATAATCCTAACGAAAATTTTTCTACTATAATCGCGTTCATAATCGCCGCGATTTACGCAGTTTATTCGTTCATATTGTTCCCTGAAGGCGTTACAAAAGCATGCGTAAAACTTTGCGCTATCGGCGTGGTGTTTGCCTGCACCTTAGCGTATATGTTCTTTACAAAAATCAAAGTTTACTATTTTGAAAAGTAGGAGGCGTTAAGAATATGAAAAAATCCGTAATTTTAACGCTTATTGCAATTTATGCCGTATCCATATGCGTGGTCGGATATTTCGGGCTTAATGTAAGAATTTTAAATCCTACCGTTTATGCCGATACCGTTACCATAGATTACGTTTTATACGGCGATACTAAAATCGATTACAAAACCAACCAGAGCGGAAAATACGTCAGAATCAAGGATTATGACGAAGGTCAAAGCATAAAAATCGTGTATACGGTAACCCCGCATGACGCAACAGATAAAAGCGTTACCTTTTCTTGCGATAAATCGCTGGCCGAAATTACCAAAGACGGAATAGTAACGCTCAACAAAAAAAAGATTATTTTAGACGTTACCGTAACCGTAGATGCCGCTCAGAACGTAAAAGACAAAATAAAAATACTTATCGGCTATTAATCGGCGATTACCCGATTTTTAGATATAAAGAAAAAAATTGTGATAAAAAGGAGATCTATCATGAATTTCAGGAAAGTACTGATACTGATACTTACCGTTTTAACGGTAACCTCGCTCAGCTTGTTTGTTGCCTGCCATAGAGATAACGACAATTCAAGCAGCAGCCAAAGCGGAGAAGTTACTCTCAGCAAAATAGAGTACGTTTCGGGTATTCCCGAAATGCTTGTAAGAGGAACTACACCCGACTATACCGAGCTTAAAATCAAAGCTACTTACAGCGATAATAAAACTGAAGAAATCGTTTACAATGCAACCGATTTCAACGTGACCGTAGATACGAGCGTAAAAGCCGAATCCGTTCCCGTAACCATAGTTTATAAGGGCAAAACGGCTACGACAAACGTTAAAGTTGATTTTGAAATCGCCGCGGTCGGACAAGCCGAATTCGTTATTAACTACGAAAAAAATGTAGGCGAAAACTCCGTATTTAAGGATACTACAAAAGAGTATGTAGTAGGCGCGTCAAACGCTTTCTATTACGTTCCCGTAGTAACCGTTCTCGATTCCGAAGTAAACCCCTATACTTTCGATAAATCGGGCGATTTTGAAATCTTTGCAGAGGTTTATAAAAAGGTGGGCGGCGAGTATACGCTTTTAACCGATCCCGCAAGCGAAGTTGAAATCGACACCATGAACGCGTCGTTCAAGTTTGCTCCTGCAGCTATAGGCAACAGCTACAAATTAGTGGTTCGTCCTGCCGAACTTACAGACGAACAACTTGCCGAAGAAGACGGCGATTACTCAAAAGAATTTTCTTTCCGCGTAGCCGACGCTTACAACGTTTACTCTGCCGCAGAACTTCTTTTATGGGATAACCGTACCGACGAAGACGGTCTTGCCGTAAAAGCGTTCAGAGAATCAAAAGGCGTAACCGTAGACGCAAATTCTTTAAAAGGACTTGCTCTTCATTGCGATTTATCACTCGGCAAAGACGATATAGCCCCTGAATTCTTCTATGATCCCGAACGTGATCCTTCTGCTTTTGCAGGACTTTCAGCTGAAAGAAAGGAGCTTTTAAACGGTTCGCTTAAAGACTTCGAAGATTTAATTTCGCGCATTCTCGGCGACGACGGTAAGTTTGATTTTGAAGGTAATTTCTATACTGTTTCCGTAGAAAAAATGCCTCTGGTAGTTTGGGAACACGATGCCGACAAAGCGTTTACCAAAAATCCCGAATCGGTTGTAAGCCATACAACGCTTTTAAGAATTCAGGGCAATTCAAGCAATAATTCTACAAATCATACCGAACTTGGCACTGTTAACAACGCAAACTTTATAGGTAACTTAAACCGTCAGGACAGCGTATGGTCGGGCGGCTGCATCTTAATTAAAGCCGACGGCGCGGCTGTTGAAATGAACAACATCGTTGCAACCCGTTGGTATATAACCGCGTTCTCCGAAAAAAACAGCGATACTAACCACCTTGTTTTAAACAAAGTTACCTTCCGCGATAACTACAACTGTTTCATATACCTTTGGGGCGGAATAGTAAACATAAACGACAGTACTCTCCAAGGCGCAGGCGGTCCTGCAATCATAGCCGACCATGTCGATAGAAACTCTTCGGATTCGGGTAGAACCGGCAGCAAGGGTTGGCCAAGCGAAATCAACGTTAATGCAAGTTCTTTAATTGAATCCGTAGTTACCGGACAAGAAGGTTGGTTTGCAGAATTTAACGCTCAGTCCGCTGCAGCTCAGATAGTTGCTATGGATGAATTGTTTAAGCCGTTTGGCCGTACTTTCACTATAGGGACTAAGAGTGTTACCGTAAACGGTAAAGAGGAAACTTATAAAACGATTAACCTTGTAGCTATATTTAAGGATTCCGAAGCCTCAGGCATGACCTTTACCAAAATCAGCGGTAAGGCAAAAATCGGCGGCGGCGACAACGCTCACGTTCTCGATTACGATAATCAATATACCGCAGGAGTTCTTGATGCATTTAAAGGCTCCGGAGCGCCCATAATTCAAAGTTCTTTAGCCGGTATAATAGCTTATATGGGTAACGACAGCAATGGTATTCCCCAAATAGCAGAACCTTTAAAAACAGGCTCTACGGCTATTGATTTTATGGCAACTGTTCAGGATCCTTCAAAACATCCGCAGATATTCAAAGATACCGGATATCTTAACTTGTTCTACGGCGACAAAGGCGTGAACAACGACGGATATATGGGAATAATACTCGGTAATTACAGAGCTTTAAAAGTTTAATTACGTTAAACAAAAAAAGGACTGCCTTAAAAAAGGCGGTCCTTTAAAAATGAGTTTAAATAATAAGGTAATATATGATTAGGTGTACGGCGAAGAACGTTTTAAAATGCTTTTGGTAGTCGTATTTAAAAAAAACAAAAATCGGGGTAACGTCAAACTTACCCCGTTTTTTTTATGCTTTAAAACGTCCGTTTATTGTTTTTTGCATGCGCAAAAACACTCACCGCAAAGGCAGTCGTAAATGTGGTTGCGCTTGCCCGGTTTTGTATTTTAAAAAACTCATTCAAGCAAAAAATTAAAACGTTTCTTTATTTTTTTACATATTCAAAAACTTAGTTTTACAAAGAATAAAAAAATAATGATAATTTTAAAATCGTAGATAAAACCTATGATTTTTTTATTTTTACGCTTAAAAAATCATTGTTTTAAATTTTTTCACCTTAAAAAAACAAAGTTATATTACTTTTTTGATATTTACAACTGCTTTAAAGTATGGTATAAAATAACCGAACACAAAAAGAGGCGATTATTCAAATGACTGATTTAATTTTTTTTGGCGGACAAAGTAACATGCAGGGGCAAACGGAAAGTCTTTTAAAAAAAGATCCTGTTAAAAACGCGCTCGAATATCGGCTTTTAACCGACGAGCTTATCCCTTTGCAAAACCCCGTCGGCGAAGATATAGACGAGCTTTTGCT
The DNA here is from genome assembly GCA_934796775.1 of uncultured Clostridia bacterium. GTDB lineage: Bacteria > Bacillota > Clostridia > Christensenellales > Borkfalkiaceae > HGM11416. The sequence continues at coordinate 37,665 of CAKVPH010000008.1, forward strand.
TTCTTCCGCTTACGGACACGGTTCCTTAATTCCCGATTTTACCGAGGCGTATATCAAAAAGGCGGAAAGAAGCGTTGTGTGCGCGCATGTTGCAAAAGGCGCAACTATTCTTGCGGACTGGCAAAAAAACGGTGAATCGGGCAAAGCGCGCTACCAAAAACTTGTTGAAAAGTGCAAAGGCGCAAAAAACAAGGTAAAGGACGCAGGTAAAACGCTGTTTATCTGGTTGCAGGGCGAAAGCGACGCTTTGGCGCACACTTCCAAAAACGACTACGAAAAAATGCTTAAAGCCTTTAAAAACGACTTGCAAAACGACCTTAATATAGATGCGTTTATGATAATAGAAGTAGGCTATTTTGCAAGCAACTTCGGCGGCAGGGAATACGACGAGCAGATTATGGCTGCGCAGGAAGAATTGTGCTCAGACGGCGCAAGCGGCGGTTTTTATATGCTTACCGATATAACGAAGAAACTGTCGCTCGATCAAAAATATATAAATCCTATCGCGGTGGGGCATTTTAATAACGTGGCAATGCAGATTATAGGAAGTACGGCGGGCGAAAAAGCTGCCGAAATCGCGCTTAACCTTAAATAAGTAAAAAAATTAAGCAACTAAAAAATACAACATAAAGGAAAGAGAGAAAATGAGTAAAACATTATTAAAAACAATGGCACTCGCTCTGTCGGTTGCATGCGTTATGTTCTCGGCTTGCACGACAAGTGGCAATAACTCTTCTTCGTCGTCATCAAGCGGCAAAACTACGCCCGTAATCGAAAAAGAAACCATTCCCGATTACTATCAGAATAAAGGCGAAAACAATTTTATAGTGGGAATGTGGAGCGGCATAGCCGAAAATAAGACTTACGTTGACGAGTTTTACAGAGTAACCGGCACAGCCGCCTGGACTGACGCCGAGTTCGATAATCAGTACAAACTCATAAAAGAAGCAGGTTTTACGTTAGCCGCCACACCCATAGGTTTGTTTTCGAACGACCATATAATAAGGCTTTTAGAATCCGCCGAAAAATACGGTCTTAAACAGCTCGTATGGGATAGTGCGCTCAACAATATTTTAATGGATTCTTCTTTAAGCGAAGAAAATGCAGTTGTAAAAGCAAGGCGTGCGGTGGTTGATTATATCGATTACGATAGTTTTTACGGCAATATGATAACCGACGAGCCGAATTCCAAGGAATTCGACGCGCTCGCCCGTGCCGCAAAAATATATAAAAAAGCCTTCCCCGATAAGATGTTTTATTTAAATCTTTATCCTGTTCTGGCAACTCCTTTGCAGACGGGTGAAGACGATTATACCGAATATTTAAGAAAGTACGAAAGTTTAGGGCTTGATTACGTATGTTACGATAATTATCCCTTAAAGCGCGGCACAGGCGGAACTACAGTGCTTAAAGATAATTTTGTGTATAACATGCAGCTTGCAAACGCCATGCAGACCAAACCCAAGGTATGGAGCTTTTTACAGTCCATGGGCTTTGGAGGAATGAAAGAACCAGACTGCGTTGAAGATTTCCGTATTCAGCTCAACATTGCGCTTGCAAACGGGCAGAGTGCGATTCAGTGGTTCTGTTATTTCTCGCCCGGATACGGCGGATCCGAAAACTTTACTCCCGCAATAATAATGATGGACGGCACTCCTACCGAAAAATACGATTATGTTAAAACAGTAAATAACGAAATAGCTGCCTGGGGCGATATTTATTCGCGCTTTGCATTTAAAAAATCCATGAACGTAGTAGGAAGCGAAAACCAAAAAGGCGAAAACGCCGCATTCAACTATATTAAAACCGATAATTCGCACGACCGCATAAAAAGTCTTTCCGTAAGCAAAGATACTATAATAGGCGTGTTTAAAGACGACGAAAACCGCGACGGTTTTATGGTTACGAATTACGACATACCCTCTTCAAAGCAGGTAAGCAAAGTTGAAATTTGTTTTCACGGTTGCACTAAGGCGATAGTTATAAAAAACGGCGTAAAGAGCCTTATAGACGTATCGGACGGCAAAGTCAGCTTAGATTTAAAAGCGAGCGAAGGCGCGTTCGTAATACCTTTGAATATCTGAAAAAATAACGGCAAGCTGAAAAGCGTAAGCCGTAACTTAAATATCAGGAGGAAATAAAATGAAGAAAATTTTGGCGTTTTTATTGTGCATAATCGCTGTTTTATCGGTTGTGGCATGTAAAAAACCGCAGGTTGAAGACAGCGACGGCATAACCGTAGTAAACAACGGCGACCGTATTTATGCTACGGACGCAGATCAAAAATCGCTTTCGGTTATCAAAATCGGATTTACCGAAGCAGGCTTTGGCAGAGAATGGCTTGTTGAAATAGCAAAAAGCTTTATTAAAGCAAACGATTCTTACGAAATTCGTCTTGAAGGCGATCCGAGCTTAGCCGACTCTATGTCCACAAAACTCGACTCGGGCGAAAACTTAAGCGATATATTTTTCCCGCTCAACTCCGCGTGGGAAGTGTATGCGTCTAAAGGACAATTAGAGCCGCTCGACGACGTTTATGCCTCTAAGCCCGACGGCGAAAGCGGCGAAACGGTAGAGCAAAAGACAGACGAAAATTATAAAACATACGCTAAATACACAACCAAATACGGCACGCATTACTACATGCTTCCGTGGAACGACACCGTTACCGGCATTGTATATAACGTAAAGATGTTTAATGAGTACGGTTGGAAAATTCCCGAAACTACCGACGAACTCGAAGAATTATGTAAAAAAATCATAGCGGATACCAAAGATAAGGTTAAACCCTTTGCATATCCCGGCAAGATAGGCGGATATTTTGATTATATAGGATCTACCTGGTGGATGCAGATAAGCGGAATAGACGGAGTAAAGAGCTTTTTCGACTTTGATTCGGCAGAAGTTTATAATCCCGCAACTCAGCCCGCGCTCGGCAAAAAGCAGGCTTTGGAAGAATTCTTGCGTTTTTACTCGCCCGATAAAGGTTACTGTATTTCCGGTAGTATGAGTAAAGACCATACCACTTCGCAAATGGACTTTATCAACGGCAAAGCCGCAATGATACTGAACGGTAACTGGATGGAATGCGAAATGAAGACTAACATGGACGAAGATTTTACCATGGGTATGATGAGCGTTCCTTACGTTAAAAACGCTAAAAAGGACGCAGACGGAAATTACGTTAAAGTTAATTATACCGCTCCTCCCGATTACATAATAATTCCCAAGGAAGCGGCAAATATCAGCGGAGCAAAGAAGTTCTTAACGTTTATGACAAGCGACGAAATGTTAAAACTCTATACAAAAATAACCGGTAGCCCGCGTCCGTTCTATTACGATCTTGCTTCTATCGACGGACTTTCAAAGTTCAATCAGGACGTACTTAAATTAAGAGCGGAATCGAATACCATGTTCGACTTTTCGCGCAAAGGCGTTTATATGTACGGATATGCACCCAAATACATAGGCGGTCAGCCGTATTCCGCGCTTATAAGGGGAGAGATGACTCCGCAGAGATTTTGCAATCTCGAATACGTAGAAGCGGACGATAACTGGGACGAATGGCTTTCCAAATCCAACTTGTGAGGAATAGTTTTTAATGGAATCGCAAGATCTTAAACGAAAACGCAAAACTAAAATTAAACGCGCGCTGTTTATAGCGTCGTTTATAGGAATTCCTATTTTGCATTTTCTCGTATTTAATCTGTACGTCAATATAGATACGGTTGTACTGTCGTTTCAAAAATTCAGCAACCAGAAAGGCGCGTATATACTCGTAGGGTTTTTAAACTACAAAGAATTTTTCGAGTCGTTTTCGGCTCCGGGCAGCGTTTTAGGAAAAGCAATAGTCAATTCGATTTTGTTTTTTGTGGTAAACGACTTTGTAATTTTACCGCTCGCGTTTATTTCGGCGTACTTTATGTATAAAAAAATATTGCTGGCAAATATGTTCCGCGTGCTGTTCTTCTTGCCGTCTATTATATCGGTAGTCGTTTTAACAATGCTCTTCTCGTTTATGTTCGACAGCTCTATCGGAATAGTCGATTCTTTTTTCGAGCTTATCGGCAGGGAAGATTTAATTCCCGCGCTCGGCTGGTTCGGCGATTCAAAAACGGCAATGCCGGTAGTGCTTTTGTACTGCATCTGGGCGGGCATCGGCTCTAACGTAGTGCTTATATCTGGCGCAATGAGCCGTATTCCGCAAGAAATGATAGAAGCGGGAAAACTCGACGGACTCACGTTTTTTAAAGAAATGGTAAAAATAACGCTTCCGCTTACAGGTTCGCTTTTGGCAACGCTTATGATGATGGGCGTTCCCGTAATCTTTACTTTGTTTTTACAACCCATGCTTTTAACAAACGGCGGGCCTGACGGCGCAACTTACACAATAGGCTTGTACATAGTCAGTCAGATAAGAACCAACAGCAACTTAACCATAGGCGCAACCGTTGGCGTTATATGCGCGGCAATCGGCACGCCCATAGTAATACTGCTCAGAAAATTAGTGGAGAACACGTTCCCCGCTTATGAATATTAGGAGGAAAATTTATGAAAAAATTTCTTAAGCTCATCACATGTCTTGTCGCGGCGGTAATAGTAATTTCCGCATTACACGTCGGGACTAACGCCACCGTGCAAGCTGCTACAAAACGCACTTCTGTAGTTGCAAGCTTGCTTACGAACAAAGGAAAAGTCAACTCTGCCGACTGGTCGGTCGAAGGCGACAAAAACAATCTTTCAATTTCAAACAACGGTAAAGTATTTAAAATAAGCGGCGCACCGTGGCCGGGTTATCGTATTTTTCCGTATGATTCAATTCCCGGCGGCAACGGCTACTATGTGGAACTTGACGTACTAAAAACTAACGAAAGCAATGCAAAAATCAATCTTTCGGGCTGGGTTACCAACTGGGGTAACGGCGCGGCAAGTAACATTTATGTATCTTCTATAGGAATAGATCCGGGTTTAGGCACAAACTACGGCGCAAACGGAAACAAAGACGCCGTCTGGAACGGCGTAAACGCAGTTTTGAAAGGCGGATTCAGATATCGTTTCTGGTTCAGAGTAAACCCTGACGACGCAACCCGCGGCGATCTTATTGTTTATCAAAAAGATCTTTCGGTTGAAAACTCTGAATTTGTAGAAGGCTGTGTTTTATATAAACTCTGCACTATAGACGACAGCGCGCATTACGCACATCTCTATTTTGAAGGCGATCTCGTTGTAGATAACTTCGCGTTCAAAAAAGAGGACGGCACCGTAATTTTCGAAAACGATTTTTCAGACGTTTCTATTATTGATATGAACGGAATTCCGCAGAGCGGAAAAATGTACAAAAGCGGCGGCGAAGTAGTAAACGATTCTTATCTTGCTTTAAACGGAGAAGAAAGACTTATTTCTGCTTTAAAAGTTGAAAAGGGCGAAGGTTTAAGCAAGGTTTTCGAACTTAAAACTTCGGTTAAAGTATCTTCTACTGCAGGCAAAGCAGGTATTATGCTCGGTATGAAAGACGAAACCGCCGGGTTCGGTTCGGATAAAGCCTATACGCTCGCTTTTGAAAACGTATCCGACGGCACTGCAACCACTACCGAAATGAAGCTTATAAGCGGAGAAAAAGTTCAGTCTTATAACTTAGGTATTTGTTTAAACGACGATTTCCACGAACTTAAAGCTTCGGGCGACAGCACGGGCAAACTCGAAGTAACCGTTTCAGGCGCAAAAAACGAAAGTTACGTATTTGAAAACGTTGACTTCTTAGGTTATATAGGTTTAGCAACCGATAAAACCGCGGGTGCGGAAATTGCATTCACTCCCGAATTTACCGTTGACAGCTACACCGGAGAAGTCGGAACGGGCGCGGATATAGCAAACAACTTCAATACCGGCTATATCAATCCTTCCGTTTACGAAAACGACACTCACCCCGCTGTAACGCTTGGCGAAAACGGCAAGGGTATAGTTGCAAAAGACGGAATTTTGAAATTCGACGGAACTTCCGACGGCACTCACTTTGCCATTAACGGAATTTATGCTGACTTTATTATGCAGTTCGACTGGATCAACTATGCTTGGAGTGACAGACCTACTGCCGAAGACGGAACCGTTTTCAGAAAAGCTAAACCTGCCGACGGCAAAGCTACCGAACTTTATTCGCCTTTAGGTATAGCTTTCGGTAAAAAGACCACTACAGGCGGCTGGGCAGATACCAAACTTTTAAGAATTTTCGATTCGTTGAACCTTGTTCAGTTCTTAAATAATGACGAAGGCGGCCTTGCTTATAACGAATGTATGGGAACAGGATTTGCTACTCCCGAACAGGTTGCGGATATCAAAGACGGAAAGATCAATCTTTACGAAGAAACCGTAAATCTTAAAATAGTTGCTTTAAACGGCAACCTGAAAGTTTACGGCGTAATTATTAAAGACGGCGTAGCCGACGGCGAACATAAGCTCATAGCCGAATTCCCGTATGAAAACTGCACCGGTTATATCTCGATTTCTACCGGTGAAGCGGCATATTTCGGAATAGATAACTTAAGAATTACCAAGATTGACGGTTGGACGGACGAACAACTTGCCGCATACGACAACTTTGCTCAGATTGCGGACGAAAAAGCCCCCGAAACCTTAACGGTTCCCGTTTTAAGCGTAAACGAAAAGACCGTTTCGTGGGAAGCAGTAGCAAACGCTACGGGTTATATAGTAACCGTAAACGGCGTTGCAGGCGAGAAAATTACCGATACGAGTTTTGTACTTGACAAAACCGAAGTCGGCGACTACGTTATAACCGTAAAAGCTATAGGCGACGGAGAAAAGTATCTCGACAGTGCAGACAGCGAGTCCGTAACGATAACAATAGCTGCGCCTGCTCCCGATTCGTCATCAGGCGGAACTTCGGCAAGTTCGTCATCAGGCGAAGGAAGCGAACAGACCGAAGACTGCAGCAGCTGCGGCGGTTCTATGGCAGGCTCTGCGCTTTTATGCTTAGGCTTAGGCGTTGCCGCTTACGCGATTATAAAAAAGAAAAACAGATAATTTAAAATTTTAAGGCACAACACGTTTTGCGAAGCGGAAAAAAACCGCTTCGCAAGGCAAAAATTATAAAAGGTTAAGGCATTATAAATGGCTGCAAAATATAAAATCAAACAATACAGCACAGGCGAAAAAGTTATTATGGGAGTTGCTTTCGCGCTCTTTTTGTTGTATTCGATAACGCTTATATTTCCGTTTGTGTGGTGTTTTTATAATTCATTCAAAACCAACCGCGAGTTTTTCAGCGACGTATGGAGTTTACCGCAGGAATGGTTGTTTTCCAACTGGGGCGACGCGTTCAATCTGTCGGTTAGCGGCGTGGATATAGGCGGAATGTTTTTAAACAGTATAATCATGACGGTAGTAAATACTTTAATAAGCATTTTTATGTCCGCCATGACGGCTTACATAATCGCAAAATATCCGTTTAAAGGAAGTGCCGCGTTTTACGTTACCGCGCTTGTCCTTATGATGATTCCGTCTGTCGGGTCAATGGCTGCGACTTATAAAATGTATAACGAACTCGGTCTTTACGATACGTATATCGGTATATTCATAGGAGCGTTCGGCGGATTCGGTTCAAGCTTTATATTGCTTTACGGATTTTTTAAAAACCTTGAATGGAGTTTTGCCGAAGCCGCTTTTATAGACGGAGCAAACGATTACATAGTCTTTTTTAAGATTATGCTTCCCATGGCTCTTCCGGGGCTTATTTCGGTCGGTATTTTGTCCGCAATAGGCGTTTGGAACGATTATTTTACCATTTATATGTATGCGCCGTCAAAGGTAACAATCGCGGTAGGACTGCAAGGTCTTATAAGCAGAATGCAGTTTAAAGCCAACTATCCGCTCTTATTTGCGGTCATGATAATGTCAATTATTCCCGTAATAGCCGTATTTTCGGCGTTCCAGAAAACAATTATGAAGAATACCACGCTCGGAGGAGTGAAAGGCTGATGAACGATTTCAATAAATTTATTTTTGAAAAAACGGGTAAATTTCCTATAGGCGCATGGGTTCCGTATTATCGCGATGCTTTAACGCAAGAACGTTTAAGAGTAATTGCCGAAAGCGGAATAAACTTTTTACCCACTATCACTTGCGGAAAAGCCGAGCGCGATATGCTTTCAGAAGCAGGACTAAAAATTTTAGTCAACGACGACAGGGTAACTTATTGTAACGTTACGGGTATAGGTAAGGTGGAAGAATGGCTTTCCGAATACATGGACGATCCCGATATCATGGGCGTTTTTGTATGGGACGAACCGTCGCCCACAATGATGCGTCTTTGCGGGGCAATAAACCAGACCATTCAACAGGCTTGCAAAAACACCTTCGGGTTTATAAATCTGCACCCCGAATATTCCGATAAAAAGCTTCAGCGCGACGGACTTTCGTATGAAGAATATCTTGAATTTTTCATAAAAAGCTGTTCGCCTAAAGTTATTTGCTACGATAACTATCCGTTTTATGAAGACGGTTTTCACGATAAATCCTTTTTTTATAACTTGTCGGCAATAAGAAATCTTGCAAAAAAACATTCTCTGCCGTTCTGGGCGTTTATTCAAAGTTCGTCGTTTGGTAAAAACGTAACGCCGAATAAAGCCGAAATGCTCTTTCAGATAAACGCAAGCATAGCTTACGGCGCGCAGGGGTATTTGTATTTTACATATGGCGAAGTCGTACACGAAAACGGCTTCGGAAGCGGTTTGGTAGATAAAAACGGCAATAAAACCGAGTTGTATTCGTCGGCTAAACAAATCAACGAATATATAACTGAAAACAGCAAAATTTTGCTTTCGCTTGAGCCTTTGGGCGTTCGTTTTTACGGGAAGTATGAGAAATATTCGGATTATAACGCAGATTTTTCAGGAAAAGTAAACGGCAACGTGCTTTTAGGTTTTTTAAAAGGCGAATCACAAAATTACGTCTATGCCGTAAATACCGATTTTGCAGATCGCGCTTGCGTTTCCTACAACAACGTAGATTATGCGTTGAATGCGGGCGAGGGCGTACTTATTAAATTATAATTTAAAAAAAGGCTTGTTTTTGCCTTTTTTTTATGCTAAACTTATTGTAATAAAAAGGTATAGGGCGGAAAAAACTATGAAATACGTCTGTTTTACGGCTGAAAAGATGCCGAGAGTAATGTATGCGCACGAATGTGTTATCGACGACGTAAAAACAAAAATGCGTTCAAATTCGTATTACGAGCTTACGCTTGTAGAAGGCGGGGCTTTGCGCATAAAAAGCGATGAACTCGGCTTAGACGAAACCGCAACCGAAGGGCATTTTTTATTTATGCCAAGCGGCGTTGCTTACGAAACTATCATTTACGGACAGATGAAACATAGTTGCGTGGCATTTTTTGCCGACGATAAATGCGAAATAGTAGACGAGCAAGACGTGGTTTTCAATAAATCCGATAATAGCGTTTTTATAAGCCTGGGAAAAATTTACGTTCCTGTTTCGGGTAAGGTTACAAAACTTAAAACAAAAGACGTTATTTCGCGTATTATAGACGCTTGCAACGATCAGCAGGACGAATACGCAAATTTAAAATGTTCGCATCTTGCCGTTGAACTTCTTTTATCGGTTGCAAGAACGCAAAATCACGGCAGAAATTTGCCCAGCGACGAGTATTACGCCGAAAAAATAAACAAATATATTTCATTTTCTTACAGCGATCCCGAAATCTGTTTGAACCTTATTGCCGAAAAAGTCGGGTTGCACCCAAACTATTTAAGCGCGGTTTACAAACGCGTTACGGGCAATAACGTAATGGCGGCGGTAAGGGAATTAAGAATAACTCAGGCTAAAAAATTGCTTAAATTAAATAAATATCTGGTAAAAGACGTCGCAAGGCTCGTCGGCTTTACCGACTATAATTATTTTTCCGCCGTGTTCAAAAAGACGACCGGCGTTACCGCAGAAGAGTTTTATAAAGGTAAATGGTAATGAAAAACGAAAATCTTTGTTTTAATAATTCACGCATCGAGTGTGTTAAAATAATTTTTAAAGATTACAAAAAGTGCGTCTATAAGGCGATTAACGGTACTTTAAACGATATAAAAGAAATAAAAAACGGATACGAAATCACTATAAAAGACGAAGGCATGCGCGGAAGAAACCAGTGCCTTATCAAAGTAAGTTATTCGTCTGGCGGTTTTACATTTTTTCCGTTCTGCGTATCTGAAAAATCGCCCGTTTATTACAGAGAAGAAAACGTCGTAATAACTAAGGCTTGCGATCAAAGAAGTTACGAGCAAATAGCAAGCGAAATAGAAAATAGCATTTTAAACGGCAAAACGCAAACCGAAACTAATCGGCTTGAAAAACAAAAACAAACGCAGCCAAGCGACGTAAAAAAACTTGACTGGCACAGATGTCCCACGTTTATGGCGATAGACGGAAACGTGAATATCTGGGAAGCGGGTTTTCGCGGTTTTCCTATCGAAGAAAAACAACATTTTGACTTATACGATTATTTTATCCCGCGCCAAAACTGGGACAGGCGCGATTTCGGAGACGATGCGAAGCGCATAGTTTACCGTTACTTTTTTGGACGCGGAATGGGTGCAAACAGCTCGGTTAAGCGCGAGAATTACAAAGGGTTTTATCCCTCTTTGATTGCAAAACTGAGCGACGGCGGAATAGATTATAAAATGCAGGCGTTTTGTGACGAAACAGGCATAGTCGGTTCTGATATCGGCACCGATTATTTAAACGCAATGTATCATTCTGCGGCGGTTGCTTTAAGCGAGGAAGAGATTGCTTTAGCTAAGCAGTCTGAAAGCAATATAACCGTTCTGCGCGCAAAAATTACGGCTGAAAACAACCAAAATTCAGGCGCGATTGCGTATTTCAGGCTGCCAACCATAAACACGAACGTAATGGCGGAAACAAAAAGTGCCGAACAAAAGATAGAAAACGGCTTAGGATATTATAAAAACGACGTATATATGTTGGTTAGCGTAGACGGAGTAAGGCAGGACGGCGAAGAATTTTCGTTCGTACTTAATCCCGGCGAAAGCGTAACCATAAAACTTTTGCTGTTCCATAAGCCGGTAAAAACCGGATTTGCAAAAACGCAGAACGAAAACGATTTTGAACTGCGCTTAAAACAAAGAGAAAAACTATGGAACAAAACGATGGGCGATTTAAAAAAGTGGTCTTTTCCTGAAAAAACAATCGAAAAAGCGTTTAAAACAGGTTGTTTTCATCTTTTTGAATCTTGCTACGGCAAAAAAGAAAGCGAGCATTTTGCGCCTTGCGTAGGCGTTTATGCTCCGATAGGATCCGAAAGTTCGCCCGTTATGCAATTTTTTGATAGCGTCGGATTATCCGACCTTGCGGGAAAGTGTTTGAATATGTTTTTTGACCGCGAGCAAAAAAACGGCTTAATTCAGAATATGAAGGGCTATATGCTAGAAAACGGCGCAACTCTGTATAACGAATGGCTGCATTTTTGCTACACTAAAGATTATGAACAGTTAAAAAGAAATATCGAAAAAATACAAAAAGCCGCCGAATATATTATTAAATGGATAGAAAGAAACAAAGACGAAAAACCTTACGGCTTTGGCATGATAGACGGGCAGGTTGCCGATCCCGAAGATACTTTCCGTTCTTTTTCGCTTAATTCGTTTGCTTATGCGGGTTTAAACGGCGCGGCAAAGCTTTATAAGGCTGCAGGGCTTGACGATTTGCGCGTAAAAACATATGCCGCAGAGCTTAAAAATAATGTGATAAAAGCATTCAGAGAGAATTTAAAAAGAGCTCCGCTCGTTCCGCTTAAAGACGGTAGCTGGGTTCCGCTCGTCGCACCTTGGGCAGAAAATCGCGGCGCGTGTTCGCTGCATTTAAACGGCGAAATTTGTTTTTCTCATGCGTCGCACGTTTTAAAAGACAGCTTGTTATCCACTGCGTTTCTCGTCTATTACGGCATTTTCGATAAAAACTCGCCCGAGGCAAATATTATAGTCAATATTATGGCGGATTTGTATTCATATAATAACACCGGTTTTTCGCAACCGTATTATAGTTTGCTTCCGCTTATAAATCTTGCCCGCGGCGAAAAAAATGCATTTTTAGCCGAATATTACACTGCGTTTATGACTATTGCCGACAGAGAAACATATTCTTTTTGGGAACATTATTTTCTTGCAACGCCGCACAAAACGCACGAACAGGCGTGGTTTTTAATGCGCACAAGATTTATGCTTTACCGTGAAGAGAACGAAAAACTTCTGCTTTTAACGGGTATTCCCGATAGTTGGCGTAAAATCGGCAAAAAAATAGTTATAAAAAACGCCCGTTCGCTATACGGTAAATTCAGTTTAAAAGTAAGCTTTTCAGCGGATAAAACAGAGTATGAATTTGAAAGCGAAAATGAAAAAATATCCGCCTATATGTCAATTAACGGGCATTTGGTCGAAATTAAGCGCGGTGCGGGGTATATAGATAATTAAAAACGCAGACTAAAAAAAAATAAAAATGTTTGAAACAAAACTCCGCATTTTTTTAAAAATCGGTAAAAATCGGTTGTTTTTTTAAACTAAAAGATATATAATAACAAATGCTGTTTCATTATAGTGAAGCTATGGTGGGGCGGCGAAAACGAGGCGTAGCGCAGTTTGGTAGCGCGCTTGGTTCGGGACCAAGAGGTCGTGGGTTCAAGTCCCGTCGCCTCGACCAAAAAAATACACCGCACATTTTCGTGCGGTGTATTTTTTGTGTTTACAGCATATGCCGACGGGACTTGATGGGGGAGCGCGTCAAAGCAAGCCTTTTTTTAAACAAATCAATTTAATTGATTTGTTTGTCTATTAGGCTGCTTTTCCTTTTTCCAAAAAGTTTTTCAATACTTTTTGGAATGCCTTTTTGCGTGAGCCGACTTGTTTGCTTACGAAATATATAAAAGCTGAAAGTCTGAAAAGCAAACCAAACAGCCCTGTGTGGCTGTTTGCTGGGGCGGCGTGCAAAACGCCAAGTCCCGTCGCCTCGACCATAAGAAAAGCATAGGTTTGATACAATTTGTGTCAGACCTTTTTTCTTTGCAGATAGGAAACTTTATCCTTTCCGTCGGCATACTTTGGAGTCTTGCAGAAGAGCCAAACGGCATTTTTACAAGGCTCTTTTTCTATTTTTATGTTGCTACGGAACGAAAGCCTTATCAACGGGACGATAGATGTTGCTACGGAACGATTGATTTCATGATATTGTTTCGATGATGTGTTAATATGAAGCGTGTCTGTTTCCTGTTTCGAGAGAGCGGATTTGATTCATTTCTTCATCCGACAATTCAAAATCGAATATATCGTAATTTTCGGCTATATGCGCTTCGTTGCTCGAACCGGGAATTGCGATATTTCCTTCTTGCAAGTGCCAACGAAGCAGTACTTGCGCCGAAGTTTTGCCATGCGCTTGCGCTACCGACGAAATAATGGGATCGTTAAACATTTCCTGCGTATGACTTCTTCCGCCGAGCGGAAACCAACTTTCCAGAACGGTCCCGTACTGCGCTATATGCTTTTTCATTGTCTGCCCCTGATAGTGGGGATGCGTTTCGTTTTGCAAAAGCGCAGGCTTGATGCTCGTTGCGTTTACAAGTCGGTCAAAGTCGCTCGGTTCATAATAATTAGACAATCCGATACTGCGCAGTTTGCCGCTTTGCACGGCGCGTTCCATTGCCTTGTAAGCATTTACGTCGTTGCTCGGCTGAGAGTGATGCAAAATCATCAGGTCGATATAATCAAGACCGAGCCTTTGTAAAGATGCGTTGATAGCGGCATCGCCGTTGTTGAAATCCGCCGTCCACATTTTGGTGGTGACAAAAACTTCTTCTCGCGTTACCAAACCTTCGCTTATCGCGCGTCTGATACCTCTGCCGACGCCTTCTTCGTTTCCGTAAATACGGGCAGTATCGATCAGACGGTAACCGTCGCGGAGTGCCCAATATACCGAATTTTCTGCCTGACTGTTGGAAAGCGTATACGTTCCGATGCCGAGAATGGGCATTTTAATGCCGTTGTTAAGCGTAACCGTTTTTGTCTCGAAATCAAAAATCAAATCTTTATTTACGATTTCAACGGAACTATTGCCTTGATTGCCGGAATCCGGCGAATCGTTGCCCGAATTATTATTGCCTGAATTATTATTGCCTGAATTATTATTGCCGGAGCAACCGACAAACGATAGACAAAGTGCAATACTTAATAAAAGTGCAGAAACGATTTTTATAATTTTCATAGAAATTTCCTCCGTGTTAATTTGTCGGCGCGTTGGTCCATATCCACTTTCCGTCGCGTTTTTCATAGTAAGACGTGCCGCTTAAAGTCCACGTTCCGTGACTGCCGTATATACGCGCCTCGATTATGTTTGTGTGTTCGATTTCCGCGCGATTGCCGCTAATTGCAACGTTTAATTTTGTATTGTTTATGTTTATGTAATACATATTGCCGGCGGCAATATCGTCAAGCCACTCTTGTTTTGTCTGAGTCGCGCCCGTAATGTGACGAAGAATAAGTTTATCGTCCATAAGTTCGGCAAGGGTTGCGGTATCTTGCTCAACCATTGCTTTCAGCCTACGGGTATAGACTTCTTTTAATGCCTGTTCGTCGGATTTCTCGTCGCCACCCGAAAAGTCGATATTCAAATCTTTAATAAATTTTGTCACGGTATTTTTGGTTTCCTCCCGATTATTTTGCGCCGTCGTTCCCTGAACCGCCAAGCCGTTTAATACGGTTGCGCTTTGCAACTGACTGCGAATTGCCGATACGCTCGAACCCAATCCGCTTCCCGCGTGCGTGCAGAACGGAATTACCGTTTTACCCGAAAAATCATAACTTTCCGTAAACGTCCGTATTATCATAGGGCAAGTGCCGTTCCATATAGGGTAACCGATGAAAATCACGTCGTATTTATCAAAGTCCGCAATCGTATTTTTTATTGCGGGACGAGCATTTTCGCTTGTTTCCCGACGGGAAACTTCTAGCATTTCGCTGTATACGTCGGGATAGGGAACGACAGGCTGAATAGCGAATAAGTCGGCGTTTATTTCTTCGGCAATCATCTCGGCAACGATTTCCGTATTGCCTTTTTCGATGTAACCGACCTGCCAATTTTCTCCGCGGCGAGAAAAATACGCCACTATTGCATTACCGTTTGACTCGATAATACCGCTTGAACCGTCCGATATTTCATCCGAAACGTCGTTGTTTTTCCCTGTGCCTAGGACATTGTTACTTCCACAGCCGACAAAAATCGTGACCGACAAACAAAGTATTATTAACACCAAAAACGTTAAATTATATCGTTTTTTCATATTAAACCCTCGGTTTATTCAAAAGTTTGCGCAACTTTTTGCAAAAAGTTGCGGATCGTAAGATGTTGCGGACAGACTCTTTCACACTTGCCGCATTTAATGCAATCGCTTGCTTTGCCGTGACCTTTCGAAACGTAATTGTTGTAATAGACGTGGCCGTTGCTTCGTCCGTCGAGTCGTTTGTCTTCATTGAGAAGCGCAAAATATTCGGGTATCGCTATTTTTTTCGGGCAACCGTCCACACAATAACGGCAAGCCGTACAAGGCACGGCGGTCGCATTATTAATGGTTTCCGCAGCGGTTTTCACAAGTTCGTTTTCTTTGTCCGACAGTGGAATAAAGTTTTCCATATAGGAAATATTGTCCGCAACCTGTTCTTCCGTTGACATTCCGGAAAGAACCGTCATTACGTTTTCAAGGCTTGCCGCATATCGTATTCCCCAAGACGCAATCGACGCCCGCGTATTGAACTCCGTATACGCAGATTTTACTTTTTCGGGGACGTTTACGAGCGCGCCGCCTTTGAGCGGCTCCATTACGATAACGGGCACGTTATGTTTCGTTGCGACTTCGTAACACGCTCTCGCTTCAATGGTGGGGCTGTCCCAATCGAGATAGTTTATTTGCAGTTGAACGTATTCGGCTTCGGGGTGTTCGCAAAGAATTTGATCCAAAAGTTTTGAATTGTCGTGATAGGAGAACCCGATGTGCTTTATAAAACCTTGCTCTTTCTTTTTTGCAATAAACCCGAAAGCGTCCAGTTTTTGCACCTTTGCATACTGCGCGGCATTCAGAGCGTGAAGCCAATAATAATCGATATAATCAACGCCGAGTCGGTTTAATTGCTCGTTGAAAATACGTTCCATATCGTCGGACGTATTTACGATAAACATAGGCATTTTCGTCGTAATCGTAAACTTATCCCGGGAATATCTTTCCACAACCGCATGCTTTACGGCTTCTTCGCTTTTTCCGCCGTGATAGACGTAGGCAGTATCGAAATATGTAAAACCTTTGGCAAGAAATTCATCCGCCATTTTTTCAAATCGAGAGATATCGATATTCGCATAATCGCCGTTTATTACGGGCAATCTCATACATCCGAAACCTAATTTTTTCATATTACACCTCGCTTTTTATCATTAAAATTTGTTTTTGTTTCAACGCGACGAACGCGTCGTCCGGATTGTCTATATCCACTACGGTTTGTTCCATAGGACACATCCCGGTGCCTGAACGGTTGATAATCTTATCGGCTATTGTCCCGTAAGCGAAAGGAATGCGGTATTTTCGGAAAATGTCTATCGCGCTTTCGCTTATGACTTCCGCATAGACTTCTTTTACTTTTCCTTTTACCATCAACAATGCCGCCGCTTTTCCGACCACTTTATCCGCAACGCTTGCGCCGCAAAGCAAATCGTGGTTATCCGACAAAATCGAAAGAAGAGTTTTTATTCCACGCTCGTTATACGTTTGTGCGGTATCGCCGCAAACAATCGCCAAAGTGTGATTTTCGAGCCTTTTCCGAGCCTTATCGAGCGTCGTCATTTTTAATTACCTTTGCAAGAATAATCACGATAACGGGAACGATAATCGCCTGCACGTAAAGTCCGATAAGTCCGGCTTGAATAACGTTCCGGATTGCCGTTATATTTTGTCCCGCTATAAGACCGGAAATAACGTTTACCGTTCTGCCGCACAGTTGAGCGACGATTACCGCAGGAAAAGCGTAAAGCGAATTTTGCGTGATTTTTTTAGCAAACAAACCGCTTACCAATCCGAACACGGCAAGTTCAAGAGCCATAAAAGGCAATCTTCCGAGCGCGGGCATAGCGTTTCCGAGCGCAAGCGTGGTAAAGCCGTAACTAAGTACGGGCGATAAAATACCTACGCCCAAGCCCCACATATAACCGAGCAGACATCCCGAAAGCAAGACCGGCAAAAACATAGGAAGCCACGTAATTCCCGCCGACGCACCGACGGCAATATGTGCAAGTTGCGGCAGAGCAACGGCAAGAATTATGCACAAAAGCGATACCGCGCTTTTAATAGTGATATGGATTTTTACCGTAAATCTTTCCAATACTGCATCTAACATAAAAAACTCCTTTTTCATTTTTATTTTAATTTTTTTATTCCGCGTAATTTTAATCCGCAGGGGTGAAAGCAGACAAATGCGCTTCCTGTTCTTTCAGGTTAAGAGTGAAATATCTCTTGCCGCAATCGAGTTTTTCTATTTTTGCCATTTCTTCGTCCGTAAGTTCAAAATCGAAAATGTCGATATTGTCTTTCATATGCTGCGAGTTGGTAGACTTCGGAAATACGATATTGCCTTCCTGAACGTGCCAACGCAAAATAATCTGTACGGGCGTTTTGCGATACTTTTTGCCGAGTTCGACAAATATCGGCTCGTTCAGTAGTGTCGGATCGCCGTGTCCGAGCGGATACCAGCTTTCAATAACCGTTCCGTAAGGCGCAAGTTTCATTTTTAGATCGTGCTGAGCGAAATAAGGGTGGCATTCCACCTGAATAACGGACGGCTTGGTTTCTGCGTGAAGCAGAAAATCGTCGAGATTTTCATTGAAATTGCTTATTCCTATCGATTTTACCAAACCGAGGGCGACAGCGCGTTCCATATCTTTCCATGCACCGACGTAATCGCCGAACTGCTGATGCAACAAAAGCAAGTCAATGTACGGAGTATCGAGTCTGTCAAGCATTTTCGATATCGCTTTCATCGTTTTGCCTTCGCCGTACTCGCTCGGCCACAGTTTGGACGTTATCCAGAGTTCTTCTCGCGCAATACCGCTCTTTTTTACTGCCGAACCCACGCCGCGCTCGTTCTGATACGCATGCGCGGTATCGATATGGCGGTATCCGATTTCCAAGGCTTTAAGACAGGCTTTTTCCGTTTCTTCGTCGCTGCGTATCATATATACGCCGAGACCGAATTGCGGAATTTTGTTTCCGTCGTTAAGTGTAATGTGGTTTTGTTTCATAATTTTGCGCTCCTTTTATTTATTTTTTTATTTCGTTTTTCGCCCAGATTTTAATCTGTTCGACGCTATCCTGTGTTTTATGTCCGATAACGCTTAATCCGTCCGAAACGTCCGCGCCTTTACAAATGCTTTTTATATCTCTCACGCTCGAACCGAGACCGCTACCTTCGTTGGTGCAGAACGGAAAAATTTTTTTGTCCGACCAATCGTATTTTTCAAGAAATGTGAACACAGCCATGGGCATCGTCCCCCACCAGTTCGGAAAGCCGACGAACACGTTATCGTATTCGCTGAAATTTTCCGGATAAGATTGCAATTCGGGACGCGCGTTTTCGCGGAGTTCCGACCGCGCCACGTCAATGCAGGCGTAATAATCTTCGGGATAGTCTTTGACCGTTTTGATTTCAAACAAGTCGCCGCCGACCTCTTCTTTGATGAATTCCGCAGCAATCCCCGTGTTGCCTTTCGTCAGATTTTTAATCGCGCCGTTATAATAGTTTTGTCCTTTTCGGGAATAGTAAATAATCAGATTTTTCATAAAAACTCCTTGCTTTTTTATTGAAAACGAATTATAATGTAACTGTGGTTACTTATCTGCTTTCGAGTGTAGTATACCACGGCGAAACAGTTTTGTAACGGACAGTTAAGCAGACTACGTTACTTATGTAACGAAAATTGCGGAATAGTTACTTAAAAGGAATAAATGATATGATTTTGACGGGGAAAGAAGATTTAAGAGTGCAAAAAACGGTGTCTGCCATTCGTGAAGCCTTTGAAGAATTGCTTTGCGAAAAAGACTATGATAAAATAACCGTAACCGAACTTGCCGCAAGAGCGAGAATCAATAAAAAGACGTTTTACGCCTATTATAACGATTTAGACGACGTGCTTGCGGAAATGCAGGAAGAATTATCCCGAAAATATATCGAGCGGACAAAAGGTTTGCGAAGATTGAAAGACGCGGCACAAATAACGCGTGAGTTTTTCACTTTTTCGGCAGAACAAGGCTTAGCTTACGAAAAAATCACCTACGGCGGAAGTTATACGCTCAATCACATTCGCGGGCAGATGATGAAAAAGGTGGCAAGCGAAGCCGTGCCGAACGCCGACGAAAAGGAACAAATGGCTTTAGCGTTTATGCGCGCCGCAACTCTTGAAATATATAAATTCTGGATAGACGGCGGGAAAAGTATTCCGCTCGAAGAAATTATAAATATGACGATTTCTCTTATTTGCAAAGGCATCGACGGAACAATATAATTTATCCATATCTTTCTTTATAGCAAAAGGCTCACGGAAAACTCCGCGAGCCTTTTTGTCATCGTCTGAAAGCGCGATTCTAAATTTAATTTTAATAATTCCCTATGGGAACTGCGCTTTGCTGGGAGTTTTTTTCTTTTATTCAACTGTACGCATTTTGAACGAACTGTACGCACTTTTTGAGGAGTGTACGCAAATTGTATCAATATAGGTAATCACACACAAAAAAATACATCGCACATTTTTGTGCGGTGCCTTTTTGGTGTATATGGCATTTTACAATGGTTTTATTAAGAGCCTTAAATATTATATTGATTTTGTAAGTTCTTCGATATTTCCCGACTGAATAGCAGGTATATTGCGTTTGATTTTTTCTTCGTCCCACTCCCACCAACGCAAATTTTGTAATTTATTTATCGTTTGGTCGTCAAAACGTTTGCGTATTTGCTTAGCGGGAACGCCGCCTACTATAGTGTAAGGCGGAACGTCTTTGGTAACTACCGCGCGCGCGGCAATAATTGCTCCGTCGCCTATGGTTACGCCCGATAAAATCACAGCTTCGTAACCTATCCATACGTCGTTACCGATTATTATATCGCCTTTGTTGTCCCAAGCGTTACTAATGTCTTTTGAGTCCAGATTCCATTCTTCAAAAAAAATAGGGAACGGATAAGTCGAAAGCGAATTTAAAGTGTGGTTTGCACTTGTAAACAAAAATTTTGCGCCGCACGCAATCGAGCAAAATTTACCTATTTTCAATTTGTCGCCGTTTACGGGATAATGATATAATACGTTGTTTTTTTCAAACTCGCGCGGGTCGTTTACAAAGTCGTTGTAAATGGTAAAATCTCCTATCTCTACGTTTTTGCCCGTTATAACGTTTTTAAGGTAAACGGTCTGATTGTCGTGGCTTCTGGGGTAAACTATATCTTTCATAAAATCACTCCGCAAATAATTGTCCTTCAAGGCGAAGTTTTTCCTTTTTGGTAAAAGTTGCGTCATATTCGTTAAACGCGTCGGCATTTTTTTCGCAAACAAAATATCCTTCGGGATCTTTATAAGTTCCGCTTATTCCGTCCAAAAAGCCGTTTTTCAGGTCCTTAACAAGAAAGTATTCGGCAGAAGGATCGTCGGCATATCTTATGCCTTTTGTAAGTGCGGGAACAAAACCCGACTTTCCGTAAAAATCAATGTTTCCCGTAATAAACAGCGCGCCTGCGCCTGCCTCTTTTGCTTGTTCCATAGAGTAGTCGAGCAGTATTTTCCCGTAGCCTTTGCGCTTGAATGCAGGGGCAATGGAGATAGGCCCGAACGTCATAGCGGGAAGTTTTGTTCCGTCGTCGCAATCTATTTTCGAACGAACGTAAATAACTTGTCCTATCATTTCGCCGTTTAACTCCATTACGAAATCGAGTTCTTTAACGAACGCGGGATCGTTGCGGAAACAATGCAGAACGTAGTGTTCCTGCGCGCCCGGGCGATACACGTTCCAGAACGCTTCTCTCGTTAAATTTTCGGTAGTTCTAAAATCTTTTGGTTCTTCCGTGCGTATTAAAAGTTGTTCTTTATTTGTCATTTTCTGATTCTCCGGTATTTGTATTCGAATTGTTTAAGTAAAGGTGTATGCCGAGGGCGGCATTAAAACCCGTCGCCGCAAAAACGCTGAAACGTTCAACAACGCCAAAGTAGCTTGCGGGAACGATTTTCATTCCGAGCGCGCCCACAAGCATCATCGCAAGTGCAACCGCGGCGCAGATTGCGTAAGAGCGGCTTGTTTTATCTTTTGCTCCGGCAATTATAATCGTCGTCAGCGACGCGATGGATAAAAGTACGACTATAACGGTAACGACCATATGCATAATATCCTGAAACGTTCCCGCATAGCCGCTGTCGGAAAGCGGAAACGCTCTGTACCCAACTGCCGAAATCCATTCCATTAAAGCAAAAGCATATACGCCCGTTTTTAGCAATTTGTTTTTGTTGCTTTGTATTCCTATGCATACCACCGTAACGCAAACTACTTCGCACGCATTATAAAGCGCGCTTAGTTGGTTCCATAATGCAAGAGAGGGTGCGTTCGCCGCGCTCAGGTCGCTTACCGCCTGGGCCAGTCGGTTATATCCGGGATAGGCAAGCGGCGAAAATATAACCGCCGCCGCGTACGAGAGAAAACTGACTATTCCGAGTAGTCCTAATTTTTGTATCAATGTTTTTTTCATTTGCTTTTGCCTTCCGCAATATTAAACGTGTTAAAAAACAGTCTGACGTGCGCGTCAAGTTTTTCAAGACATTCGTTTTCTCTTTCGGGGTGTCTGTCGCATACGCCCAAAAGAGTGATGATCGGCGCAACGTATAAAAGTGCGAGCGTATCCGGGTTTTCGTCTTTTATTATTCCAAACCCTATAAGATTTCGAAAAATCTCCGCGTGATAATCAATCATACGGGTAATATAACGCTCAGTATACAAATTTGCAAGCTCGGTAGAGCGAAATTGTTCTATGGTCATCATTTTTCTGAACCTGCAAATAGTCTGGTCGTGCAAAGAATAACAAAAAATCTGTTTTACTTTTTCTGAAAGGGCTTTTTCCGATATATTTTCAAAAATGTGAACGTCTTTTTTCACGTCCTGAACGTGAATACTTATTTTATCGGTGTCGCTTTCATAACGCTTTGCAACGTATTCGACTATCGCGTTAAAAATCTCTTGCTTACTTTTAAAATGGTTATAAAGCGACGGGGCTTTTATTCCCACAGCCTCCGCAATTTCGCCAACGCCTACCGAATCGTACCCGTTTTTTGAAAACAGATCCAGTGCGGTATCAATAATCTTTTGCTTTGTGTTCTCTATCTTCATACAACCTCTACTAACTAACATTCGTTAGTATGATTATATGCGCTATTATTTTTTTTGTCAACGTATTTTTGCGGCGTTTGAAAATAAATGCAATATTTTTTTTGTTTAATGTTTTAAAGTGGCTTAATATTAAATTTTAAGGCATACGAAATTTTTTTTAAAAAATTCAAAGTTGACTTTTTATTATTAAAATGATATAATGAGTCAGTCGTTTGTAATTTTTTATAAGCGGCTGATATTTAAAAATAAACTGTCGGCAGTAGCCGGTTGAAGGTCTGATTATGAACTACGATTATAAAGTTGCCGCATCGGGCAGGGTAAATATTATAGGCGAGCATATCGATTATTGCGGCGGAAAGGTTTTCCCCGCGGCGTTATCGCTTAAAAATTACGTTTACGTTAAACCTAACGGCACAAATAAAATAAACCTTGAATGGACTACTACCGATTTTAAAGTGTCGCTTGATATAAACGAGCTTGAAAAATACGCCGACTTAAAATACGGTAATTATCAGGCGGGTTGTGCGCTTATCCGGAAAAACGCAGGGCATAAACTTCTTGGCTGCGATATGTTGCAGGATTGCCGCGTTCCGTTTGGCAGCGGACTTTCCTCAAGTGCCGCAATAGAAGTTTCCACGCTCGCCGCACTTGCAACCATTGCAGATGAAAAAATCGATAAAAAAGAGATTGCATTGCTTGCTCAAAAGGCTGAAAGGGAATACGCAAAAGTAAATTGCGGTATAATGGATCAATACGCTTCTGCAAACGGGCTTAAAAATCACGCAATGCTGCTCGACTGCAAAAAGATCGAGCATGAGTTTGTTCCGTTTGACTTAAAAGATTATACGCTCGTTATTACAAATTGTAATAAACCGCATAATCTTGTGGAAAGTAAATATAACGAAAGGCGTAGTGAAACGGAAGAAGCTTTAAAAGTATTCAAAACTGTTTCAAACGTAGAATGCCTTGCCGAAGTTACTCCGCAAATCTTTAAAAAATACAAAAATTTGTTGCAAGGTAAAATTAAGGATAGAGCCGAACACGTCGTTTATGAATGCGAACGGGTAGATAACGCAGTAAAAGCTTTAAAAAACGGCGATATTTTGTCGCTTGGCAATATTTTAAACGAATCGCACGAATCGCTTAAAAACAAGTACGAAGTAACCGGCAGAGAGCTGGACGTTTTAGCAGAAACGGCGCAAAGTTTTCCCGCCTGCGTCGGCAGCAGAATGACGGGCGGCGGCTTTGGCGGCTGCACGATTTCAATCGTTAAAAAAGATGGTGTGGAAGAATTTAAAAAATACGTAGGCGAAAATTACGAACGCAAAATCGGCTACAAAGCTTCTTTTTACGAAAGTTTAATCGACGACGGAATTACGATAGAAAAATTATAAAATAAAAAAACAGGAGCAAAAAATAAAACTTGCCCCTGTTTTTTTGTGTTCTCCGCCATAAAGAAAAATATGCGATAATCAACTTATAGGCGGACTTTTTTAGTTTTTTGTTTTATTCTGGCGTTTTGTTTTTATTTTTTTGAGCTTTTAACTTTTCGTAAGCCTTAATAAAAACAGAACAAATAAAATCAACGTCTTTTGAAGATGCGCCTTCTTTAAGGTTCGATTTAATCAGATCGCTTATGCGTATTGTTTTTAATTCGCCCGAATAAGCCTTTGATTTAAAGTCGTTTAAAATTGATTGAGTAACTACCGAAACGTTATCGTCTTTTACCACGTTTTTCAAAAGACTTTTCATAAGTTCTTTAAGTTCTTCTTCGCTTGTGGATGAAAAGCCTCCCGCAAACGCATATAGAACGGTAGCAAGTCCGCCCGCGGTAAAACTTTTTGAAACTGTTTCGTTAAATGGCAGTTTGCCCATAGCCGCCAAAACGCAGTAAACGGCAAACGACAGGCAAAACGGTAGCAACTGATTGAGTTTTTCCGGCGGCGAAAATTTCTTTTTTATTATGTACAAAATAAAAAATACGCTTATTGCCGTAGCTACGCAATCAACGCTGTATTTTGAAAGTAGTGTTATTATCTCTATTTGCATTGTTATCTTTCTCCTTAAAGGAGAAAAAAGTATTTAAAAAAGCTTGTTTATCGTCGTTTGTGGGTAATTCTTTTCGGTTACGGGGAAACCTGAAAACTAAATTGTAAAAAGCCTTTTTCATCTTAGTTCTCCCTTTTATAAAAACGCAAAATCATTATATCGCAAAGATAAAAACAATAAAGACTTTTATGACAGAAACTAAAGTAAATTCATTATAAAATGTTGAAATTAGTTTGTAAAATATGATATAATAAATATATTATAAAACCGTTTAATGAAGGTAAATATGATTGAGACTAAAAGGCTTATTTTAAGAAAGTGGAAGGATTCGGATGCTCAAAGTCTGTTTGAATATGCGAAAGATCCCGATGTAGGACCTATTGCCGGCTGGCCGCCGCACAAAAGCGTGCAAGAAAGTTCGGAAGTTATCAAAAACGTATTTAATAAGCAGGAATGCTATGCAATATGTGAAAAGGGAAGCGATAAAGCTATAGGCACGGTATCTTTAAAACTGAAAGGCGAAACGGATATGACCGATAAAGCCGACGAATGCGAACTCGGTTACTGGCTGGGAAAGCCGTTCTGGGGCAGAGGATATATGCCGGAAGCGGCAAACAGGCTTATGCAAAGAGGTTTTGAAGAACTTGGTATGCAAAAAATCTGGTGCGGGTATTATGAAGGCAATTTAAAATCAAAAAGAGTGCAGGAAAAGCTCGGTTTTGTATTTAAATATAAATCGTCTGTTTCTGTTCCTTTAATGCACGAAACAAGAACATGTTACACTAACGTAATTACAAAATCCGAGTGGAAAGAGAAAAATAAACTGATATAAGTAAAGCAAATAATAAAGGCTGTCCTGCGTTTTGCAGGGCAGCCTTTTGATATTTTATCAAAGTTTGAAAATTTTTCACAAACTCATATTAAACTTATTAAGTGCAAAAGTCGCGCTATAAGTCGATTATCGCCACTTTTTTCGGCGTGTTGAATGTGCCGGTTATTGCGGCAGGCGGGTTCAAACGTAATGTTTGCCATAAAAACTGTTTTTTTAGGATCTGTCAGTGGGTTTAAATAAGAATTACCTATAAAATTTTGCATATGCAGTGTTTGGTTCACATAAGCCAAAAGCACGGCCATGGTTGTTTTTTTTTGACAAGCATTCATTTTTCCTCTTGCATAATAAAACTTCTTTATATATGTTTTAAGCTTTTAAAAAAATCGATCTTGTTCTTAATACTATTTTGTAAACGCTTTTTTTAAAAAATCAATTCGTTTTTCAATCGAACTTTTAACTATTTCCGCATTAAAGTTTATATCGTAACCGTGAAAAGTTCCTTTATTGTCAATAAGAACTGCGTTTTTGCACTGAGGCGAAAGCGAATTAAATAGCGCAATGCCTTCGTCGTGCAGGCAGTCGTATTGCTCGGTTTCAATAAATAAATTGCAAAGCTCAGGTTTGTTTTTACGGTCTATCGGACTTGTAAATTCAGCTCCGTTTAAATACCATTTCCACATTTTTTTATTGCAAGCGGGATTCCATAACGGAACGTTTTTGTATTTAAGCATCGATTCTCTGTCTTTTCCGTCAACAACGGGATAGATAAGCATCAGTGCGACGGGCTTTATTTTGTCATTGCCGTTAAGATTAAATGCGAGTTCGGTGGCAAGCAGTGCGCCTGCGCTGTCGCCGCCTATTGCTATTTTTGTAACGTCAATATTAAACTCGTCTGAATGTTCCGTAACGTAATTATAAACCTCCGTTACGCATTTTATAGCTGCCGGGTAAACGTTTTTTGGCAAAAGCGGATAATCTATGCCAAAAACCAAACAATTTGATTTATCTGCGTATTCTTGCTCGCATTTATACTGAACAAAGCTTTCTTTATATCCGAATCCACCGCCGTGTATATAAATAAGGCAGGGCAGACGTTCGTTTATATTCTCTTTTGCTACGGGCGTAATCGAGTGAACGTTGAACCCGTTTATGTGATTTTTTTTATAAACTACGCGTTTTTTATCTAATCCTTTTGGCAAAGTCTTTATAATTGCATTAGCAAAAGGCAACAAGCTTTTTATAAAAAACGGTTTTGCTTTTATTATTAGTTGTTTGTCGTAGATATATTTACTCATAGCTAAAATATAAAAAAAAGTTCCCGATAACATGCGATACGGGAACTTTAATGGTGGAGATAGTCGGGGTCGAACCGGCGACCTCTTGAATGCCATTCAAGCGCTCTGCCAACTGAGCTATACCCCCACGGCATTTTAATAAAATTATTTTAGCATAATTTTTATGTTTTTTCAACTGTTTCATAATACATAATACAAATTTTTTCATCTTTTATTTCATTTGACTGAAAACGCGCTTTATGGTAAAATAAATTACGTAATTTATCACGATGCGGGTTTCGCATTTGTACGGGAGGATATAATGCTTAAATCACTTGAAATTTATAACGAAACCAACAAAAAACTTAAAGCGTTAGGCTATGCCGGATACCTTATCGGCTGGGATATTCAAACCGAAGCTCCTAAACGCGCAAACCACTTTAAAGAAACCGAAACGCTATCCGAAATGCAATACAAACTGTCCACTTCGCCTGAGTATAAATGTGCGATAATCGACTTATACGCTCACTTATCCGAACTTGACGAAGTTTTGGCTCATGAAATTACGCTTGCAAAAGAAGGCATAGAAAAACTTGAAAAAATTCCTATGGAGGAATATATCAGGTTTCAAAGCTTAACAAACGAGTTTTATAACGTTTACGTAGACGCAAAACAAAACAACGATTTTAAATCGGCTTTGCCGTATTACGAAAAAATAGTTGACTATCGCAGAAGATACGTCAAGTGGCTCGAAACACCCGATAAAAAAGGCTACGACGTATTGCTTGACGAGTTTGAGCGCGATTTAACCATGAAAGACTGCGATGAATTTTTTACTCTCTTAAAAGAAAAGCTTGTTCCGCTTATTAAAGAAATTTCTCATAAAAAACCGCTTTTTGACGATTCTTTCAATAAAAAGATCTATCCTGCGGCAGGGCAGAAAGAGTTTCAGGAATACATAAGAAAAGTAATGGGCTTTAATCCCGATTACACTGTTGTAAAAGAGAGTGAACATCCGTTTACCACGAATAATACGGTTACGGACGTCAGAATCACAAATCATTTTTACGAAAATAATTTTACGAGTTCTATTTTTAGCGCAATTCACGAAATGGGACACGGGCTTTACGAGCTTCAATGCGATCCTGAGTTAGACGAAACTATGAGCGCGGGCGGCGTAAGCATGGCAATGCACGAAAGTCAGTCGCGCCTTATGGAAAATATGATCGGGCGGAGCCGTGCCTTTTGGGAAACGCATTTTAAAAAGCTTTGCGAAATCTTTCCCGAAAATCTTAAAAACGTTACCGTAAACGATATGTTTTTGCTTTGCAACAGAGTAGAATGCAGTTTAATAAGGACCGAAGCAGACGAACTTACCTATTCGTTGCATATTATGATCAGGTACGAAATAGAAAAAGCTCTTATTTCAGGCGAAATTGAAGCAAAAGATATTCCCGCAACCTGGAATAAACTGTACAAAAAGTATCTCGGCATAGACGTGCCGAATGACGGCAAGGGTTGTTTGCAGGACGTTCACTGGTGTTACGGTGAGTTCGGATATTTCCCGACCTACGCACTCGGCAGCGCATATGCGGCGCAGATTTACGACGCTATGGCAAAAGATCTGGATATAAATGAGGAAATCAAATCGGGAACAGTAGCAGGACTTGAAAACTGGCTTAAAGAACATATTCATAAATACGGTTCGTCTAAGTTCAGTAAGGATATTCTCTTTATTGCGACAAAAGAGAATTTTAATCCCGCTCATTATGTAAATTATCTTGTAAACAAGTATTCCGAAATTTACGGAATAAAAAAGTGAATATGCCGATAACGAGCTTATAGCGGCACTTTTACTAAAAAATTGAACGATTTTGTCGTTTTTGTTCGTATTTTGTTTTTTCGGTAAAAGATATTTTTTATTGTTGCAAAATTACGGCAAAAGTTATATAATTTAAATAAAAAAACGGAGGCTTGATATGGCAAAGAAAAATTCAACGACCAAGTACAGAGTAAAGCCTAATAAAGACGTGGTTTCAAAAATCATATCCGCAGCGGCTTTAATAGTTGTCGGCATACTGATGTGCATTTTTAAACAGCAGGTAATACAGTGGCTCATACTTATTTTGGGCGTAATGCTCATAGTTAAAGGCGTGCTTGATTTTATGTCCGGCTTGACGGTTACCGGCGGAGTTGAAATAGTTTTGGGTATTTTAACGCTCGTATTCGGGTTTGCGTTTGTCCAGATTGCTGTAATCGTTTTAGGTGTAATCCTTGCACTCTACGGTGTATCCGGGCTTATGTACGGCGGTTATAAAAACTTATTCACGCTTGTTTATTGCATAGTTTTAATCGTCGGCGGAGTAATGCTTGCATGCAACTCGTCGGCTGCTATCGACGGAATATTTATTGCCGTAGGCGTAATTCTTATCGTCGAAGGCGTTTTGTCTTTATTCGGTAAAAGAATTAAATAATCGGCGTTATAAAAGACGTAAAAAAGTCCGCTTGTAAAAGGCGGATTTTTTTATGCCCGAAATGAACTTTTTTATATGTTTGCTTTAAAACTAAATTATAATTTACAAAAAGTTAAAACGTCTTAAAAATCGCTTTACATTTATATTATTATTATATATAATATATATATTACTTCGCGCGCGACGATAATTAAAAAACGGCAAAAAAGCTTTATCGTTGTAAAACTTAGTAACAAACACGCTATGGCGCAATAAAGTCAATCGATAATTTTCGATAAAAAGCGGACAATATCCGCGACGAAAAAAATAAGTGAGGTTAATATGGACAAAGAAGAGACAGGCAAAGTAACCGGGCAATACGGCGAGGGGCAGATTCAGGTTCTCGAAGGGCTCGAACACGTCAGAAAAAGACCGGGAATGTACATCGGCACGACCGATCTTCGCGGGCTTCACCATCTCATACAAGAAATTGTAGATAACTCTATCGACGAGGCTTTGGCGGGTTATTGCGATACTATAAACGTATGCATAAACGCCGACGGTTCATGTACCGTTTTAGATAACGGTCGCGGAATACCTACAGGAATACACCACACCGAGGGCGTGTCTGCCGTTCAGGTTGTTTTAACCAAGCTGAATGCGGGCGGCAAGTTCGGCGGCGGCGGATATAAAATATCCGGCGGATTGCACGGCGTTGGTTTGTCGGTTGTAAATGCTTTGTCCGAATGGCTTGAAGTCGATGTATTCCAGAACGGAAACCATTATAAACAGATTTACAACAGGGGCGTTCCTCAGCGCGAACTGCAAATTATCGGAACGTCGGATAAAACGGGTACGATGGTAACGTTTATGCCTGACGCCGATATATTTGAAAGCATAATATTTAATTACAACACGGTAAAAGTAAGACTTCGTGAACTTGCGTATCTCAATAAAGGGCTAAAAATCACAATAGAAGATAAGCGCGCAGGTCAGGAAGCAAAAGAGGAATTTTATTACGAAGGCGGTATCCGCCACTTTGTCGAAGACCTTAACAAGAACAAACAGATGCTGTTTGAACCGCCCGTGTATTTTGAAAAGACTTTCGGCGATATAACGATCGAGCTTTCGCTCACTTATAACGACGGTGTAGACGATAACATATTCACGTTTGCGAACAACATCAACACGCAGGAAGGCGGCGCACATCTCGACGGATTTAAATCCGCGCTCACAAAGCTCATAAACGACGCGGGCAGAAAGCTCAATCTTATTAAAGAAAACGATTCGTTATCGGGCGAGGACGCGCGCGAAGGTCTTACCGCAGTTATTTCGGTTAAACTTCCCGAGCCGCAGTTTGAAGGTCAGACCAAGACCAAACTCGGCAATCTGGAAGTAAGAGCTTTAACGGCAAAAGCCGTTACCGAATGTTTCGGCTCTTTCTTAGAGGAAAATCCCTCTTCGGCAAAAGAGCTTATTATGAAATGTATCACCGCAAAACGCGCGCGCGACGCGGCGAGAAAAGCGCGTGAAGCTATCAGAAAGAGCGCGTTTGAAAGTGCGGCTCTTCCCGGCAAGCTTGCTGACTGTTCCGAAAAGAATTCCGAGCTTTGCGAAATATTCCTTGTAGAGGGCGATTCCGCAGGAGGCACGGCAAAACAGGGGCGTGACAGACGCTTTCAGGCAATACTTCCGCTAAGAGGTAAAATACTTAACGTAGAAAAGGTGCGCCCGAACAGAGCGCTCGAAAACGAAGAGATTAAATCTATGATAACGGCGTTCGGCGGCGGCATGCAGGAAGACTTTGACGTAACAAAAATCCGTTACGACAGAATAATTTGTATGACCGATGCGGACGTAGACGGCAGCCACATAAGAATACTTTTACTTACTTTCTTCTTTAGATATATGCGTCCGCTTGTAGAGCAAGGGCATGTTTATATCGCTCAGCCGCCTTTGTATAAGGTAACTAAGGGCAAAGTCGAAAGGTACTGCTATTCGGACGACGAACTCAAAAAAGATCTTGAAGAACTCGGTAAATGCGACGTTCAGCGTTATAAAGGTCTTGGCGAAATGAACGCCGAACAGCTTTGGGAAACTACAATGAACCCCGCAACAAGAACGCTTCTCCGCGTATCTATGGAAGACGCGCAGGAAGCGGATAACACGTTCAGTCTGCTCATGGGCGACCAGCCCGATCTTCGCCGTAAATTTATTGAAGAAAACGCGAAGCTCGTTGCAGATCTTGATATTTAAGGCATTTTGCGAAAGGAGGAATCAGAGAAATGGCAAAAAAAGAATTTAACGCCGAGCTGACGGCGGAATTTCGCAAAACGCTCGATATGACTAACATAATCAACGTTGAAGTAGACAGAGAACTTAAAAAATCGTTTATAGCGTACGCTATGGCGGTAAACGTTTCCCGTGCTATTCCCGACGTAAGAGACGGTTTAAAACCCGTTCACAGAAGAATACTTTACTCGATGAGCGAAATGGGCTTAACGCCCGATAAGGCATACAAAAAATGTGCTGCAATCGTCGGTGACGTTCTCGGTAAATATCACCCACACGGCGACAGTTCGGTTTACGACGCGCTCGTAAGAATGGCGCAGGACTTTTCAATTAACCTGCCGCTTGTAGACGGACACGGAAACTTCGGTTCGGTTGACGGCGATCCACCCGCGGCATACCGTTATACCGAAGCGAGAATGAGCAAACTCGCTCTCGAAATGCTTCGCGATATCGACAAAGAAACGGTTGATTTTTATCCCAACTTCGACGATACGAGAATGCAGCCTACCGTGCTTCCCGCAAGATACCCCAACATTCTGGTAAACGGATCCGACGGTATAGCCGTAGGTATGGCTACAAACATTCCGCCTCACAACTTAAACGAAGTAATAAACGGAACGATTGCTTTAATCGAAAATCCCGAAATAACCATAGAAGAGCTTATGACTCATATTCCCGCACCGGATTTTCCGACGGGCGCGATTCTTATGGGCAGGGCGGGCATTAAAAACGCCTTTATGACGGGCAGAGGCAATTACATTCTCCGCAGTAAATGCGAAATAGAGGACTTTGCTAACGGTACGCGCCACAGAATAGTTGTAACCGAGCTTCCGTATCAGGTAAACAAACAAAAACTTATAGAATACATTGCAGACCTTGTAAAACAAAAGAGAATCGACGGCATTGCCGATATCAACGACGAATCCGACAGACAGGGTATGCGTATAGTTATAGACGTAAAGAAGGATGCAAATCCGCAGGTTGTATTAAACACGCTGTATAAGCACACCGATCTCCAGAAGAGCGACGGCATAATAATGCTTGCGCTTTTAGACGGCGAGCCTAAGATCATGAACCTTAAACAGGTGCTTGAAGCTTACGTTAAACATCAGGTTGACGTTGTAACAAGAAGCACCAAATACGACCTTGCAAAAACCGAAGAACGCGAACATATAGTTAAAGGACTTGTTATTGCGCTTGCTTCTATCGACGAAGTTATCGCAATAATCAAAAAATCGCGCGACCGTCAGGACGCTCAGGCAAACCTTATTTCGGCTTTTGAACTTGACGAAAAACAAGCCAACGCAATACTCGATATGCGTTTGCAAAGACTTACTTCTTTAGAAGTAGAAAAGCTCAAACAGGAACTCGAAGAACTGGACAAAATAATGGCTGACCTTCGTGATATACTGCAAAAACCCGAAAGAGTGCTTGCAATCATCAAAAACGACCTTATCGCAATGCGTGATAAATATCCCACGCCCAGAAAGACCGAACTTTCTTACGACGAAAGCGAAATCGATCTTGCCGACCTTGTTAAAAAGGAAGACGTCGTTATCAGTATCACGCACTTCGGCTACGTCAAACGTCTTTCGCTCGAAGAATACAGATCTCAACGCCGCGGCGGCAGGGGCGTAACCGCTCATAAACCTAAGGAAGAAGATTTCGTTGAAGACATGTTCGTTTCTTCCACGCACGACAGGCTGCTGTTCTTTACCAACTTCGGTAAGGTTTACAGGCTGATGGGTTACGAAATACCCGAAGCTATGAAAGCCGCAAGGGGTAGAGCGATAGTCAATCTGTTGCAGTTAGAACCGGGTGAACATCCTTCTGCGATTATCCCGCTTAACGCTGTAGTCGGAGATGATAACGAGATCACAGTAGGCGAAAACGTAACCGAAATCGAGCTTACCGATTTAAACGAAAACGGCGAAACTCCTGCTGAAAATACAAACGAAACTGTATCGGTTGAAAACGCTGAAAGTGCCGATAACGGTGCTATAGAGGGGGATTTAGGTGTAAAAGATAATGCTTATATCGTTATGGCGACCAAGCGCGGACTTATTAAAAAGACTGCCGTTTCCGAATTTAACAATATCAGAAAGACCGGTAAGATTGCAATAAGACTTAACGAAGGCGACGAACTTATTTCCGTTCAGGTTGCTTCCGGCGACGATGAAATAATAGTTGCTTCTAACGCAGGTAAATGTATAAGATTCTCCGAACACGACGTTCGTCCTATGGGCAGAGATACGCAGGGCGTAAGAGCTATGCTTATAGACGATGACGACGCCGTCGTGGATATGACGGTTATAAAAGAAGGTTACGACATTTTAACTATCAGCCGTCACGGCTTCGGTAAACGTTCTGACGTTGAAGATTACCGTCTGCAATCGCGTGGCGGTAAGGGTATAAAAGCCGGCGTGTTTAACGAAAAGACCGGTAACCTTGCATGTTTGAAACTTGTTAAAGACGACGAAGATCTTATGATTATTGCCGATAACGGTATAATTATAAGAACGGCTGCGGCAGGCATTTCAAAGATCGGAAGAGATACAAAGGGCGTTACCATAATGAAGCTTGGCGACGCAATAGTTAAATCGGTGGCGGTAGTCCCGCACAGCGAAGAACAGCCGGACGACGAAACGGAAGAATCGGCTGAAAGCGTTGTAAGCGAAGCTAATGAAAACGCAAATGTCGAAAATCAGGACGCTCAGAGCACGGATACTCAAGCTGTAGAAGGCGAAACACAAAATACAGCCGACGATAATTCCGATGATAACATCTAAGAATAATTTGTTTTAAAAAAATAAAACAAGGTGCGGGGCAATTTTGTTCCGCACCGAATTTATTTAAATAGCTTAACAAATGAATTTATTTTAAAAACTCAATTTTAATTAGAATAAAAAACTAAATTTATGTATGAATTTTTAACGTTAGCCATTCCGTTTGCCGGCACAACGCTCGGCGCGATGATGGTATTCTTTATGAAAGATAAAGTAAGCCCTAAAATAGAAAAAGTACTTTTAGGGTTTGCTTCCGGCGTTATGATTGCGGCTTCGGTATGGTCGCTTTTAATACCGTCAATAAACCTTGCGGGGCTAAGCGGCGGAGTTGCCTGGGTGCCTGCGGCGGTTGGCTTTTTGCTCGGCATAGGCTTTTTGCTTTTAATAGACGTTCTCGTGCCGCACCTGCATCTTCACGACGATAAACCTGAAGGCGTAAAAAGCGAACTTAAAAAAACGACTATGATGTTGCTTGCCGTAACAATACATAACATTCCCGAAGGAATGGCTGTAGGCGTAACGCTTGCCGGCGCACTTGCGGGCAATGCGGGAATAACGCTGTCGGGCGCGATTGCTTTATCAATAGGTATCGCTATTCAAAATTTCCCCGAAGGCGCAATAGTTTCCATGCCGCTTAAAGGCGAGGGCATGAAAAAAGGCAAAGCCTTTTTAATGGGAGTGCTTTCGGGTATAGTAGAACCTATCGGCGGACTTTTAACTTTGCTTTTAATAAATGTTGTTCAACCGCTTTTGCCGTACTTTTTATCCTTTGCGGCGGGAGCTATGATTTACGTCGTGGTAGAAGAACTTATCCCCGAAGCGCAAAGCGGAGAGCATAGCAACATATCCACAATAGGCGTAGCTTTAGGTTTTGTGCTTATGATGGTGTTAGACGTAGCACTCGGATAACATAACCTAAGGTTGTAGGCTGAAAAAGACTTTTTATAAGCTTTTCTTTTGCTTATTCTGCATATAAATATCTGCATATAAAAATCAAATAATAAGGGTTATCTGCATATTTTTTAGCAATTTATATGCAGATATATTTACTGATAACCGCAAACAACGCCGCAGGCAGATAAAAAAGCCCGCGGCGTTGTTAGTTTATTCTGCTTAACCTATGCTGCATAATAGACTAAAAAAAAGAGCATAATATCCTTTGAGAAAAACGGCGTTTTGCCGCGGAGGTTTTTATGAAAAAAAGCGGACTTATCAGAATGGACGAAGTAGGTCGTATCGTTTTGCCTAAAGAAATAAGAAAAGTATTAAAACTCGATAAAGAACGACTTGTCGAATTATATATCGAAAAAGACAAACTGATCATAAAAAAATATTCGCCCGTGCAAAATCATATCGTAAGAGCAAAAAAAATATGCGAAACTCTTGCTAAACAAAATAATTGTATTTGCGTTATCTGCGATACGGCTAAAATTGTTTGCGTTTCGGGCGAAGCTTTAACAAATATCGTGGGCAAAAAAATTTCGCCCGAAGTATATTCCATGGTTCAGGGCGGTGCGCCCGTGCTTATTAACACGATAGAAGGAGCTACGCCAAAATCTATAGTTGACGGGCTTGAAATCGAGTATTGTTCGCTTGCGGCAATACCTATAGAGCAGGAAGAATGCCCTATAGGTTTGATTGCGCTTGTCGGAACGGATAAAGAAGTAAGCTTTTCAGACTGCGACGTACGCCTTTTAAAACTTGCAAAAGATTTAATCGAGGCGTCCTGCATAACCGAAAACGAGGAATAAAATGAGAGTGATTCAAAAAGTAGAACAGCGTTTCGGCGCGGCGGAAGGAACCATGCTCGGAATGATCTGCGTCGTTATAGTAAAGGCAATAGGTGCGCTTTATAAAATTCCGCTGTGCAACCTGCTCGGCGGCTACGCCGTAGGACTTTATCAGATGATTTTCCCCGTGTTCTCGATTATGTTGGTGCTTTCAGGTTCGGGTGTTCCGCTTGCTTTAACAAAACTTATTTCAAGCGGATACGACGGAAAAGAAACCTTAAAAAAGAGTCTGCTTGTTTTTTCGGCTTGCGGACTTTTTTTTACGTTGGTTTTGTTCTTTTTCGGCAAAAATATTGCGCAGTTGCAGGGGAATATTCAAGCGAAAAAATTATATAAAGCAATATCGCCGTCGGTATTTTTAGTGTCGCAAATTGCGTGTTTCAGGGGGTATTTTCAGGGCAAAAGCAACTTAAAACCCACTGCGTTTTCGCAAGTTATCGAGCAGGTCGTAAAGTGCGTTATCGGTACTATAGCCGCATATTTCTTACCGGTCGGTAATGTAGAAAAGGCTTTTTATGCATGCATTGCGGTAACTGTGTCCGAAATTTTCGCGCTCATGTATTTTATAGTGCTTTACATTAAAAAACTTAAAAATGAGAACGCAAAAAAATCGGATTTACAAACTAATTTAAAAAAAGACGAGCAAGATGCATTCGAACAGGGAACAATTCCCACATACAAGGATATTTTTGTGTACGTTCTGCCGCTTACGTTAACCGCGCTAAGCCTTCCGATCGCCGCTATATGCGATAGTTTTATAGCCATAAACGTCTTAAAAAAGAGCTTTGGAGAAAGAGCTACCGAATTATACGGATTGTACGGCGGCGCGGTGGAAACTATAATCGGCTTGCCGTCCGCCGCTTTAATGTGTTTTGCAACCGGAGTTTTGCCCAAAATGAACAAGGAAAAAAACGGCGACTTAATCGCATTAAAAGTGACGTTTGTTTTATCTGCGCTTTGCGCCGTATTCGTAGCAATTTTTCCGTCTTTTATAGTTAAATTATTGTTTGGCGGGCTTAAAAACAAAGAGCTTTTAATAAAAATGCTTCGCGTTTCGGCAATAAATATAGTTATGCTGTGTTTATTGCAGACCTCGTCTGCCGTAATGCTTTCCAAAGGCAAACAAAAAGTGTCGTGTATATTTACGACGGTTGGCGCGGGTTTTAAAATTTTACTCGACTTTTTACTCATTCCATTGCCCGAAATCAATATTTTCGGACTGATTATTTCGGATTTTGGCTGTTATTTTCTTGCGTTAAGTCTGAATATATTATATATTTATAAGGTAAACACCGTAAAAAGGAAGCAAAGCTATGAGAATAACGCTGATAGGTTTGGGCGTAGGCTCGGACGGAGTATCGATAAAAGCACTTGACGTATTGCGCGCAAGTAGCTGTATAATTTGCAAAACTGCGCTTACTCAAAGTGCGAATATCTTTGAAAAATACTCGATAAACGTGACGTATCTTGACGATATGTTCTCAAAATCCCGCAATTTTGATACGTTAAACCATAAACTTGCCGCATACGTTATACAAAAAAGCAAGATCGAACCGGTTGTGTATTGCGTTGACGGTAGCGTTACCGACGATAATTCCTGTGCCGAAATTTTAAAAAAATGCAAGGACGTGCAAGTTATAGACGGCGTTTCGCATAGCCTTTCGGTATTATCTAAGCTGACCGGCAGGGGCGGTTACACCGCGCTTTCGGCGTATAATGCGGACGATTTTTCGCTGAGCGTTGTAAGACCGTTCGTGTTATACGATATAGATAATCAGTTTGTTGCCGCCGACTGGAAGTTAAGGCTTACCGACGCATTCGGCGATACCGCGCCCGCGGTTTTGTATATAGACGGCAAAGCAGAAAATATTCCGCTTTATATGCTCGATACGTTTGAAAAATACGATTACACTACTGTTTTAGTGGTTTTTAAACAGGATTTTTTACATAAAGAGCGTTTTTGCGTTGACGATTTATTTAAAATTATCTATGCGCTCAGGGCTGAAAACGGCTGTCCGTGGGATAAAGTTCAAACGCGCGACAGTATAAGCAAAAACCTTTTGGAAGAGTGTTACGAGCTTTACGACGCCATAAAACGCGACGACAGCACCGATATGATCGAAGAAAGCGGGGACGTTTTATTACAGCTCGTGTTTCAAACGGTGTTCGGCGAAGAAAAGCACGAATATTTAAGAAGCGACGTGGTTTCCGGCATATGTTCCAAGCTGATTTTCAGGCACAGCCACGTTTTCGGTACGGATAAAGCCAAAAACGGCGACGAAGCTTTAGACGTTTGGGAAAAGAATAAAAGCATAGAAAAAGGCTATTCGAGCGGCTCGGAATATCTGTCGCTCGTGCCGAGCAGTTTTCCCGCGCTCATGCGCGCGCAAAAGTTGCAAAAGCGCGCCGCAAAATACAACTTCGATTTTTCTCAGATAGACCAAATTTACGGCAAGATAAACGAAGAATGTGACGAAATAAAAAACGCCGCGTCATGCGGCGGCGATATAGCCGAAGAAATAGGCGACCTATTATTTACGGCAGTAAACCTTGCAAGGTTTTACCACGTTGATGCAGAAGAAGCCTTGTATAAGTCCAACGAAAAATTTTTCAAGCGTTTTTGCGCCCTTGAAAGTGCAGTAAAAAAAGACGGTAAAGACTTGAAAAATATGACCGAAGAAGAGATAGATAAATACTACAATGAACTTAAAAAGTCTTGATATAGGTCGATTAACGCTACGTAACAACATTTTAGTATCGCCTATGGCAGGCTATACCGATTACGCTTTTCGCGCCCTTTGCTACAAACTCGGCGCAGGGGCTTGCGTAACCGAAATGGTTTCGGCAAAGGGGCTTATTTACAAAAACGAGAATACCGAATTTTTACTGCGGCGCGACAAGGAAGAAAAAGTTTCCATTGCTCAGATTTTCGGTTGTGATCCCGATATTATGTGCATGGCATGCGAAAGCGAAGCGTTAAAGCCGTTTGACATAATCGATATAAATATGGGCTGTCCGGTAAATAAAATTTACTCAAACGGTGAAGGCAGCCGCCTTATGGAAAAGCCCGATTTAGCTGAAAAAATTGTTAAATCGTGCTGCAATTCCGGTAAAACAATTACTGTAAAGTTTCGCGCCGGAATACGCGATAACGAACTTATAGCGGCAGATTTCGGTAAAAGAATGGAACAAGCGGGCGCAAAACTTATAACCGTTCACGGCAGAACTAAAGAAGGAATGTACAGTGGAAAAGTCCACTATGACGAAATAGCAAAGCTTAAAAAATCCGTGCAAATTCCGGTTATTGCAAACGGCGGAATTTTTACCGCGAGTGATGCCGACAAAATGATAGAACTAACGGGAGCCGACGGGGTAGGGCTTGCCCGCGGCGTGATATTCGATCCTTTGCTTATATCCCGAATTACAGGCATGCAAACTGATATGACCGTAAAAGATTGTGCGTTTTATTTAATGGATAAAAGGCGTGAATTTATGCACGACAAGTTAGTCGCTCACGCAATGCGAAAGACTTTGGCGGGGCTTTTAAAAGGCGTACGAGGCGGCAAAAATGCAAAATTAAAGATATTTGCAGCCGAAAGTACCGACGAACTAAAACAAATTTTAAACGAAGTATTTGAGGAAAATATAATATAAAAATAAAAAAAATCGGCTTAGATAACCGATTTTTTTGTGCCTTTTTTAGGGCGTTTATAATTTATAAGTTGCGTCTTTTATTTTTTTTAAATGCAACGCGCTAAGGTTTTATAAAAAAATCACAAAGATTCGCCTAGTTCATAGGCAAGGCGAACCGCGTCGGTGTGAGTTTTTGCTACTCCGCCTCCGCTCATATCCCCGCCGGTGGCAATTCCGTACAGTGCCGATTTTTCAAAACAATCAACAAACCCTCTTAGTCCGTTGTAAGCTTTATCAAATACATATGCGCCTTCGTCTGCGGCCGTGGCTATCATATAAACTTTTCTGAATTTGTAATCGCGACTGTAAAGCGGGTTAAGCCTGTCTATAAACGTTTTCATTTGTCCGCTCATTTCGTAGTAATAAACGGGCGTTGCAAAAATAAGCACGTCGGCGTTTTTTACTTTTTCCAAAATCTCGCAAACGTCGTCTTTAATAACGCATATTCCGCTTTTCTGGCAGGCAAGGCACCCTAGGCAAAAGGATATTTTTTTGCCTTTCAGCGTAACAAATTCAACTTCGTTTCCCGCGCTTTTTGCTCCTTTTTCGCATTCTCTCGCAAGATATTCCGAATTGCTGTTTTCCCTTAAACTTGTAGAAATAATTAAAATTTTGCTCATAGTAATTCCTGCTTTTTGCCTGAAATAATTGTAAAATCTTGCAAGCAAGTTTGCAACTTTTTTTTTACAAATTATCGCGACCTAACAACTCGTCGGTCGTAACGTCAAAAAAATCAGCAATCAAACACAGCGTTTGCACGTCGGGTTCGCTTCTGCCCATCTCGAGATATGAAACTCTGCGCTGAGTCGTGCCTAACTCCTTTGCCAATTCTTTTTGCGTTAAATTTTTTTGTAAACGTAATTCCTTTAAATTTTTTGCAAAAATTTGTATCATATAAAAATTATAGACAAAAAGTGTCTTAATAATTTGACTTAGACAAAAAGTGTCTGTATAATATAAAAGTAAAAATATAGAAAAAACAAAAATACCATTGCAGCCGATAAAAAGTATAAACGGTTATTCATGCAAAAATATTGAGTAGATGACGAATGTTTTACCTATATATATTTGCAAATTAAATTACAATAGTGTATAATAAAAACAGGTATCTATGTAAAAAATAATTAAAGGATACCGCTTAAAAACTATTTAATTTTTTGTAAATCCGCTTTAAGGCGGATAAAGTGCAATCACTTAGCGGTTTGTTGAAAGGAATGACTATGGAAAAAGAGCTTACACTGATTCTTCGCACGCTTAAGCAAAAAACGGGCATATCCGTTGACGTATATACCACGGGTTACGAGTATTTATTCTCGGCGGGCGAAAAAACGCCGTTTGTTTTTATGGGCGATTATACCGACGGTTTGCAGGATAAAAGGCAGAACGCCACCGTATTTCGTTTTCGCTTTAAGCGCGAAAATTATATAGGGGTTATAGGCGGCAGTACCGAAGTTGAACGAAATTACGCTCTTTTCATTTGCAATTATCTTGAAAACAGCGGAATACAAGATGACAATCTGCCTCGTACCGATTTTTTGCGCGCAATAGTTTTTGGCGAATGCAGCAGTATGCAGATAGTCAAATTCATGCGTAAATTTTCCGTTCCTGCGGTTCCTTGTTATATTTTATCAATTACCGTAGAATCGGGCAGGGATATAGACGAAACAATAGACTTTTTGGATAACTACTCCATAAACGGGCTTGATACCGCAATAAGCATAAACGAAAATATGTGCGTTTTCGTAAAGTTCATAACCAGCGAGAACGAATCGGAATATCAGTCGCCCGTAGACTTTGCCGAAATTTTTGCCCGTTCATTGTTTGAAGAAACGGGCGTAAAAGTTAAAGTGGGCGTTGGCGGAACGGTAAGGAGTTTATCAGAAGCCGTACAGTCTTATAATCAGGCAGAAAGCGCGTTAAAGCTCGGTATGTCGTTCGGGCTAAAAAGCTCGGTTCATTCTTATAAGGAATTTATACTTTACAAAATGCTTGAAGAGTTACCGCCGCTAAAGCTTGCCGCGTTTTATAATACGCTGTCCGACGGAGAGGCAAAAAGCATTTTTACCGATCCCGAAATGATATCAACTGCGGAAGAATTTCTCGAAAACAACTTAAACGTAAGCGAAACCGCCCGCAAACTATATATGCATCGGAATACTTTAACCTATAGGCTGGATAAAATCGAGCGAGCCACAGGACTTAACATAAGGAATTTTTCCGACGCCGTAACTTTCAGGTTAAGCAATCTTTTATATAAGATCTTAAATAAATAAAAAATTAAAAAAAAAGGACGTTTTCTTATGGAAAACAATCAGAACAAAAAACTTCAGGACGAAGTAATCGAAAACACTCAGCCAAAAGGCGTTTCGGCAAAGACCGAAACGGATGAAGACGCGTCTTTAATAGTCACTAAAGACAAAAAGACCATAGTAAAACGGACAACCGTCCTTATTGCAAAAATCGTTGCGGTATTTGTAGCTATAGTAATTTCGTTTATGCTCGGCTTCGGTGCTAAATATGCCGTCAGCGACGACGATTATCTGTCGCTTAGCTTTATTTTTGATGCGTATAAACGGCTTTATTACGACGCAAAAGACACAAGTCTTCCCGATGCGCTTGTAGAAGCACTTATGGATCGTTATTCCGATTATTATACCGCCGAAGAATATCAGACGAGAATAAACGAAAGCAAAGGCTCGCGCGAGGGATTCGGCATTTCGCTCAGCGGACTTAAGATTTATAAAATAACGGGTAATTCTCCTGCCGAAAAAAGCGGGTTGCAGCCCGGCGGCGTTATTACGGAATACAAAAAGATCGGAGACGATAGTTTTATCGCAGCCGAAACAAACGAAAAGATCACCGAATTTTTAAGTTCGGTAAAGGCAAACGACGGTGTTGTTATGCGCGTTAAATACGACGAAGAAATTCATGAATATACGGTTAGAAAGCAAGCTTACAGAGAAACTTACGTTTATTACGAAGACTTAAGCGGTCGCTATCGTTTTTCCGACGATAACCCCAAAAATATAATTATGATTACAAAGTACGGCGAATCGAGTTTATCGCTCGGCGAGGACTGGGGCTATATAAAATATACCTCTTTTTACGGTGTAAACAACGGCATCAGCGGCAGCAGTAAACAATTTACCACCGCGATCGATATGTTTTTTGAAAACGGCAGAAAAAATCTTATAATAGATTTAAGGGATAACGGCGGCGGATATCTGTCTATCCTTCAAAAACTGAGCGGAGTATTGTGCCGCGAATTGCCGGGAAATATTAAAGACCGGTATAGCGGAAACGGCTGCCAGAAAGCAATACACCGTAACGGCGAAGATATTTACGGCATCGATATGACGGACGCTGCCGACGATAAAAAAGTAAGATATGCCGAACGCATTGAAAAAATAGTGTTTTTAGCAAACTCTGGTTCGGCTTCCGCATCCGAAGCTTTAATGGGTTCGGTACTCGATTACGATAAATTCTCGGGCGCAAATTGCACCCGCGTAATACTCGACGCCACTTACGAAAACGGCAAGGAAGTATTCAGAAGTTACGGTAAGGGCATAATGCAGTCCACAATAACCAACGCGCGCACGGGCGAAGCGTTAAAGCTTACAACTGCAAAACTTTACTGGCCGCTTTCGGGTATCAGTATTCACGGCGTAGGTTTAACTCCCGAGCTGGACGAAAGAATTTTTGCTTCCGACGGCGATCCTAT
The DNA here is from genome assembly GCA_934796775.1 of uncultured Clostridia bacterium. GTDB lineage: Bacteria > Bacillota > Clostridia > Christensenellales > Borkfalkiaceae > HGM11416. The sequence continues at coordinate 81,029 of CAKVPH010000008.1, forward strand.
TAAAATGGCGCAAACAAAGGTTTTTAACTAAATAATAATAGTAAAAACAGTAAAAAATACCGGCAAGGATTAAGTTCCTTGCCGTTTTTTTTACTCTTCCCACCATTCTTTATTTTTAAAATCGTCTTTTTCGCAAACCAGAATTTCAGGCAGAACGTATTTTTCTCCGTAAAGTTTTTCGCCGCCCGATATCTGAACGTAAGGCGTTACGGTGTACGAGTAAACACCGTCTTTTAAGTTTTTATCAAAAAACTCCGCTTTATCGCATTCAAAAGTAGTTGTTTTCCCGTTTTTATCCGTCCTTAAAATTTCATAGCCTACAAAATCGTTTTTTTCTACGGTTATTTTTGCGCCGTCGTTTACTTTTTCTATTTTAACGTCTTTTATTTTTGGCGAAAGGTAGTAGTCGGAAATTTTTGACGGAACGTTCGATGCTAAAAAACTACTTTCAAAAGTATATCTTTCGGGTTGACCGTCGGGGGCGAGCAAAAGCTTTAAATCGTCGTATGCAAACTTGCACAGTCTTACTCTTTTAACCTGAGCCGATTTCTTAAAATCTTTGGGCGGATTATCTTTATAGTATTCGTCCATTACGTCGCCTAAAAACGAAGCCGCCCGCGCACCCGTAAAATCGTTGGGTAAAAGGCTTGAGCTTTCCGCACTTATTCTAAGAGATATCACGTCTTGAGAAGTATAACAAACGGAGTAAACGTCGGTGTTTCCCTTTGCCGTTCCGTTTGTTCCGGTTTTTGCCGCAACCTGAAATTTTTTACCCGAAAGTGCTTTTGCCGTTCCCGTTTCCGCACATTTTTTTAACATATCGGTAATGAGTTCTGCCGTGCCTTCGCTAAAAACCTGCACGGGATTTATCTTGTCCGACTGTATCGATAATCGACCTATAGCGGCACTTTTTATAAAATGAGCGGGGTAAAACGTGCCGCCTGAACAAAAAACGGTGTACGCTGCGGAAAGGGCAGAAAGCGTGCAGCCGTCGTCAAATACGCCCAAGGCAATCGACAGTCCGTTTTCATTTATGGGAATTTGCAACTTATCGGTAAATTGTTTTGCTTTATTTGGCGTTACGCTTTCAAGTATTTTTACCGCGGGAACGTTAAGACTTTTTGAAAGGCAATCTTCCGCCGCCGTCCAACCGTAGTATTTATCGCCGTAATTTTTGGGCGAGTATCCAGAAAAATCCGTTTTTTCGTCGTTGATTTTTGTTGCGGGCGAGATTATTTTAAGCTCTGTTGCCGGCGCATATACGAGCAGGGGTTTTATAGCGGAGGCAGGCATTCTTTTTTTGTCGCCGCTGTCAAAATATACGGCTTTTACGCCGCCTGTTTTTGAAATGATATACGCGCTTTTATCGTAACTTTCGCATTCCGAAATACCGTTTAAGGCGGCTTGCGCATTTTTATCGAAATACGTGTAAACGTGAATCGTATTTTTTTCGTAAGGGCTTATTTTAAAACGGGAAAAAAGTTCGTTTTCGGCGTATGAAAAGTAAGAAATGTTTTCGGGCGTATTAAGTTCCGCGCTCTTTTTGCTTTCAGATGAATATTCCTGCTCTGATATGAGATTTTGTTTTAACATAAGCGATAAAACAAGGTTTTTTCTTGAAAAATTATTGCTTGAAGCGGGCGAATAGTTCGCGGGCGATTTTACGGTTGCCGCCAAAGCTGCCGCTTCGCTTAGCGTAAGATCTTTCGCACTCTTTGAAAAGTAGGTTTTTGCCGCGTTTTCTATTCCGTATGCGCCGTTGCCGAAGTATATGGAATTTAAATAAAACTCAAGAATCCGGTCTTTAGTGTATTTTTTTTCTAATGCTAAGGCAAGTTTAATTTCGCAAAGCTTTCGTTTTATGGTTTTTTCGGAAGATAAATGAGTATTTTTTATAAGTTGCTGGCTTATAGTAGAGCCGCCTTCCGCCGCTTTGCCCTTTAAAATATTGCTTTTTGCGGCACGCAAAAGCGCGTAAAAATCAACTCCTCCGTGCGAATAAAAACGCTTATCTTCAACTGCTATAAAGGCGTTTTTAACATAAACGGGCAGTTCGTTTAGAGCTATAAAAGATTTTGTGTTGCCGCTTTTTGCAAAAAGCACTTCGTTTCCGCAGCTGTCGTGCCATATTATGTTTTGCCCTTGGCGCGTCAGTTTTTCGTCGTCAAAAACGGCGTCTTTGGTTACTACGGTAAACGCAACCGCGCCTATCGATATACCTGCCAGAAACACGCATAAGGTACTTAAAAATATTATAAAGATAACTTTGACTGCTTTCATTTGTATTCCTTAGCGCAAAAAGCTCAAAAATAATCAGATTTTTTGCGCCGCCTGTATGCCGCCTGTATTATAATCGGCGTCAGCTATTTATATTATTTTTAATTTATTACAATATATGCGTGAAAATTCTTGAAAAAAAAGCCGAATCTTAGTATAATAAATATACTTTTGTTATTATATAAATAGCAAACTGCAGCTTAACCTATGGCTATTAAATAAACGATAAATCAACTGCATAAGAGAGAAATTATGAAAAAGAAATATTATATACACACTTACGGCTGTCAGATGAACCTTCACGAGTCCGAAAAACTTGCGGGCATGCTGAAAGAAGCGGGTTATACTTTGGCCGACGAGCCGCAGGACGCTTCGGTTATAGTATTCGTAACCTGTTGCATACGCGAAAATGCAGAGCAAAAAGTTTACGGGCATATAGGCGAGCTTAAAAGTTATAAACGCGCTAATCCCGAGGCCATAATAGCTGTCGGCGGCTGTATGACTCAGCAATCCGGCGCGGCGGAAAAATTAAAATCAAAATTCCCGTTTGTGGATATAATTTTCGGCACGCACAACTTATGCGGTTTTATGGAAATGCTTGAAAAAAAGCGAAAAAGCAAAAAAACGCTTATCGATATATCCGAAGAAAATCTTGAAAAAGAGTGTATTCCCATGGAGCGGACGAGCTACCCCAACGCATGGGTAAACGTAATTTACGGGTGCGATAATTTTTGCACTTACTGTATAGTTCCTTACGTTAAAGGGCGCGAGCGTTCGAGAACGATTCCTGAAGTTGTGGAAGAAGTTAAAAAACTTGTCGAAAACGGATATAAGGAAATAACCCTTTTGGGGCAGAACGTAAACTCCTACGGTAAAGACTTAAAGAAAAAAGCCGAAAAAGAAGGGCAAAACCCGGATGATATCGGCGATTTTGCTGACCTTTTAGACGCTATATGCGAAAACGTAAAAGGCAAATACCGTCTGCGTTTTATGTCGAATCACCCTAAGGACTTAACCGAGCGGCTTGTTCTTGCAATGGCTCGAAACAAAAACGTCTGCCATTTAATACATTTGCCGCTTCAGTCAGGCAGTAACGACGTGTTGAAGCGTATGAACCGCCGTTATACGCGCGAGCAGTATATGGAAAAAGTTGAGCTTATAAAGCGTCATATGCCGGACTGCGCTATATCAACCGACGTTATGGTCGGCTTTCCGGGCGAAACTGAGCAGGATTTTAACGACACTATGGATCTTATGGAACGCGTCAGATTTTCGTCGGCGTTTATGTTCGTGTATTCTCAAAGAGAAGGTACGCCCGCCGCGACTATGCCCGAGCAGATAGACCAAAGCGTTTCAAAACGCCGCATTATGGAAATGGTGGCGGCTCAGAATAAAAGAACAGCCGATTATTCCGCGGGTTACGAAGGCAAAACGGTTGAAATTCTGTGCGAAGATTACGACAAAAAGCGCGGACTTTATTTAGGACGCGACGAGTACGGCAGAATGGGTTACTTTGCCTCGGACAGCGACGAACGCGGAAATTTTGTGAAAATAAAGGTAAACAGAGTAAACGGCATTTCGCTTTACGGCGATAAAGCGTAAAAATTTTACGTCCGTCATTTTAATAAAAATGCAGACTTATATGGTAAAGGTTGGTTAATCCGGAGGAAAAAACCATATGGCAAAGGAAAAAAAGTTATCTGATATGATGACGCATTACAAATCGGTAAAAGCAAAATATCCCGATTGTATAGTATTTTATCGTCTTGGCGATTTTTACGAGATGTTTTTTGAAGACGCCGTCGAGGCTTCGCGCGTGCTTGAACTCACGCTTACGGGCAGAAGTTGCGGGCTTGACGAACGCGCGCCCATGTGCGGCGTGCCTTATCATGCGGCGGATTCGTATATCGCCACGCTTGTAGAAAAAGGGTATAAAGTGGCTATCTGCGAACAGCTCACCGAATCCGACGGTAAAAACCCCGTCGAGCGCGACGTTATAAGGGTAGTAACTTCGGGTACGCTTACCGACGAACGGCATATGGACGAAAAGAAGAATAACTTTATTTGTTCTGTGTTTTTTGACGGCAAAATTTACGGCGTTGCGTGGGCGGATATAACCACGGGCGAATTTTTTGCTACGCAAAAGAAAACGGAGGACGAGCTTACCGATCTTCTTGCCCGAATCGACGCCGCCGAAACCATAGTTTACGATAAGATATACGAAACAATAAGAGATAACCCGTTATTTACTCACGGCGTGTTAAAAAGACCTTCGCCGTATAAAGAATATGCGTATTCTTTCGGAATAGCCGAAAAAAAGTTGCTTTCTCAGTTTAAAATTCACGGGCTTGAAGCATTCGGCATAGCCGATAAAAAAGCCGCCGTTTCGGCTGCGGGCGCATTGCTTGAATATCTTGGCGAAACGCAGATGCACGCGCTTAAAAATATTTCGTCTATCGCATACGAACAAAAAGCCGACTACATGATGCTGGATTTAAACTGTATGCGTAATCTTGAAATATTAAAAAACGCGCATGACGGAAAAACTTTCGGCAGTTTGTTATACGTTTTGGATAAAACGTCCACGGCAATGGGGGGCAGACTGATAGTCGGCGTGCTTTCAAAGCCGTTGCAAAAAAAAGAGCGTATCGAATACAGGCTTGACGGCGTAGACGAACTATATAAAAACATACTCGTAACCAACGCTTTAAGGGAAACTTTATGCGATTTTAAAGACGTAGAAAGAATTGCGGGTAAAATATCCAACGACGTTGTTTCGCCTAAGGATATGGAACTTTTAAAAAATTCCCTTGCGCTTTTAACCGAGATAAAATTCAGATTGTCCGGGCTTGAAAGCAAAGTTCTAAAAGATATAGACGCGCGCTTTACCGATCAAAACGAAGTCGTGTCGCTGCTTAAAAGCGCGATTGTCGAAAACGCACCCGCTTCCGCCAAAGAAGGCGGCTTTATAAAGCGCGGGTTCGACGAAGAGTATGATAAACTTGTAGATATCGGCACAAACGGCAAGCAGATAATAAGCGATATCGAAGCCAAAGAGCGCGAACGCACGGGAATTAAAAATCTACGCGTCAGCTACAACAAGGTTTTCGGTTATTATATAGAAGTAACAAACTCGTTTTTGGATAAAGTGCCGTATGACTACATTCGCAAGCAAACTTTAACGGGAGCGGAACGTTTTATAACCGAAGAATTAAAGAGCTTTGAAGATTCTGTTTTATCTGCCGAAGAAAGACGACTCCGCCGCGAAATCGAATTGTTTGCCAAATTAAAACGCTATCTCGGCGAAAAAATAGACGAGTTCAAAAAGATTGCGGAAAGCATTGCCGTGCTTGATTTACTGTGTTCTTTTGCGTTCGTTGCAAAAAAGAACAACTACGTTCGCCCGGAAATTTCCGAAAAAGATAAACTCGAAATTACCGGCGGCAGACATCCCGTGGTAGAAAACGTCGCGGGGCAGTTTATCGCAAACGATGCGTTTTTGGATACGCAGGAAAATTCGATGATGATAATCACCGGACCTAACATGGCGGGTAAAAGTACATATTTGCGTCAGGTCGCTTTAATTACCATAATGGCGCACTGCGGCTGTTTTGTCCCCGCAAAGTCGGCTGTAATTCCCATAGTAGACAGAGTATTCACAAGGGTAGGCGCAAGCGATAACCTGCTGTTCGATCAAAGCACGTTTATGGTAGAAATGAGCGAAGTTGCGCTTATTCTGCGCGCGGCAACGCAAAAGAGCCTTATAATTTTGGACGAAGTAGGCAGAGGCACCAGCACTTACGACGGTTTGGGGATAGCTTGGTCGGTCGTAGAATATATCTGCGAAAATTTAAAGGCAAAAACGCTTTTTGCAACGCATTATCACGAACTTTCAGAACTCGAAGGCGTTATAGAAGGCGTTAAAAACTATAAAATCACTGTAAAGGAATCCGACGGTTCTATAGTATTTTTGCGCCATATAGTCCGCGGCAGTGCTAATAAGAGCTTCGGTATAGAAGTAGCCGCGCTTGCGGGCGTACCCGAAGAAGTTACGCGCAGAGCAAAAGTAATTTTAAAGCGGCTTGAAAAAAACGATCTTGCAAAGCGGGCTGACGTATCCGTTTTGGAAAACGCACACGAAGAGGAAAGAACTTTAAGCGACAGCGAGCGTATGATCGTGGATACCGACCTTAACGAGATTACGCCGTCAAAAGCTTTACAAATGCTGTTCGAGATAAAACAAAAGATCGAAAAGGAAAATAAAAAATGAGCGTTATTAACGTACTCGATAAAAAAGTATATAACAGAATATCTGCGGGCGAAGTGGTCGAAAGGCCTTCGTCTATAGTAAAAGAACTTGTTGAAAACTCTATAGACGCGGGTGCAAGCGAAATATCGGTGATTATCGATCACGGCGGAATATCTTCCATTACCGTGCAGGATAACGGCAAGGGTTTGGAGCAAAGTCAGCTTGCTAAAGTATTTTTGCCGCACGCCACAAGCAAAATATCCAAAGCCGAAGACCTTGACGCTATCATGACGCTTGGTTTCCGCGGCGAAGCTTTAGCGTCGATAGGCGCCGTTACAAGAAGCACTTTCATTTCTAAAACTCAGGAGCAGGAAGTCGGCGCGGCAATAGATTGCGAAGGCGGCGAAATAGGCAACGTTTACGATTACCCCGCCTTAACGGGAACCACCGTTATTTGTCGCGATTTATTCTTTAATACTCCCGCAAGATGCAAATTTTTAAAAACGCCTAAATCGGAAGAGAGCGAAATTGTCGTTTTGCTCACTAAAATTGCGCTTTCTCATCCCGAAATTGCGTTTTCATTAACTTGCGATAACGAAAGCCGTTTAAAAACTTACGGCGACGGACTTGAAGAATGTCTTGCAAGCGTTTACGGAATAAAAACGCTTGAAAATTGTTACGCTGTAGAGCGCGAAAAAAACGGCATTACGGTATCGGGGTATATCGGAAAACTTGATTTTACCAAGCCCACTCGCGCTTTTCAGACTTTAATAGTAAACGGGCGTTTCGTTACCGATAACACTGTAAGTTCTGCGGTTATGAACGCATACGGCAGTTACCTTATGAAAAGGCAGTATCCGTTTTACGTTTTAAATCTTACAATTCCGCCCGAAGCCGTTGACGTAAACGTTCACCCGAGAAAAGCCGAAGTCAGATTTTCGGATAACCGCATCGTTTACGGCGCAGTGTATTCCACTGTTTCCGCAGTGCTTGACGGTTCTTCTTCGGCTATCGAAATAGTAAAAGACGACGGATTTGCCGCTCCCGAAAAAGTTCCCGAAACGTTTACTTCGTCCGAAAAGCTTTCGGTTTTAGACGAGAAAAAGCCTGCCGCTCAAAATATCGAGCTTTCTAAATGTGAACAACAATCCGATATATCCGTTACTTCCGCTATGCTTGGCGATATGCCAGATAAAACGCAGAAAGATGACGGCATAAAAGATTTTGTTTGCGAAAGTATACCTAATCCCTTTAATTTTTCTGATAAAAAGAAAGGTTTTTCGTATGCGGGCGCAAATAAAGGCGAAACGATAAAAGTTTCCGACAGTATTATCGGCGACAACACCGAAAATCTTTCGCCCGACGATATTTTTGCCGAAAACAAGCGATATATCGAAAAAATGGAAAAGGAAAAAGCCCTGCAGATGCAGCAGACCATTGCCGTCGAACCGGTGATGTTTTACATAGGGCAGGCTTTTAATACCTATCTTATTTTTCAGTATGACGACGATTTATATATGATAGATCAGCATGCCGCGCACGAACGGCTTTTATACGACGAATTTTGCGAAAAGGCAAAGTCCGGCGTGATAGCAAAACAGACCTTGCTTTTGCCGTACGTGTTCAAGGTCTCGCGTGAGGATTTTGACAGTATATATCAAAGATATCAATATTTCAGACAACTCGGAATCGAAATCGATAACGTAGGCGACGATACTTTCAAAATTTCCGCCGTGCCAAGCGAGCTTTGCAATATCAATTTAAAGGAGTTTTTCGACGATATTTTATATGACGATTCCTTTAAACAGGAAACTATTCCGCTCACTTTAAAAGAAAAGCTGATGCAAAAAGCATGCAAGCACGCCATAAAGGGCGGTGACTCGCTTACTCGCTCAGAAATAGACGCGCTTATGGCAAAACTTAAAGGCAATTTCGGACTAAAATGTCCGCACGGCAGACCTATTGCCGTAAAAATTTCAAGAAGCGAAATAGAAAAGTGGTTCAAGCGTATCGTTTAATTAAAAAAAACGAGCTTTTATCTTATAAAAAATTTTTCGACTGCAAACATAAAAAAATCTGTAAATATATAAAAAATGGAAGCTAACGAACTTATAAAATTATCTGAAAACAAATGCGCTTTGTCTTTTGAAAAAGCGGAAGAAATAAGCCTTTATAATCAGGAAAAAGTATTAAAGGCTTTTCAAAACAACAAGGTTGCTTTAAGGCACTTTTATCCTACCACGGGTTACGGTTACGGCGACGAAGGCAAGGAAACGCTTTGCAAAATTTACGCCGAAGTTTTCGGTGCGGAAAAAGCTTTGGTTTCGCCCGCTTTATTATCGGGTACTCACGCGATAACCGTCGCGCTTTTCGGCGTTTTGGTAACGGGCGATAAAATGCTTTCGGTAACAGGTGAACCTTACGATACCTTGCGAGAGTGTATTTATGGCGAAAATAACGGATCTTTGAAAGATTACGGAATAAAATACGAATCTATCCCGATGAAAGACGGTAAAATAGATATTCAAAAAACGCTTGAAAAAATCGAACATGAGAATATAAAGATGCTGTATATTCAAAGGTCGCGCGGGTACGAGTGGCGCGATTCGCTTTCGGTAAAAGAAATAGGCGAGTTCGTCGGCTCAGTCCGCGGAGCGGGGTATAACGGCTGCATTTTTGTTGATAACTGCTATGGCGAATTTGTCGAGCCGCAGGAACCTACCGACGTCGGTGCAGACGTTGCCTGCGGATCGCTTATAAAAAATCCCGGTGGCGGGTTAGCGCCAACGGGCGGCTATATTGCGGGAACCGAAAAGTATATTTCTCGTATAGAAGGCAGGCTTACCGCTCCGTCCGTCGGAAACGAAGTAGGTTCTTACGCTTTCGGTTATCAGTATTTTTATCAAGGGTTGTTTTTGGCTCCGCACGTCGTAAAGGAAGCTATAAAGGGCAGTTTGCTTATAGGTACCGCCATGCACGAACTCGGCTTTACCACGCTTCCCGATATAGACAAAACGCCTACGGATATTACGCGTTCGGTAATTTTTAACGACCGCGAAAAACTTATAGACTTTATTCAGTCAGTTCAGGACGTTTCTCCCGTCGATAGTTTTGTTAAACTTTTAGCATGGGATATGCCGGGGTATGACGATCAGGTTATAATGGCGGCAGGTTGTTTTGTTCAAGGCGCGTCTATAGAGCTTTCGGCAGACGCCCCCGTAAAACCGCCTTATATTGCGTATATTCAGGGCGGTCTTACATACGAACACTGCAAAATAGCCTTAAAGCAAATGCTTTCAAAATTACTTAAATGAACCAAGGTTTTCCGCCCGTTTATTTTCCGGATAGTCGCGTTTTAATACTCGGCTCGTTTCCGAGCGTTAAGTCCAGAGAAGACGGATTTTATTACGGCAACAAACAAAACAGATTCTGGAAGACTTTATCCCAAATTTTCAGCTCAGAGCTTCCGCGTAATAAAGAGCAAAAAATCAAACTTTTAAAAGCGCATAAAATCGCACTTTGGGATATAGTGGAAAAGTGCGATATAAAGGGCAGTAAGGATAGCGATATTAAAGGCGACGCATACATGATAAGTGCCGTTAATGAACTTATAGCCGCATTTTCTTGCGAACTTATAATTTGCAACGGTAAAAAATCGTACGAGATTTTTACGGCAAATTTCAGCGTTGATATTCCCGTTATATATCTGCCGTCAACAAGTATGGCAAACGTATCGTTTGACTTTAATAAATGGAAAAACGCCCTTGATTTTTTAAACGAAGATAAAAATTATGACTGAAACCGATCCCATACGAATTTACCTTAAAAATAGTGCAGACGAAACGTATAAAGCGTTTCAGGCAAAGCTTATTCCTACCGTGCCGAGCGAAAAAATACTCGGCGTAAGAACGCCGCTCATCAGAGATTATGCAAAAAAGCTTGACGACGACCGCATTATAAACGATTTTTTTAACGATCTTCCGCACGAATATTACGAAGAAGATAATCTGCATGCCTTTTTAATAGAGCGTGTAAAGGATTTTGGCAGGTGTTTAAGCTTAACCAAGGCTTTTTTGCCTTACATAGATAACTGGGCGACCTGCGACTGTTTTTTTCCGCCCGTGTTTAAAAAGCACAAACAGGAAATGCGAAATTTTTCCATCGAATGCATGGCGTCGGATAAAATATATACCGTAAGGTACGGCATAGGCATCGCAATGAAAATGTTTTTAGGTGAAGATTTTGATTGCTCTCTTGCCGAGATTATATCCGCAATAGATACTACCGATTATTACGTTCATATGATGGTTGCCTGGTATTTTGCAACGGCTCTTGCAAAAAATTATGACGAAGTGCTTTATTATATAACAGATAAAAAGCTTGATAAAAAAACGCACAACAAAGCCATTCAAAAGGCGATAGAAAGCTATCGCGTAACGCAAAAGCAAAAGGATTATTTAAGAACTTTAAAAATCAAATAAGTGCAGATAATCAACTTATAGCCGCACTTTTCAGGAAATAATATAATATGGAATACTTGTTTTTCGATATAGAATGCGCAAACTGTTATACGGGCAGGGGCAAAATTTACAGCTTCGGCTATTTATTAACCGACGAAAATTTTGTGCCTTTAAAAGGTCCTTGCGACATTTTAATGAATCCCGTCTCTAACTTTGATCCGTACGTTAAAAAGAACATTTTAGCATATGATAGAAAGATGTTCAAAACGCTTCCCAAATTTAACGAAATATATCCCGAAATCTGCGAGCTAATGTGTGCAAAAGATCGTATATGTTTCGGGTACGGAATACTCAACGATATTCATTTTTTAAAAGACGACTGTATGCGCTATTCTCTTCCCGAGATAAAAGCGGAGATATTCGATATACAACAACTTATCGAAATAATCGAGGATAAAAAAGCCAGAAAGCTCGACGTAGAGTATTCAGAGCGCACCACCGGCGAAGAAAGGCTTACTCACCGAAGCGATGAAGACGCCGTAAGAACGGCAAAAATCGCGCAAAGCTTATGCGCGGGAAAAGATAAAAAGCTCCATGAATATTTTTACGAATTTTTAAAAGAGCAAAATAAAACTTGCAAGAAAAAACAGGTAGATACCTCCGTTGTATAAGGCTGATAAAAGGGGCGAAAAACAAAAAGTGTGAGGGGAAAAATGAAAAAGGACGTTACTTATAATACATTTGTTCCATTAAACGTTTACGACTATAAAGCGCAGTTCACAGAATTTAAAAAAGCAAATAACTGGCAATAAGTAAGCATAAAGAATTTTTTACGTTGAACGTTATCTGTTGTATTAAATGAAAGTTTTATATAGTTTAATCAAATAAAAACGAAAGGTCGCAAGAATTTTGATATGAACCCAAAAGTTTGGACAAAAATCTAATTAAATTATATGAGATTGAGTTCGGTATTGTACCGGACTCATT
>CAKVPH010000009.1 GCA_934796775.1 uncultured Clostridia bacterium
ATGCGGTAAGTCCATTGTATAGCGTCGTTATTGAACACGAAGTAGAAATACGGGGTTTTTATACCGCCTCCGACGTATTCTTCTACGGTGAACGTTATCTTTGCAATGTCCGCAATCGCGCCCGCATCCGTCAAGGCGATTTCCTTTGCTTTTCTTATATCAATATGATAATCGAAAAAGATTATCTCTCCCGTTTTTGCATCGATTTTGTAACTATATTGATATTCTGCCGTGTAGAACTCCAGAATCCAACAGGGGCGACCGGAATTGCGGCTCAACTCTTCTTTGGTAAACACAACTTTCCCTTCGGATGTATCTTTAATTCCCGCATCTTTCAAGGCAATGTCTTTCGCTTCCTCCAAAGATATGAACAGCGCGACTTCGTTCTTTTCGATAATATTGCCGTTTACCGCATTTATAAGGTAAGTCCATTGAGTGTGCTTGTCGTTGAATACAAGACGATAGTAAGGATATTTGACTCCTTTGTCTATAAGCCTTGCCTCGGTAAATTTCACTCTTGCCGTGCAACCCGAGTCGTTCAATGCAATTGCTTTCGCTTTGATTATACCGATATATTGTGAGTCGATAACGGTTGAGTTAACGTCTTTTTGTAATCCGACAAGTTCGTCAAGCGGCAGATTTGCAATGTCTTCTTCGGACATGCTGCTGTTTTTCTTTGCGTCGGCGATAAGTTGTGCTTTGCCTTGCGATACACCGTATTTTTTCGCAATGGCTGCCGTTTCGTCGTTGTCCGTCGCGGCAGCGTAAACCACGGTATGAACAGACTTGGTTTTTTCAAGAGCCTCTCTCACGACTTCGGATACAGATTCTTTCAGTTTTGCGTCGTCGCTTAATTTTTTGTCGAACGAAATCAATACGGTATCGTTACTTTCCATAAGACCGACCGTTTTATATGCGGCAATGGTAAGGGACAGGGCGGATTTAAGACTTTGTCCTTTCAACTCGATTTCTTCTAACAATTCTTCGGCGTCGTCGTTAAGAAAACGTACCGCCTTTACATTACCGTTCCGGGCAATAACGTATTCAACCCCGGGATTGATTTCCATTGTCACCGTTCCGGCTTCCGCTTCCGTGTTGTTGCAACCGGCAAGCGGAATCGAGATACCGATACATAGTGCCAAAACAAGGCAAGTCGCCAATGGCGAAAACCATCTGAATTTAGCTTTTTGTCGTTTCATAGATAAATGTCCTCCTTTTCGAGAAGTTTTTTAAGTTCGTTGCGCATACGAAACAATAACGCCTTAATTTTGCTTTCTCTTTCGCCGTACATATCCGCAATATCCCGTATTGAATACAAGAACCAGTATCTGAGAATGAAAATATTGCGTTTCGTTTTTGCTTGAGCGACCAAAAAACGATTTATTACGGACGCCAACAACGCTTCTTCCGCAACTTGCTCAACGCCTTTAACGTCGGGGATGCAGTTTTCCAATTCGGACAAAGCAATTTCAACTTGTCCTCCTCCGCGCTTTGCGGCGTGGTTGCGCTTGTAGCGATTCAAGGCGAGGTTGCGAGTGATTTTTCCGAGAAACGCAGCCAATCTGTTCGGTCTTTGCGGGGGAATACTGTTCCACGCGCCCAAATAAGTATCGTTGACACATTCTTCCGCCTCAAAATGGTCATATAAAATATTGTAAGCGATGGTGTGACAGTAGCCCCCGTATTTTTCAGCCGTTGCAGATATTGCGCGTTCTTCTTTTGCCCAATACAAAGCAATAATTTCCTGATCGTTCATAACGTTCCTTTTTGTTGTGCAACGTCCTTTCACTTATATAGACAACAAAAAAATCGTCTCGTTGCGTGAAAACATAAAATTTTTTAAAAAATCCGCTTGATACAAAAAAGCGCATGGGAAAAGTTCTTTCTCTGCGCTTTTAAAATAAACGTAATTCATAGGCGGTTACCTCCCGTCGAGAGTTTTTGATTTTTAAAATTTGTTGTTTTTTGTTCTGCCTCTTTACCTTGTTCTTAATGTTTCGGTATCTCTGTACGGATACTGTTAAATATATTATAGCACAAAAATCTTTATTTTTCAAGTTTTAATGCACTCGGTTGTGTGAAATGTTGTAGGATTATGTAACTCGTCTGTTAAATTATAGCATTAATTATTTAGTTTTCCAAGACAAATAAGTCAATCATAACCATAATGGCGAAAAAAAAGACTCACGAAAAAACTCGAAAAATTTTTTCGTTTGAAAGCGCAATTCTAAAATTAAAGTTTTAATAATTCCATATAACAACTCCGCTTATGTGGTGGGTGCTATCAGCGACAGAGAGTGTTGCAAAAGGTAAATTAAAATAGAACGAAGTCTAAAGCGGTCAAAAACAATGCGGGTTTGTATGTAAAATATCGTTAAACAAATGTATAAAAAAGTCGTTCGATATATTTGCCCGGAACGACCTTTTATTGTATTTTATCAGATTTATTTGTTGTGTTTTAAGCGGTATTGTTTTATGGCTTTTTTATTGCCGTCGTCTGCGCGAGCCTTTACTTTTTTCTCGTTCAAAGATAGGATTGCAATTTCTGTCGCGGTAAAAAAGCGTTGAGTAGAATAAGTACTGATTGCAAAAGCAACCGGTAAAATGTGTCCATGTAATATGTAAGTTCTCCTTATAATATGCAAACCGAATGTTATCTCGGCGGCTTAAATTCAATGTTTAATCGTCAATCTTTATCATTCTGTACCCGATGCCGACGTGAGTTTGAATATATTGCGGCGAATCGGCGGACGGTTCGATTTTTTTGCGTAAAGTCGCCATAAATACGCGCAGGGAAGCGACGTTGCTTTCCCATGCCGAGCCCCATATTTTTTGCGTAATGAAAGTATGAGTAAGCACTTTCCCGACGTTTTTTGACAATAAGCACAGTAGTTTGTATTCGATAGGTGTAAGGTGGAGTTCTTCGCCGCTTAAATATGCGCAACCTGCGCCATAATCTATATTCAGATTTCCGCTTAAAAAAACCGATTCGGATTTGTTTGTCGATTGTATTGCAAGAAGCCTTCTTTTCGTAACGCGGATTCTTGCAAGCAATTCTTCGACGGAAAACGGTTTTGTCAGATAATCGTCCGCTCCGGCATCCAACGCGTCGATTTTATCCTTATCTTCGGCGCGAGCGCTGATTACGATAATCGGCATTTCCGACCAGGAGCGTATTTTTCTGATAACGTCTGTGCCGTCAATATCAGGCAAACCCAAATCAAGCAGAACAATGTCCGGATTATGAGAAGACGCTTGCATAACGGCGCTTTCTCCGTTCGTTGCGGTAATATAATCGTAATCGTGCGTTTTCAAAGTCGTTCCGATAAGGTTACGGACGGGTGCGTCGTCTTCTACAACTAAAATCAGTAAGTTATTCATGTATTTCCACCTCCCCGACGGGCAATGTAAAGGTAAATATCGCGCCGTGCGGAATGTTGTCGGTTATCGTTATTTCTCCGCCGTGTGCGTTTATAATGGCTTTGCACAACGAAAGTCCCAAGCCGATACTGCGGCGACAATCGACAATTTTGTTTGCTCCTGTATAAAACATATCGAATACCCGCAATTTTTGTTCGTCTGCAATTCCGTTTCCGTTATCCGCCACACTTAAGCAGACTGTTTCTCCGTTTCTTTTTGCCGTAATCGTAATTTGCGAATCTGACGGCGTGTATTTAACAGCGTTGTCTAAAAGATTGATTAAAACCTGCACGATAAGTCGAGCGTCCATTTTTGCAAGGAGTAAGTCATCCGGCTGTATTACGGTAATTTTTTGCTTTTCGCTTTTCGTATGAGTATGTTTCAACGCCTCGGTTATGACGTCGTCGACCAGTTCCGTCGTCGAATTTATATTCATTCTGCCTTCTTCAAGACGCGTTACCGCGAGCAGATTTTCAACTAGATTGATTAGCCAGAGCGAATCGTCGTAAATATCTTCATATATTTGTTTTTTTGTCGCGTCGTCAATATTATTCCCGTTTGAAATCAGATTACTCGCATTACCCGAAATGGAAGTAAGCGGCGTGCGAAGATCATGCGATATGGAACGGAGCAGGTTAGCGCGCAACTGTTCGTTTTTGGCTAGAACGGCGGCGCGCTCTCTTTCTTTGGCGTTTATGATTCCGTCAATTGCGATTGCGCATTCGCCTATAACGGAAACCACAATGCTTTCGTTAAAAGAATCAATCGGTTTTTCTCCGACGAAAATGCCTATTGCTCCGTAGTTTTTGCCGTTTTTACATATCGGAAAAAACGTATAGTCGCTTTCAGGACAAATATCTGTTCCTTTTCCTTCTTTTACGTTGTTTTTCGTTACTTGCCAAGCAATTTTCTCGCAGTCGGGCGATAATATATCGGCGTCGGTGCATTCAGCCTTAGAAGTATGAACTTTTTGCGCCTTTTCATTAAATACAATTACGTTTCGATTTAACAATTTTTCTAATTGATTTGCCGTAACCCGAAATATTTCCGCTTCGTCGGACGCTTTCTGAATCAACTGATTTGCATCGAACAGAATTTTTGTTCTGTATGCCGTTTGCGTTGCCTGACGTTCCCGAGCTTTCAGTTTTTCGGTTGTTCCGCCTATAATGAGAGATACCGCAAGCATAATTACGAAAGTGACGGGGTAGCCGCTTCCGTATGCAAGAAACGAAAATCTCGGTTCGGTAAAAAGAAAATTAAAAACCAGAACGCTCGCAACGGACGAAAGAACCCAGCAAATTTTACTTTCGGTGAAAATTGCGATAAGCAGTACGCCGAGTATATATACCGTAATTATGTTAGCGTCGGTAAAACCGAGGCTTGAAAAAAGATACCCGAGTAAAGTCGAAAATGACAGTAAAGCCGTTGAAACGGTCAATTCTTTAAGTGTTTTTACAAAATGCGTTTTTTCAAAAAGCTTTTTCTTTCTTTTTGCTATAACGGCATCGCTGTCGGGAATGATATGTATATCTACATTAGGAGCAAGAGATATCAGTTTTTCGATTAAAGTCGGTTTGCCTATAAATTTTCGCTTACCGATAACGGTTCTGCCGATTACTATTTTCGTAACGCCGGAAAGACGTGCGTATTCCGCAATTTGAAAAGAAATGTCGTTCCCGCATACGGTAACTATCGACGCGCCGTTTGTTTCGGCAAAACGGATATTTGCAAGTAACCGTTCCGCGTCTTCCGTTGTCATAGATTCAGACGCGGGAGTTTTTACATATAATGCGGAAAAAGTCGCATTGAACGCCTTTGCCATGGCTGCCGCCGTCTGAATTATTTTTGGATTTGAAGGCGCGGAAGACAAACAAACCAGAATGTGTTCTTTTTTAGTAGGCTTGATTATTTTTTCATCCATATCAATTGACCTCCCGAAAAGTGATTAGTAACACGATGTAACTTGCTCAGAAAGTAAATGAAATGCGGCTTGACACAAAGAATTAAAACGCTTGTTTTTATGAGTCACGATATAATGCGTTCTCATCAAAACGGCATCGGAAATTGTCAGTTCGCAAAGCGAGCCTTGTTTAATTGCATCTTTTACGATTCCTTCCGGTAATACCGCTATACCATGCCCGTCTTTGGCAAGCGAAACAAGTGCTTCGTTGCTGACAGATTCCGCAAAAGGTTTCACTGATAAATGTCTTTCGGCAAGATTTTTAGAAAGCAAATCTCGTGACGCACTTCCGATTTCACGTAGCAATAAAGGAAATTTGATAAGTTCTGCCAAACAAACAGAGTTCTTTATATCGCTTGGAGCACAAACGGCAATCAAACGGTCTCCGCCGATAGGAGTGATTTTCAGATAGGGAGAGTGTACAATTCCTTCAACGATTCCGAAATCTATTGCTCCGCATTCTATTTTTTCTTCGATTGCAGCGGTTCTATCGATAAAAAAAGAAGGTTTTAGATTTGGTAATCGCTCTTTTATCAGGGAAATATATCTCGGCAAAACCGTTTTCCCGAGCGTAAGAGATGAGCCGATACGAATATACGGATTTTGTCCGCCAAAGCTTGCGGCAGTTTCAAAATCATCAAATTCGGCAAGAGCATTTTTCGCTTTGATAAGCAACTCTTTTCCCGTAGGAGTCAGTACAAGTCTTTGATTTATTCTGTCAAAAAGCAAAACATTATAATATTTTTCAAGATCCGATATTGTTGTGCTTACCGAAGGCTGAGCCATATGCAAGGCTTCGGCGGCTTTTGTGATTCCACCGCATTCACATACGCAGATAAAAATTTTCAAATGGCGTATTGTCATAGCTTTACCTCATATCAAAATGAATATAAACTATATTAGATTATACTATTTTACTTATGATAAGTCAAGTGATATAATTATAAAGCAAATCAAGGAGGAGTTGCTATGTTGCCAAAGTCCGGTATAAAAAATTATCTTAATCTTTTCTTTACGATGCTGAAAATAGGGCTGTTTACCTTCGGCGGCGGTTATGCAATGATCGCATTGCTTGAAAACGAATTTATTTCCAAAAAGAAATGGATGGAAAAAGATGAATTCATCGATATGGTTGCAATCGCCGAATCCACACCGGGTCCTGTGGCTATCAACTCCGCAACATATATCGGGTACAAACTTCTCGGTTTTTGGGGGTCGTTTCTTGCCACCATAGCGGTTTGTATACCGTCTTTCGCAATCATATTTGTTATCTCGCTTTTCTTTGATGCGTTTATTACCTTGACGTTAGTTTCTTACGCCTTTCGCGGGATACAGGCGTGTGTGATATATCTCATCATGTCTGCCGGTTTGAAAATGATGAAAGATATGGAGAAAAACATATTTAACATTGCTATTCTTACGGTAACTCTTGCGTGTATGATTCTATTCTCGGTGTTTTCCGTTAGTTTTTCAAGCATATTTTATATCATAATAAGCGGTTTTATCGGGCTTTTTGTCTATATGATACGTTTGATTCATGCAAGGAGAAATAAAAAATGATATACCTTGAATTATTTTTAACGTTTATCCAAATCGGCTCAGTTTCTTTCGGCGGCGGATATGGTATGATTTCTTTGATTAGGGAGAAGGTTCTGTCTCATGGATGGCTCACGGAAAAACAGTTGCTCGATATGATTGCCGTTTCTGAATCGACGCCGGGTCCGCTTGCCGTTAATATGGCGACATTTATAGGCTCTGCGCAGGGCGGAATTCTCGGTTCGTTTCTTGCCACGCTCGGCGTCGTTTTACCGTCTTTTATCGTTATTTTAATTATTGCCTCGATTATACGCAATTTTTTGAAATATCGGGGCGTTCAGGCGTTTTTAAGCGGCATACGGCCGTGCGTAATCGGTTTAATCCTTGCAACGGCGTTTACAATGCTGACCGGCGTTCTTTTCGGATTTAAAAGCACAGGCGGTTCTCTCGCTATTGATATAAATGGCATTTTTATATTTGCTATTATTGCAATCTTTGCGGTTGTTTTCAAAAAAGTCAAAAAAAAGGCCGTCTCTCCGATTCTTTTAATACTTCTTTCTGCCGGACTCGGAATGGCTCTTTATGCAGTGTAGAAGATAATTTTCAAGAATCTGTAAAATCGTTCAAGTAACTTTTTATGGTTTCGGTCAGCTCAACTTCGGATTCATCGTAAATGACAATTCTGACGTTTCGGTGCTTTTGTCTGAACAGTTCAATATCCGATAAGGCTCTTTCATCGTTTTCAGCATCAAGAAACATCAAAGGAACTTCTTTCTTTTGATTTTCTTTTTCAATGGCTTTTCTGTTTTCTTCCAAAAAGACGTCAAGCCTTTTCATAATAAAAAAGCCGAAAATCATAACCGCTACTACTGCAATGATAAGTATTACGTCTTCCATAAAAGTCGCCTTATTTTACATCGGTTAAATGTCAAAGCATTTCCGCATTGCTTTTTGTTCCCCGAGAACCAAAAGCGTTTCGTCTCCGGAAAGGATAGTGTCGGCGGTAACAACCGCATTGATTTTTCCTTTTTTCTTCGTGGCGATTATATTTACGTTGTATTTTCTGCGAATATCGATTTCCAAAACGGATTTTCCTATCCATTCCGACGGAACGGAAACTTCAAATATCGAGCAGGAGTCGCCAAGTTCTATGTAATCGAGAATGTGGTCGGAACTGTAACGGATTGCAGCCCAAGTTGCAAGTTGTTTTTCGGGATAAATAATTTCGTCCGCGCCGTTACGCAGAAGAAATTTTGCCTGAACGTCCTGTTCGGCGCGCGACACAACCTTTTGCGCCCCTAATTCTTTTAATAAGCAGGTGGTTTCAAGAGAACTTTGAAAATCGCCGCCGATAGTTACAATACATACGTCGTAGTTTTTTACGCCGAGCGATTTCAACAACGCTTCGTTTGTGCTGTCGCCGATTTGTCCGTTAGTAACATAGGGCATAGCGTCGTTAATTCTTTCTTCGTTTTCGTCTACCGCCATGATTTCGTGTCCTAATTCGTGTAATTTCATTGCGATGTATTTTCCGAAACGTCCGAGACCTATCAATAAAACAGATTTTGTTTTCATATATAAAAACCTCCTTAACCGACAGCAATCGTATCCGTCGGCAACTTTGCCGCTTGTTTTTTATTTGCGCCGAAAGCGGCATATATTAGCGTCAACCCGCCGACGCGCCCGAAAAACATAGATAAAATCAAAATCAATTTGGACGCAATTCCGAGCGTCGGGGTAATTCCGAGCGTAAGACCCACCGTGCCGACGGCGGAAGCGGTTTCGTAAAGGCAGGACGTAACAGGCAAATTTTCAATCGCGCTTATAGCCATTCCGCCTAATAAAAACAGGGTTATGTACATTATAAATATTGCCGAAGCCGTCTTAACCGTTTCATCGTCGACGCGCCGTTTCATAAGTTCAGCATTGTCTTTTTTTCTGAATACGGAAAAAGCGGAAGAAAATAAAACCGCTATCGTCGTCGTTTTCATACCGCCTGCGGTAGAACCGGGAGAACCGCCTATCAACATAAGAATAATCATCAGGTATAATCCCGTATCGCTGATTGCCGTAAGATTTACCGTATTAAACCCTGCCGTCCTCGGCGTTACCGATTGAAACAAAGAAGCAAGTATTCGCTTACCGACAGGTAAATCGCCGAATTCAAAAAAGAAGAAGTATATCGCGGGCAAAACAATAAGCGCGGCGGTTACAATCAATACCACTTTGCTTTGCGTGCGATATTCTTTTATTCGCCACTTGTGTTTGCAAACGTCTTCCCATACCAAAAAACCGATACCGCCGATAATAATCAGCAACATAATCGTAATATTGACGACGGGTTGCGCCGAGTAGTGCATGATAGAAGTAAATTCGCCGCTTTTCGTCCCCATAATATCGAACCCTGCGTTGCAGAACGCCGACACAGAATGAAAAATAGACAGCCAAATTCCTTCTACGCCGTAATCTATACAAAATACAGGCATCATAACAAGCGCGCCGATAAGTTCAATCAAAAAAATCCCCTTGATTATAAATCCTGTCAGGCGGACTATACCGTTCACATTTGGCGCAGAAATTGCATTTTTCATTGTTTCGCGGCTGAACAGCCCGATTTTTTTACCTGAAATAACGGCAATAGACACGGCGATGGTAACGACGCCCATGCCACCGATTTGAATCAACAATAATATAACGATTTGCCCGAATATCGTCCAGTGCGTTGCCGTATCGAACACGATAAGTCCTGTTACGCATACGGCGGACGTCGAAGTAAAAAGGGCGTCGATAAAAGATGTCCATTCGTGAGTTTTTGAAGATATCGGCAAGGTTAGTAAAAATGCGCCGAGTAAAATAACTCCCGCGAATCCTAGTAGTATTATCTGAAAGGATGATAGTTTCCTTTTTAGTATTCCCATGTAAAAGCCTCGATTCCGTTTATCGGTATTATGATATCATTTTTTTTATAAAGATAGCATTAGGATTTTAGTGAAAGGTATTAAGATTGTATAAAGATTACAAGCAATATATATTATCTTCCCGTATAAAAAAAGCTTATATAAACAAACGGGCGGATATTATCCGCCCGCTACGATTATTTAAAACATAGTAGAAAACTTAAAACGAGTAGTAAACTTATATTCTCGCAAAAAGCTCATAAGAGGCAGCCAAGATGCAACGTTACGTTGCCGGCGTCACGCTGCCGTTACGCTGCTAAAAAAAAGATTGAAATAGCAATCAGAATTTGCGCAGGGTAGTAAGACGTATGGCATAGTACGCTGACGAATTTTCTCTTTTTTTCGCCGAAATAGTTATGCATCAGTACCATATCGGAAAAATAGAAGAGTAAAAACCCTATCGATAGCAAAAGCGCGACTACAGTAAACGAATTTATGAGCGCAATTATACAGATTGCAAATGTAAGACTTTCCACTATAGAATAGAAAAGAACGCCGACAGTCAGCCCGTGATAGTTCAGCTTTCCTATTTTACGATTTGCAAAAGTGTAAATCAGGCACATAGGGATAAGCGGGATAAGCGCATATAAATTTATGCCGAAAATAACTGCGAGTGTAGAGCAGTAAACGACGTGTCCTATAAAGAACCAGGACGCGCCGCCTATTATAACAGGCATTGTATCGCGCTTTAATTCAGAAAGGCGCGGCAAACCTAAAATTATATCGCCTATCATGCAAAGTATAAGCCCGAGTAAAATCAAAAATCCGCCTATAAGTCGATTATCGGCTATTATCTGGTTATTTTTTGAAAGCAGAGCATAAAGCGAAAACAATCCGAGTATAGTAAAAAACATACTCGAAAACGTTTTTAAATATAGGTTGAGCAGAGTTTTTTTAAACGAAAGTACGGTAAATACCACACTTGATATCACGCAAAAAACTAAAAGTACTATTAAATATGCAGGCATAAATTCCCCTTCGCGATAAATGGTTATGTATGAAATTTCAGCTAAGTTCCTTCTGTCTTAGCGTCTTTTATAAAATTAAGGTGTCAAATCCGTAAAGCGTTAAAAAATCAAGTTATTTTAAACGGCGTTTGTCGTTCCCGAAAAACGGCACTATCGCACAGTCTTTTGCGGATATACGGCTTAAAAGACGTTCGGTATAGCGTGCTTTAATTTCTTCGGGTAAAAGGTTGGTTGTTATAATAAACGGCTTTTCGTGAGCTAATCTCTCTGATAAAAACGAAGTCAGATATTCTACTGTTACGTTCTTTAAAATGGGTTCGGTGCCGAGATCGTCAATAATTAAAAGGTCGCATTCGGTCAAAAGATCGAAAATGGCTTTTCTGTCGCCCTCGGAAGAGGTATGATAGCGCAAGAACACGTCGTTTAGTTTTACCGAAGATAAAAACAACACGTTAAAATTGCGTTTTATCAGCGAGTCCGCGACCACGGCTGCAGAAAAAGTTTTACCCGTTCCGGTAGCTCCCGTAAAAATCAGATTTCTTATTTTAGTCGGCGGAAAATGTTCTATGTACGAACTAAGCACGCCTTTTATTTTTTGATCTGACTCGGTAGTTATTTTAAAATCCGAAAAAGCCGGAAGTTTTCTTGGCTCGATATTTAAAGTTTGATTTACAACGGACGTAAGCGTTTTATAAAAGCAAGAACAAAGTCCGCCGCTTAAAGAATATCCGGTGTCGTTGCACTTTTCGCAGGCAAAACGCGGCGAAAGGTCTTTTTCGGACAGACCTTTTAAAGATAAAAGCTCGGCGCGCTTTTTCTTTAAAGCGTCACGCTTTTCATAAAGCGGTTTAAGCGCATCGCCATTGTTTTCGTATTCGGCTTTCTGAATATCAAAAAGTACTCTTTTAAGCTCGGTGCGGTTTAAATAAAAATCTTTATCTGCATCGAGAGCTTCGTTAATCGAAAGCGCGCGGTCGTTTGCGAAAAGCCGTCTGTTTTCGTAAACGTTCATTACTTTGTTTATAAGTTCGTCGTTCTTTATCATAAAAAATTAAAATTCAATGTCGTCCACGTTTTTAAGCAGAGCGTCGAGTTCTTCCTTATCGTATAAGCGTTCGGAAGAAAAGTGTTCGGTCTTGTCGTTTTTGGGGCGAGCGGTTCGCTTCGTGCTTTCGGGAATCTGGTTTACGTTCAATATGCCGTGAGATTTCCAGTCGGATAAAATCGCGTTTACATAAACGAGCGGGCGCGAAGTGCCTACCGACAGTTTACACGCCTCTAAAATCATTTCGTCTGAAAAACCCCAGTTTTGCCAGATTGAAAGGGTGTTTCTGTCGCTTTCGGTGGGGCGGCGTTCCATACCGCAGGTTATAAGCATACGGCGGATAAATTCATCTATTTTAGCACCGTTTTTAATATATTCGGCTATGCTCGACAGCGTTACCAAGCCTTTATCGTATAAAGATTGAACGAGCGTATCGAGATCGCTGAGCGACCTTCTGCCTTTTTTAAAGCAGTAGTTTGCCAAAAATTCCAAAGTGTCGCCGTCGTAGCCTTTTGCAAGCCAACCCGAAAGATAGGTTTCAACTACAGTATCGATAACTTCCACGTAAACGGAAAGATTGTGGCAGACGTTTTTTGCAATGTCGCGATACTCTTCTTTTTTCTTTAAGTAGTTATCGATTTCGTTTATAGTGAAAATCTTGTTTGAATACAGCTCGAAAGCAAAATCGTCAAGTGAGCGCACGTTTTTGCGCTTGCATTTTTTTGCCATGTGTAAAATGACGTTTTGTTCAAAACCGAGTTCTTTTCTCCACTTGTTAAAAAGTTGTAAATCTTCTATTTCGGGTTTGCGTTTTAAACCGAGAGCGGTTAAAACGGCGGATATATCCGCGCTTCTTACCATATAATCGTTAAGCTCTTTTTCAATAAGCTCTGTTGTTACTATTCCGCGGTAGGCAAAATCCTTTGCCACTGCGATTATGTATCTGTAACCTATATCTTTGCCTTTTAAATCCACGCAGTACTTGCAAATCATAAGCAACGCTTCGGGCTTTATAGAAAATTCTTCCATAACGTTAAAGTATGCCGTGTATTCGCTCGTTCCGATCATTCTGTCGGGAATAAGTGCCTGAATCGCGCTTGTAAATTCGCCGTATTTTTCGGGCTTGAACTTTTTCGGCTTTCCCTGTGGGGATAGAGGCAGATATCTGACCGAAAACGGATTGTCGCCGATTATTGCTATCAAATCGTATTCTTCCCAAAAACGAAAATAGTCTATCACTTCGTTTTCTTCAAGTTTTAACGCCTTGCAAAAATCTTCTATGGTTAAATCCGCATTCAAACCGCAAGCGTAAAGCCCGTACAGATAAACTCGTACGGCATCGCCGCTCGCTTCGGGTAAGTATTCGGTTATAAACGCGCTGTCTAAAGTTAAAACGCAGTTTTTTGTGTATTCGCCGGAAAAAGAACAAAAACTCATGTGCCGTCCTGTTGTAAAAAAAGATTTAAAAGAGTAAAATAGCGCAGCGGCAATCATAAAAGCCTTAAACGCTTGATTTTTTTCTATAAATATATTAGTATATTATAAATAAAAAAGCAAGTCCATTTACGGATTTTTTTGTCTAAGCGCAAAAAAATGCCGTTTCAGCATTTATTTTAAGGAAAACCATATGAAAATTATTCACACTTCCGATTGGCATATCGGCAAAAAACTGAACGGCAGATCCCGTATAGACGAGCAAAGAGAAGTTTTAAACGAGCTTGTTGAAATTGCAGATGATCGTCAGGCAGACTTGTTCATAGTCGCGGGCGACGTGTTCGATACGTTTATGCCTTCAGCCGATGCAGAGCAACTGTTTTTTGAAACAATAGATAAACTTGCAACCGAAAAAAGGGCGGTGCTTATTATAGGCGGCAATCACGATGACTGGCAAAGGCTCTCCGCTTCGGCATGTTTGGCGAGTAAATCCAACGTTTACATTTTCGGCGGAGAAAATGTGCCGCGTAAATATTCGGGTAAAGATAAAAAAGTTTATGCCGAACAGACGGGAAGATTTAATTGCGTTATAAACGCTCATGGCGAAAGGTTGTACGTCAGCGTTTTGCCCTATCCTTCTCCGCAGCGTTTTAACGAGAAAAAATCCGAAAGCTCTTTTGACGATAAAATGAAAGAATGGATAGCCGCATGTTTTGCCGAAAATAAAGAAGACTTGCCCGAAATACTCGTTTCGCATATATTCATGCTCGGCGGCTTGGCGGGCGAGGGCGAACGGGATATCGAGCTTGGCGGAACACGCCTTGTAAATCCGACGCTCATTCCCGAAAAGTGTTTATATACCGCGCTCGGGCATCTGCACAAAAGGCAGATAATCAACCGCGAGCGGCACATTTTGTATTCCGGCGCGATTTTGCAGTATAGTTTTGACGAAGCGGGAACAAAAAAATCGGTCACTTGTTTCGAGATAAAAAACGGCAGCGTTATAAACGAAGAAGAGATAGAAATTACTAAAGGTAAAAAGCTTGCACGTCTTTCCGCACTGTCGGTTGACGAAGGCGAAACTCTCGCTTTAAAGTATCCCGACTTTTTAGTACAGCTCAAACTTTGTTTGAGTTCGCCTATGAGCGAAGAAGAAACGCGGCGCATATTAGGGCTTAAAAACGTAGTGGAGTTAAAGCTTGAAAGTAAAATTTCAACTGAAAACGACGCTACGCCCGACAGACGCACTTTAAATGAAAAAGAAGCGTTTTCGGAATATTACAAAAGCAGATACGGCGAAGAAGTACCCGATAAATTATTGACGGTTTACCTTAAGCTTATGCAGGAGGGATGCGAAAAATGAGACCTTTAAAACTTACGGTCGAAGGCTTGAAAAGTATTTCCGAAAGGCAGACGGTCGATTTTGAAAACCTGGCAAAAAACGGCATTTTCGGTATATTCGGAAAGACGGGGAGTGGTAAAAGCACCATTTTAGACGCAATCGTTCTCGCCCTTTACGGAGAAGTAGTCGAAAGCCTTGATAATAAAGATTTTGTAAATTCCGACTGTAACGAAACCTTCGTTTCGCTTGATTTTTCGGTAAAAACAGGCGGCAAAACCAACGTTTATCGTGCAGAGCGACGATTTAAATACAATAAGGCTCACACCGAAATTTCGCTCTCGCATGCAAAACTATGGGAAATAACCGAAAAAGGCGAGTTTGCTCTGGCTGAAAAGTCAACCGAACTTAACAATAAAATAGAAAACGAAATTTTAGGGCTTAAAAAAAGCGAGTTTTTAAAGTGTATAGCTTTGCCGCAGGGCGATTTTGCAGCCTTTATAAAACTGCCGCGCGGTGAAAGAGTGAAAATGATAGGTAAACTTTTCGATTTAGAAAAATACGGCGCGGAACTGTATAAAAAGGTGGCGGCAAAGGACAGAGAGCTTGAAAACGAGCAGATTGCGCTAAGCGCAAGATTTTCCGAAATGCAGGGCTCAGATCCCGAAAGTATACAAAAGCTAAAGGAAGAGCTTGAATGTAGCAAGGCGGAAGTTAAAGCCGTTAAAGACAAGCATGTTTTTGCAAAAAGCGAAAACGAAAAGGCAAAGAGATATTCCTCGTTAAAAACAGAAAGCCGTGAAAAACAAAAAATCTTACAAGAAAAGTCCGCCTATAAGTCGGTTATCGATGGTTTTAAAGAAAAAATTGCGTTATACGACAAATTGCTTAAATCAAGCGATAAGATACTTGGCGCAATAAAAGCCGGAAAAGAAAAAGAGACTTTAAATAAAAGAGCCGAAAGTTTAATTGCCGAAAAAGCGGAAATAGACAGAAAAAACGAGCAAGTAAAAAAATCTGCCCAAAATTTGAAATCTCTTGAAGAAGAGCTTGCCGATCTTAAGGTAAAAAGCGAACTTATAAAGCAAGCAAAGCAAAAACAAGAAAGATTAAACAAAAAACTCGGCGATATAAACACGCTTTTGGAAAATTATAAAGTCTTGGAAGCAAAAAGTAAAAAAGCCGCAAAGGAAAAAGAAGACGCATTACTTAAACGCGACGAATACAAGAAGAAATCCGAAGAGTGTAATCCTGATAGGTTGCTTGCCTCACTTGGCTCGGTTTCGGATAACGCAAGGTTAAAAAGTTTTGCAAAAGAGCGCGCGGACTTTTTGTCTGAACTTAAAAATCAGGTATCCGTTTTTTCTGATGAACAAGCCGTAAGTGCCGTTAATCGACTTATAGACCGAGAAATTGAAAAAATCAAGCAGTTTATAAACGGAGTTGAAACAGCTGAAGATCCGCGCGGACTGCTTAGCGAAATATTAAATAAGTTCGACGAAAAATCAAAATTTTTAAAACTTTCTCTCGAATGCGAAAAAAAGGCCGAAGTTGCTTTAAAAGAGTATGAAACCGCACTTGAAAACATGCAAAGAATATTACAGGAAGGTAAAGAAGCCCGCGCCGAGTGTAACGAATTAACCGAAGAAATCGACCGCATAACCGGCAAAACGAAGATTGAAGAAGCCGAAAAAAATATTCGTATCCGCATGCCCGAAGTGAGTGCTTTAATTCAAGCAATAAATGCCGATAACGCGCTTATAGCCGAACTTATTACGTCAAATCGAGTACAAACGGAAGCTATAAAAGAACAGCTTGAAAAAACCCAAAAAACCGAAAAAGAGTGTTTATGTGCATGCAAAGCAGTACTTGCGGATAATAAGCTTGACGTTTTTTCTGCGGCGGAAATTCTTGAAGGCGGAGCGCAGACCGAAAAAATGCGTAAAACGGTTTCGGCTTACGAAAACGAAGTTGCGTTTTGCGAAAAGCGCATAGGCGAGATAAACGAGAGCATAAAAGAGTATGTCGGGTACGAGAAAAAAGACGAATTTGCCGAAAAAGAAGAGCAAGCCGAAAAATTGCTTGAAAATGCTAATAAAAAATACAACGAAATTTCTTTTACTTACGAAAACGGATTGAAAAAATCGGAAGAATGGTGTATAATAAATGAAAGGCTCAAAGAAATTTCAGAACTTAAAAGCGCGTACGGGAAACTTTCGGAACTCGTAAAGGGCGGCAGATTTATGGAATTTATTGCCGACGAGTATTTAAAAGACATTGCTTCCGATGCCGAACGCCGGGTTTTAGAGCTTACCGGCGGCAGGTACGGTCTTTCTTATCACGGCGAGTTTTACGTTACCGATAACTTGAAAGGCGGAGCTATGCGCCGCGTGGCCGGGCTTTCCGGCGGAGAAACGTTTTTGGTTTCGCTCTCTCTTGCGCTTGCACTTGCGTTTGAAATAAGCAAAAAGGCTTTAAAACCCATAGATTTTTTCTTTTTGGACGAAGGGTTTGGTACTTTGGACGAAGAACTAATCGACGCGGTTACCGACAGTCTTGAAAAATTGCGCCGCGCTGATTTAACGGTAGGGCTTATTACACACGTTGCGGAACTTAAAAACCGCATAAGCTCTAAATTGAACGTGAGCGGTGCGGATATAAACCACGGCACGATATTTTCGCAGGTTTTTGATTGAGGCGGAAAAAACCGAAATAATTTTCACTTATTTCTCTTAGCCTCAAAAAAATAATTGATTAAAAAATAAATAAGCGCAAGTTTTATCAAAGAGTTTACATGTAAAAGCGTTATTTTGCGCTTTATGCCGAAAATAAAAAACGGAGAATTATGGAAACAGTAAGAAAAATTCTTACTCCTACTGCGATGTGGACGGATTTTAATGATTCGCTCCCGCTTAAAGAGAGTAAGGTCAACGAAATGACGTACGATGGTATATCGTATTCCGAAGTGTATTTTTCGGGCAGAGAAACCGAGTCGGGAAGAGTGCGTATTTACGGACTTTATGCTCGTCCGCAAAATTTGCCGGACAACAGAAAGTTAGGCGGCATTTTAATCTTACCCGATTTTACCGATACGGTAAATCTCGACTGCGTGAATCATTACGTCAGGCAGGGTTATGCGGTGCTTATGGTCGACTACCGCGGCGACTACGGCGAAACGGTGGATTTTACGAATTATCCTACCGAAATCGAGTATGCGAATTATAAAAAGGCAGGCGACGTGTTCAAAGTTGCGCGTTCGGCAAAAGAATGTTGCTGGTATGAATGGGCGGCTGTCGCAAAATATTCGATAGCGTTTTTGCGCTCGCGTGCGGAAGTTGACAAAATTGCGCTTATAGGTATAAAGCAGGGCGCGAATGTAGGCTGGCAGGCATTGTATAACGACAAAAACGTTTCGTGTTTCGTAAGCGTTTACGGAATAGGCTGGCAGGCATATAAGGGTGTTTTCAGACACATTTCCGCAGATATCGAGCTTGACGACGAGAGATATCGCTGGCTCGGCGGTGTAGATGCGCACGTTTACGCTCAATACGTCAACTGTCCCGTGTTGTACGTTGCGGGAACCAACAGTCCGGATTTTGATTGCGACCGAGGAATAGATACTCTTACAAGACTTAAACCCGAAGTTAAATTTTCATTCAATTATGCGCCGCGTTTCCGCGAAACAATAAACAAAAAATGCGGCGACGATATATCGCTTTTTATAAAAAAACATCTTGCAAGCGAAGGAGTTAATACCGATAAACTGTATTTTCCGGATTCTCCCGTCGTTAAAACCGCGCTCGGCGAGGACGGCATAACATATTTTGTCGAAGTAGAAGTAGCTATGCACGAAAAGCTAAAAAGTCTTTCGGTGTATTTAAGCGAGGGCATTTCCGCACCGGCTTTAAGAAACTGGGCTCCTATGCAATACATAAAGCAGGACGCCAAAAAGAAATATTATAAGGCAAAACTCGGCGGCGGAGCAGATTTTTGCCACGTTTTTGCCGTCGCTGAATATAAAAACGGCGTGAGCGTAAGCTCAAAAATATCGTTTCACAGATTAACTAATCCTGTGCCCGTGTTTTCTTCTAACATGTTGTATTCTTCAAGGCTCGGAACCGATTGCTTTTGCATAAGCAACGAAATGAGGAACACTACGGGAAAGTTTATTTTCAACGAAAACGACGGTATAATTTTAGCGGAATGTGCCAACGGTATTACGGGCGTCAGCTCAAAGTACGGGCTTTTAACTTATAAATTAGGCGAAAACAGATTTAAACCCGAATGCCGCTCGATAATTAAATTCGACGTCTATTGCGAAGAATACACAAAGCTTACCGTAAGTCTTATGTGTGCCGATGAAATAGGGCGATTGACCGCCTATTCGGTAAAAACAGAGCTTTGCGGTTGTAAAGTATGGCAAAACGTTCAGATTGCTTTTTCGGAGTTTAAAAACGAAAATAATTTCGGCCTTAAAGACTTTGAACATATTGCCGCACTCAGAATAGAAGCGGAAAGTATTTTTGCCGTAAACAACATTCTTCTTATCTGATGTATTTAAAAGAAATTTGGTTCTTTTAAATGGGGAGTGAATGAATGAAATTCAGAGATAATCTTAACATGCTGTCCGAAAAAGACGCAAAAAACCAAATTACGAATGCTGTTTTTACAATAGTTTTGCTGTTTTTGTGCGTTGCTTTGCTCTGGACTAAATACGTCTGGCTTTTATGTGTGGAAGTGGACGGCCCGTCAATGAACGATACGCTGAAAACGGGGGATCTGCTTTTGGCCGATCGGGTTGGCAAAGTAAACCGCGGCGACGTGATAGTTTTTGAGCATGACGGCAAGATGTATATAAAACGCCTTATAGCTCTCGGCGGAGATACCATAAAAGTAAAGAACAACCGAGTATATTTAAAAAAGAAAGGCGAAAGCGAATTTTTATTGCTTGAAGAAGATTATGCAAAAGGTCTTACGCGATGGAACGCTTTTGATCACCGTGCATACAAAGAAGAATATACCGTTTCGGAAGGTTACTTTTTTGCGCTAGGAGATAACCGCGGAAACAGCCATGACTGCAGAGACTTCGGCGAGGTTTCGTTTGCCTGCTATGTAGGGCGCGTGCCTCAGCATATAATCGATATAAAGGACAGCTACTGGAAACGCTTTTTCAAATATCTGTAAAAGTATCTGTAAGGCACAACGCTAACAAAAATATTTGCAAAATCAAAATTTTTAAAACCAAAACGAGCTAAAAACACGGAGAATAATAATGAAAAAATGTATAATTACCGCGGAAACAACGTGTGATCTTTCCAAAGAGCTTATAGAAAAACACGGTTTTAAACTCATACCCATAACGATAATTTTAAACGACAAAGAATATAAAGACGGAATAAACATTACGTCTGAAGAACTTTTTGAATACGTTGCGTCAAGCGGTAAACTTCCCAAAACCGCCGCTCTTTCGGTAGGCGAATACGAGGACTTTTTTGCCGAAGTAAAAAAAGAATGCGAAACGATTATCCATTTTTCAATTTCGTCAAAGGCGTCTTCCACTATAGAAAATGCAAGAAAAGCTGCTGAAAATATAGGTAACGTTTATGTTATCGATACAAAGGCTTTATCCACGGGCGAAGCACTTTTAATGCTTAAAGCTTCCGATATGCTGGAGGAGGGAGCCGAGCCGCAAGCGGTTTACGACGAAATTTGCAAAACGGCAGATAAAGTTCAGACCTCTTTCGTTTTAGACACGCTTGACAATATGCACAAAGGCGGTCGTTGTTCGTCTGCCGCTCTTTTCGGATCAAAACTTTTAAAAATACATCCGTTCATCTACGAAAACGACGGCGCGCTTTCGGTTAAGAAAAAGTATATGGGAACGCTTTCTCGTTCGCTTTTGTTCTATGTTTCGGATTTAAGGGACGAAAATCCTTCTTACGACGCTCGCCGCGTGTTTATAACGCATAGCCCGTGCGACGGCAGAGAAAATATAGAACTTGTAATAAACAAAGTTAAAGAACTTTTTGATTTTGAAGAGATTATCGAAACGCAGGCGGGCGCAACCGTTTCTACGCACTGCGGAAAAAATACCATAGGCGTTTTGTTTATCAATAAGTAAAACGCAAAATAAATACAGAAAAAACACACTTAATTATGGTTAAAATTTATTCCGACGCAGATTACGAGTGCGTCGCAAAACAAAAAAAGAGAATAAGAATAGGCTTTTGGGTGAGTTTAGCCCTGCTTCTGGCTATAAACATTGCGGTTTTCGTGCTTTATACATTTCAGGAATTTAACACGCCGTACAAAAGCGGAATGCTTGCGTTCAATATTATTTCGGACGCGCTTTTTGCTATAATTTGCTATCCTGTTCTGGCAATCAGGCTTAAACGCGTTAATTGCTATTCAAAAATGCTTAAAGCTTTTAAAAACGGCATCAAGCGCGAAGGAATTAATACTTTTGTCCGCGTGGACAGTTCTGTTACGGTAAAAGACGGAGTGGAATTTATAAATCTCGTCTTTTTGGAATGGTCTGATAAAAAGCAGTCTTATTTTGAAAGCAATATCTTGTTTGATCCCGAAAAGCCCGTTCCGGCATTTGCCGCAGGCGACACCGTTCACCATATAACTCAGGCAAATATACTGCTCGAATACGAACTCAATTCGCAGGATATCTTTGAATAATTTTGTTTGATTAAGAATTTTATATACGGTAAGATTTTACAAACCGGCAATAAAAGGTAATAAATTTTAATTTTAATATACACGGAGGAATTTACAATGAAAACAAGAAAGGACGTACCCGAAAATTTAAAATGGCGTACGCAGGATATGTTCGCAAGCGTAGAAGAATGGAATAAACTTTACGCAGAAGTAGAAAACCGCATTGATTTTTCGGCTTACGAAGGAAAACTCGATACGGTTGAAACGATAAAAGAATGTTACGACGAATTATATAAAGTTTTAGGCGACGTAGAACTTTTAGGCGTTTACGCGTTTATGCGCCACGACGAAGACACGCGCGATTCCGAAAGTAATGCGCTTCTTGCAAAAATCGACGCGCTCGAAGTAAAAATGTCCGCAAACGTTGCGTTCATTACGCCCGAGCTTACCGCACTTGACAAAAAGACGCTCGAAGCATTTGCAAAAGACGAACGCCTTAAAGATTACGATTACGAACTTAAGAGCATTATCCGTGAAAAGGATCACGTTTTAAGCAAGGAAGCAGAAAGCGTTCTGGCTATGGGCGGTCAGGTTTACGGATCTTTTTCCAACATTTTCGGCATGATAAACAACGCGGATCTTCCTTTCCCCGAAATTAACGTTCGCGGCAAAAAAGTTAAAGTCTCGCACGGAATGTACGGCGTTTTAATGCAGGATCCCGACAGGAACGTCCGCAAAAAAGCTTTCAAATCTTTCTACAGTGCGTTTATCGGACTTATCAATACGATTTCGGCAACGTATATAGCCAACGTAAACAAGGACGTATATCTTTCCGGAGTCAGAAAATATAAGAGCTGTTTAAGCCGCGCCATGGAAGGCGAGGACGTTGATCCGAAGGTTTACGATAATCTTATCAAGAGCGTAAGACGCGGACTTAAAACCATGCATAAATACGTTGCCGTCCGCAAAAACGTTCTCGGCGTAAAAACTTTGCATATGTACGACGTTTACACTCCGCTCGTTGAAGACGCGGAGTTAAAACTTGACTACGAAGAAGCTTTCAAAGTCGTTAAAGAAGGTTTAAAACCGCTTGGCGAAGAATACGGCAAACTTTTGCAAAAGGCTCACGACGAAGGCTGGATAGACGTAGAAGAAACCGAAGGAAAGAGAAGCGGCGCATATTCCATAAGCGTTTACAAATGCCCGCATCCTTACGTACTTTTAAACTATCAAAGCACCACGAACGATATATTCACCATTGCGCACGAACTCGGTCACGCAATGCATTCATACCATTCATCAAAAGCGCAACCGCAGTCAAAGGCGAACTACCGCATTTTCGTTGCGGAAGTTGCAAGCACCGTAAACGAAGTATTGCTTTTAAAATATCTGCTTGCTCACACGCAGGACGTAAAGCTCAAAAAATATCTGCTTAACTACTATATGGATATGATAAAAGGCACGCTGTTCCGTCAGACTATGTTTGCCGAGTTTGAAGCTTGGGCGCATGCCTCGGTAGAAAAGGGTGAACCTTTAACCAAAGATTCTATGTGTGCGCAGTATCTCGAACTCAACAAGAAATATTTCGGCAGATCTATGAAATCCGATTCCGAAATTGCTTACGAATGGGCGCGCATTCCGCATTTTTACAGAGCGTTTTACGTTTACAAATACGCTACCGGCATAACGAGCGCGATCTCTATTGCCGAAAGAATTTATAAAGAAGGCGAACCCGCCGTTAAAGATTACTTTAAGTTTCTGTCATCCGGCGGAAGCGACAGCCCCGTAGAACTTTTAAAACTTGCGGGAGTAGATCTTACCCGTCGCGACGCATTCGACGCGGCTATGGAAAGCTTTGCTAATGCCTTGGACGAATTTGTAAAACTCGGCTGATTTTAAATACCGTAAAGGCGCGACTAAAAAGCGCGCTATAAAAACTAACTTATAAAAGCAGAGGATAAAATGGAAAACAATTACAGCGCGCTGCCGTATAACCTTGAAGCCGAGCAATCTTTTTTAGGTTGCGTTCTGGTCGATCAGGAAATACAGCTCGAAATGATAGCCACTTGCTCGGAAGACGATTTTTATACCGAATCGCATAAGCTTATTATCCGCGCTATGAAGAACATAGCAAAAGATAACAAGCCCATAGATATAGTTACGCTTTCCGACGAGATGGAAAAAACGAGTACGCTTGCAAAGGCGGGCGGCATGGACTATATAACCACGCTTGCAACGGGTATGCCTTCGAGCGCGAACTATAAATTTTATCAGGCTATCGTCCGTCGCGACAGTACGCTTCGTCGGCTTATAAGAAGCAGCGAAAAAATTTCGATAGAAGCGCGTAAAAGTACCGACAGCAAGAAAACTTTGCAGATGGCTGAAAATGAAATTTTCAGAATTTCAGAAGAGAACGACAGTTCAAGCCTTGTTTCTCTTGCCGATACATATGATCCTCTGCTTTCGGATCTTGAAAAAATCGAGCGCGACCGCGGCTTCAAACGCGGCATTATGACGGGCTTTACCCGTATAGACGAGCTTACAAACGGTTTTAAGCCGGGCAACCTTGTAATTTTAGCCGCAAGACCTTCCGACGGTAAAACTACGCTCGCGCTCAATATGATAGAGAATATCGCCGTAAAAAACGGCAAAACCTGCGCAATGTTCGCTCTTGAAATGACGCGTGAAGAACTCGCGCAAAAACTGCTTTGCTCTATTGCAAAAGTAAGAATGGATTCGCTTGCAAAGGGTAAACTTTCCGAAGAAGACGAAAGCGGTTGGAAACGACTTTGGGAAGCTAAAAAAGTGCTTAAAAAGGCACCTATTTACGTTGACGATTCGCCGTCAAACAACATTGCGACCATATTATCCAAGTCGCGCAGGCTTAAAGCCACGCACGGGCTTGACCTTGTTGTAGTCGACCACTTGCAGTTGATTTATCCTGACGTAAGAAGCGCGGAAAACCGCCAGCAGGAAGTAACCGAAATTTCGCGTGGATTAAAAGTTATAGCCAAGGACTTAAACGTTCCCGTGCTTGCGCTTTCGCAGTTATCGCGTGGGGTTACGCAGCGAAAGGGCAAACCTATGCTTTCGGATCTTCGCGAATCGGGTTCTATCGAACAGGACGCGGACATAGTTATGTTCATTTATCGTCCCGATAAAAACGCAGATCCTAAGGAGATTGCGTCGGGCGCAGTAGAGCAGAACGTTGCGGAAATCATTATTGAAAAGAACAGAAGCGGCGACAGAGGCTCTGCAAAACTGCTGTTTAAGGGCGAATACTCAAAGTTCGTCAACATTACGGGATATGGGCCTATGCCGCCCGAAGGCAGATATGCCCCGCGTGAAGAGAACGAAAACCGCCCGCTTCGTCAGGTTGACGACGATTTTGACGGTGCAGGATTTTCAGATGCGGATATTCCGCCCGAAGATATCCCATTTGATTTGGGTAATAACGGCGACGACAGTAAAAAAAGTGACGATTTAAACGATATAGACGACGTGATTTTTAACAGTTGATTTATGCGTTCGGTATAAAATGCGTATGATAACCGAAATATTATCTATAAACGAAGAATCATTAAAAAAAGCAAAAGAGTTATTGCTTGGCGGCGGGCTTGTGGCTTTTCCTACCGAAACGGTTTACGGGCTTGGCGCAGTTGCCTATGACGATGCCGCGGTAAAAAAAATATACGAAGTAAAGGGCAGACCTGCCGATAATCCGTTGATAGTTCACGTTCATAAGGACTACGATATAACAAGTTTGGTTACGGTAGAACACGATTATGCGTTAAAAATAGCAAAAGCGTTTTTGCCCGGACCTATTACCATAGTTTATAAAAGCAACGGAAAAGTATCGCCCACGGTTTCGTGCGGGCTTGATACTCTGGCTGTAAGAATACCTGAATCTTCTGCCGCACAGGAGTTTTTAAGGTACGTTAATCAACCTATAGCCGCACCTTCTGCAAATATATCAAAGCACGTAAGTCCTGTTACGGCTATGCATGTTTACAAAGATTTCAACGGTAAAATACCGCTTATTTTAGACGGTGGGAAGTGCAGCGGCGGAATTGAAAGCACCGTTTTAGACGCAACAGGAGAAGTTCCCGTTATCTTAAGAAAAGGTCTTATAACCGCCGAAATGGTAGCTGAAGTTACGGGAGAATGTCTGTATGCAAAGGACGTTTGCACTAAGGAAGCAAGATCTCCCGGAATGAAATATACTCACTATTGTCCTAATACCAACACTGCGCTTTTTGAGCGCGACGACGTAAAAAATGCCGTTTTGTTATACGACGAGTACGTGAATTCCGGTAAAAATCCCGTATTTTTAACCGACGGCGAAATGGCGTTAAAAGTTGAAAACAGAAAAGTTGAACTTTTAGGCAATACCGCCGAACAGATGGCGTCAAACCTTTACGACAAGTTAAGAAGTCTGGAAAAATACGATCTGATAATTTCTTTTAAATTAAACGTAGACTGCGAGCTTATGCTCAGTGTAGATAATCGTTTCCAAAAAGCATTCGGCAGATCGGTAAATATAAACAAAAAATAAAAAAAAGTCCGTCTATAAGTCGATTAACAGGTAGTTTATGATAAAAATTATGTTTGTCTGCACCGGCAATACTTGCAGAAGCCCCATGGCGGAATACCTTTTGAAAGATATAATAAAAAAAGCGGGCGTTACCGATATAAAGGTGACTTCGGCAGGGCTTAACGTGTGCGAAAACGATACAATAAACGAAAAAGCAAAAGTCGCGCTTAAAAAATTCGGCATAGTCGTGCGCAAATTTAATCCTAAAAAAGCCGTGCCGGAGCTTTGCCGCAAACAAAACGCGGTTATTTGCATGACCGAAAGGCACAAAAACTTTTTTGTGGGTTTTAAAAACGTTTATACCATAAGCGAACTTACCGGACTTAACGAAATTTCAGATCCTTACGGACTTAATCAGGACGCTTACGATGAGTGCGCCGCAACGCTTAAATGCGCTTGCGAAGAAATATTCGAACTATTGAATAAAAAAGATTAAAAATAAAAAAGTCGGGCTATAATACCGTTAATCGGCATTTTGCATATCTTTATTCTAAAAACACGAGGCATAAATTACAATGAAAATCGCAATAGCTAACGACCACGCAGGCGTGGATTACAAGAATCTTTTAGTCAGACATTTAACCGACAAAGGTTATGAAGTTATAAATTTAGGCACGGATACCGCACTTTCGGTAGATTACCCCGATTATGCCGAAAAGGTAGCAAAAGCCGTACAGGAAAAAAACGCGGACTTAGGAATTCTGATTTGCGGAACGGGAATAGGCATGAGCATTGCCGCTAATAAATTCAAAGGCATTCGCGCCGCGCTTTGCGGGGATTGTTATTCGGCTGAACTTACCAGAAAGCACAACGACGCAAACGTATTGTGTCTGGGTGCGCGCGTTCTCGGCAGCGATTTAATGATAAAAATAGCGGATACCTTTTTGTCTGCTTCTTTTGAAGGCGGGAAACACGCCGTAAGACTTGGTAAAATAGAGAATTTTGAAAAGTAGAAACGGAAATTTTTTCCGCTCTTTTTTTAAAATAAGCGGTTACTTTAAGTTTTTTTGGCATATTTCAGCTTGAATTTAAACTTTTTACATTACAATAAGATAAAATTTTTCAGGGAGATATAAAACAACCATGAGCACTTTACACGTTATCGAACACCCCCTTATTTGTCACAAAGTAACAAGAATCAGAAACAAGGATACCGGAACAAAAGATTTCCGCGAACTCGTTGACGAAATTTCTCTCCTTATGGCTTACGAAGTAACTCGCGATCTTCCGCTTGAAGAAATTGAGATAGAAACGCCTATCTGTAAGACCAAAAGCAAAGTGGTTGCGGGCAAAAGCTTAGGCGTTATCCCCATTTTAAGAGCAGGACTCGGAATGGTAAACGGAATACTCACGCTTGTACCTAATGCAAAAGTCGGACATATCGGACTGTACCGCGATCCCGAAACGCATATGCCTGTAGAATATTATTGCAAACTCCCCGTTGACGCGGAAGAAAGAATGTTGATAGTGGTAGATCCCATGCTGGCAACCGGCGGAAGCGCAATAGCTGCAATTTCCGCAATCAAGCAAAGGGGTTGCAAGGATATAAAACTTATGAACTTAATCGCTTCGCCCGAAGGCGTTGCGGCAGTACAAAAAGCTCATCCCGACGTTGATATTTACGTTGCTTCGTTAGACGAAAAGCTCAACGAAAACGCCTATATCGTTCCGGGACTCGGCGACGCCGGCGACAGACTTTTCGGCACGAAGTAAAACCGGCACGAGGTAAAACCGGCACGAAGTAAAACCGAATAAATCAGATTTAAATCAAAGATTTAAAAAAAAATAAAGCAAAAGAACAGTTTACAAAAACCGATGGAGAATGTGTTTTCCATAAATATCAAAGTAAAACTTAACGCCGCAAAACAAAAATAAGGCGTAAAGCGTAGGAGTAATAATGCAAAAAGTCAAAAAGGCCGTAATACCCGTAGCGGGTTACGGTACAAGATTTTTACCTTTTACCAAAGCGGTTCCGAAAGCCATGCTTCCGGTGGTTAATAAGCCTGCAATTCAGCTTATAATCGAAGAAGCCTCAAACAGCGGAATCGAAGAGATTCTGCTTGTTGTAGGGCAACATAAAGAGATTATCGAGCAGCACTTTTTGCCGTATCGCGATTTGGAAGAACATCTTGAAAAAACGAATGCGACAGAACTTTTAAATCAGGTTAAAGCAATAGAAAATATTGCAAAAATTAAATACATAGTTCAGGAAAAACAGCTGGGAACGGCGCATGCGGTACTTTCTGCGCGTGAGTTCGTGGGTGACGAACCGTTTGCCGTTATGTTTGGCGACGATCTTATGTACAGCGACAAAAAGCCTGTTTTAAAACAGCTTATCGACGCTTTTTATCAGGACGGAAAAACCGTTATAGGCGTAAAAAACGTGGGATACGAAAACGTTTCAAAGTACGCGTCGGTTGAATACGACGGTGTTTCGGGTAGTTTATATCACGTTACCGCCATTACCGAAAAGCCCGAGCGCGATAAAGCCAAAAGCGATCTTGCGCCGCTCGGAAGATACGTTTTGCGCGGCGGCTTTTTAGACGTTTTAAGCAAGGTAAAACCGGGCTACGGCGGTGAATATCAGCTTACCGACGGCTTGGGACTTGAAATAAACGAAGCCGGTCTTAACGCTTATGCATTTGAAGGCAAACGTTACGATATGGGCGACGTTTTCGGATTTTTGCAGGCTAATTGCGAATATGCGCTCAGAGATGAAAAACTCTCCGAAAAAATGCGAGCCTACTTTTTGGATACGGCTAAAAAACTGTAAAAACGAAAAAACGATAAAAATCAAAAAAAACGGAATAAATTTTTTAAAAAACTATTTATTTCTTTCTTAGTTTATAGTATAATGTAATCGGTAAAAGTCGGATATAAAACGTAAAACCATCTGCTACCGATAAAAGAAGGGTATCGAATGTTCTGTGAGATATGTAACAGGCGCATTGCCGAAATAACTTTAAAAACGGGTGCAGGCGGAGTCTGGCACGAGCAGCATTTGTGCAGAGAGTGTTACGCTGCAATGCAAAGCGGACTAAAACGCGAAAAAGAACCGCGTGCCTGCAGGTATTGCGGGCGCACCGAAGACGAAGTTTTGCAGACGCTTATTGTCGGTTGCGAAAATTGTTACGACGAATTTAAAGATATACTCGAACCTATTATCGAGAGGGTGCAGAAACTGTGAAAGAACTTTATTCCGGCGCAATAGTAACGAGCAGAGTAAGGCTTGCCAGAAATTTAAAAAATTACAGATTTTTTTCCACTCTGACCGATAAATCGGTTGCACGCGAAATAATAAACAGGACGTATTCGGCACTTTTGCGTTACGGCAAATTTACGCTTTACGAAGTCGGCTCTTTAGAGCCTATGCTTTTAGAAGAGCTTAAAGAACGCTATCTGATTTCGGAAAGTTTAAAGCGCAACGCCTTTTCGGGTGCGGTAGCCGTTCACGACGCGGGCAATATTTCGGTTATGATAAACGAAGAAGATCATATACGTGAGCAATACATTCTGCAAAGCGGAGATCTTCTCGCGGCGTATAAAAACCTTGCTATTTTAGACAGATGGCTGAACAGCTACCTTAATTTTTCAAAGTCGCAAAACCTTGGATATATAACGGCGTGTCCGACTAACCTCGGCACGGGATTAAGAGCTTCGGTTATGATGTTTTTACCCGCGCTTACAAAAATGAATTACATTTCCGATCTTTACGAACGTGCAAGGGTAAAAGGGCTTACCGTGCGCGGCGCGTTCGGCGAAGGCAGTACGGGACAGAGTTGTTTGTATCAGGTAAGCAACGAAGTAACGCTCGGCAGAACCGAGGTCGCAATTATTAAAGACGTTCAGTCTTTCGTAACCGAAACTGCGGAATCCGAATGTGAAACACAGCGGATAATGTATGAGGACGATAGACTTCCCACCGAAGATTTTATTTTCAGATCTTTGGGAATACTTGCTAATTGCAGATTGCTTTCATACGAAGAATTTTCAAAACACCTTGCAAACGTAAAGCTCGGCGCAATGCTCGACCTTATAAAGGTTAAGGATATAAAAGCACTTGACGATTTGCTTGTAACCGCAAGACCTGCTACTTTAAGCCGTTTGCTTAAAACAGGCGAAAACGATCCCGCATTTTTGA
The DNA here is from genome assembly GCA_934796775.1 of uncultured Clostridia bacterium. GTDB lineage: Bacteria > Bacillota > Clostridia > Christensenellales > Borkfalkiaceae > HGM11416. The sequence goes on from CAKVPH010000009.1 coordinate 30,061, forward strand.
ATATGGACGAAAATCGAGCAAGCTACGTCCGCAACTGTATTAAAAAAATTCTCGTGGATTAAATCATAAGCAACGTAGTATATAAATATTTAGTTCTTGCGGTATATCAGACCACGTTAGCAATTTGATACCAACATTAAAACGTAAACGGAACTCTCGCGGTATATCAGACCACGGCGGTCAATCGATACCAACATTAAAACTTAAACGGAACTTTCGCGGTATATTAAACCGCGTTAGCAATCGATACCAACATTAAAACGTAAACGGAACTCTCGCGGTATAACAGACCACGGCGGTCAATCAATACCAACATTAAAACGTAAACGGAACTTTCGCGGTATATTAAACCGCGTTAGCAATCGATACCAACATTAAAACGTAAACGGAACTCTCGCGGTATAACAGACCACGGCGGTCAATCAATACCAACATTAAAACGTAAACGGAACTCTCGCGGTATATTAAACCGCGGCGGTAATTCGATACCAACATTAAAACGTAAACGGAACTCTCGCGGTATATCAGACCACGGCGGTAATTCGATACCAACATTAAAACGTAAACGGAACTCTCGCGGTATAACAGACCGCGGCGGTAATTCGATACCAACATTAAAACTTAGTTTTATGGATGATAATTTTACACCAAACTTACAAGAAGCTATCAAGAATTCCGCTCAGATAGCTAAAAAATTCAGGCTGAGTTACATAGGTTCGGAGCATATATTGTGCGGCTTGTTATCAAGACGCGGCAGTTACGGCGCAAAGCTTTTGCAACCTTTCGGCGTGACGTACGAAAAGCTATTTTACGAGCTTAAACGCAGTCAGATGCCAGGCAATTACGACGGTACGCCTGTTTTTACGCCAAACTCCAAAAGCATATTGTCCAACGCGCTTGCGTTCTCGCGCAGTACGGGGGTTGAATATGTAGGAACGGAACACGTATTATACGCGCTTTTAATAGCTCCCGATTGCAGGGCCTGCGTGTTTTTACGAAACTCCGGCGTACAGACCGAAGCTGTAAAGCAACAGCTTTACTCAAATCTTACCGGCAGAAAGAGCGCGCAGAGCAAAAAAGAAGTAAAATATTACCAACCTGAAAGCGAACAGAATATAGACGAACGCCATACCGAAAGAAACTATTCCGACGGCGAAAATAAAAGCAATTTCGAACTTGAAAATTTTGGTACAGACTTAACCGAAATGGCAAGAACGGGCAAACTCGATCCCGTTATAGGCAGAAAAGAAGAGATTGAAAGAGTTATAAGAACGCTTTCCCGCCGCACGAAAAACAGTCCCGTTTTAGTGGGCGAAGCGGGCGTAGGAAAAAGCGCGGTAGTTGAGGGCATAGCCCTTGCCATAACCGACGGGTTAGTACCCGATACGCTCATAGGCAAAAGAATTTTTTCGCTGGATATGTCGGGCATAATCGCGGGATCAAAATACCGCGGCGAGTTTGAAGAGCGTTTTAAAAAAGCAATCGACTTTTTAAAGCACGACAGTTCGACCATACTTTTTATCGACGAAATTCACAATATAGTGGGCGCGGGCGGCACAGCCGAAGGTAGTATGGACGCCGCTGAAATATTAAAACCTGCACTTGCACGCGGTGAACTGCAAATTATAGGCGCAACCACTTTTGACGAATACAGAAAATATATAGAAAAAGATCCCGCGCTCGAACGCCGTTTTCAGCCGATTACGGTCGATCCGCCCACACCCGCCGACGCAATAAAAATTTTAGCGGGCTTAAAGGATAAATACGAAGCGCATCACCGCGTTATAATAACCGACGAAGCGATAGAAGCCGCGGTAAATCTTTCCGAGCGTTATATAACGGACAGATTCTTACCGGATAAGGCGATAGACCTTATCGATGAGGCGGCGGCTCGCGCAAAGCTTGGCGCAAGAAAGCGCGGCAACGAAATAAGCGAAGCGGAAAGCAAACTTAAAAGACTGCTTGTAGAACGCGAATATTTAATAGACGAAGGCGACACCGTAACGCTTAATAATATCGAAAACAAGATCATTCTCGCCCGTGCGGAGCTTAAACGGCTGGAATACAGTAATATGGACGAAAGATCCAAAACCCGCCCCATGATAGGCGAGGAAGATATAGCCGAAATTATAAGCGAGTGGACGGACATTCCGCTAACTAAAATTGGCGTGGAAGAAAGCCGGAAGCTTTTGCATCTCGAAGACGAGCTGCATAAACGCGTAATCGGGCAGGAAAGTGCAATAAGCGCCGTATCGCGTGCGTTAAAACGCGCACGGGCGGATTTGAAAGATCCTTCTCGCCCGAACGGGTCGTTTATATTCGTAGGGCCTACCGGCGTAGGTAAAACCGAACTTGCCAAAGCTCTTGCCGAAGCTGTGTTCGGCGACGAAAACGCAATTATCAGAATAGACATGAGCGAGTATCCCGAAAAGCAGGATATAAGCAAACTTATAGGCGCGCCGCCCGGATATGTCGGCTACGACGAGCAAGGGCAGCTTACCGAAAAGGTAAGAAGAAAGCCCTATTCGGTGGTTTTGTTTGACGAAATCGAAAAGGCGCACCCGGATATATTCAATTTGTTTTTACAAATTCTCGACGACGGCAGACTTACAGACAGTAAGGGCAGACTCGTGGATTTTAAAAACACCATAATTATAATGACTTCGAACGTCGGAGCGGCAGAAAGCGCGAAACGCTCGTTTGCAGGTTTCGGCGATAATTCGGATAATACCGACAGTGTGGACAAAATCACGCTGGACGCCTTAAAAAAACAGTTCAGACCGGAATTTTTAAACCGCGTTGACGAAATCGTAACTTTCCGCAAATTAACTATGGAAGAATGCGGAAAAATCGTAAGATTGCTGTTAGCGGGTTTGGTCGGCAGACTTAAGGCTAAAAGAATAACGCTTAAATTTGAAGAGTCGGCAGCCGACGTCATTTTAGACATCGGTTACGATCCCGAATACGGCGCAAGACCGCTTAAACGCGTTATAACCCGTCACGTCGAGGACATGCTTTCGGAAGAAATCATTTCCGGCAATATAAAACCCGGCGATACGGTAACCTTGAAAGGCGAAAACGGCAGAATTGTCTATATCGTCAAATAAGGAGTAAACGCTCCTTGTAAATACATAAAAAACGGAGGCAAAATCATGAAAATCGAAATCGTAGCAAAAAATTATCAGGTAAATGAAAAAATCTCTTCCGTAATAGAGAAAAAAGTCGCTAAACTCGACAAATATTTTGAAGACGACAGCAAATGCAAAGTATATCTTAAAAAAGAAAACCGCACCTGCAAGTTAGAGCTTGAAGTATTGTATAAAAACAATATTCTTCGCGCTCAGGGCTATGCCGAAAACTTTTACGACGCTATCGACTTAGTCATTCCAAAACTCGAAAAACAGATCTATAAACACCGCTCAAAACTTGAAAAACAGCTCCGTCAGAACGCGCTTAAAGAAGAACTTTTCTCAAGCGACGACCTTATCCCCGTAAAAATCGTAAAAACCAAACAGTTCAAGCTTACGCCTATGGCTTTAGACGAAGCTATGGAAGAATTTGAGCTTTTAGGTCACGACTTTTATGTATTTCTGGATAAAGAAAGCGATAAAGTTAAGGTGTTATATCTCCGTGACGACGGCGATTTAGGTCTTATCGATCCTGTCGTTTGATGTGAATTTTTTTAAATTATTAACTTGACTATAAATATGTTATAACTCAGCTTTATTTAACCTATACCGAACTGTAAAACTTAAAACTTAATAAAAATAATGGAGGAAACATTTATGAAAAAAGGACTATTTAGCTTATTGATTGTAGCCCTCGTGCTTCAATCCGTTATCTTTTCGGTACAAGCTGATCCTCTTGTTGAACGTAGTTATACTCAAGAGCAGATAAAATGTATTGACTTTTTATCTGAAAACCACATTACACCTCCGACATCTTTTAAAAGTGAAGATGCAATGTTGGAGTTTGTAGAATTTATTCTTTCAACACTAGAAGAAAATCCAAACATAGAATTTACTTTTGGTTTTTTAGACTATCAAACTTTTGCTGAACAGATAAAAATATGCTATGTAGGAGGAGAAAATACAATTAATAGTACGTTAGAAAGTTCTTATACTTTGCAGTATAACACTTTTTACGAATACCCTGCAAATTGTTTAAATTTTAACTGTTATTCTTATGCAATTGATAGAAGAGAAACTTGGCATATAATCGGTGAACCTTCTGGAAATAGGTGGCAAGATACATGGACTATAGAAGAATCCGCTAATGCTGTGGAAGCCGATTTAAAAACGTTTGGATATTCATGCGTTAAGCAGACAATTTCTCGTCCTCGTAACTATACAATTAGTAGCGGACAAAAAGCAATTGCATTAAAAGTGACTTCCGTTACTAGTTTAAATCGAGATTTTCATTTTATGCGTTTGTTTACTGATAACAATACAGATGTATGGAGGCATAAACCCGGTAGTACAGCGATTCTTACATATAATAGTATGCCAAGTAACTCGCCGTGGTATAGCGAATATGTAACTAAAGTGGGAACACAATTAGTTGCAGGCTTGGGAAATATTATATACGATAGTGATGTAATGTTCTTAATTTTCCAGGCTAATCATACAATTGAAACTGTTGAAACGGGTATGGGATATCATCAAGGCAATATTCATTATACAGAGTATAGGGAAGGTTGTCTTTGTGGCTATCATGAAAGATATTATTATTTAACACGCTATTGTGAAGGTCCTTGTCCTATATTGTATCCGTTTAACGAATATGAAATGGAGGAAGAAATTTAATGAAAAAAATTATTTTATTACTTGTAATTTTGCAAGTTGTTCTTGCCTGCTTTACAGGTTGCAACGGTAACGACAGCGAAAAAATAAGCGTAGAATTGCAAACGTTCGGCATAGAATTACCGGAAAACAATGTTTTTAAAAGACATATTGCAGCCGATTCTTTGCAGTTACATTCGTTTCCCGTAAAATGCACTAAGGACAAAAAGTTCGAATGCGTTTTTACTTCCGAAGACCAAGCGTTTGAAAAATCGTCCGGTGTTCTTTCGGATTCTTCCGAAAAAGGTACTGTAAAAGCCGGAAATAAGCTGTATATTTACGCAGGTTTTTCGCAGTCAGAAGAAGTTGTGTTTTCTTTCGGTAAGGTGATAATTAAATCGGTTAAAACCGACGCCGAAAACGAGAGCGAAACACTTTACGACGGATATGTTATTTTAGAACTCACGTATTTTGACGCGCGTTCCGAAAAAACTACTGAAGAAATGAAACAGGCAATTCAAAAATCTTATCCCGATAGTGCAGACTACGAACTGTATTATTACGGTAAAGTAATCGAAGTAAAGAATTTTGAAAACGGCATTACCCAAACGGAATTAGATAAACTTATCAAATAACTGTGCCTGAGTAAATCGGTACAGGTTAAAACTAACGGTGTGCGCCGCAAAAATTTGCGGCGCATATTCACGGGTTATATTCTGCTATACATAACACGGTTTATATTGCGCTCTAAATAAGTTGATTACGGTAAAAACACATAAAAGTGCCGATAATCGACTTATAGCCCGATATTTTTTATTTTTTTCATATTGCCGTAAATTTAGCTTTATTTATATAAAAGCGCAGATAATCGCCTTATAGGCGGACTTTTAACTTTTTATTAGAACGATCTTATGGAAATAGGAATTTCAACAGCAAGCCTGTTCGGCAGGCTTTATAACGAGGACGCGCTTCCTTTATTAGAAAAACTCGGCGCAAAAATCGCAGAAGTATTTTTAGAAACCTATTGCGAGTACACCGAAAGTTTTGCTAACCTTTTAAAAGAGCGGAAGGGCGAACTAAAAATACATTCTGTTCATACGCTTAACACTCATTTCGAGCCGCAGCTTTTTTCCGATTGCGAAAGGACTAAAAATGACGCTGTCGGAATTTTTGAAAAATGCTTGAAAGCGGGCAGAATTTTAGGTGCGTCGTGCTACACTATGCACGGCAAAGCGCGCTTTAAAAGAAACATAAATTACGATAATTACGAAAAAATCGGCGAGCATTTTTGCAGTTTAACAAAGTTGTGCAGTAAATACGGCATTTCTCTTACGCTTGAAAACGTTGAATGGGCATATTACAATAAACCCGGATTTTTTAAAAACGTAAAAAAATATTGTGCGGATTTATATTCCTGCCTTGACGTAAAACAGGCAAGGGAGAGCGGATTTTCGTATAAAGATTATATAGAAGAAATGGGCGATTCGCTTTTAACCGTGCATCTTTCCGACGTGGACGAAAACGGAAGGACGGCAATTCCGTCAAAAAACGGAAAGTTTGATTTTGACGAGCTTTTTAAAATTTTAAAGTATAACGGGTTTAAGGGCGATTGTTTGATAGAAATTTACAAAGAAAATTTTAAAACGTACGATGAACTTGCATATTCGCTCGATTATCTTCGCGAAATAAAAAGCAAATATTTTTAATATTTTTTTATAGAGGTAAAATTATGAGATGGAACGACAGTATGCGTGAACAAATGCGCATAAGAATGGATTACAACAATATGATGAGCGATTACGTGGGAAAAGAAGGCTTTTCCGACGAAGATTTAAAAGGCTTAGAGTCTCTTGCAAAATCCGCTTTTAAAACGGTAAGCGAAAACCGCGGATCGGGAATGATGGGCTGGACGGAACTTGCGTATAATCAGGACGAAGTTGTAAAAGACATTCTTGAAACAGCCAAAGAAGTACGCAAAAACGCCGAATACTTTGTTGTTTTAGGAATAGGCGGAAGCGCACTCGGCCCGTTTGCGGTATTTCAGGCACTTTGTCATCTTCACCACAACGAACTGTCGCGTTCAAAACGCAAAGCTCCAAAGTTCTACGTTGAAGATAACGTCGATCCCGAACGTATGCACGCGCTTTTAGACGTTATCGACGTAAAAAAGACTGTATTTAACGTAATTACCAAAAGCGGAGCTACAAGCGAAACCATGTCGCAATATCTTATTATAAGCGATATTTTAAAACGCCAACTCGGCGACAAGGCAAAAGAACATATTATTGCAACCACTTCTGAAAATTCGGGCAATCTTATAAAAATAGCCAAAGACGAAGGTTACAAAACCTTTTATATTCCCGATTCGGTCGGCGGCAGATTTTCGGAACTTTGCCCCGTAGGGCTTTTGCCTGCCGCAGTGCTTGGCATAGATATAAAACTTATGCTTGACGGCGCAAAATATATGGATAAGCTCTGCAAAAACAAAAATTTTGAAGCAAATCCCGCAATGATGGGCGCGTGCCTTAGCTATCTCGCAATGAAAAACGGCAAAAACGTATCCGTAATGATGCCTTATGCCGACAGTTTAAGATATATGGCTGACTGGTACTGTCAACTTTGGGGCGAAAGCCTTGGTAAGGCTGTAAACAAAAACGGCGAAAAAGTTTATGTGGGGCAAACTCCCGTAAAATCGCTTGGCGTTACCGATCAGCACAGTCAGGTACAGCTCTATACCGAAGGTCCGTTTGATAAAACCGTTACCTTTTTAGCTGTAGAAAACTATCGTACCGTTACCGATATTCCGCAGGGCTGCGAAAAATATCATGACGTAAATTTCTTATGCGGACATACTCAAAACGAGCTTATTACCGCCGAAAGAGCCGCAACCGCATACGCTCTTACCGTAAGCGGCAGACCTAACCGCACAATAATTCTTCCCGAAGTAAACGCATTTACCGTCGGGCAGTTATTGTTCCTTTTGGAAATGGAAACGGCGTTTACCGGTGAAATGCTTAATATCGACAGTTATAATCAACCGGGTGTTGAAAACGGCAAAAAAGCTACTTACGCGCTTCTTGGAAGAAACGGATATGACGAAAAGCGCAAAGAACTTGAATCTGCCCCCAAAGGTCAGGCAAAATATATTGTATAAACGGTAATAAATCAATTATATATGCAAATATATATACAAAAACCGAGAGCTTAAACAAAAAGTTCTCGGTTTTTGCGCTTTATGAAGTTTTTTAAAAAAGGTTGACAAATAATAGAACATAAACTATAATAAGCGTAGTGGGAGAGTTCTGATTTTTATTTACAATATAAATTTTTGCAAATTTAGCGTAGTTTTAATACTGTAACAAGCTTAAAAGTATATAAAAATGCATTTTAAAGTAATAATGCGAGGAAAAAATATGAAAATATCAGACGTTGATATATCGTTAAGTTTAGGACAAATATTTTGGAAAAAACAATGGATAGCACTCTCTTTTTTTATTACGATCGCACTTCTTTTTCCTATATTGACGATTGTTTTATGTATATTGCCTATTTTATGGGACGAACTTATGATTTTTGGTATAATATGTGCAAATATATTTTCTATATTGATGTTAAGCTTTGCTTTATATTTAATTGTTGGAAATTATAAAAAAAAGAAAAAAATAAAAATATGGATAAATGATGCTGTAAAGCTTAAAGCTTATTCGCAAAATATTTCAGAATATAATTCGGTTTTTAATATAAAAGGAATAATAATTCGTGTAATTTTTCAATTTAACGGCAAACGATATATAAAAGAAAGCACGGTAAAAAACGAGATAGGGAATAAAGCGTATCTTGTTACGTACAAAAAATACGCAGATAGAGAGATTGATATTTTATATTCGCCAAAGTATGACGAAGTAATGATTTTAAAAGATAGAAAAGTAAAGTAGTTTTTTTATCAGACTTTTTAAAGTCAAACTTGAAAAAATTTTTTACTTTTCATAGGAGAAAATATGAAAACTGAAGATATTATAAAAAATAATCTTGGATTTTTAATAAATGATTACGGATTTAAATTATCTTTCCATTCTAACGGAAAACAAGAGTGGTGTAAATTAACTAATGCTTATGGAAGCATAAACTATTATTCTTTTGACGAATTCGGTGAATTTGAATTATCAATTATCATTAAAGGTAAAAAAATGATAGTGTTGGATTCATTTTTAGAGATTAAAAATAGTCCTTTAATTATCAATAAAAAATTAAGTTTTTTTGAATTTGTTTTTAAAGATCACCGTAAATTGTATTGGGAAAAGATAGCAACTGCATTTAAAGCTCAAATAAATGAAACAGGAACATTATATGGGCTTAGATTAAAGTAAAATTTTTATGAGTAACGAAATGAAAGAGATAAAAGCAAAGCAATCTTTATTAGATGAACCCACTCTTGGTGAATGGATTCTTATGTTATCAGTGAGTATTCTTACACCTATAGTTTGTATTATATATAATTTTATTACACAAAGCCAGCTGATAGTGGAAATTACAATTACTATGTTAATATGTTTATTTTTAATAATAGTTTTTTTTATTCTTATTTTGTATGCTAATCAAATGTTAAAACAAACAGTTGATATTTATACCGAAAACAGTATAATGCGAAAATGCAGGAAGAAAAAGATATTTGAAGTGGCTTGGACTGAAATTGAAGAAATTACTGCTTTAAAATCATTTTTTATTTGTGGATATTTGCATTTAGATTTAAAAAGAAATAAAGATATAGTAAATGAAATAAAGGATAAATTGCAATTTGCCGATAAAAATGAAAGAAAATCAGCTTTTACGCAAGATAGCATATGTTCATTTATATCTTATAAACAGCTTATCGAGCTGCAAAAAATATGTCCGTTAGAAATAAAAATGGATCTTAAGGTGCAAAAAAAGCTTGAAAAATATAAAGCAAAACATAATATCGATACCTAAAAATAAGTTTTAATTAGCTCAAAATCTGGTAAAAATGGAAAAAGTAAAAAATGATAAAAATATCTCAATTAAAAAACAGTAAAAAAATTCTATTTTTTATCGTCAATAAATTATTGTAAAGGCTGCTGTTTTGTGTTTGAAAGCCATATATAAAATGCTCTTTACTGAAAAAATGTTGTAAAAATAGGGGGCTTACGTTGAAAAAAATAAAAATAGATGATATTGCATTAACGTTGAAACTCGGTTCATTATCAAATAAAAAGCAAATAATTTTACTTCGCTGTTGTTTTATATTTTCGATATTAGTAATTATTTTTACTGTAATATATTTTTTTATACCGCAAGTTAAGCATGATAAAATGGTTTATTTTTGTTTTGTTGGTGTATTTATAATTGCAGTTAGTTTTTTATCTTTTATAATATTTATTTGGCATAAAGATAGAAAAATAAAAAAACTCGTGTTACTATATTTAGAAGATGCGGTTGAATCTATCGGGTATTGTTCAACGGTGAAAAAAACGCCTTTTTGTTTTATTACTCCTTCATCAACAAAAATTTGCGTTAAATTCAAATATAACGGTAAGGTGTTAAAAAGAGTTAGTAGTGTAAAAACTGCCGGTGTTCCAAAGGGGTATTCATGTGTTTTTGATAAATATACCGAAAGAGAATTTCGTATATTATATACTCCGAAATACGATGACGTAATGATTTTTAAAGACAATATTTCAGATTAAATTTTTTATTTTATAAAAACCAAATACAAAAATGCTGACGAAAAGTTAAGCTTTTCGCCCGCAGAACAAAACTACAAAAAAAATTTATAATTGTTTTATACCTATCATTCGAAAATTTTTAGACGATATACGGAGAATTATAATGAAAATTATTTTTAAAGGCGAATTATCTTCCGATTGTAGAAAACAGATTGTAAAAAGATATCATAAAAAAATATCCTTATTTTTCTCGGTTATAGCTTTATTTAGTTTTATAGCTGCTATAATATTTATTAAAAATATAATTTTTTCTTTATTTTTGGCAGTCTTTGTATCTGCGATTATTATTGCAATATTTCCAAATATTATCCAAAATGAAAAAAAAGACATTGAACGTAATTTACCGTCTCAAATCACTATTGATAATGAATACGTTGAGCTTGAGGGAATCAAAAACAAGGTATTTAAAAAACGTTCAATTAAAGATATAAAAAACATAGTGGAAAATGATCAAAGCTATTGTTTTAATTTTTATTTTCCATATGATCTTAATTTTGTTTGTCAAAAAAATTTGTTGGTTGAAGGTACTTTAGAAGATTTTGAACAACTCTTTGACGGACTGATTGTTCAAAAAAAAGCTAAAAAATAATTTAATATTACATCATTATTCTGCTAATAATTGTAAAGTCAAATAAAAAAGTAAGGAGAAAAACTATAAAAAAATAATTCACTAAATAACAGTACTGATATGGAAGATAAAAATATGTTGTTAATTTTTAGTTAAATGTATAAGGAGAATTTATGAAGAATGTAATTTTTATAATTTTATTAATATGTGTTTTATTATCTTCATGTTCGAGAAATGAAATATATTATTATAATAAAGAAGTATTAGATACTTTTTATTCTTATAACACTAATTATGCCATTGTAACTAAAGTTGGTTACAAATCGAAAAATAAATCAATAGATTTTGAAAAAATTATTAAGAGAAAGATAATATTGGATGGTAAAATCGTTGAATTATTTTACGGAACCAGATCTCAAAAAACATTGGTTGGAGATTCTCTTTATTTTTGTTATGAGTATAAAAGAAATGATGACATAGGACATCATGCAATTGGTTATGTAGATTTAAAGACTTCTAAAGTATATGCAGACTATTTTGATTACAAAAGATATACATTTAATTATAATTTTTCTACAGATAAGTTTGTTTGTTATACTTTTAAAGAGAAAACGAATAGTACAGATGTTATTGATATAGTTTTTTTTAAAGATACTAATAAATTAAAGTTTGATTATGATTTAAGTAAATTGAGTTATGATATAGAAGATATTGAAGAACCTGATATTAAAAATTATTATATTGAAAATAATGTTAAATATATACTTGAGAATTTTGGTAGAAAAATAACCAATTCTCTAACCGGTGAAGTAATTGAACTGCCATATCAAAAGGATTTGTTAGAATTTGACTCTATAATAAAAGAGATTTATTCTAAATTTGAATATCGCCAAAGTGCGATTAGAGCTGACTACTTTTCTACAGGCGATGAACTATTTATGTGTATTTATGATAGACCAACAAATAGCCTTAATGCACCATATATGACTTTTAAATGTAATTTAGATTTATCAGAAATTGAATATTTAGGTTATAGTTCATCTCCGGCTAAAGCTGTAGTGAATTTAACGAGAAATAAATAATATATCAGAGAAGGTTATAAATTACAAAAAGAATTATTAGTTTTTAATGATACTTTTGATGTTCTTTTGTATGAGTCAACGCCACTTGGGGATAGAAATAAAGGGAGAGTCGTTATAGGAGACATGAATTTATTTTACTAAAAGCATATTTTTAAACTACATAATCTATTAAGTTTATTCGGCGGGCGAAAAATTATTTTCGCCCGCCTGTTTTTTTTGCGAATTTTTATAAAAAGTTACTAAAAGTTAAAAAATGAAGATAGAAACAAAAACACTGTCGGTAAAAGGTTGAAATATTGAGGTTTAGGGAGTATAACTTTTGGCGAGGAAAAACGAAACAAGGAGGAAATTTGTTAGCGACAATAAAAGGCAAAAAAGTGGAGATCGGCAAAACCGATTTTTTTTGCGGCGATAAAAATGCGGATAAAATTTATTTTTGTTTTCCGCTCGAATACGAAACGCTATCTTTAGAAGGCGTTCCGGTTTATATAAAGACTAAAAACGCGCTTGGCGGACATAGTAAAGCTTCGCTTAAATCGTTTAAAGTTTCAAATGAGTTGTACGTAGAATGGATTTTAGGCGCAGAAGCCACTGCCGTATGCGGTAAACTTTTGTGTCAGCTCGTGTTTGAAAAAGAGGACGGAAGCGTAATATTCAATACCGATACTTTTTACGTTTATATCGGCGAATCCATATCCGATAACGCTCCCGGCGTGATTCTTGAAACCAACCACATAACGCAACTGCAAAATCAGATGCAGGAGCTTATAAAAAATTATAAAGCTCTTGCCGAAGGCGACTACGTTGTAAGCGTAAACGGCGAAAGCGGGACGGTGCTTATTACGCCTGAAAAAATAGGCGCGCTTGCCGGCGGCGCGGCTATAAGTCTGCTTACCAACGACGCAAATTACGTTTCGCTTGCCGATATACAAAGTAGCATACAAACGCACAACAATTCCGAGTCTGCTCATGCGGATATCAGGGCAAAAATTCAGGAACTGACTTCTGCTGCGTCTTCAGCTACGGGCAATAAAATGAGATTATTTGGCACACTTTCCGAAATGATAACCGCACTTAATCAGCACGCGTCAACTGTTTTTAAATCGGGTGACGTTTTAAAAGTCGTGGTAAGCGGTATTCCCGGATTTTACGTCCGTTCGGTAGAAAGCGGACAATCTGCATATAGCTACGTAAGCGATGCCGCCACCATAAAAGACGCCTATTTAAACGGATACATTCAGGTCGGTTACTATAAAATTTCTGTGGAGGAAGGCTACAAGCAGGACGTGCTTGGTAAAAGCGGAAGCGTGTCGCTTTCGGCTCAGAACTGGGTAAATAACGTTTATACTTTAACGCTTTCAGACCTTGGCGATTACGACGCGGTATTTTTTACGCCCGCCTCAAGAGATTCAAAAACGCAGCTTGAAAACGCAAACGTGCTTATTCGCTCTATGGGGCAAACGGTTACGTTCGTGGCTCAAACCGCGCCTGATGCAGACGTAGCTCTCGATTACTTTATTTCAAGGGGGAATTAAAGGTGAGTAAAGCATTTTTGTACGGAGTAAGCGGAGCGGCAAAAGCCACGGGCGGAGATGCCGCTCAAAACGATTTTACTCATAATTTTTACGTTGGGCAAACTCCGCCCGAAGATAAAAACAAAATCTGGATAATGGATTCCGCCATGCGCGAAATAAGCGACATTAAAACGGGCGTTCTTGAAAAAGGGCCGGTAAGGGTATCCGACTTATACACTGCGGCAAGCAGACAGCTGGGCTGCCTTGCATTGACGGATGAATATCTGTACATATTTAATACCGATAAAACGATAGTGCGCTACGATTTGGCAAATAAAACGTCCACAACGCTTTCGGTAACGCTTACGTTCGCGCCCGACTACGTTTTTGCGGTCGGCTCAAATATCTATCTGGCGGAAGGACATAAACTTTCTAAGTTAGATACGACAAGTAACAGCCTTTCTTCGCTTTTAACCACCTTTAATTCGGGCTTTTATAACGATTGGATAGCCTATCCGTGTTGGGTGCTTAGCAATAACAAATTATACTGTTTTGGCGGAAGTTACAAAACGCAGGTAAGACAGGGCAGTATTTACGTGGAATACAGGCACGTTACCAACAAAATTTTCTGTTACGATCTCGAAAGCGGAACGAGTCTCGGACAGGTGGGGACAATGCCGTACTCGGCTCACAGTATTGCGGGTTGCGCAGTAAACGGAAAAATTTACGGGTTCGGAGGCATGCAAACTTCTATTAACGAAACGAGTATGAAATCTGCGCAAGGGTGTACAGCTTCGGCGTTTTCGTTTGATACCCAAACTAAAGAAGTCAAAAGTATTTGTTCTCTGCCGGGAAAGGGGTACGACGGCAGTGCGATCTATATAGGCGACGATAAAATTCTGATTGCGGGCTGCACTATGAGTGAAATAAACTACGACGCAACGCGAATGATAATTTATCAGATTGACAGGAACGAATACGTCGATACTCCGGTAAAATTCCCCACCCTTATGCTTAACGACAACGCCTATTATCCGCCTGCCTGGTGCGGTCTGGCGTGCGCTTCGGATAATTCGGCGGTTTACGCCGCGGCAAGAAGCAAGGTTTATAAAATAGACATAGACAACGTGCTTGAAAAAAATCATATTTTTGTGGATTGCGACAAGTACGGCAAAAAACTAAAAGTGGCAAACGGTACTTCGGCAGAGCTTTACATGCCGGTAAAAAAGATGTATCTTGGCAGCTCGGATAACCAAGCCATAGCAAAGAGTTGTTATTCTTACGTAAAGAAAACCGTGATAGAAAACAACTATAACTGCGTGCAGAAAGAGACAGAGAGCGGAACTACCATAACCGCAAATATTTCGTGCGGGATAGGCGACAGACTTCTCGCCGCGGTGGCGGTAAGAACTACAAGCGTAACGCTTTCCGACGGCTGGACGATTTTAAACAGCGACTGGAACTCTGACTCTAATAAAATAGAATCCAACTCATCGGCGTATGCGGCGCAGTACACGCTTTTTGCAACCAAAGTGGCAACAAGCACAGCCGAATCATTAACGGTTACAACTTCCGCGTCGGGCAGAACGTTTGTTTCGCTTATAAGTATAAAAAAGAATTCAAACGGTACGCCCGCCGTAAGCGTAAACAGCCATAATGTTTTCAATAATACAACTAATGGGCAGTACGAGTTTGCGGTTACAAGACCAAGCGGGTTTGTAATATGGTACGCTAACTGCGTTTTATACGATAGTTTCAGCGTGTGGACTTCGCAGGACGAAACGCAAAAATGTATAACGGCATGGGCGTCGCGTCAGGCAATTTTTATGGATCAAAATACAGCCAACGCAGGTAAAACCGTAAAATTCAACTCGGCGGCAAAAAGTACAACCGCAATTATAGGCTCGGTTACCGTTACGGGAATCGACGATTTCTGGCACGATACAGTTGACGGCGATTTGTCGGGGTGGATGAATATCGAAAACGGCGAACGATACGAAGGATAATAAAAGTTAAATAAGCAGAAAAACACGGCGTCAAGCAAAGATAGCGGTAATTAAACCCGAAAGACAATAATATATTTTAATATATAAAGTTAAAATCCTGTTTATATGTGATTTTACTCTTATAGTATTAAAGACCAAAAACATCAATAACTTTTAAAAAATACGCTTATTTAAGCGCGAAGAACAGAGGGAATGCATGGTTATAATAGAAAACGTCTTTTTGCTTTTGGGGGCGATTGCCGTTTTTTCGTACGGCTTGAAAAAAATAAGCGAACAAACGGGAATGCTTTGCGGCGGCAGATTGAACTCGATAGTGCACGGCGCAACGGGAAACGTTTTTTGCGCAACGGCGGCAGGTATACTTTCTACCGCCGTAATGCAGAGCAGTATTGCAACTAATATGATTTCGATAACGTTCGTTGAAAAGGGAATAATATCTTTTTACACCTGCGCCGCGATTATTATGGGTACTAACGTAGGGACTACTATGACGGCGCAGCTCGTGTCTTTATCGTCCGCGTTCGATTTTAATATGAGTGCTATAGGCTGTTTTGTGGCTTTTCTCGGTTTTTTGTTTACGCTTTCAAATAAAAAAACGCTTAAATGCGCAGGCGGGGCAATGCTCGGCTTCGGCTTTATATTTATCGGAATGAAAATTATGACCGAAGCCGTGCAAAGCTTTAAATATTACGAATGGTTCAATAATTTATTTTTGGTAAAAAATCCCGTATTACTCTTTTTAAACGGGCTTGTTTTAACCGCTTTGTTGCAGAGTAGCTCTGTTATAACCAGCGTTATGATAGTTCTTGCCTCGATAGGGCTTATCAGTTTTCACGAGTCGCTTTTTATAGTGCTTGGCAGTAACATAGGAACGTGTATTCCCGTAATGTTAGCTTCTGCAAATATGAGCATACCCGCTAAAAAAGCCGCGTTTTTTAATCTTGTATTCAACGTTTTCGGGGCGGCGGTGTTTTTTCTGCCGCTTGCGCTATTAAAGGGCGGTATAGAATCTTTGTACATATTTTCTTTTTCGGCAAGCAGGAACATAGCCAACTTTCATACTTTTTTTAACTTAGTATTATGCGTGGGCATTTTGCCGTTTTTAAAACAGTTTACCGCTTTAACCGAAAAACTGTTTGATATTATTTACGGCGACAATTCCGTAAAAAAGCGTAAATGCGGCAAAATAAAGGCGAAAAATACCATAAAGAAAAGCAAAACGATTGACTTTAAGGCTTTTTGAGTGTACAATAAATACGTAAAATTAAAACAACCAAAAAGGAGTTTTTATTATGAGTATGCTCAACAAAATGTCCGTTAAAGACGTTGACGTTGCAGGAAAAAGATGTCTTGTAAGAGTTGATTTCAACGTTCCTATGAAAGACGGTAAAATCACCGACGAAAACAGAATTAACGGTGCTCTTCCTACGATAAAATATCTTATCGATCATAAAGCTAAAGTTATTCTTTGCTCGCATATGGGCAAACCTAAGGGACAGGTAGTTGCCAAATACAGCTTAGCTCCCGTTGCGGCAAGACTTTCCGAAATTCTCGGTCAAAAAGTTACGTTCGCAACCGACGTTATAGGCCCTTCTGCCGACCAAGCCGTAGCAAACGTTAAAGACGGCGAAGTAGTATTGCTTGAAAACACCCGTTTTGAAGCAGGCGAAGAAGCACGCGATCCGGCATTTTGCAAAAAACTTGCAAGCTATTGCGATATTTTTGTAAACGACGCATTCGGAACGGCTCACCGTTCGCACGGATCTACCGCTGCAATCGTTGAACAAGGACTTGTTAAAACTGCTGTTTGCGGTTTCCTTATCGAAAAAGAACTTAAAATCATGGGCGGCGCGCTTGAAAATCCCGTTCGTCCGTTCGTTGCGGTTTTAGGCGGAGCAAAAGTTGCCGATAAGCTCAAAGTTATTTCTAATCTTTTGGATAAATGCGATACGCTCATTATCGGTGGCGGTATGGCTTACACATTCCTTAAAGGTCAGGGCTATGAAGTCGGTAAATCGCTCGTTGACGACGAACAGATTTCTTATTGCAACGATATGCTCAAAAAAGCTGAAAAACTCGGAAAGAAAGTATATCTTCCTATCGACGTTGTTACGGCTAAAGCGTTTCCCGATCCTATCGATGCACCTATCGACGTAGTAACTTACGAAGTTGGCAAAATTCCTGCCGACGTTGAAGGTCTTGATATAGGCGAAAAGACAAGAGAACTTTATGCAAGCGTTGTTAAAGGCGCAAAGACCGTTGTTTGGAACGGACCTATGGGCGTATTTGAAAATCCTACTTTGGCAGCCGGAACAAACGCTGTAGCAAAAGCTTTGGCAGAAACCGAAGGCGCAATTACCATTATCGGTGGCGGTGACAGTGCCGCTGCAGTTGCACAACTCGGATATGCCGATAAGATGACTCATATTTCTACCGGTGGCGGAGCTTCTCTGGAACTTTTAGAAGGCAAAGAACTTCCCGGAATTGCTTGTTTGAACGAGAAGAACTAATTTTTCCGTTAAGAGCTAATCAATAAAAAAAGAAGAGTTAATTTTATAAAATAAAATATATAAAACAGCTGACTCAAAATGTTTGTGCCGGCTGTTTTTTATATAACATCAAACCATATAGTGTATGGCTCATAGCTTGACAATTTCGTTTTTTTATGCTAAATTAAAGTTGACTTTGAAATATCATAAGTAATGCTTACTTAAAAGAGGAAGAAAATATGTTAAAAGGAATATCTAAAGTTGTTAGTCCTGAGCTTATTAAAATTCTGTGCGAAATGGGGCACGGGGACGAAATCGTTATTGCCGACGGGAATTTCCCGAGTGAAAATTTCGGCAAAAGAGTAGTCCGCGCAGACGGAACAGGCGGCGCTGAAATGCTTGACGCATGTTTGTCGCTCATACCGCTCGATACTTATTCCGATCCGAATATGATTCTCATGCAACTTATGGATTGCGATAAGGGCAGAATAAATCCCGTTATCTGGGATGAATATAAACGCGTTGCCGATACTCGCGACGAAAACGTAAGAATCGGCAATATCGATAGATTTGAATTTTATGAACGCGCAAAAAATGCTTATGCCGTTATTGCTACCGGAGAAAAAGCCGTTTACGCAAACATTATTTTAAAAAAGGGCGTGGTAATTTAACTCGCTGTTTAACCTGTCATTTATATTATAAAAAAGCAGGAATAAAACCGAAAAGTCGCGCTATAGGTTGATTATCGGCTATTTTTATAAAAAAATAAGCTCTATGCTTTTATTTTGCACGGAGCTTTTTTATTGCACTACTTTTTATTGTGGTGTTTTATTTTTATCGCTTTCAAAATCAAATACGATTTTAAAATCTTTATCCGTTTTAAGTCGAGCGTCAAATTTTTTGCCGGCCTTGGATAAAAAGTTTAATACATCGGTTGCGCCGTTTTGCAAAATTTTCTTTGCTTGAGTTTTATCTATATACGTTCCTAAAATGCGATAATTTATTTTAAAATTGCAACCTGCTTTATAGCCTTTACAGCCGTAATTGTATTTACCGCAGACTACCGGTTTGCCGCACGCGGGACAAACCCCGATCTCTTCGCCGTAAAAGCCGTTATCTTCGTTCTTGTTTCGGGCAAAAATGTCGGCAATTTCATTTTCTGCCATTTTAACGCCGTCGTCGATTGTTATCTCTCCGCGGTAAACTTTTTTTAATGCCTGACCGAGTTCGCTCGTCTTATATTTATCCATCGAAATTTGCATGTCGCTTAATCTTTCTATAAGATATCTGCCTTCGCGCTCGATATAATAAACGTCCTTTTTAAGCGAAATATAGCCGTTTTTCTTTGCGTTTTCTATAATGCCAGTGCGTGTTGCCTCGGTGCCGAGTTCCAACCCTTTAAAAATTGCTTTATAGTCCTCGTCATCGTTTTCGGTGTCGTTTTTTTCGTCTTTAAACGGGTTTTTAAGATAATTATTAAGCGTTTCAATGGTGTAATGCTTGGGTGGCACGGTCTGTTTTTCTTCCGGCGCAAAATTTACGTTTACGCTGTCGCCTTTATTAAGGTGCGGCAACATTTTGTCTTTTTTATCACCGCCGTCATATTTGGTCCAGCCGGGCGTTACTATGCTCATGCCTTTTAATAAATAGTCTTCTTTTCCGCCGAGCGATATGGTAAGCTCGGTTTTTTCGGCTTTGCAATCCTCGCTGCAAAACACCGCTACAAAACGGCGCAAAATTGTGGAATAAACTAATTTTTCGTTGTCGTCAAGCGCGTTTTTTTCGGGGATTTTAAAAGTGGGGGTTAGCGCGGAGTGCGATTCTATTTTTGAATCGTCGAAGATATTCTTTTTGTCTTTGAACTTTACGGGATAGCCTAGTTCAGAAACAATCGAAATAATTTTTTTTATTTTGTCCTTTTCGTTAGTGGCTAAATATTCGGAGTTTGTTCTGGGATAACTTATATATCCGTTTTCGTAAAGTTTTTGCGCTATTGCAAGACTTTTTTCCATAGTCATCTTGTATTTTTTGCCAAGGTAGTTTTGCAATTTTGTTAGTGAATACAGTTTGCCCGCACCTAAAATTTCGGTTTTAAAGGTTTTATCGGTTACTATTGCGGGCAGTTTATTCATTCTTTCGGCGCAAATTTCAGCTTTTTTCTTTTCCGCCGCCGAAAATTTATATTTTGAAGTTAGTTCAACAATTTCGCCGTTGGTTTCTGCTCTCGATACAAGCGCATAGTAAACTTCGGGCTTAAAATTCGCTATTTCTTCGTCGCGGTCGTAAATTGCTTTAACTATAGGCGCAATAACTCGTCCTACTCTTAACAATGAACCCGTTTTCAGCGTTAAAAGGCGGGTGAGGTTCACGCCATACAACCAGTCTATATATGTGCGGGCAAAGCCTTCGTTTGCAAGATTCTGATATTCGCTTTCGGGTTTCATTTCCGAAAAAGCTTTTCGCACGGTTTCGGGCGTCTGGTCGGGCAGCCATAACCTATAAAAAGGCTTTTGTGTTCTCAGCGCGTGATTCACAAGAAGACGAACAATGATTTCACCCTCTCTGTCCGAGTCGCCCGCATTTACAATTTTATCAACGTCGTCACGGTTTAAAAGAGCTTTTATTATATCAAATTGATTTTTTATGCCTTTATCGTCGCTTTTAAGTTTGAATTCAAATTTTTCAGGAAAACAGGGCAGACCTTGCATTGTCCAACGTTTTTTCTCTGAAACGTTTTTCTGCGGCTGATAGTCCTCGATATCGCAAAGCGAAAACAAATGCCCGAACGCCCAGGTCACTATAAATTTTTCGTTTTCAAAATACCCGTTTTTCTTCTTCATTTGTCCGAGTCCCGCAACTATATTCCTTGCAAGGCTTGGTTTTTCGGCGATAATTGCAATCATAAGACAATGTTATCATTTTTCGGTAAAAAAGTCAAAGTAAATCAAATGGGTTTTGTTTTTAAATTTTTATGCCACGCGCACGTTTTCTTTGCCGCCCGGAAGAGCGTTTTTATAAATTTTTACAACTAAAACGGTCATATCGTCGTTTGCCTTTCCGTTTGAAAGGCTTAGCGCATATTCTAAAATTTTATCGGCAAACAGTTGCGGGTTGGGCGTTTTTTCTCTGGTTAAAAATTCCATTGCGTCAATGCTTGAGAAAAACGCGTCCGTAACGCCGTCCGACATTATAACCAGAATATCATTGTCATCAAGAGAAAAGGATTGACAGGTAGGCTCTGCGCTTTGAAGAACCCCGAGCGGTAAACTTTCGTTTTCTATTATTCTTGCACCTTCTTCTTTTATTAAAAATCCAAAGGTTGCGCCAACCTTGATAATATCGCATTTGCCCGCGTATAGGTCGATTATCGCACTATCCAGCGTTGAAAAACTGTCTTCAAAACAAGACGATAAAAGGTTGCTCGTTATTTTTAAAACTATATCGCTGTTAAGCCCTGCGGCGTAAAAGTTTTCGATAAGAGAAATTGCCGTTTCCGAGCTTAACGACGCTTTTTCGCCGCTGCCCATACCGTCGGAAATCGCAACTAAAAATTTGCCTTCGTTGATTTTAGTAAGCGAAAAATTATCTCCGCTTTTCTCAGAGCCGGCTTTAGTCTTTTGCGAAAATCCGAAAGTGGCGTCAAACGACGGACTTTTTGCAAATACGGCTAAAATACCGTCGCCTACATCGGTTTTTCTTAAAAGTTTATATGGCGATAGCGCAATGCCCGATACTATGGCGGCAACTTTTGACCAAGGTATTCGTTCCTTTTTAAAAAGCATATGGTATTCGGTACCCAAATAAACGAGTTGTTTAGGTACTATGCCCGAAAGACAAAGTTTATCGAATAAAATTTTTTCTTCTTTTTTACCGAAATAAATCTTTTCGGAAAAGTTAAACGCCATATCTTTTAATATTTCCGAAACGCCGTATGCCTGCATCGTTATAAGGCTTTTGCAAACAGCGGTATTTTTATCGTCGGAACTCTTTTTTTCGTAAAGCATAAGCAGCCTGTTAAGCTCGGAAAGCATATCGTTTATATTAAAACAATACGACGAAAAGTCGCGCGATAGGTCGATTAAGTTGACTTTTCCTTTGCTAAGCCCTATTGAGGCGAGCTTTTTTAAATCGTCTTTTTGCGTACTGTCGCCGTAGCTGCAATTAACTTGCGCGTTACATTTTTCACATACGTTTTTAATAACTTCGTCGGCAATTTTTTCGGCTGTTTCATCGGCTTCGTCGGCTTTACATTCAAATAAATTAAGTCCGTTTTCAAGGTTTTTGAATACGTCCGAAATACCGTAAAGTCTGGCGGAAAGTTCTGTTCTTTCAAGATTGATTACCTCTCTCGTTATTTCGGGCTCGTCAAATTTGGTAATTCGTTTTTTAAGCGCGGAGTATAAGCTTTTGGGAATGAACAGAAATATCACTACAGGAATAAAATAGTAGATATAATCCGAAACGCCGAAAGTATAGACGTTTCCGGTAAGCAATAGTACTGCAAATTTTGCCACAATTACCGAAAAAGCCGATAAAAGTTTTGAGTAATTTGAAAAAATAAGTGCGGCGGCGCAGTAAATTTCAAAAAGTGCTATAACGCTTAAATCGTTTGAGTGTAAAGCGAGCGCGACGGGAAGCACGAGCGCGGGAATTAACGCTTTCGTGTTTTTGTAAAAATAGCAACTGAAAAGCATTACGGTAAGTGCTATGCATTGCCACAGATTAAACCCGAATATTTCAATTGCGCCTAACGAAAAATAAATGACCGAAATTGCAAGCGCGCACTTTTCGCTTAAAGTCATGCGCAATGAAAATTTCTTTATAAAAACAAGGTTGAAACACTGCGTTAAAATAAAGGCGAGTATTGCGATAATCGCGCTATAGACCAACTTTACGTTAAGTCCGCCAACAAAATTGCCAAACAAAAACGGCAAAAGGGATACTAAAACGAATATGATAGATTCTGCGCCTATTTTGCGTTTTTTCAGTTTATAAAGCAAAAAAATTATTGTAAGAAAAACAACCGATACGCTTAAAAGCATTGCGTTATCCAAGGGAAAAGTGATAAACACGAAAATCAGATAAAATACGCTTAAAAAGATCGGTGAAAACACGCTTGTTAAAAGTGCTGAAAAAACTGATATGGATAAAGGCACGCCTTTAACTATTGCATCTGCAGCCGCAAATAAAACGAACGCAAACAAATACTTTAAAACAGTTTTGTAACTCAGATTTCTCATAAAAAAACCGCCGTTTTGATATAACAAATTGTTTAATATTTTGATATAACGAATTATATAACAAAAAAATGGCTAAAATATGTTGTAATATGACTTTGTTTATCGAAAAAAGTGTTTTTTCGTGCTTGTTGCAGTATTTTTTCGGCCCAAAGTCGCATTTTTGTTGTGTTTTTTAAAAAAATACATTATTTTAATTACTTTTTATTCATAAATATGATACAATATGATCATGAGAAAGATAAAATTTACGCTTGCGTTTTTGTCTGTCTGTGTTTTTATAGCTCTTGCGTGTCCGGTAAAAACCGCCGCAAGTGCCGAAAATTACGGCAAAACGAATCGCGTTTGCAATACGGTTATTTTCCTTACGCTTTCAAGTGAGGATAACGCCTTTCCCGAAAATTTTTATTCGGATATGAAAATGATGTACGAAAGCGCGTCTACTTCGGTTGCAAATTATTTTAAAAAGCAAAGTTTGGGCGCGTTGCAGGTTGAAACTACGTTTTTGTTTTCAGACGGTGAATGCGTGCGTTCCGATGAAAAAGAAAATTATTATAAACCGCGCTACAGTTGGCGCGGAACTTTGGGTTCTTATTCATATGTGGAAATTAACCCCGAAGGATACGACAATCGTTGGTTCGATAAGGACGGCACGCCCGTAGAACCATCTGAAAAAGGCGCAAAACAAAGCGTTGAGTGCGTATATCGCGAACAACTTTTAATAAGAGAAATACTTAGAAAATGCGATCTTCCGCAGGGCTTTGACGGCGATGCGGACGGCGACGGCTATTTGGATAGTCTTGTAATAATTACCGATTCGTCCGAAACGTCATCGCAAAACGAACTGCTCTGGTCGCATATGAGCATATGTCATAACTTTTCGGAAAGTGTGCTTGACAACTATTATTTCGAGCCGAGTGAAAGAGGCTACCTGCAAAGCATAGGCGATGCCGTTTTAGGCAGAACTAAAGTCGCAAGATACAACCTCATTCCCGCCGGCGTTTTGTGCAGCCGCACAGCGGGGGAATACAGCAACAAGGTTAAAGAAGATGAAAGACATTTATACGATATAGGTCTTTTGTGCCACGAAACGGCGCACTCGATAGGTTTAAGCGATTATTACTCTTATGAAGATTCTGCGTACGAGTCTGTAGGCGAGTTCGATCTTCTGGGTAATAAAACTAACGTGGTTCCGCAATATATGCTCACTTATTTAAGACAAAAAGCGGGGTGGCTCGGGTATGACAATTTGCTTTACGTTAACGACAGCGGAAGTTACACGTTATATCCCGTGGCTTCAGATAATAAAATTAAAGCAGTAAAAATAGTTTTATCGGATTATCTTACAACCGGCGAGTATTTTATGGCAGAGGTTCGTTCGCGTGAGTTTGCTCACGAAGAAAATCCTTTCGACGGTTATTTGTCGGGCAGCGGGCTGATTATTTACAGAGTAAACGAAGCCAACGCATATATAAACTCGCTCGGTTCGGCAGGTACTACCGATTATGGCAATATGTACGGTGCAGACGAAGTTTACGTTTATCGTGTAGGCAACGGAAAATCTACTACCGATGTCACGGGACTTATCACACGTTCGATATTCGGCGATAAATTACCCGCTTATACAAATTCGTTCGGCGATTCCGATCTTTCAAAGACGGTTAAAGATCTTTCGTCAGACGGAAAGATGATCTCTTATACGGACGGCAAAAACAGCGGAATAGTTTTTTCTGATATAACAATAAACGACGATCATTCGGTAACTTTTAATATCACTCTTCCGGAAGAGCAAAAAAACGCGCTTGTAACCAAATGCGAAGAAGGATATATTGCAAAATACGTTGACGGTAAAAATCACGTATTCTGGAAAAGTAACGTAAAGTCGGGCTCGGCGCACGTTCTGGTTTTGCGCTCTACCGAACGGCTTAAAAAACTTGCCGAAAATTCAAAATCGCAAATTACTTTCGACGATATCAAAAAAGGCTCTTTTTCATACTATAAAACGCTGTATTCGGGCGTGATACCGCTTGCCGAAAAAAACGCTCCGCTTCCTGATTTTTCTGAAGAAGCGCTTGTTTTTTTAGCTTTGGAAGGCGAAAACGGCGCATGCGCTATACGCTATATAGGTTGTATAGAAAATGCAAACGAAACATTCAGTCAATATGCGCTGAAAATTTTAGATCCGCTGTATATGCTGTTTGCGGGTGCTGCGGTTTTAATGTTGGTTGCGGTAATTGTTCTTATTTTTACCGCCAAAAAAAATGCGACAAAAAACAAAAAGAACGGCATTAAGTACAGATAAAACATATATTTAATCAAAACGTTTAAAAAACGGTAATTAAATAAACGGCAATTTTGTCAAAGCATAACTGCAGTTTTGCCGTAACACTTAAAGTAAAACTAAAATAAACAGGAGGAATAAATATGGCAGACGAATTTTTTAACGGCAACGATAACAATTCGGATAACCAGGATAAAAATCCTTGCGAACAGCAAAATTCAAACGATACAAACCAGAATAACGGTTTCGGCGGTAGCGATTATCAAAACCAAAACGGTACAAACAACAATTATCAAAAGCAGAACAATACCGACTACTACGGCAGGCACGAATGCAATAATCCGTACGAGCGGCATGAAAATTCTAATCGTTACGACCAAAACGAGCG
Source organism: uncultured Clostridia bacterium (assembly GCA_934796775.1). GTDB lineage: Bacteria > Bacillota > Clostridia > Christensenellales > Borkfalkiaceae > HGM11416. The sequence continues at coordinate 56,148 of CAKVPH010000009.1, forward strand.
AGATAACCCTTATGTTTCGGGTAGCTCGGGTTCGGGTGCAAACGGTTTTGCCGGCTATAACGGCAATAATTCAAATAATTTCGGCGGCGGAACATTTACAAGCGGCTCGACGAATAATGACTCTGCGGGCGGACCTTCCTGCGGGCAGAACCCCTACGCAAACAACAACTCAGGTAACGAATTGTATGCCGAAAATAAAAAACCGGGGCGCGGCTTTGGAATTGCATCCATGGTTTTAGGAATTTTAAGCCTTGTATGTTGCTGTACGGCATATTTTGGAATCGTTCTCGGTGTTCTCGGGCTTATTTTTGGCATAATATCATACAAAAAGGGCAGTAACGGATTTGCCATAGCAGGCATTATAACCTCGTCGTTCGGGATATTAACCGGTATAATAATGGTATTTATCGTAATATTTGCCGAAGGCATAAACTGGGACAAACTTTTCCCGTTTGATTCATCTTGGAATTTTCCCGAATCGGACGACAGTTCTTTCGATCCTAATACCGACGCTTTTGTAGAGATAGGTAAAACGATAAAAAACTTTTTAGGTTTTAAACGTTAAGCATGAAATTGATAAACTTTTTGCGGCGAGAAAAGAAAAAAGCGGCAGTAATTGCGTTTTATCTTTTCGCCGCAATATTTTTAATATATTTATTTTTAAAAAATCCGTTAAAAAACAACGTTTACGGCTTTTTTATCCATAACGAAAAATACTTTCATTGTCCGTCGTGCGGGGCAACGCGCGCACTGTATTGCTTTTTGAAAGCAGATTATAAAAGCGCGTTTTACTATCACGCGTTTTTCACAGTGTTATCGCCTGTAATTTTGTATATGTTGGTATGTTTCACCGTTAATTTATGGGCGGGGCGAAAAGTTATACCGTATCCAAAGCATTATGCAGTGTATTTATATATTTTATTAGGGCTTTGGATGGCGTTCACGCTTATCCGAAACTTAACCGCCGTAATTTACTGATAAATTTTTATATTTTTAATTTCATTTTTTATTTTAAATTTCGCTTTTTTAAGGCGGAATTTTTTTACTAAAAAAGACTAATAACTAAGCCTATAGGTTGATTATTAAAGCTTAGAGAACGAAAAAGCTTTCTCCTTTTGGAGAAATTCCCCCGGTGAATTGGGTAAATGTCGCGTAAGCGACAAAAGAGGCGCGTCCGCCGCGTAGGCGAAGTGGCGCGAATGCGCCGATAGAGGATTTCTAATAATAGTTTAAAATCATTGTTAAAAAATAAGGTTGCAACTTAAATAATAAGAAATCCTCTTCAGTCAGCGGCTCGTTAAAAACTTCGCCGCCGACAGCTTCCCCAAGCGGGGAAGCCTTATATATAAAAAACCCGTCTATAAGTTGATTATCAAAGCTTAGAGAATGAATAAGCTTTCCCCATTTGGGGAAAGTGGCGCGAACGCGCCGATAGAGGATTTCTAATAATATAAAATCATTATTAAAAATAAAGCCTCAAACTTAAAACGAGTAGTTGTTTTATATTCCCGTGAAAAGTTTATAAGTGGCAACCAAGGGTGCAGCGTCACGCTGCCGTCACGCTGCCGATAGAGGATTTCTAATAATAACGTTAAATCATTATAAAAAACAATTGTAGGGGAAGATATTATCTTCCCGCATGAAAAAGGCGTATATAAACAAACGGGCGGATGTTATCCGCTCGCTACAATTTTTTATAGTTAAAACCCGCCTATAAGTCGATTATTAAAGCTTTTACAAGTGATAAACTCATATCTACACGAAAAGTTCATAAGAGGTAGCTCTGGTGCAGCTTCAAGCTGCCGTCACGCTGTCAAAATTTTTTTAAAACAAATACATAAAAAATGCAAAAATTGCTTGACAATTTTGGCATATCAGGGTTAGTATAGTTATTGTATATAGTTATATATTTTAGTACTTAATTTTTTATTAAGGAGAACCAAAATATGCAAAGAAGAAGCAAACGGATTTTAGTGTGCGCATTGTTTATAGTTGCAATGTGTGCATTAATGTTAAGCGGAGCAGAAACTGGCAGAGCGTGCAAAATTCGCCCCGGAAAAAGTTCCGAAAGCAGTCAATTAAATTGTGACCATAACTATGGTGAGTGGGTGGTAATAAGTGACTCTACTTGCGCAGAATCTGGTGAAAAACAACGCATTTGTGCTGATTGCGGCAATATTCAAACCGAGAGTATTGAAAAACTCTCCCACATTCCAAGTGATTGGATTGTGGATACTGACGCAAGTTGCACAGTAGACGGAAGCAAATATAAAGAATGTACCGTTTGCCATGTAACGCTTGAAACCGAGAATATATCAGCACTTAAGCATAATTACGTAAATGGCGTATGTACTCGTTGTGGCGCAGACGAAAATTTGCAAGGCAATAATACACCTACCGAAGGTTTATTGTATAAATTACATCCTTTTGAGCTGAGTTATTATTGCGCAGGTATAGGCACTGCAACCGAAACCGATATTGTGATTGCCTCGGAATATAATGGTTTATCTGTGACTTCGATTGGTGATTATGCATTTTATAATTGTAGCAGTATTACTTCAATTACAATATCAAATGGTGTGAAACGCATTGGTAAGAACACATTTTATAATTGTACTAGCCTTACGTCGATTACAATACCCGATAGTCTGAGATATATTGATTTGCCAACATCTTATAATCCTTATACAACATTATTTTATGATTGTAGTGGAATAGAAAAAATAGTTGTATCAAGTAAAAACTCCAATTATCACAGTACAGGTAATTGTTTGATAGAAACGGCAAGCCAAACTTTAATTTTAGGATGTAAAAACAGCGTAATACCTACTGACGGAAGTGTGACGTCGATTGGTGCATGGGCATTTGCTGGTTGTAGTGGTCTTACATCAATAACAATACCTGATAGTGTGACGTCGATTGATAAATGGGCATTTGCTGGTTGTAGCGGTCTTACATCAATTGTAATACCTGATAGTGTGACGTCGATTGATAAATGGGCATTTGCCGATTGTAGCAGTCTTACATCAATTAGATTATCTAATAGTATAACGTTTATTGGCGATTCTGCGTTTGAAAATTGCAGTAGTCTTACTTCCTTAACAATACCTGATAGTGTAACTTCGATTGAGCAGTTTGCATTTGCTGGTTGTAGTAGTCTTACATCAATAACAATACCTGAGAATGTGAAATTGTTTTCTGCAAATACGTTTTCTCGTTGCAGCGGATTGGAAAGTATAGTTGTATCAAGTGAAAACTCTAAATATCATAGTGCAGGTAATTGTTTGATAGAAACAGCAAGCAAAACTTTAATTTTAGGATGTAAAAACAGCGTAATACCTACTGACGGAAGTGTAACATCGATTGGTGTTGGTGCGTTTTATAATTGTAGTAGTCTTGCATCAATTGTAATACCTGATAGTGTAACATCGATTGGTGATGGTGCGTTTTATAATTGTAGTAGCCTTGCATCAATTGTAATACCTGATAGTGTGACGTCGATTGATAAATGGGCATTTGCTGGTTGTAGCAGTCTTATATCGATTACGATACCTGATAGTGTAACTTTGATTGATGAATGGGCATTTTATGCTTGCACTAGTCTTACATCAATTGGAATACCTGATAGTGTAACATGGATTGGTAATATGGCATTTGAAGATTGCAGTAGTCTTACATCGGTTACAATAGGAAGAAGGGTAACGGAAATTGGTAATTATGCGTTTAGAGGTTGCAGTAGTCTTACTTCCTTAACAATACCTGATGATGTGACTTCTATTAATTTTGGTGCATTTGAAAATTGCAGTAGTCTTACATCGGTTATAATAGGAAGAAAGGTAACGGAAATTGGAGGAAAAGCATTTAATGGTTGCAGCGGATTGGAAAGTATAGTTGTATCAAGTGAAAACTCTAAATATCATAGCGCAGGTAATTGTTTGATAGAAACAGCAAGCCAAATTTTAATTTTAGGATGTAAAAACAGCGTAATACCTACTGACGG
>CAKVPH010000010.1 GCA_934796775.1 uncultured Clostridia bacterium
ACGGCTTCGGCGAGGGGTTCGAACAGCACCCGATAAGAGTCGATTCGGAAGATATTTACGTTTCATTCTGGGATTACTACGATTATTTTTTGAAGACGAGGGCGGAAATGGACGAGTATTTGCTTGCAGAAAAACGATATAAAAATGGGAGGTATATAAATGAACGAATGGGAAAGACAGAGAAACAGGGCGGAATATCTTAAAAAAGCATATCCGTCCGGCACGCGCATTGTACTGAATTCTATGGGTAACGATCCGAGACCGGTAGAAAGCGGAACGCGAGGAACTGTGGCAGTTGTAGACGATATTGGCACGGTGCATTGCGATTTCGATAACGGTAGAAGACTTGGCTTAATCGAAGGCGAAGACGATTTCAGAACGTTGACAGCACAGGAACTTGCTGAAGAAGAAAACGCACAGGGCAAAGATAATTCGCCCGTATTGACGATGTAAGGGGGTGAATGACGAACTAAATAAGTAAGCGGACGGTCGGGTTGAAATGTCAATCCGATTTTTTGATATGTTTGCAGGAATCGGCGGGTTTCGTAGCGGACTTGAAGCGATAGGCGGATTCGAATGCATAGGGCATTGCGAGATAGATAAGTATGCGAATACGGCGTATAACGCTATTTATGATATAAAAGAAACGGAGGTATATTTTGAAGATGCAAGAAAAATCAACCCGGAAGATATGCCGGATATCGACCTTATTTGCGGAGGATTCCCTTGTCAAAGTTTTTCAATCGCAGGAAAGCGAGGCGGTTTTGACGATGCAAGGGGAACTCTTTTCTTTGAAATCGCTCGGATTGCCGCAGTTAAAAAACCTAAATATCTTCTGCTTGAAAACGTACCCGGCTTGCTGTCGCATGACGGAGGCAGGACGTTTGCAACCATCCTCGGCGCGCTTTCTGAGTTGGGGTACGATGTCGCGTGGCAGGTGCTTAACAGCAAGGATTTCGGTGTTCCCCAATCCCGAAAGAGAGTGTATATTATCGGATATTTTAGAGAAAGATGCGCCGGAGAAATACTATCTTTCACAGAGTCAAATGGAAAGACTCTTGTGGAAATTATCCCCGGAGCGGAAGGCAACCGAGTCTATTCCGCAAACGGAACGTCAATCACGCTCACAAGTAGTTCGTGGGGAATCGGCGGAAGAACAGGACTGTACGACGTAAATCTGCCCATAAAAGTAAAGACGAAAGCGGGCTATCAGTTGGCATATCCCGGCGATAGCATAGATCTTGCCTTTCCGACGTTAAATTCTCGTCGCGGGCGAGTAGGAGAACAAGTGGTGCACACGCTTACGTCAAGCAATACGCAAGGGTATTTCTTCATAGATATGAACGAAAATGCGAAACTGACCGAAGAGGCAAGGTGTATTACGGCAAGACAAGATTCGGGTGTAACAAGAAGAAGCGGCGAACATTCGGGAGTATTCGAAGAAAACGAGCCGAGAGCGATTATAACGCCCGAAAAAGAAAAGGTTCGGCAACAGGGTAGACGATACAAGGAACCTAACGAGCCGATGTTTGCTTTAACTGTATGCGACCGGCATGGAATAATACGGTATGGTAAAGTCCGAAAACTTATGCCGATAGAATGTTGGCGGTTGCAGGGTTTTACGGACGAACAGTTCTATAAAGCCGTTAACACAGGAATCAAAGACGGGCAATTATATAAAATGGCGGGTAACGCGGTAAGCGTACCCGTCATTTCCACGTTAGGGCGAAAAATAAAAGAAATGGAAGAAAGGAGCGAAAACGAATGCCGAATCATGTAATGAATATTGTTACGTTTAACGGAAGTAATAAAAAGTTGCAGGAAATACTTGAAGATATCAAAGCCGATGAAATCGGGTACGGGAGCATAGATTTTAATAAAATCGATCCTATGCCGACGGAACTGAATATCGAATCGGGCAGTAAAACGAACGAAGGATTGAAATATTACAAAGACTTCGTTTACGTATACACGGCTTTTGCGAAACGGACGAAAGACGAACTTCTGAATATTCCGAAAGAAAAAGAAGAGATTTTTTTGAGGATAAGGAAAGATATCGATCGCAAGGCGTGGGGACTCGGGCGTCAGGCGTATCGGAACGAGTTGAAATACGGCGCGCCGACGTGGTATGAATGGACGAACAAGCATTGGGGAACGAAATGGAACGCCTATGGTTACGACGGAGGCTGCGGGTTGATCGAAGATAATAAAATCTCCTTTGAAACGGCGTGGTGCAGCCCAAAGGAACTTATACAAAAATTATCCGAAAAATACCCGGGCGTTACGATAGAAGTCGAGTGGGCTGTGGAGTCTATCGGAAACGGAGAAGGCAGGTATGAGTATAAGAACGGAAAACTTCAATCGGAATATTATCCCGAAACGGAAAAAGAACAAAGCGAGTTTTCGGATAGGGTATGGGAGGAAGGCTACAGCGCAGGTGTCGGCATGGAGTTAAAGCAATGAGTATAAAGGAAATAAAAGCGGAAGAATTGCGGCTGAAAAGCGGCGAAGAAGGGTTGGTGTTTCAAGGTTGCGGCGGCGCTGTCAAAGAGTGGGTGGAAGGAATAAACAAACTTTTGAAAAACGAACAGATTCTGAAAAACGGCACGGAACTTGACGAGTGCTATCGATTTGAAAACTGCGGGCTCACTAACCTGTATTTTCCTTTCGGAAATGCGAAATTGGATATGGGGAAACTTGCAATATGGAGAATAAAAGCAAGAACTGTATTCGGCTGTATGTGGCTTTCGGACTATGTGGATAATCATCTCGGCGGGTTTATCAAAGACGATAGAATCCAAGATGAAGAAGCTCTGGCAAGAAAAGTTTACGACACGGTTTACGTCCCTCAATTTTTAGCGGACGAATTCAGGGTAGGACAAACGCCCGTTTGCTTTGACGAGTTTTTGAATAACGATTGGGAAGATGAAGAATGTCGTCAGTATTACCTTGATTTATTCGAGAAAGAAAAGCAAGTTGCCGAACAAACGCAAGCATAAAAACAATAAAAATTTTAACGGTATCAATCGCGCCTATGGGAACGAAAAGATATTGTTAATCGACCTATAGACGTAGATTTGCCGAAAATTGGTAAGGAGGTTTAATGAAAACGCCGGTGTCGCGGGTAGGCAATAAAACGTCTATCCTGCATATTTTATACGCCGTATTCCCGCCAAAGTATGAAAGGTTTGTGGACGTGTTCGGCGGTTCGGGGAGCGTATTACTCGGTAGCCCGTATCCGTGTAATTTCGAGGTGTATAACGATTTTGACAGGAATCTCGTCAATTTGTTCCGATGCATGAAAGAACGGACGATGGCGACGATTCGGGAACTCGGCTTTTGCAATTTGAATTCGCGTGAGGATTTTAACGCCTTGCGCGATTTTTTTGAAAGCGAGAAGTTTGAAGATAAATATCTGGGCGAAGAGCAACTTTTAACGGAACTCATTCTGCCGCCGCTCGAAGCAGAAGAAATGAAAGAAATACGGACGAGAATAACTAAAGATTACGACGTTCGCAGGGCGGCGATGTTTCTGAAACTACTGCGTTACAGTTATTCGAGCGGGTGTAAGTCTTATGCTTCGCAGCCGTTCGATATAAGGCGGTTGTTCGATCTTATAAAACAAGTAGAAAGCCGTATGGCGAACGTCGTAGTGGAAAATCAGGACTTTGAAACGCTCATAAAGCATTACGATAGGGACGGCGCGTTTTTCTACGCGGATCCGCCGTATGTATCAACAGAAGGAATGTACGAGGTGTCGTTTAATTACGACGACCATTTGCGGCTGAAACGTACGCTCGAAAACGTAAAGGGGAAGTTTTTGCTATCGTATAACGATTGCGAAGAAATCCGTGAATTGTATTCGGATTTTTCTATCCTTGACTTTTCGCGTCAACATTCGATGGCACAAAGATACGAAGCGGGCAAGGAATTCAAAGAACTGCTCATCGGGAACTATGATTTGTACGAGCGGGAAAGAAATCGCCCGAAACAATTGACGATTTTTAATCGATACGAAGATTTTAATTACGAAAAAATATTGAGGGAGTGTATATTGTCATGCAAAATAAAAAAGTAGACGAGTTTGTCCTTATAAGCGTACCGAAAGACGTACTCGAAGACGCGGGCATCGTAGACGGCAGCGTATTGCAGATTTACGCGGACGGAAACAGACTTGTAATCGAGCGACTGACGGATACGGGGGAAGTCGTATGCGACGGCGATTGCGATAACTGTCCCGTAAACGAAACCGAATGCGACGGGAACTGCGAAGAATGCCCGTGCTATAAAAATTGCGAGGAGGAAGAAAAGTGAAAACGTTCAGAATACTCGGCAAGCGCGGAAGAATTACCGTGCCGTATGAAATCAGGAGCAAGGTAGGGTTTAAGCAAAACGACGTGTTGTCGTTCGAAGAAAGCAAGGACGGCAGATCGGTAATCGTAAAACGCGAGATTATCTGCGACTGCAACGGCGAGAAAAGCAAAGAAAGAAAAGACCGTGGCGACGAAATCACTCTCTATGATTTTTTGAACGGATTATCGCCCGAACAGCAACGCGCCGCGCTTATTCACTTATCGGTAAAGTGGGCGCAAAATCAAGCGGGAGGAAAGACGTATGAGCAAAGTTGAGCCGACGTATCGGTGGTCGAGAGCGGAAGCGGAGGCAAACGGCGAAACCATATTATGGCTTGAAAGTTACCGTGTAAATTGCGCTTGCGCGAGATTTATCGAAAAGCAGATTTCTGCAAACTATGCGGATAATCGGCTGAACGAACAGGGTGTAAAGGCCGCAATAAAAAAATACGGGTTCGACCGAGTAAATCGCGTGCTTGCAAATACCGTGGATTTAGGAATGACGGACGGAAGATATTCGCAAAGCAATAAAGAATGGTCGCAAAGTTTTGCAATTCCGAAAGAAGAATGGCGATACAGTCATAATTATTCGGTAAATTCGCATCCCGGTCTTGTAAATTTATTTGTCGATCAAGCAAGAAAAGAATGGGTAAAACTGCATCTTTACGATTTTAAGAGTTGTTACGACGATCAGACCGATTACGCGGGCAAAGTGGTCGCTATCCGCCCGGATATTTTGAAAGACGAATACAAAACGCCCGACGATCAGTTGTTTTACGCAACGGGCGGGTTCGGGTGTAAATCGGATAGTCTTGGGCGAAAGATTTACGGCGTGTTACTCAAAGACGGCGAAGAGTGCGTGTTTTTACGCGGAGAAGTGATCGGTGCTGTGAAGTTGGAGCTTATTCCCGACTGGGCGAACGAAAAAATAGCCGAACTTACGAGCGGACAAACAAGAAAAATGGAGGACTTAAAGTGAGCGAAAACAACAAATTGCGGGTAGTAATGGTAGAACCGGGCAAACCCGCTTATGAAACGGAGATAGATAACACTCTCGAAGCCGAACAAAAAGCAGTGGGCGGATATATCGAAGTCGTGCCGTTAGGCGACGGAAAACTGCTTATTTGCAACGAAGAAGGTAAGTTAAACGGAATGCAGGGAAACAGACGGCTCGGTAAAGATATAATTGCCGGTCCGTTTTTTATTGTCGGCGAAGACGGCGACGAGTTCAGATCTCTTACGGACGAAGAAGCAAAAGAAAGCCTGAAAAGATTCGCCGAACCAGAAGATATTTCGCAAGAAGAAGTGGAAAACGCTATGTCGGCGGGCGTTATGTTTTTTGGATAAGGGGGTGTATAGAGAAAATGAATAGGGCGGACGAGCGTATGAAAAAGAAAGTATATATCTGCGCTCCGCTCGGCGGGAATGTTAAAGAGAATTTAGAAAACGCGATTTTGTATACAAAGTACGCGTTAAAGCAAGGCGTCGCGCCCGTAACGACTCATTTTTATGCGTTGTGTTTTGACGATAATAATCCGCAGGATCGCGCGTTGGGAATGAGCGCGGGAATGTCGCTTTTATGGTTTTGCGACGAGATGTGGGTATTCGGGGATGAAATCACAAAGGGCATGAAAGAAGAAATAAAGTTCTGCGAAAATCTCCGTATACCCGTAAAACGATTTCCGGGCGTAGAAATAAAGAAAAAAATTAAAAGGAGAGAGTCTTATGACCAAATTGAAATGTAAGAATACGCGCAAGCGGCTTTTGATAGTCGCGGCGGTAGTCCTTCTTCTGTTTGTCGCGGTAAGCGTAGCGCAGCCGAAAGTTTCGGTGTATGCGGCGTCGTCGAGCAGCGGCGGTGACGTTGCCGGCGCGGTGGAAGAAACATGGGGCTCTGCGAAAGAGCAGATAAAACGGGTGGTGAATAACGTAATCTTTCCCGTGGTGGATATGATACTTGCCATATTGTTTTTCGTAAAACTCGGCACGGCGTATTTTGATTACCGAAAGCACGGACAGTTTGAATTTACCGCGCCGTGCATATTGTTTGCCTGCCTTGTGTTCACTCTGACCGCTCCGCTTTATATCTGGAAAATAATCGGATAGGAGGGCAGATATGTTCGGGTGGCTTCAGGATCTTATAGACGCCATCGTAAACGCAATCACCGGCGGGTTCAAAAGCGCGGCAAACGAGGTGACGAACTCGATATGGAACTTGATGCTGAAATGGCTGTATAACAGCGTTTACAGCGCTATAGCCGACTTTTTTACGATGATGGGCAATATGGGCGCAGAGATCTTCGATCTTGCATGGATACAAGCAATAGTGAAATTGTTTACGCTGTTCGGGTGGGGATTGTTCGTCGCCGGAGTGGTCGTCGCCGTATTCGATCTCGCCATAGAATTCCAAAGCGGCAGGGCAAACGTGAAGAATACTATGCTGAATATTCTGAAAGGTTTCTTTGCTTGCTCGCTTATAGGGATAGTGCCGATAGAACTGTATAAATTCTGCATATCGCTTCAGAACACTTTTGCCGACGAACTCGCAAGAATCTTTTCGTGGGAAAGCGGAATCGATTTCGCTACACGCGCAGGCATTATTCTCGGCAATGCGTTTTCGCCGGTGATGATCAATAACAATATATTGCTTAACACATTGCTTTTAATAGCGTTCGCGTATTGTATAATTAAGGTTTTCTTTCAAAATATCAAGAGAGGAGGAATACTTCTCGTGCAGATGTCGGTCGGTTCGTTATATATGTTTTCCGTACCTCGCGGTTATTCGGACGGGTTTACACAATGGATGAAACAGGTTGCCGCGCTGTGTCTGACAGCATTTATGCAGACAACGTTATTGTTTGCAGGGCTGATGACGTTTTCGGTAAATATGCTGTTGGGGCTTGGAATAATGCTTGCGGCAAGCGAAGTGCCGAGAATCGCTCAACAGTTCGGGCTTGACAGTTCGACGAAGTTCAATATGATGAGCGCGGTTCACGCGACTACAACGGCAATAAACTTAACTCGTGCAATAGCAAGGAGCGGAAAGTAAATTCGAAAAAGAAAAATTTATTACTCTTGCGACGATTTACTTTCTTCTGCCTTTCGCGCGATTTTTGCGAAACAGAATTGCGTGATGATATGTTAAAATGCTTGATAACGGTGTTATAGACCTACTTTTATAAAATTAACGGAGAAAAGATATGAAATATTTATATCCTAAAAACTTAAAATCCAAAGCAAATTTATGGCTGTGGAGTATGAAAGATTTTGCTATTCTTTGCATTGCGGCGCTTGTGTCGGTTCTTGCCTTGGTAGAACTCAAAATCTATACTCCCGCAGTCGTAACTTTGTGCTATGGATTTTTAACCATTCGTAAAGATGACGCGACGGTTCTGTATTATATCAAATACGCCGTGCGTTATTTTATAACCGATCAACAAACGTATAAGTGGAAGGAGTAATATGGGAAAAGAAAAACAGAAAAAGAAAAATGTAACGGCTGTGCAGACGCTTATAGGAATAAAATGTTTTACCGAATACGGACTCTCGACGGCGGGCGGAGAATTATTGTTTTTCGTTATTTCGCCGACAAATATATCGGTTTTAAGTTCGGATAGCGTAGAGAGTAAGGTAAGAAAACTAACGCTTGCGCTGTCTGCTGCGCCGGATATAGAAATCGTATGCGTGGACTCGGCGGAACGATTCGACGATAATAAGGCGTATTTGCAGGAAAGAATAAACGTTGAGCCGAATCCGCAGATAAAAACGCTGTTAAAAAAGGACGCGACGTTTCTCGACGAGATTCAGGCGGAACTCACCACGGCTCGACAGTTTATATTTATCGCAAGGTGCAAGGGTTTGAAACCGTCGCAGGTTTTCTCGTATGCGAACACGGTAAGTAAGGTGTTGTCCGAACAGGGTTTTGACGTTCATAGAATGAAGAAACCTATGATTAAACGACTTATAGCCCTATATTTCGACGCTTCTTTAACGGGCGAGAATATTCCCGATTACGACGGCGAGCAGTATTTGACCTAAAAGAAACCGAATAGGAACGCTTATTTCGGCATAAAGACGGTTACGCTTGACAAAAGTTAAAAGGGGCGGTATAATAGGAATAATCAAGGAGGTAATGCCTTATGATGAAAATGCTTATACAACTCGACGAAGAAAGGGTTGTCAAAGACGGAAAATATAAACTCGAAGATATGTGGCGTGTAATCGACGCGAAGTTTGATAAATACGACTGTGTGAAGGAGATTCAGCCAGACGGTTCGGTGTTATACACGGGTAATCCCCAAAAGGATTATTACACTTGTATAACGTTAGCCTATCTTACGTTAAAGGGGCAGAAATGGTTTGCAAAGTATTGTAAGCAATGGATGTGGTATGATAATGACGATGATGAAGATTTGCCGTATCAGGACATAAATGTGCTTGCAAGAGAAAGGCAAGATAATCCGTTATTTGCTCTTGCGTAGGTGTTAATATGGAAAGAGCAAAGAGAAAAGCAATCAATTTCGATCTCGATACAGGTAAAATGAAAGAACTTGGTTTATACCCGAGAGGTTATAGATTTTTAGCAAGTTCTTTGCATAAACATGGTTTTGAACATCGTCAAGGCTCGGGATATGTATCAAAGGAACGCATAGACAGTGTGGCAGTAGCCCGAATAGTTGAATCCGTAACGAAGGAGCAGCTTTGGCTTGCAAAATGTATTAAGAGAATCGATGTGACCGATATAGGCAGACAGCATGATTTAACAGATGTTGTTAAGATGTATTCAACGTTGGCGGACGAGTTAGAACAAGTTGACGAACTTGATGATTTAGACGATCCGGACGGAGATAATTCGCCAAAACTCAAAATGTAAACAAAATATATTTTATAAGCGGTTGACTATAACGGTCAGCCGTTTTTTTATGTCCTTTGAAAGGTTATTCATCTCGTGATACTGCGTTGCGCTCGGATTTTGAAATTCCTGCGACCAAAAAGGTCGCTCCCTTTGAAAATCTGTCGCGCGCCTTGCCTGACGAGCGACTAACCTTTCAACATGGCTTATAGGAGATTAAATAATGTCAAAGAAAAAGATATCGCCTGAGAAGGCGGAGAAACTCGATACGAAAACGTTTTTCGATTGCGTTCTGCCGGGAATAATCAAATTCAATGTCGACCATTATATCGTCGGCGACAGTTACAGGTGCGCATGGGCGGTGCGGGAATATCCGCCACTTACCGAACAGCAAGCAATCTTTGCAAGAGTGGCGGATAAAAACGGAGTAACATTGCGAATATACCATCGACTTGTAGAAGCGGCAGAGCAAAGAAAAATCATTCAGAACGCCACGAGAAAAAACAAGATGAAATCCACCGCAGACGATATGACGGACAGCGTGGAAGCCGAAGGCAATTTGCAGGACGTAATCGACCTTTTAGCGAGTTTAAGAAAGAGCCGCGAGTGTTTACTCCATTGTGCGGTATTTATCGAATTAAAGGCGAAATCGCTCGAGCATTTACGAGAACTTCAAAACGAAACGCTTATGGAACTTGCGCGGGCGAAGATTACGGTCGACAGGCTTACGTTAAGACAAAAAGAAGGCTTTTTGTCTGTTTTGCCCTTCGGCGCGAATCAGTTCGGAACGCTGTACGAGCGTGTATTGCCCGCAAGTTCGGCGGCGAATTTCTATCCGTTCGCCTTTTCGGGCAAGACCGATGCTAACGGCTTTTATATCGGAAAAGACAAATACGGCACGAATGTAATCGTAGACCTCGACCGCCGCGCGGAAGATAAAACGACGAGTAACGTCTTAATTCTCGGTAATAGCGGGCAGGGCAAAAGTTATCTGATGAAACTTCTGCTCACGAATATCCTCGAGTCGGGAAAGAAAGTGATTTGCCTCGATCCCGAAAGCGAGTACGAAGAACTGTGCAAAAATCTCGGCGGGTGTTATATCGATTTTTTATCGGGCGAGTATAAGATAAATCCGTTAGAACCAAAAGCATGGACTGAAACAACGGGAGAAACGAGCGGGAAAGAAGAAAATACGGAAAATTGTCCCGAAGCGTTCAAGAAAGTAACGCGGCTGTCGCAGCATATAGCATTCTTAAAAGATTTCTTCAAGGCGTATAAGGATTTCGACGATACGCAAATCGATACGATAGAAATTCTCTTAACGAAACTATACGAAAAGTTCGGCATTACGGACGAAACGGACTATACGCAAAAAACAGCGAATGATTATCCCACGATGTCTGACTTTTACGCGCTTTGTGAAGAAGAATACGTTTCATACGACAAGGAAAAGAAATATCTGTATTCGGAAGAAACGTTGCAGGAAGTGTGCCTTGGTATACACTCTATGTGTGTCGGCGCGGAAAGCAAATATTTCGACGGGCATACGAATATAACTTCGGACGATTTTCTATGTTTCGGAGTGAAAGGACTGTTGGAGTCAAACCGCAGACTTAAAGACGCAATGCTGTTTAATATTCTGTCGTATATGTCTAACAAACTGCTCGGCGAAGGAAACACAGCGGCGAGCATTGACGAATTGTATTTGTTTTTAACGAATATGACTGCAATCGAGTATATCCGAAACGCCATGAAACGAGTGAGAAAAAAGGACTCGTCGGTAATACTCGCAAGTCAGAATATAGAGGATTTTCTTCTGCCTTCGATCCGAGAATTTACGAAACCGCTGTTTTCTATTCCGACGCATCAATTTTTATTCAATGCGGGACAGATCAATCCAAAGGAATATATGGACGCGTTGCAGATTGAACCGAGCGAGTTCGAACTTATTCGATATCCCGAACGCGGAACGTGTTTATATCGTTGCGGTAATGAAAGGTATTTGCTCGAAGTGATCGCGCCCGAATACAAGGCGGAATTGTTCGGTAAAGGGGGCGGCAGATAGTGGCTGTGCCTATTATCCCGATACTGAAAAAGATTGGCGCGGCGGTGTTGTCGAATAAAAAAGGCAGAAAAACGGTTCTGTATATCATACTCACCGTAACGATAATCGTGATGTTGCCTATGATAGCGGTGATGGGAATCTTCTCGAACGACGTGAACGTCGATACGAGCGAAATAGAAAGCATAATACAGGAAAGAGAAAAAATCGAGGCGGAACGCCACGCCGAGATAGAGCGGGTGATGACGGACGCGGGGTATAACGAAATAAAAATACGGGAAGCGCAGGCGATATATTCGTTTGCGCTTTTTGATATTGCGGGCGACGATTTAGCGCGAAAACTTTCCGAATGTTTTTCGGCAGAAACGGATGAAGAACTCGTTGAAAAGATAAACGCCGCGTTCGGGACAAATTTTGCGTATGAAGAAATCGTCGCCGTGTTAGAGAGCGTAAGGCAGGAATACGGATAGCGCGATGTATCACTCACAAAGACGCTGCGTGTGAACGCGGCTTTTTTAATATAAAAAATAAAACCGAAAAGGAGAAACAAAATGGAAAACGAAAACAAAAACTTTGTAGCAGAGGAACAAAAAACCGCGGAAGCACCACGCGAAATTGACGGCGTTACCGATTATCGCTCGTATGTGCGTGATACGGTTGAAAGACAAATCGCCAAATACGAAAAAACAAAACTCGAAACTTGTTCGCCGCAGGAAATATTCAACGACGCGTTTGAATGTAACGCATACGTTATGATTGCGGACGCGCTTCTGGACGACAACGTTGAGGATGAGGTGTACGAAGCATTGGCTAACGAAGGCGACGATATTCTCGATAATTTGTATTCTGAATACGTTGATACGCCCGACGCGAGTATCAGAAGCAACGAAGATACGATTGCATTCTTAAGAAAGTATTGTCAGTCGGAATATCCCGAAATCATGAACTGCCATTCAAACGATTTAACGATGTGATTTTGGCGGGAGGAACGCAAGTGAAAAACAATGCCGTTTTACAGAGCAAAGAAACAGAATTAAAGGCGAAGTTGTATGACGCCGTCGAACGTTGGTACGATTCGCTCGATAATCTCGCTAAAAAATTACAGGACGATATTTCGGGCGAAAAGCCTTTCGAACAGAACGAGGGCGACAGAACCGGACTGTGTTTTGTCTTGGACTATATGGACGACTTAAAGAAAGAGATTAAGCAACTGCATAACAATATCAAAACCATAAAACCGACAGAGAAATTGAAATTAAACGCAATGATGTGGCGCAAACCTGAAACTCTGGAACCGCTGTCATATAAAGTGTCGGAAGTAATAGTGGTTTCCGATGCGGAATTCAGAGACGTTATGAAAAACTCACTGGAAGATAGAGAATATCTGTCGGGCAGGCACGGCGAGGACACTTGCGTTTTGCTCTTAAGTAACGGCGGTGACGACGGAATTCTCGTGGATACGCAAGGTTGTAATTATCCGCGATACGCAACGTTTATAACGAAAGCAAAAATAATCGCAAACGAATTTATACAACGGGTTACTGATGAACGGTGTTCGGATGACGACGAAGAAAGTAAAACGAAACGTAAACGTGGCGAAGAAATAAAGGACGAAAACAGCGATGAAAAACAGAAGGCTACAGATATACTCACGGCGGAAGATATTGCGGAGCAGGCGGAATATGCGGCAAACGCGCCGAAATGTTGTTCGGAAAAGGAGCGCGCGTTGAATATGCTCGGAATGCTCGGCTCGAATATAGCCGACGAAGATATCTATCACGACGAAAGCGACCACGATGAAATAACGGGAAAGGGGCATTCGCTTGAAATGAATATGCAGTAAAAGTCGTTTCCTATTTGGTTGCAGGAATAAGCGAAGGGGTTGCAGTAGCACCCCTTCGCGGTTCACGGCGGACGGCAACGCCGACCGCATAAGGGATTTTGAGAAAAACAGTCAAGGGGTTGCAAAATAAAGCGAATTCAGAGAAAAGAGTCGAGTATTACAAAATACGGCAGAACAAGAAGAATAATCAAGGCGTTGCAGGGCGCAAAGGAGGAGAAAACTATGTCCGAGCCGAAAGATAAAAGGAAATTCGCGCTGTGGATACGCGAAGAAACATTAAAGAAAGTAGAGAAATTATACCGTGCGGAAAACGTTAAAAGTCGCTCGGAATTTATAGAGAAAGCAATCAATTTTTACTGCGGCTATCTTACGGCAAGCGACGGAAACGAATATTTCCCGCAGGTAATCGTTTCTACCTTGCAAGGCACGCTCGGCGCATTTGAAAATCGCATGGCAAGTCTGCTGTTTAAAATGGCGGTTGAACTTTCAATGTCGCTCCACGTTACGGCGGCGAACAGCGAGATTGACGAGGGAACGCTTGCAAAACTTCGCGGACTTTGCGTGGACGAAGTAAAGCGTATTCGCGGGGCGGTGTCGTTCGACGACGCGTATAAATTTCAGAAAGGGTAATGGCACGGCTAATCGTAAAGTGGCGGTATATTAAGCCCGGCGCGCCAAAGCAAGGCGAGCATTACGTCGACTATATCGCAACGCGCGAAGGCGTGGAAGTCGAAGGCGAAAAATGGAAAGACGAACCCGCCACGAAAGAACAGGAAAAGTTAGTTAATCGGCTTATAGATGACTTTCCCGATTGTAAAGACAGTTTCGAGTATCAGGATTATTTGTCTGCAAAAACGAAATATTCGGCGATGACGTTTATAGACAAAGCGATAGAAGAAAACGTTGACAGGATAGGTAAGAAAGAAAACTATATCGGGTATATAGCGATGCGCCCGCGCGTTGAGAAATCTGGCACGCACGGGTTATTTTCTTATTCGGACGAGCATATAAAACTATCTAAAGTAGCGAAAGAAGTCGGTAATCACGACGGCGTTGTCTGGACGACTATAATTTCATTAAGACGTGAGGATGCGGAAAAACTCGGCTATGATAATCTGACGGTTTGGAAAACGCTCTTGCGGGCGAAATCGCAGGACCTTGCAAACGCTATGGGAATACCTATAACGGACATGAAATGGTATGCGGCGTTTCATAACGAAAGCGGGCATCCGCACGTCCATCTCGTATCGTATTCCATGGGGAAAGAACCGTATATGACGAGGCAAGGTCTTGAAAAGTTAAAAGCCGCTTATGCGCACGAGATATTTAAGAACGATTTATACGAGATTTACGAAAAGCAGACGGAATACCGCGACGAATTGCGAGCCGGGAGCAAAGAAAAAATAGCGGAAATTATACGCAGGATAAACGGCAAAAAATACGAAAACGAAACGCTTGAACTAATGCTTAAAACGCTTGCCGAGAAACTGCAAAAGCATAAGGGCAAGAAAGTTTACGGATATCTTCCGAAAGAGGTCAAAAACCTTGTTAACGGTGTTATAGACGAACTTATGCGAGATAGCGACTTGCAGAAATTATACGAATTATGGTACGAACAGCGGGAGAACGTATTGAAAACTTATCGGGATAAAATGTCCGAAAGGTTGCCGCTTTCCGCAAACGAAGAATTTAGATCGGTGCGTAACGCGGTGATTGCCGAAGCGTTGAATTTAACCTTTTCGGACACGCTTATTGTAGAAGAAATACCAGCAGAGCCGACGGATAAAGAAATAGAGAAAAGCGAGAAAAAACCGAGAAAAGACTATAAAACGGCGTGGCAGTTTTACGACTGGGCAAAGGCTTGTGTGGATAAAGACGGCGAAGAATATAATCCCGAATTCGCCGTGAAATTATTTACGGAAGCGGCGAACGGCGGCATTACCGTAGCAAAATACAAACTCGGTAAAATGTTCTTGAACGGCGACGGAGTGGAGAAAGATATACCGAAAGCAATCGAATGGCTGAAACAAGCGGCAATGGAAGAAAACGAGTTTGCGGAATACACGCTCGGCAGGATTTATTTAAAAGGCGAAGAGGTAGGAAAGAATGTGGTAACGGCAGAGGAATTTCTGTTAAAATCCGCAGGTCGCGGAAACAAATATGCGGCATATTTGCTCGGAAAAGAGTATTTAAACGGAGAAAATCTCGGGAAGGATGTCACAAACGCTGAAAAATATCTCTTGAAAGCGGCGGAACACGGTAATAAGTTTGCTGAATACGTTCTCGG
This sequence comes from uncultured Clostridia bacterium, assembly GCA_934796775.1. Taxonomy (GTDB): domain Bacteria; phylum Bacillota; class Clostridia; order Christensenellales; family Borkfalkiaceae; genus HGM11416. The sequence continues at coordinate 15,397 of CAKVPH010000010.1, forward strand.
CAAAGAATACTTGCGCGGAGAAAACTTCCCGAAAGATGTTCAAAAGGCAATCGATTATCTTAAACGCGCGGCGGAAAAGGGCTTGAATTTCGCCGAATACGAACTCGGTAAAATATACCTTTTCGGTAACGATATTCCGAAAGATACAGAAACGGCGTTGGAGTATCTGAAGTCCGCGGCGGCAAGCGGAAACGAATATGCTCAAGCGTTGCTTTTGCAAAGAGAATTGTTCCAAAAACAGAGCATAAATCTTGCTATAGGTCGATTATTCGCATATTTAGTTAAAACATTGCAAGAAAAAACAGAATCGGAACTCGACGCTAAAATAGCGAGAACTGACAGAAAACTTCGCCGCAAAATAGCGGAGAAAAAGCAGGCGCAAGGGCTGAAATTAGAATAGGAGGGATAGGCAAAATGTCAGAGTTTGTATATTTCACACCGCAAGAAAAAGAAGCGGCAAGGAATGCGGACATTGCGGAAATGTTGGAGCGGCAAGGCGAACGGTTAAAACGCAGCGGTTCGGAATACGAGTGGGGCGAAGGCAGCGAGAGGGTTACGATACGCGGCAATCTTTGGTATCATCAGTACGAGCAGAAAGGCGGTAACGCCGTGTCGTTCGTACAGAAATTTATGGAGAAAACCTATGTCGAGGCGATGAGATTCATTCTCGGCGACGGCGCGGGAGAAATAAAACAAGCCGAGCCGAAACAGGCAAAACCAAAAGAGAAAAAGGAATTCGAACCGCCCGAACTCAGCAAAGATCCGAGAAAAGCGTATGCGTATTTAAACGTTCGTCGCGGAATACCGAAAGACGTTCTCGTGCCGTTTTTCAAAAAGAAACTCATAGGCGAAACGAAGAAGTACGCAAACGTTGCTTTTATGGGTTACGATATGGACGGCAATCTGAAACACGTTAATTTGCGCGCGACTTATTCGAACGCGACGTTCAAAGGCAACGCTTCCGGCAGTACGCCCGAATACTCGTTTCATTACACTGGACAAAGCGAAAAACTGTATTTATTCGAAGCCCCCATAGATATGCTTTCTTTCATTGCCATGAAAGGCGACGGCTGGCAGGATCATAGTTACGCGGCTTGTTGCGGCGTGGGCGACAGAGTTCTGTTTCAAATGCTCAAAGACAATCCGAATATAAAGAAAGTGTTTTTGTGCCTGGATAACGACTGGGCGGGGCGAGTCGCGGAATATAGAATCGCGGAGAAACTGAAAGAAAACGGAGTCGAATTCAATATAAAAATACCGAAAGGCAAGGACTGGAACGAAGATTTGTTGACGGCGAAAGAACAGGCAATATTACGAAATTCGGAGGTAAGTGAATGTCGGGAATTACGATACTCATAATAGCGGCAGCGGCGATGGCGTGTACGCTCGGCGGTGTGTCACTTCTGGCACACGTCTATACGCTGAATAATATAAAAAGCAAGACGGTAGGCGACGGACAACACGGCTCCGCGCGGTGGGCGACGAGGAGTGAGATAAAGAAAGTTTATAAGCACATTCCGTTCACGCCCGATAAGTGGCGCGAGCAAGCGCGAAATGGCGAAAAACCGACCTATAGGCTCACTAATCGCAAAAAATCTATCGAAGAAGAACTGCCGCAAGGGATAATCGTCGGGTGCAAAGGCGGAAAGAAAAAGACAACGGCGATGGTGGATACGGGCGACGTACACGCGCTTATGATCGGCGCGGCGGGCGTTGGCAAAACGGCGTATTGGTTGTACCCGTGCATAGAATACGCTTGCGCAAGCGGAATGTCGTTTTTGTCTACCGATACCAAGGGTGACGTAATGCGAAACTATGGCGGCGTGGCGAAGGAGTACGGGTATAACGTGTCCGTAATAGACTTGCGTAACCCGACGAAATCCAACGGTAACAATCTGCTGAACCTCGTAAATAAGTATATGGACTTATACAAGGAACACCCGAACCAACTCGCGTATAAAGCAAAAGCGGAAAAGTATGCGAAAATCATATCTAAAACGATAATTCTGTCGGGCGCGGAATCTGCCTCGTTCGGGCAGAACGCATATTTTTACGACGCGGCGGAAGGAATACTCACGGCAACGATATTGCTTGTGGCGGAATTTTGTGCGCCGCAGAAAAGGCATATCGTGTCGGTATTCAAGATTATACAGGAATTGCTCGCGCCGTCCGAGAAACGAAATAAGAATCAGTTTCAGGAACTGATGGCGTTACTTCCGAACGACCATAAAGCGAAATGGTTTGCGGGTGCGGCGTTGAACGCGTCCGATCAATCGATGGCAAGCGTTATGTCGACGGCATTGTCGCGTCTTAACGCATTTCTCGATTCCGAACTCGAGCAAATACTTTGTTTCGATACCGAAATAGACGCGGAAAAATTCTGCTCGGAAAAGTCCGCAATCTTTATCATAATGCCCGAAGAAGCCCCGACGACGTTCTTTATGATTTCGCTTATCATTCAGCAGTTATACCGCGAGATATTAGCGGTAGCCGATGAAGAAGGCGGCAAACTCAAAAATCGTTGTATTTTCTTTTGCGACGAGTTCGGAACGCTCCCGAAAATACAGGATGCGGAAATGATATTCTCGGCATCGCGTTCACGCAGACTTCAAATCGTGCCGATTATCCAAAGTTTTTCGCAACTCGATAAAAACTACGGAAAAGAAGGCGAAGAGATTATCGTGGATAATACGCAACTGACTATATTCGGCGGGTTTGCGCCGAACAGCCCGTCCGCGGAAGTTTTATCCAAAGCTCTCGGTACGAGAACGGTGCTTACCGGTTCGGTAAATAAAGGGAAGAACGATCCGTCCGAGTCGTTGCAAATGACGGAACGCCCGCTTATGAGCGCGGATGAATTAAAAGCAATGCCGAAAGGACAATTCGTCGTAATGAAAACTGGCGCGCACCCGATGAAAGTGAGATTAAAACTGTTTTTTGATTGGGGAATTTCGTTCGGCGAGCCGTATGCCGTAAAAGAAAATGCGAACCGCAAAGTGGAATACGCCGAGAAGAAAGAACTAATAGAAAAAATCGTGGAGAAATATTGCCCCGATCTGAAAGACGAAACGGAAGAAAAGGCAAAATCCCGCGGCGGTATAGGCGGGCAATCGCAAGTGGAAAGCAGACGGCATTTCGAACCCGAAAGAAGAACGGACAGACCGTTTTTAAGAACCTCGTCCGTAAAGCGGCAGTTACCGTTACCGCCGAGTTTAACGGAAGAAGAAAGGGGTGAGAATGAGCCGACTTGATTTTTTATACTCAAGCGCCGTTTCGTCGAAAGCCGTCGCCGTCTTTTTATACCTGCTCGACCACGCGAATAAGCAAGGCGAGTGTTGGCCTGCTATACCTACGATAGCGGAAGATCTGAAAGTTTCCGAATCGACGGTTCGGCGGGCGGTGAAAGAACTTAAAAAGGCGGAACTTCTGACAACCGAGCAACGCTATCGACCGAACGGTGGTAAGAGCAGTTTATGTTACAAGATTAAAAGCGGCGTTCCGCCGTAACGACGACTATCCCTAAGGGGTAGTTTTTTTATGCTAAAAAATATGACAAAAAAGGAGAAAGATATGAAAATTAAAAAGTGGTTTCTATTCGGTTTCGTAATTCTTGCGTTGACGTTCGGCGTGTTCGGCTTTACGAGTATGAGGAACGTCAAAACGGTTAAAGCCGAAACTTACAGGACGTCGAAATTCCTGACTAAAGGCACGACTTCGGTAGACGGCGCAACGCCTACGAGCGGTTGTCCCGACAATTTCAAAGTGTATATGTGCGGGGCATATACGGACGATAAAACTTCGGAGATTTACAGAAGCGCGATTATCGATTGGACGTATTACAAAATAACTGTCGAAGTCAAAAACGTAAGCAATCACATTGCATTCTCAATGACGAGAAACGGTTATACGATATACAAGAAAGATTTGTCGGGTAACGGAAACATTACGCTGTATTCCGACTCGCTTACCGACGGCGAATACGCGTTCGAATATACCTGCAACTACAAAAGCGGTTTTTTAGGGCTGGTAACGACGAACTATTCGTATAAGTTCGGTTTCGAAGTGGATAAGAGCGCGCCCGTAAACTCGCTGAAAGCGGGCGGCACTTCTATTTCAAGCGGAAGTTATACAAATAAACAAGTTGTGTATTCTGCAAGCGATAAAAACTTCAGCAAGATAAGATACTTTCGTCCGGGCGCGAGCAGTTATGCAACGTCATATTCGACGAGTTACACGATTCCGAGCACACAGGCGTGCAACGGCTGGTGGTATTTTTACGCAACCGATATACTCGGCGCTTCGAGCGATACCGTCTCGGTATGTTACGATACGATTGCGCCCGTCGGAAAGGTAACCGATTCAAACGGCGTTGTAATCAAAAACGGCGGTTATGCAAACAAGGCTATATCCTATACCGCAACAGACGCGCAAGGCGTAAATAGTTATCAGGTTAAAAAGCCGAATTCTTCGACGTGGACTTCGTACACTGCGGGAACGAAACTGTCGGGAACGGGTAAATATGTGTTCCGCAGTACGGACAAAGCGGGGAATGTGTCCGAAGAATACTCGGTTTATTACGACGCGGCATCGCCCACGGGAACGTTATACGGCGGAACTTCGATAAAACAGGACGGCGATTATACGAACGCCGCGTATATAAAATATGTTGCGGCAGACGCTCAATCGGGAATCGACGCTTGTTACGTTAAAATGCCGAATTCATCGTATTATACGAATTACGCGTCGGGAACGCAGCTCGCAACCGAAGGCAGATATTATTTTTATTCGGTAGATAAAAGCGGAAACAAATCGACCACGGTGTCGATCGTGCTGGATAAAACGAAGCCCATGGGAATGGTTTCGACGGTAGGCGGAACGAGTATAAAGAACGGCAGTCACACGAATACTTCGTGGATAGCGTACACCGCGGCGGAAGCGTTCGGCGTTGCGGCAAGTTACGTTAAAAAGCCGGGCAGTTCGTCTTTCGTGGCGTATACTTTAAGTTCGCAGTTATCCGATGAAGGCGAATATACTTTTTATTGTATCGATAAGGCAGGAAACCGTTCCGAAAATTATACCGTTACGATAAACAGACAGATGCCTACAGGCGAAATCCGCGTGGACGGAAAAGCGTTCGGCGGGCTGTATACTAACGGGGAGAATATAAGTTTTGTTTGCTCGGCGGCAAAGTGTTACGTTATGTTGCCGGATAGCAGTACCTTCACCGATTATATTTCGGGAACGGAATATTACAAGCCGGGAAGATATAACTTTTATGGCAAAACCGAAGCGGGAACTGCAAGTTATATTTACTCGATCACCATCGACAGAACGAGTAAGCCTTTAACTATCAAAAACGTTACGGGTGGAAAGACGGACGGCGACGTCACGATAGAGTGGTCGGACGGAAATTTGAGTAAATTCGCGCCAGTAAAAACCGTAACCGTGAACGGTAAACCTTACGCAAAAGGCGACGTTATATTTACTATCGACACGGGCAAATATCTCGTTGAATCTATTGATGCGGCGGGCAATAAATGGTCGACTGAGTTTGTTTCGAGCAAGCGCAATATTTTAACCGAAACCTTGATAAAAGAGTATTTCGAAACGTTCGATAAAAACGGCGAAATATATAGTTTATCGACCTATAGCGCGGCTTTTGAGTTTGCAATCAAGCGTGAAAAGTCGTTCGTGAGAACTGGCGTATGGAATGGTGCGACGTGGGATACGGGCATAGCGATGGACTTAAAAGATAGCGTAAACGCGAAAAGCGGAGAGTATTTTATTTACAAGAAATCGGGCAGCGAAAACGAAGAAGTCGCGTATTTCACGCAGGAACGACTGAACGAAGTAATTGCCGAATACGCCGCGGTCGGAATAAATTCTTTCTATTATTGGGAGAAAGAACCGGCAATGCCCGCTGAAGGCGAAACAATTTATATTTTGTCCGAAACGAGAAATATTATTGCGGATAAAATTACTATCGGTGAAAACGTGCATTGCCTTGTAGACGGCGAAGAATTTATAGGCAACGTTTTCGATCTTGAGGGCGAACACGTTCTGACGATTTGCGACGAGTGGGGCAATACCTGCGATTACAACGTTACGGTTATAAGGCGCGCTCCCGATATTTTATACGCAGTAAATGACGGCGATACGAATACTGCCGAACTTGACAGAGTGTATCGCTTTAACGATAAGTTGACGGTTTCGATAGATGACGCTTACGATTTGGACGCAATGTTCGTTGTGTATGACGAGAACGAAAATATACTCGGCAAGTTCTCGTTCGGCGAAACGTTCGCACTTACTGACAGCGGACAGTATTTCGTAAAGGCAGTCAACCGTTTCGGTTGGTCGGAGCCGTTTTCCGTCATAATATCTCGTAACGCGCCCGTCATTAAGACGGACAAAAACGCGGAAGATAAAAGACTTGATATTTCGATCGGTGAAAGCGAAGACAACCTCGGCTCGATTCAGTCGATAGAAATTTATAAGTCGACCGACGGGCAGGAAACATGGATTCAACTCGATAAAGACGATTACGGTGTGATTATAGAAGCGGGAACGTACTTCTTCTCTTTCAGAACGAGCGGCGTGTATAAGATTATCTTGACCGACGAATTCAGGACGGGCGATGCCGCAGTAATTGAGATTGTCGAGTATAATCAGCCGACGATAGACGCGACGTTAAACGGTGTAGAAAACGGCGGATATACGAACGGAACGGTGTCCGTTGAATGGACGGACGAAGTTACCGTTACGGCTACAAAGGACCGAGAAACTATCGAATACAACAGCGGCATTGAACTGAAAGACGACGGCGAATATGTTATCGTTTTGGAGAACTTCGACGGCGAAAAGTTGGTCTATAAGTTCGTTATCGACACAATCGCGCCTGAATTGACTGTTTTGGGAACGACTCGCGGAAGCAAAGGAAAAGACGATGTAAGCGTTGGATTTGCCGAAAATGATTTGATTGTTCAACTCTATAAAGATGGTGAGTTCGCCGGCGATTACGTTTCCGAAAACTTAATCACGGAAAGCGGCAAATATAAAGTTGTCGCTACGGATAAGGCGGGCAACGTAAGCGAAGTCGAGTTTGAAATAGACAAGATCGCGCCCACGCTCGTCATAACCGGCGTTGAAAACGGCGGGCAGACTTCGGGCGAGGTTGCTCTTTCGGAACTTTCGGAGGAATCTACCGTAACGGTTAAACTGAACGACGAAACTATCGAATACGAAATAGGTGCAACCTTAACGCAAGTCGGCAAATATACCGTAACCGTTACCGACGAATGCGGCAACGAAAGCGTTTATGAATTTGAAATCATAAAGGCGAAAAAGCCCGTAAACGTCGGGTTAATCATTGCTTTTGTCGTTTCAATGATGGTAGCCGTCGGCGCGGCGACGTTCCTTATTATTAAGAAAAAACGCGAAGGCTAATGTAAACGGCGGATAAAAATAGCCGAGAATAACAAACGAGAGAGCCGACAAAACGGCTCTCTCGTTAAAATTTTACTTAAAATGCCTTACAAGGGCGTAGTGTTTGTTTTGTCTGACAGGTGGCAGGTGTCACAATGAAAGGTGAATGTGAACCACCCATTGTAACTATCAAAAGCAGAAAGAAAAGTGTGTTTGTTTAATATTTACTCATGGACAAATATTTTTTGATTAACAATCTGATAGAATTTTTGTTTTTTATAAGAATGTTGTCAGGTTCTATCTTTCAGCTGCTGACGGATTTTTTCCGAATTTTGCAATGTATGCGCGGTAGAAAGAAGAATATGTTTCAAACCCGACTTTTTCATATATTTCCATCGGTTTTTGACCTGACAAAAGCATATCGTGGGCGTAAACCAACCGCTTTTCAATAATGTATTTTTTAGGTAAGATATTCATATTCTGTTTTTCCCCAACACAAATCTAAAAGATATTTCATGTACTTATGTAAATTTTTATCAGGCTGAGTCCAAGCAATTAGCCGATATATTTGTGGATTAGTATTAGCAAAATTGAAAAATATTTTTTTGTGAGAAAAACAAAAAGGGCAAATGTAGTACTAGTTTAGGAATATGTTGTCAATTTTTTTGGCCGTAAAAAAGTGATATAATATATACACAAAATATTTGTTTGGAGGGTTCAAAAGATGTTAAGAATGAAGTTCAAAAAATTATTGCTCACAATAATGTCGGCGGTAATGGCGGTTTGTTCGTTGTTAGGCTTCGTGGGAATAAAGGCGATGGGTGTATCGGCCGAAACAAACAGTGTAACGGCAGTAGAACAAAACGTTGCAGTAGATTTTGAAAGTGACGTGACTTTTTCCGAAGGCGAAATTGTAGAAGGAAAAGGGTATAACGGCTCTAATGCGCTTCGTTTAAGCGGTAGCAGAGTAAGTCCTATGATTACGCTTCCCGAAACTATGACGGTTTATTCAAACTACTATTTGGTATTTTGGATTGATATGGACGGAAGTTCGTTTAGAAAAGCAACAGCTGCGATTGAAGCAAACGGTGGTGCTTATTGTACCGATAATAACGACGGAACATATCCCCCGATTTGGTATATAGCGGACGGTGCAAGCAAATGGACTAAGGGCATGCACGGTACAGATGGATGCTTTGGCTACGAAGATGTAGGCTGTACTGCACCGCTTGAAGGCTTTAAGGGATGGATTGCAGTAGGTCTTTGCGATATGTTGCTTTCAGGCGAAGTTTCTATCACACAGGTAGGCTTTAAGTCGTTTAATGATGTTGAAATCACCTTCTATTTGGATAACTTCATGATTGTAGATGATTATATGAAGGCAACGCCAGAAATTGAAGTGGAAGTTCCCACAGAAGTTCCCACATATAACGTAGGTGATACGATCAACGTTCTTGATTTAAGCAAATATAGAGTGACGGGTACGGCAATCAGCGCAGAGCATTATGGCCCTGGTATGTTGCAAGCCGTAGGCGGTAGAGTGGATACCAATAATGGAATGGGCGCTGCGGGGCTGTACATCATTGATAAAGCGATTAAGTGGGAAGTGAAAGAGTTTGAAGGGAAACAAGCGATTTCAAACCGTTTCGACCATTATCATGTTTGCATTACTGAGAACTCGTTGATGTTCTATATGCCGATTAAAGGATCGGATATTACGAAGATTGAAATTGAAGTTTACCCCGATTATGCGGCAGATGAAAATTACACGTTTAATAATAACGGTGGTATTCGTTTGTTTGCGCCTGACGATGATGGCTTGGAATGGGAAGAAGGTTATACGATACCGAACGTAGCACAACGTCAATGGGTAACGGTAACGATTGAAGACGTCGAAACGATTGACAGGCTGTTGGACGGCAAAGGCTATTTCAGCGGTTTGCAAGTAGGTACGTGCATTGGCAATAACTGGGATGCAGGCGGTTTTGTAGGTTCGGACGGCGATCGCGCTTGGTTGAACCTTGGGGCAATCAAAGTTTATACAGGGGAAAAACCCGACAATTCGTCTTACATAGACCAAATGGCGAAAAGTGGTTTGTTGCTTGCATCGTCAAATGAAGGGCATTACAGTTTTGGGGAAGGCACGTTGGAAATGCTGAATGGTGCTACCTTGCCTGATGATACGGGGTTAAGCTATCGTGGATTCGATATTAAAAAGGTTCCTGGAAGTTATTCTAATAATGCTTTTGTGGTTGATTTCCACAGCTGGGGTAGAGTTTATTCTGAAAAATCCATTCTTTTCAAGAAAACAATGGACGTAAATCAAATTGAAACGTTGATTATTAGAATGTATTGCCATTTCTCTGCGTCACAAGAATATCTTACAAATCAAGGTGGTGTTCGCTTATATGGTATTGGACAAACGGGTAAAATAAGCCCGGGGTACATGATTCCTAAGAATGTTATCCAAGACGAATGGATTACATTGCTTTTAACGAAAGAAGAATTGAAATTGCTAGTTGATACGGAAGGTAAATTGAGTGGTCTTCAAGTGGGCGCTCACATTATGGCGTATGAAGATACGGAATTTTGGCTTGGCGTAACTGGCGCTTACATTGCGATTGACTACGTTTCTTATAGTGCCCCCGTGAATATTACCTTTGAATCGGACGGTGAAGTGATTAAAACGGATAAGGTGTATGCAAGCGCGAATTATTCCAAAGCCTTTATGCCCCAAAAAGAAGGCTACGTTTTTGCAGGTTGGTATTACAAAGATACGGATAAAGCTTATTCGTTTAGCGACGTTATCCTTGCAGATACGGTGGTTGTTGCTGAATGGGTAGAAGAAATAGATATTGCAAAGAATGCAGGGTTGTACTTTATGGCAGGGGCAGCGGGGACTATTAGCGCTAACGGCAAATACTTGCAGATTAATGAAGATGGAAGTATCAATTTTGCAGATGTTCTTGATTATACGCCCGTATATTACGGCCTTTCTGCAAGTATGTTATATGTTTTTGATAAGAACTACAAGGTTTCTAAAATCCTTTTAGGAGAAGGCTCTTTTGAAAAGGTTGCTGAAACTGTAACGTTAACATATGATTTTGGCAATAAAACCGAACGAATTCTTTTAGCGAAGGGCGATTGCTTAATGGAAAAGCCTGCGCAAAGAGTAGGATACATTTTTGAAGGCTGGTTGAATGTCAATGGCGGTGAATATGATTTCTCTAAGCCGATCAATGAAGACGTTACAATTGTAGCAGACTGGTCGTATAATGAAATTATTGATGATTATTACAAGATTTATGAGGGTAAATTTTATAACGCAGTGACGGATAGTGTTATTGTTTTAAATCAAAATAAATCTTACATAAACGGTTTGTCGACAGGTGAATATCGATTGCTTGACGGCGGTTTATTGCTACTGATTAATGACGATAAGACAACCGAGTATACCATTTATCCCCAACGAATCGTTTCGATGAATGGGGAACAGTGGTTCAAGATGGGGCAATACTTTGTAATTTTTGAACAGAATGACGGTTCGGGGCAAAAGAGTGATCCTATCGCAATTTCTATGGAAACTTATAAAATCGTGAAGCCTGAAGATCCTATAAAAGAAGGATATGCATTCAAAGGTTGGACATTGGCTAATGGAACGGCTTTTGACTTTGAGCAAGTTGTAACAAGTAGCGTTACTCTTTACGCCAAGTGGGAGAAGGTTGGCGGGTCTTCCGGTGGAACTTCCGATAAGAACGACGCGAATTCGACACAATCTGGATGCAATAGTACTCTTAGTTGCGGAGCTCTTACGGCAGGTTTGTTGGCTCTTTGTGGTGTATTTGTTATAAAGAAAAAGAAGGATTAAGGACGAATTTTTCTATGTATGCAAATATTAAACAAATAGATCCAAGAACGGGGAAAAAGAAATTTAACTTTGTTAGAACGGCGTTTATCCTTTCTGCTGTCGCCTTACCAGTAATAAATGTGTTGATTTTTTACTTTTATGTAAATCTTCAAAGTTTTACGATGGGATTTCAACATAAAGAAGCATCGGGGGTAATTGTATTCACTCTTGAGAATTTTTCGCAATTCTTTGAATCGCTTGGTAAGTCATCTAGCGAACTTAGGATCGCATTCAAAAATACATTTTTAAGTTGGCTAGTTAGCGTCTGGAATACCATTCTCGGATTTTTGGCAGCTTATTTCCTTTATAAGAAAATTCCTGGGCATAAATTTTTCCGATATATCTTCTTGATTCCTGGGGTTCTTGCTGCTACGATTACCACAGCAGTATATAAAGAATTGATTGGTATCAACGGTCCCGTAATGCAGCTAATTCAAAAAATAGATGATATTCCTGTTAAATTAGATCTTTTAAATGAGCCTGATTATGCCAACAAAATGGTCTTTTTGCAGATGTTTATCGGCGGCGTTGCCACAAACCTTGTTATGTGGGGCGGTACCTTTGCAAGAATTCCTGAAAGTGTTTTAGAGGCGGCAAAATTAGATGGATGCCCTTGGCATAAAGAAGTTACACATATTATTGTTCCGCTGGTTTGGCCTATGGTTGCATTGTTTATCGTTTTGAGCGTTTGCGGTATCTTTGGTGCGGGCGGTAATGTCTTCCTTTTGACGAAAGGGCTGAATGGTACACAAACGTTTGCAAACTGGATGTATATGCAAGTTTATAACAATCCGAATGATTTCAACTCATTGGCGTTTATGTCGGCGGTAGGAATGTGCGTATCTATTGTGGCGATTGTTATTTCGTTTGTTGTACGTAGATTTGCTGATGCTGCGTTTGCAGATTTGCAGTATTAAGGAGAAGCACAAATGCATAGTTTGAAGAAAAGAATAAAAGGGTATTTTGCAAGACTCTCTCTTGCGGAACACATTATATATTCCATTGTATTTGCTGTTTTTTTGTTGCAAGCGTTATACAATTTGTACTATTTCTTCTTTACTTTTATGTCAGGATTAAAAACGCATGATGAAATTGTTATTTCACCATTTGCGCTTCCCGAAGTGTGGCACTGGGAAAACTTTATTGAAATATTCAGCTACTTAAAAGTAAATGGTACTTCTTATTGGGGAATGGTCTTCAACTCCCTTTACTTTGCTACATTGGGTCCGTTGATTACGCAATTAACGACAGCATTGGTTGCCTATACAGCTTGTAAGTATGTTTTTCCTGGTTCAAAGCTTTTTTATCCGTTTATTTTGATTATGATGACGCTGCCTTTGTATGGATCGGGCGGGAGCTTGTATTTAGTTATTAAACGTTTGGGGTTAATAGACTCTTACCTGCATATAGTGTTGGCGTTTGGTGGGTTAAATTCTTTCTTCTTATATTATCACGCACTTTTCAAAGGTGTTTCGGATACTTATGGGGAAGCTGCTGTTATAGACGGCGCAAATGACTTTACGATTTATTGGGAAATTATGCTTCCGCAGGCAAAGGGCTTGTTTGTTGCATTGTTCGTTATGGGGTGGCTGAGCGAATGGAATAATTACACGGGCATCTTGATTTATTTGCCGAATCTTCCAACGCTTGCTGGTGGTATGTATCTTTGCCATAACGACATGATGTATGATGTACGCTTTGATATGGTGTATGCGGGATATGCGGTTTCCGCGATTCCAGGATTGATTTTGTTTGCGTTATTCCATGAAACAATGACAACCAGTATTTCGGTTGGCGGTGTAAAGGAATAATGATTAGGGCAGTTGTATAATATTGTCACCTGCCTATTATATTAAAAGTAATCTAGTATATAAATTAAAAGTAATCTAGTATATAAACTAGTATACAAATATATAAACTAGTATATAAACAAGGAGAAAATTATTATGAAAATCAACAAAATGATGATGAAAATCAACAAAAAGTTGCTTGCTGTTGGCGTGGCTGGATCTTTGCTTTTTGGAAGTTCTTTTGCTATGGCGGGCTGTGGTAAGAAAGAAAAGGCATCCGATAACGCTACTACGATTGAAATCAGTTATTGGAAATCGGGTTTAGGAATTGACTGGTTGAATAATTTGGTGAAAAAGTTTGAAGCGACTCATCCCGAATATGATGTTTTCTTGGATTCTTCCAGTTCGGCAGATTTGTTTTTGAGCACCATTGAACTTGGTGCACAGGACAATACGATTGACTTGTATTTCACCACATTGAATACTTCGCAATACAATAAATATCTTGAACCTTTGAATACGGTTTTAGATTATCAATGGGAAAGCGAAAGTAAAGTGATTAAGGACAAAATCAATCCAGCGATTTTGAATCTTTTAAAGCATGATGCGAGCAATACGTACACGCTTTCCTATGGTGGTGGGTTGCTTTCTCTAGCGTATAACAACCAAATCATTGACGGTGAAAATTACATGGTTCCTGTAACGACTGATGAATTGAAGGACGTTGCGGCAATGATTCACAGCGACTCTGGGTCGACCACTTATCCGTTTATTACGTTTAAGGATGGTGGATATTGGAGTTGGGTTTATGAAGCATGGTTGATGCAATATCGCGGATTGGATTGGTATCAAAATACTTTAATGACGTTGGACGGTAGTGAATATGGCTTTGCAGACAAGAACAGCAAAGAATTCTTGATGGATGACGCAAAGGTCACTGGTAGATATCAATTGTTGGAATTGTTGCAAACCTTATTGCAATACAATTATAATTATCCTGGTTCTGCAAGTGCTGACTTCACGCCCCAACAAACGTTGTTTATTAAGAATAAAGCGGCTGCATTTATGCCGAATGGTACGTGGCTTGCAAACGAAATGAAGGGCTCAAAAGAAGCACCTTCGAATATTTCCTTTATGCGGCTTCCTGTGTTTAGCGCAATTATTGAAAACTTGGATACCATTGATACCGATTCGGAGTTGGCGGCTCTTGTTAGAACGACGGATGAATACGATTCTGTGGAACAAGTGCCTTTGATTGGTGATGGATACGATGTTTCGGAAGCTGATAGACAGGCTGTTTGGGAAGCAAGACGCTTGATTGTTTCCGTTTTGGATGAACACTCTGCAATGATCCCTAACTATGCTACGGCAAAAGAAGGTGCAAAAGAGTTCTTGAAGTTTATGTATTCCGATCAAATGATTAGAGAATACGTTGATATTTTGCATATGCCGTTCCCTGCTGATCCTTCGGATGGTGCTATTAATCAAGATGGTTGGAGTGCTTGGGATAAGAACGTAATGCACATTTATAGGACCTCTACGCTTCTCCCGAAGACCTATGAACCCTGTCCTTTGTTGAAGCATGCAGGTTTGTTTAACGGCGTGTTTATGTATCATGAGTTTTCGAGATATCAGTCCCCTTTGACAGCGGCACAGGCATGGGACAGAATGAGAAACAATTATGAAGAAAATTGGGAACAATATATGTATTTAGCGGGGTTATAATATAAAAATGAAAAAATTGAAAATTTGTTTAGTATCAATCATAGCTGTTTTCAGTACTTTTGGAATATTTGCCAAAAATCCGATTATTGCAAATGCGGGTAAGTCTCCTGTGTATGTGGATTCCAGTTCTTATGCAGGTGGATTTGTTACAGGGGAATGGGAAGTTAGTTCCGACGTAGCCAAAGCTTCGGGGGTAAATATTATCTTCCCTTGGAATTCCACTATCGAAAGCAAGGTGGTAAACAATAATAAGTTTAGCGTAATGCGGAATACGGACAAATTTTTAGAAGTTATTGCAGATCTCCGTATTAATTCCATTGCGGAAGGAAAACGTTTTGGTGTTGCTTTCGGGCTGAATTATTACGTTAGCAAATTGTCGAATGGTGAATGTTCATTTGTATGGTTTGAAAAAGACGGAAAGAATGGCTTAAAGGTTGGTGTGTCTTCCGTTGCTGCGGGTGCAAAGATGACGGATTTATTTGTTTCAACCGTACCTGTTGCGCATATAGGAGAACTCATCAGCATGTCTTTGAATGTCTCTACGGAGAAGAAATGCTCTCTTTTCATCGGAGAAACATGCGTTATTGAAAACATCGAAGGTCTTACATATCTTGACGGGTATTGCGGCTTTATGCAAACGGGCGGGGTTTCGGTGGAAGTTGAAGGCCTTTCGATGAGTGGATATTCAAACGATACTCCAACGAATGTCGATTTCAGAGAAAGTTTTGATTACAGCGATTTTAATGCAGCTTTATTGTATTCTTCTGCAGCTGTTTCTGAATTCAATCCCAAGGGGAAGATTGCAGTAGAAGATAAAAAGTTGGTATGGCAAGATGTTACCGATGGATATTTATCAACTAAGCATAAGTATTCCAACGTGGATATGAGTTTTGATCTGTATTTAGACAATCAGTTTATTGAAGATCATAACGGTGTTTCGCGCAAGCAAGTATCCGCAGGATTTTCGTTTGTGTTTGGTGCACAAGATTATAAAGATAATACTGTTGTACCCGTTCAAGTATCGTTAGAGCCTTTTAGCGAAAACAAATTGCAGTCTTCGGTGGAAACGGTTGTTTCCGTTGGCGGCGCATCGGTGGAAAATCCGGTGCAGGTCACTCTTCCGGAAGAATTGAATATCTTTAATAATATTACGGAAGAAGGTGCGTTTGTTAGCGTTTGGGTGCGCGTGATTGACGGGCAAGCGGAATTGTATTTGAAGTATAATTTTGATCAATATTTTACCAAAGTATTGGATGTGGCTATTGGGAATACGCCTTTGGGATATACGCAAATTGTTTCGAGTGGGACGGTTAGTAAAATGTGTAATTTTGCTATTGATAATTTGAGTGTAGCTAATTTTGATATTAATCGAAAGACGGATGCATATATGTATCGAACCAGTAATTGGGATATGAGCGATTATCTTTATAACGATACTTGGGATGATTCGGATTTAATAGGGTAAGAGTGAAATTTAATGAGAAATAAAGCAAAATCGTTAATTCTTGCCAGTATTATTGGCTGTGTGATTATTGGATCGGGTTTTTCCGTTACCGCTTTGCAAAATTATGCGAAAGCAGAAGAAGATACAGGAGTATATTCTATTGGTTTTGATATTATGGGCGGGAAAGACGTTATGCCGTTAGGGGTTTTCTTCGGTCCCGACTCCAAATATTATGACGTAGAAAATGGTAATCAAATTGATCACCTTAATAAAGCGAAGTATTTCGATTATATGGTTGATGCAAAATTGAATATGGTTACAGTTTCCTACGATTATTATAATGGCGCTCATTTGCAACAACCGATTATGGAAAGTTTGGATTTGTGTCTTGAAAGGAATATCGGATATTTTATGCACGATTATAGGGTTGAGAGTGCTTATACTGCATCAAAATGGATGGATATTATTAAAGACTGGATTAATCACCCCGCAGTAGCTGGCGTTCATTTTGCGGATGAACCGAAACAAGTTAAATTTGAAGAAATTGCGGAATGCTATCGGGCTTGGGATAGTTTGCAAATTCATGACAAGAGCTTGTTTACGAACCTTTATGCGACGGGGTGTAGTGGAACAATGCTGTCAGGGACTTCAACGCCGATTACAATTGAGGAATATTATCGTTCCTTCATTGAAACAGTGAAGCCTCCGATGATTTCATCGGATATATATCCTTTCCGTTCTCCGAATCAAGGAACGCATTCAAATATTAATTTCTTGAAAGATATGTCTTTGATGAGAAGATTATCGAAAGAATATAAAATTGCGTTTTGGACGTATGTAGCGGCTGGTATGCAACATAATGACGCTGGAAGCGAGATAATGTCTACTTTGCCTTATTATCAAAGTGAAGGTGAAATGCTTTGGAATATTAACATTCCTTTGGCTTATGGTTGTACGGGGATTTCTTATTTTACGTATTTTCAGCCAGATCATTACGCTTATGCGCCTGGCAATGATCGTGATTTCCATAGAAACGGAATTTTGGGCGTTGCTGGAAACAAAAATCAATGGTACTATTACGTTCGAAAAGCGAACACACAGATTGCGGCAATCGACCATATTTTGATGAATGCAAGTTCTATGGGTGTCATCCCTGTTGGCACGTATGCGGATCGTTTGGTGCAAAGCTATGAAAAAATTTCGTCTTTCCGTGAATTGACGGGTGTTACGGGCGAAGATTTTATCGTTGGCTGTTTTGATTATTTGGGTAAGACTGCCTTGTATGTTGTTAATAACTCGTCGACGGAAAAACATAAGGCAACGTTGAAATTTTCTTCTAATAATCATTACACGGTTATTCAGCGTGCTGTTACGCGGGAAACGGATGGTAAAGATTTAGCGTTAACCTTGGAAACGGGTGAAGGCGTTATGGTTGTTGTTGATTAATTGCAACATTAGGGACGCCAAAAGGGAACTTTGGCGCAATATAAGTATTTAATGTATACTATGTTAAAATATTCAAATTGTGAACAGTTAAAAGCAGATAATTATATAAAAGCGCAAAAAGGTGAAGCGGGAAAAGTTGAAACCTTGACGTTTGATTTCATCGGCGGAAAAGATGTTATGCCTATTGGTGGGTGGTGGGGACCTTACCAACCCAAGAATCCTGTTTGTGATTTATCGGATATTCGTTTTTATGAACTGATTAAGGAAGCGGGTGTTAATTTTATTGTTGTTTCGCCTGATAACTATCAAGAAAATCCCCAAGCGGCATTGAAGGGTTTCAAAAACGCCACGGAAACGGGGCTTGGCATGTTTGCGCACGACACAAAAATTAAAGAAATTGATAATCCTGAGGAACTTCGCCAACGTCTGGAGGAATACAATCACTTTCCTTGCTGTTTGGGCTTCCACTTACAGGATGAACCTGCACCAGGTGCAATCAATCAGCTTACAAAATATTTCGATGTTTACGAACAAGTTGGTATTGATAAACCGCTGTATGTTAACTTGTATGCGGCGGGTATCCATGAGTTTTTTGGAAATGACGGTGAAGCGCAGGGCTATGCAGAGTATTTAGAAGAATTTTTTGAAACTACAAAGCCACAATTTCTTTCTAACGATTTCTATCCTTTTTCGTTCAAAGATGAAGGTACAAACACGGCGAAAATCTATTTCAAGAGCCTTTCTCTTACGAGGAAGCATGCAATGATGCATAACGTGCCGTATTGGTTCTTTATCCAAGCAGGTTGGTGGGAAAAAGGCGGTGAAACAGACGAAGAAAGATGGCCGACCAAGTCGGAATTGTTCTGGAATGTAAACACCTGCTTGGCGTATGGTGCAAAGGCAATTCAGTATTTCACGTTGGTTCAACCCGAAGAATACACCGTTTTCCATGACGTCATTAACTACCGAAAAATCGGTATTATTGGATTCGATGGGCAAAAGAATCAATGGTATCCGTATGTACAACAAATTAATCAGCATATTGCTGCGATTGATCACGTTTTGATGAACAGTGAACATGACGGCGTTATCGGTGTTGGGAAGTGGTCGGAAAATTGGTTGGGCGAAGAAAAATTGGCTTCTTATAAAGAACTGGTAGGTGTGAGCGGCGGAGATGCCATTATCGGTTGCTTTAACTATCAAGGGAGTACTGCACTCTATATTGTAAGCAATTCTACGACAAACGAATCGACTGTCACGCTGACATTTGATTGTGTTCGAGGCTTTGAAATCATTGATGATGGAAAATCTTTGGAATTGGTTGGACAAAATCCCAGTTTTGTGTTAGAGGCAGGGGCAGGGTTTTTGTTGCTTTTGAAATAAGTCTTTAATAGACGGGAAGGAATGCACACATACCTTCCCGTTTATGGTAAAATAAAAACGAAAATTATCATTAATTAAATGAAAAAATATCAAAGAGAGAATGGATTTGGCATAACGCTTTCTAGAAATAATACGTTTGAAAGCAAAAAGTACAATACTTTTATTGTCGTGGATAACGATGTTGCTGTGGATAATGATGAGAATTCTTGTTTAACTGCCGTAGAACATTCTACAGACAGTCTTCGTTATGCTACGAAATTTGGGATAGATGTCCTTGTAAAGACGCAACAAGTTGCTGAAAGTATATTGAAGCAATGCGTGACGGTTATTAATAATGACAAGGAAACGCATATTTTGGGTGAGGTTTGCTCGGCATATACAGATTGCGTTTGTTATAATGGTGGACAAGATATTGCGAAAAGATTGTCTGACGGAAGTATTTTAATCCATTTTTGCTTTAATAAATGGCAAGGCGAAGGGCAATGGCGTACGGTAACGCCCGAAGATATTGGCATTTACCCTAAAACAACACACGATTTTGAAACTGTTAGCACGGTGATTTCTTCCTATTCGTCTTGGAGTACGGCAACGTATTTTCCTCTTGTTATTGTGGAAGACAAGGAAAGAAATGAATGTTGGTATTTCGAATTAGAAGGCGGCTATGGTTGGAAAATCGAACTTGGGGCCTACGGTGGTTTCAGTACCAAGTCCTTGTTTGTTAAGGTTGGGGAGTTGAGCGATATCAATGCCTTTGAACGAGTCTTGCAAAGCGGGGAAAGACATGAAAGCATGCCTTGTATTTATGGGGTTGTTGCTGGCGGATTTGAAGAAGTGGTTAAAGTTTTAATCGATTATAAACGCGCCACATGCGAAAAGTCTGTGTTCCCTGATATCGTATTCAATGATTATATGAATTGCAACTGGGCGCAAATCAATGAAGAAAGGTTGCTTGGCTTAATTGATAAAGCGGCAGAACTTGGTGTGCAAACATTTTGTATTGACGATGGTTGGGAAACGAAGCAGGGACTTTGGTTTGCTGATGAAGAAAAATTCCCCACCTTAACGTTGGCAGGGGTAATTCAACGAATCAAAGACAAGGGTATGCTCCCTGGGATTTGGTTTGAATTTGAAATGGTGCCTGAAACCTTGAAAGACACTTTGGGGACGGATGAAATCTTCTTAAAACGCAACGGTAAGTCGGTTTCGCCTTTCCGTCCTTTGGGGAATTTTCGTTCGCCTGCATTGATTAAATACTTGCATGAGCGCATTCAAAGTGTATATGATATGGGAGTTCGTTATATTAAGAACGACCATAACAACCCAGAAGGCGTGGGGACAAATCAATACGGCGAATCGAATGCTTTTGGTACGCGTAAAAACTATGAAGCGTTTTTGGGATTCATTAAAGATGTTCAAGAAAAATATCCTGATTTGATTATCGAAAATTGTGCATCGGGCGCGATGCGTTCCGATTGGGGCACTTTGCAACATTTCCATTTACAATCGGTATCCGATCAGGAAACCTATTATTACAATCCTTCCATTATTGGTGGCAGTTTGGCGTTAATGCCGCCTGAACGTATGGGGGTGTGGTGCTATCCTGCACCCTTACTGTTTGATAATAGGGAAAACCATATATTGCCGGCGAATGAAATTGCGCGCCATCAAGATGGGGAAGAAACAATCTTCAATGTTGTGAATGCGTTTTTGGGAAAAATGTGTTTATCTGGACGTATTGAACAGATGGATGAGAAAAATATTTCTTTATTGAAGGAAGGGATGGATTTATATAAAGGCTATTGGGATTTTATTGCAAACGCTTATCCTGTTTACCCGAAAGGGAGAATTAGAATGTCGCAAGAAGATGAATATACGCTGGGTTTAATCAGCAAAGATCGAAACGCTTGCTTGCTAGCAGTTTGGAATTTGTCGAAGGAACCGAAAACGGTGGAAACCGATTTGACGAAATATGGATTCGAAGCCTGTGAGTTGATTTATCCTACGAATCAAACCATAGTGCATGACTTTTCTAATGGGATATTGAAATGCGTATTTCCTGCGGGGAAGATGGGTAGATTGTTTTTTGTTCGGAAGTAAAAAATATGAAAATTGAAAAATGGATGACCGCTTGTGAATCAACGGAAAATGCATTATATTTTAAGACGGAATTTAATAAGCCTAACGAGGAAGTCTTTTTGGATATTTCTGCGCTTGGTTGGTTGAAAGTCTTTATGAATGGTAAAGCGCTATTTGAGGAAGAGTACTTGTTTGGATGGCGTGATTATAATAAAAGCGTTGGGCTGAAAACAGTAAATATTACGCCTTATTTACAGAATAAGAATGAACTTGTTATTGTTTTGGGGAATGGCTGGGCGTGTAGTCGAGTGGGCTGGGGAGCTTATAAGAAATATTATCATTTAGATTCCCCTTGTCTTTTTACACAGCTTACAGCAATTGATGATGGCAAAGAATATATCATTGACAACGCAAATTGGTATTATAGTGAAGGTCCTATTAAGCAAAACGACATTTATGATGGTGAGTTGCAAGATTTGAGAGAATGCAGCGATGCATTTTCGCCATCGATCCAAGAGTGGAAGCGGCCTAAATGGATCGAGAGATCTATCGTTGCGGTGGAAGAACCAGTTTTGGTATCTTGCCATGAACGTCTTACAGGGAAAGAAATTTATCGAAAAGACAATAAAATTGGCTTTGATTTTTTGCAAAATCTTTCGGGATTTGTAGAGTTGAAAATCTGTGCGAAATCGGATTGTACGATTACGGTTCGTCATGCGGAAATATTGAAGAACGATCGGGAATTAGCCTTTGAGAATTTAAGAACCGCAAAAGCAACCGACGTCTATTTGATTTCGAATGGGATACATATATTGCGCCCGCACTTTTCTTATCATGGATTTCGCTATTGTGAGATTGGTGTGGATGGTGATGCGGAAATTGTGGAAGCGACAAGTGTTGCCGTTTATGCTGATTTGAAGCAAGAGGGGGATTTTTCCACGTCGAACTCTTTGCTGAACCAACTTCATCAAAATATTTGTTGGAGTATGAAAAGTAATTTTTCTAAAATCCCTACAGACTGTCCACAACGCGATGAACGCTTTGGTTGGCTTGGCGATATCGGCGTTTTTGCAAAGACTGCAATGTATAACTATGACTGTGAAGAATATTTGAGTAATTATCTTTCCGTAATAGCTGAAAGTATTTCGGATGCAGGGGAAATTCCGTGTATTGCACCGTATGCACCCGGCTTTTTGGATAATGCAATGGGTGCATCAGGATGGGCGGACGCCTTCATTAGTTTGATTTATGAACATTATCAAATGTATGGAGATAAGTTAATCATAGAGAAATACTATCCCTTGATGGAAAAATATATTCAATGGATAGAAAAAAACTCTTCGCAATATAAGCGAAATACCTATTGCTTTAGCGATTGGCTGTCTATCGGTGCGGACTATAAAGAAGGATATGGCGACGTAGATTTTACTGTTTTCGATTCCTGTTTTTATTCTATGTCTTGCTTGTATTTGTCGCAACTTGCCGATGCTATTGGGAAGAATGGAACTAAGTATTTACAAAAACATAAAAAAGCAAAAGCATTTTTCCTGGAGAACTTGTATAAAGATGGAAAGATTGTAGGGGGTGGTACGCAAACAGCGCTCCTGCTTGCTTATAAAGCGAAGTTTTTAGAAGGCGATAGCGTTATCAATAAACTTGTGGAAGACATTGAACAAAACGGCATGACTTGCGGCTTCTTGGGGGTAAAGTATTTATTGCCCGTTTTAAGTGAACTTGGAAGAAGCGACGTAGCGTATTGTTTAATTTGCAATAAGGAGTATCCTTCTTGGGGATATAGCATTGTCAATGGTGCAACAACGTTGTGGGAACGTTGGGATAGCTATACGAAGCAAAACGGTATCAATGCACATGGTATGAATTCATTTAATCACTTTGCATTTGGCTCTTGCGGCGAGTGGTTTTATGAAAGTGTATTAGGGATTCAAAACTTGGACTGCGAGTGGCGAGAAGTAAAAATCGCCCCTAAGATTGATTTTACGGGGAAGGTTGACTTCGCAAAAGGCGGATATGCTATCAAAGGGAAGACTATTTTCGTTGAGTGGAGTATAATTGATTCGAAAGCAAAAAAAGCCCAAGTTCGAATTCGGCATTCAAACTTGGGAACGATATACTATGATTTATCTGATTATCTTGTTGAGACAAGAGATATCGAAAAGGATTATGTTCAATTTACACTTTCAGTCAAAGATAATTTAGAACATATTACGATATAAAGAGGGTGTCGTATGAAAGTGTTTTTTAAAGACACGGTTAAAATAGGATAAATTCATAAAACCTGACTTTTCGGCAATTTGTTCAATGTTATAGTTACTGGATATTAAAAGGCGCTTTGCATAATTTAACTTTGCTTGCAGAAAGTATTCTGTCATAGTTATTCCGAACTTCTTCTTGAATGCCTTGCAAATATATGCTTGGTTGAAATAAAAATGTTCTGAGATAATGGAAGCAAGGGATTTGTTAAAGTTGATAGGAGTTTGTAAAAAAGAACATAAGTCTTTCAACCATGCAGGCGAGGTGGAAGAGACAAGCACTTCTAAGTGCTTGGTATAGAAAGCAAGGATGGTTGCTGTAACGCTTTTCCCGATATAGTCCTCAT
Organism: uncultured Clostridia bacterium; assembly: GCA_934796775.1. Lineage (GTDB taxonomy): Bacteria > Bacillota > Clostridia > Christensenellales > Borkfalkiaceae > HGM11416. The sequence continues at coordinate 39,210 of CAKVPH010000010.1, forward strand.
CTTTTTCTGTATTATCTTTTGTAAGCAAAGACAACAAGGTTTCTAAAAAAGTCACATCTTCAGTTGAAAGAGTGATAACAGGCGGATCGGGCTTATTGATGATGGCGGTAAAAAAATCGTTGGAATTAAAAAGATGCTGACAAGTATCTTGAAATAATTGTGTGGATATTAAAATATTTCGATAAATACAATCCTTTTCTTCATGCAAGGAATAGGCGTGTAGGTCGATATTAGGGCGCAAAATTGTCAGTTGATTGGTTAATAGACGGGAAGGACAATTGTTAATTTCTTCGTTAATCTCCCCGTCGATAATATAGCAAATTTCAAAAAAGTTATGGGTGTGCGGTAAAGAAGGGCTGTTTTTCATTAAGAATGAATTAAACGCCCTCCCATTAATTAAATTATCTTGTTCCAAATTGATAGTTTTTTTCATATTAAACTCCATAACAAGTTGACGACAAAGAAAGTATAACACAATTGGGCGTTTTTGTCAAATTAAAAAAATAAATGCGGATCGGGAATATGGAAAAGGAAGATTGGACGAGAGAAGAGATAAGCTTTTCGGATGCACAATTTAAGATTTTAATTGGGGATTCTCATTTCGCAGTAAGAGAAAAAACGTTTCATGAAGAAATAGAAATAAAGTATTTTTACGAAGGAACGGGCTCTTTTGCGATTGATCATAACATTATCTTTGGAGAAGCAGGCGACGTGATTATTATTAATCCCTATGAAGTACACGCAAATGTACAATTGGAAGGCAGAAAGGGAAAATATTATAATATCATCATTGGGTTTGACTTCTTTGCGGATGAAGTGAAAAGAAACTTAAATTTAACCCAAAAGTTGCTAGTAGAAGGGAAAAAGTTTTGCACGCATATTCAAAATGATGCACGCTTAACGGCTATTATTTTTCGTGTGGTGAAGGAAATACAAGAAAAAAAAGAGCATTACCAAATCGTTGTGCATAGCTTGATTGGAGAGCTGTTTTCTATCCTATTGCGCAATTATTTGGATAAAGAGAGAAGCGCGGGGCTTCAAGGGTTGCAGGTCGACAATATGGGGGCGATATTGCCTGCAATTTCTAAAATTTATGTTGGATACGGTAAAAAACTTACGGTTGAAGAACTTGCATCTTGCTGCAATTTAAGTAAATATTATTTTTGCCGAATTTTTAAAAAGGTAATGAATAAAACCGCCGTGCAGTTTTTGATGGAATATCGTTTAAATATAGCGGAAACATTGGTAAAAACCAGTAAGAAAAGTTTTGCTGAAATTGCTTGGATGTGCGGCTTTGAAACAGAAGGGTATTTTGCGAAATGTTATAAGCGGTTAAAAGGAAAGTCGCCAAGAAAGGATAGAGAAGAATCAATTGGAATAAAGTAGGCAATATCCTCTTCATGAAAGGCAATATAGTTCTTGTTTCGCGCGAAATGATGTGTTATAATAACGATAAGAGATACAAATAGATGGGGAGAGAAATTATGTTTTTCGATATTCACGCACATATGTATAAGTATCCGTACCCTTTTTCTTATGATAAGGATAAGGATTTTTATCAATTGGTTTTTCCGAATGGGAAAGAATTGGTGAAAATGCACGATACCTTGGGGATTAATCGTGCGGTAATCCTTCCGTTGGTAAGTGCGGAAGTTTATGTTCCGCAATCAGTGGGTGAAGTGATTGATTTTTGCAAGGAGTCTAATGGCAGATTTATTCCTTTTTGCAATATTGATCCTCGTGTTCTGGATAATCGTAATGATACGGAACTGGGCTTTTTAATTGAGTTTTATAAAAAACAAGGCTGCAAGGGAATGGGGGAAGTGCTGCCAAATATGGAATTCAGCGATCCTAAAATGCAAAATCTTTTTCATCATTGCGAACAAACGGAAATGCCTTTGCTGTTTGATTGCTCGGGCTACAAAGGTGAAGACTACGGCTTGTACGATGATGTTGGATTGCCTCAGTTGAGAAAATCGTTGGAAAAATTTCCCAACTTAACTTTTATTGGGCACGGTCCAGCGTTTTGGGCGGAGCTTGACAGGATTGAGCCGAATGAACGACGTGAAAATTGGTTGACAACTCCATTAAAAGGAGAAGGTGTGGTTGCGAAATATATGCGTGACTATAAAAACCTTTGGGTGGATTTGTCGGCGTCTAGCGGCTATTTTGCGATAACGAGAGATCTTGAATACGCAAAGAAGTTTTTGAACGAATTTTGGGACCGTATTATGTTTGGAACGGACATTTGCTTTGTTGAAGATAAGCCCAAACGTGTTTTGATTGATTTGCTGAATGAATTCCACGATTCTGGCGTTTTGAGTGATGAAAAGTTTGAAGCAATTAGTCACAAAAACGCAGAGCGCTTGTTGAAGCTGTAATCGAATAAAATGGTGAATATGATTTCGTCAATATAAAATTGATAAAAAAATAGGAGAAATATTATGGAAAAATTAGCATTGCTTGGTGGAACCCCCGTGTTTGAAGGCGTTGCGCCTGAAGAACTTTTCAAATGGCCTATTATTACCGACGAAGATAAAGCGGCGGTTATGGAAGTGGTAGAAACGAATAATTTTTCGGGTACGGATATTACAACGAAATTCCAGGATGAGTTTTCTGAGTGGCAAGGCAGAAAGCATGCGCTTGCATATACCAACGGCACGATGTCTTTGACGGCGGCTATGTTCGCTATTGGGCTTGGCGCTGGGGATGAAATTATTTGTACGACGAAAACCTATTGGGCGAGCATTGCATCTGCTCAATGGTTTGGCGCATCGGTTGTATTCTGCGGTATTGATGATATGCTTAGCATGGACGTCGAAGATTTGGAAAGATGCATTACGCCGAAGACGAAAGCGATTATGGTTGTGCATTACTTTGGTTATCCGTGCGATATGGATAGAATTATGGCGATTGCTGAAAAGCATAACTTGTATGTAATCGAAGATGTATCGCATGCGCAAGGCGGTATGTATAAAGGAAAAAAGTTGGGTAACTTTGGCCAAATTGCAGCGATGTCTATGATGAGTGGGAAAGCGTTTGCCGCTGGTGAAATGGGGATGCTGGTAACTGATGATACGAAGCTTTACGAACGTGCTCTTGCATTTGCTCATTATGAAAGAAATAATGAAAACTTTATTAAGGAAAGCGAAGATTTGAAAGCGTATGCGCATATTTCCATTGGCGGTATGAAGGGGCGCGTTAATCAGGTAAGCGCCGCGTTGGGTAGGGGCCAGCTTAAATATTTCGATGAACGTTGTGCGGAAATCCGAAAAGCGATGAATTACTTCTGGGATTTACTGGAAGGCTTGCCCGGAATTAAAGGTTTGCGCGTGGATGAATCTACGGGCTCAAATATGGGTGGCTTCTACTGCCCGCACGGCGTATACAATCCTGCAGAACTGGGCGGATTGTCAATGCATAGATTTTGCCAAGCAGTTACAGCGGAAACCAACGGGTTATTTACTTCTTGGGAGGGCGGGAACTATTGTTTGCATACTCATAATTATTTCAAAACGTTTGATGCATTCAATCTTGGTAAGCCGACGCGAGTTGCTTTTACGGATAAAGATGTGCCGAATGATGATGAAAGATTGCGCCCTTCGGTAGAAAAGAATTGTTTCTCTGTGCCTTGGTTTAAGAAGATGAACAAAGAATGGATTGAGCTGTACGCAAAAGCATTTAGAAAAGTTATCGAAAACTACGAACAGCTTTTGGATGATGATATGAAAGCGGCGCAAGAAGGCAGATGGTACGGAATGTCCAATGAAAAGGTTTAACAGAAAAAATAATTCATAGGAATAGGGCGATGAAGTTTGGTATTTTAGGATGTGGAATGATTGCGAATATTCACGCCGATGCAATCAAAAATATCGAAAATGCAACGCTTGTTGGTGTTGCGGATAATTATTTTGAGTTTGCGGAAAAATTTGCCGTCAAGCATGGCGTAAAAGCCTATGCGAATTACCAAGAAATGCTTGCGGATGAAGATATCGATGTGGTATGTATTTGCACACCCAGTTGTTTTCACGCGTCGAATGCTATTGAAGCGATGAGTGCAGGAAAGCATGTTGTTTTGGAAAAACCGATGGCGCTTTCTACGAAAGATGCCGATGAAGTAATCAAGGTATCCGAAGAAACTAAGAAGCTGGTAACGGTAATTTGTCAACTTCGTTTTTCGGCGGATATTCAAAGAGTAAAGAAATTGATTGGTGAGAATGCTTTTGGTCGAATTACGCTTTGTAGCTTGTATATGAAGTATTATCGCAGCCGCGAATACTATGCATCCAGTAATTGGAAGGGTACCTGGAAATTTGACGGTGGCGGTGCTTTGATGAATCAAGGCATACATGGTATTGACTTGTTGGAATATATGGTTGGCAATATTAAGGACATTCAAGGGAAAATTCGCACGTTATCCCATCAAATTGAAGTGGAGGATACCGCCGTAGCAATGATAGAGTATGAAAACGGTGCATTGGGCGTTATTGAATGTTCTACTTGCTCATATCCTGGCTTTGAAAGAAAGATTGAGATTTGTGGCGATAAGGGCTATGTCGTATTAATTGAAAACCATATTGCCAAACTGATGATTGATGGACGGGAGCAAGCTGTTGCGGATTTTGACGTTGCGGGAACGGCAAGTAATCCTTCTGCTGTACAAAGTGCAATGCATAAGTTGCAAATTGAAAACTTGATTCTTTCAATCGAAGGGAAGGAAAAGTTATTGATTGATTGCAACGAAGGTAGAAAGGCGGTTCGTGTCATTGAAGAAATTTATCAATCTGCCAAATAAGGAGTGGAAATGTTTAGAATCGGAATTATCGGTACGGAAAATTATCACGCCAAAGAGTTTGCTGGTTGTTTCAATCTTCCTAACGAAAAAGGGGGGTATACATATCCTGATTTTCGTGTGACACTTGTTTATGGGCATTATCAAGAAGAGAATGAAAGATTGGTAAAAGAATTTGGTGCTGAGAGAGTCGCTGAAAGCATCGAAGAAATGCTGCAAAATGTCGATGCGGTCATTATAACGGCAAGAGATGGTAAATATCATGCGGGATTTGCCCGTCCTTTTATTGAGGTGGGGATTCCAGCATTTATCGACAAGCCTTTTACCTGTGATGTTCAACAAGCAATTGAACTGATTCAGTTAGCGAAGGTGAATAATGTGCCTTTGTGCGGTGGTTCGGCATTGAAATATGCGGAAGATATTCAAGCATTAAAGACATTAAAGAGTAGTTTTTCGGAAAAGGTGCAGGGTGGGTATGTTTCTGCTCCGTTGGATTTTGAAAGTATTTATAGTGGCTTTTGGTTCTATGCTTCGCATCTTGCGGAAATGTGCCTGGAAATATTTGGATGGATGCCGAAATCTGTTCTTGCGGTAGAGAATAATCATAACGTAAACGCCATTGTAGAATATGAAGGCTATTCAGTAACGTGTAATTTCATCAATCATAATTATGCGGCTTATTCGGGAGGTGTATATACTGCCGAACAAAATGAGGTAAGTTTTGTAAGGTTGGATAATGCTTTCCGTTTAGAGTGTGAAGCTTTTGTCGAGATGGTTCGTACGGGGAAAATGCCGCATAGTTATGAAGAATTAATGACTCCTGTATTGTTTTTGAAAGCGGTAAAGGATTCCTTTGAAACCGGGAAAAAAGTTGCAATAAAGCAAAATGCGTAGGGCAGGTGTAAGATGAAGATAGGATTTTCAGGATTCCGCCACGACCATATTTATGTGCTGTATGAACAAGCAAGGTTACATAATGAATATGAAATTGTGGCAGCTTGAGAAGAGAATATTGAAGCAAGAGAAAGAGCAACGCTGAAGGGCGTTGCGCTTTCATATATTAACTACCAGAGTTTTTTGCAGGATAAAGAAATAGAAGTGGTAGCTATAGGGGCATGTTATGGTGATCGCGGTCAAATGGCGATTGATGCATTAAAGGCGGGTAAGCATGTTATTTGTGATAAATCGCTTTGTACAAGCTTAGAAGAGTTAGATGAAATTGTACGCTTGGCGAACGAAAAGGGGCTGTTTGTTAGCTGTATGTACACCATGCGATTTGAGGGGAAAATTGCAGCGGTAAAAGAATTGATTGATACTGGTAAGCTGGGAAAAATTCACAACGTATATTTTGGCGGTCAGCATCCATTGCAGTATGGCAGACGCCTGTCCTGGTATTTTGAAAAGGGTAAGCACGGTGGCGTTATTAATGATATTGCCATACATGGTATGGACCTTTTGTCTTACTTGTGTGAATTTGAGTTAGATAAAATCAATGCAGCGCGTTGTTGGAATGCGTATGCATTAGAGGAAAAAGACTTCAAAGATAGCGCGCAACTGATGTTAACGGGAAAAAACGGCGTAGGTGTAATTGCAGACGTTTCATATGCTATTCCCGACGGCGTAGAATTTGCGTTGCCTTATTATTGGCAATTCTATCTCTGGGCTGAAAAAGGTGCGCTTTCCTTTGCAATTAATGGAGATACTCTCTTTTATGAAAAAGGAAAAACGGAAGGGAAGAAGATAGAAGATCTTCCTACGATGGATTATCTCACGGATTTTCTGGCGTTGGTTAATGGTGAGAAGGATGTTATTCTGCCGATGGAAGAAGTGTTTAAATCCACGCGGTTAACGCTTCTTACGCAACGGGTGGCGGACCAAAAATAATAAGGTGAAAGATGGATAAACAAAAGATTTTTCAAACAGGGAAAGGACTAATCTTTATGTTGCTCGCATGTGTAGCGTATGGGTTAAGTACGTCGCTGTTTCTTGCACCTAATTCGATTGTTGCAGGTGGAGTTGCGGGGCTTTCCGTGTTGATTCATATTCTTGATAAAAGAATTCCCGTGGGTATGATTTCCATTGCCATTAATTTACCGATATTGATTATGGGCATTAAGTTTTGCGGATGGAAATTCATTGGAAAATGTTTACTTACTATTATGTGTTTAGGCGTGGTCACCGATATTTTAGCGTTGTTGCCACCTTTAACACAAGATGCATTTATGTCGTCCTTGTATGGTGGTATCTGCCAAGGGATCGGTATCGGGCTTTGGATAAAATACGAATATTCAAGTGGCGGAACGGAGTTGCTTGGTAGACTTATTTCGCGTTGGACAAAAGTTTTATCTATTCCCATATGCGTGGGGATTCTTGATGCGATTATCGTTGTGATGGGTGCTGTTGTAACAAAGAGTGCTGACAATATGCTGTATGCGCTTATCGTTATTGTTGGCAGTACGAAGATATCTGAGCTTGTTATTATGGGGCTGGAAAAATCTAACCTTTGTATTATCATTACGGACAAGGGTGAAGAACTTTCAAAGGTGCTTATTCAAAACAGTCCGCGTGGCGTAACAATGATGAATGGACAGGGCATGTATACTATGAAAGAGCACAAAGTATTATTGACCTGTGTTAAAAATAGGCAGCTTACTCAGTTGAAGCAGCTTGTTAAAAGTGTTGATGAAAGCGCGTTTATCATTATTAACGAATCGGTAGAAGTGCGTGGTAAAGGCTTTCAAGGAATGGAAGATGTTGAACGGTTAAACATTGAAGAAAGTATTGAAAGGAAGGAATAAGTTATGGTAAAGCATATGATTATTTGGAAATTCAAGGACGAATTGGAAAACAAGACAGAGCGCGCGCAACAAATTAAAGAGGCTCTTGAAGGTTTGGTCGGTAAGATTGACGGTTTGTTGAAAATGCACATTTTAACAGACGGATATCCTTCGTCTGCGGGTGATTTAATGATGGATGCTACGTTTTTGAGTAACGAAGCATTGAAAGGGTATCAAATATCGCCTTTACACCAAGAAGTTGCAAACGGTCTTGTACGTCCGTCTATGCAATCGCGTTTGTCATTTGATTACGAAATCTAAGAGAGGGAAAAATTGAAAACGTTTCAAAAAGATAAATTAACAGTAGAAATCTACGAGAATAGAACACTGATGGGCGAGGCTGCTGCAAGGGATATTAAAGCAAAGATTGCCGAGTTGCTTTCTAAAAAGCAAGAAATTAATATGATTTTTGCGGCTGCTCCGTCGCAAAACGACGTATTGAAATCGCTTGTAGAAGATAAAGAAATTGAATGGAATAGGGTAAACGCTTATCATATGGACGAGTATATAGGCTTGGATATGGATGCGCCTCAAGGTTTCGGTAATTTCTTAAAAGCGCATATCTTTGGGCTTGTTCCCTTTAAGAGTGTGAATTACATTGATATCATGACGAAAAATCCCGATGTGGAAGCGGAACGCTATGGAAAGCTGTTGCAGGAAAATCCTACGGATATTGTTATTATGGGCATCGGTGAAAACGGGCATATTGCGTTCAATGATCCACCCGTAGCGGATTTTAAGGACGAAAAGTGGGTGAAGCCTGTCAAGCTTGATAAAATTTGCCGTCAACAGCAAGTGAATGATGGTTGCTTTGAAAGTATTGACAAAGTACCCACGCACGCTATGACGCTCACCGTACCGACTTTGGTCAAAGCGCCATATTTGTTCTGTATCGTGCCTGCGCCCACAAAGGCAAAAGCGGTATATGAAACGCTGAACGGGAGTGTTGATGAGCATTGTCCTGCAAGCATTTTGAGAACGCATGATAATGCGAAATTATACTTAGATAACGAAAGCTCGAAACTCTTATGATTAAGATAAAAAGTAATAAAATTATTATCGGTGAAACCCTATTTGATGGGTACATGTACGCGTTGAACGGAAAATCACCGAAATTTCCAAGGAAGATAAGCCTTGCGAGAACAGCTATGATTACACGGGGAAATACGTATCGGCGGGGTTTATCGATATGCATACCCACGGTGCAGGCGGATACGCGTTTGTGAACAGTACGATAGAGGACGTAATCGCTGGCTGTGATTATCACTTGGCACACGGCACGACGAGCATTGTTCCTACCATTTCCGCAGGTGAGTTTCAAACGATGAAACAAGCCGTGGTCAATATCCATAAAGCGAAAGGGCAGACGAAAGGACATATTCTCGGCTCGCATTTGGAAGCTCCGTATTTGTCGCCAAAGCAGGCGGGAGCGCAGTGTCCTGCGTTTATAACTTCTCCAAAGAAAGCGGATTATGAAAGTCTTATTGGAGAGTATGGCGAGAGTATCGCTCGCTGGACATACGCACCCGAAAACGACGAAAACGGCGAGTTTTGTAAGTATCTTACTGAACACAATATTATAGCATCAGCAGGGCATACGGATGCGGTGAACGCGGACATGGTACGGGCAATTGAGAACGGATGTAACCTCATTACGCATTTGTATAGCTGTACTTCCGCGGTAACGCGCAATCACGGGTTCCGTTCATTAGGGGGGATTGAAAGTGCGTATTTGCATGATGAATTATTTGTGGAAATTATTGCGGATGGAAAACATTTGCCCTCAGACCTTATCAAGATGATAATCAAAATCAAGGGAACTGACAAGGTTGCTTTGATTACGGACAGCCTTGAAATTGCGGGTACTGATATAAAAGAAGGTGTAATGAGCGGTACGGAGTTTATCGTTGAGGATGGAGTGTGTAAGTTGAAAGATCGTTCGGCGTTTGCGGGAAGCGTCGCGACGGCGGACTGCTTAATTCGTACTCTTGTCAACGAGTGTGGATATTCCATTCCGACTGCGGTGAAGATGCTGACGGAAGTGCCTGCGAAGATACTCGGCGTCAACAAAGGTGAACTTGCAGTTGGGAAAGACGCGGATATTATTGTCTTTGATGAAGACATTCAAATAATTGATATTTATATTGGGAAAAGTTGAGGAAGAAAACGATGAAAGTAGCAACAACAACAGGTGATTTTGCTTTTTGGTGCAAAACGGATGAAGAGCGCATTCGTGAGTTGTACAATGCGGGATTTCGCTATATTGATTTAGATATGTATGCCTTTACGAATGATTGTCCTTATATGCAGGATAATTGGCGTGATGAAGTACAAAAAATTAAAAATTTAGGGAAGTCTTTGGGGATGCAATTTGTTCAAGCACATTCTCAGGGGGGGAATCCTATATCACAAGACAAGGATCATGCAGATTTTCTTTTGCGTGCTACGATTCGTTCGATTGAAATTTGTGGGATGCTCGGCATCAAGAATACTGTTGTGCATGTTGGCTGGGCTGAAAATATTAGTAAAGAAGAGTGGGCTATACGAAATAAGGCATTTTATGAAAAATTATTTCCGACAATGGAGAAATATGGTGTAAATGTTCTTTGTGAAAATGGTGTACAAGAACAATTGCCTGGTATATATTATCCTTGCACAGGAAAGGATATGAGAGAGTTTATTGATTATATAAATCATCCGCTTTTTCATGGTTGCTGGGATACTGGGCATGGGAATTGTGAGGGTAGTCAATATAATGAAATTATAGCGCTTGGCGAGCATCTTTATGCGATTCATTATAACGATAATCGTGGGGATGATGTACATGTTGCGCCGTATTTTGGAACGCTTAATCATGACGAAGTAATCAATGCTTTGATAGATGTTGGATACAAAGGATATTTTACATTGGAAGCCAGCGGATCGTTGCGGGGTTATGATGCTTGGACGGGACCGCGGAAGAGATTTGAAAAGGATAAGCGTCTTGCTGAACCGCAGCTATTTATGCAACGGCATATTGAAAAGTTATTGTGTGATACGGCGGAATGGTTGTTATCTTCTTATGGTGTTTTGGAAAAGTAAAAGGGATATTCGTGCAAGGTATGAAATTGTTTAGTTGCGGTAAGTGGATTTGGGTAGAGCAGGATAGCCGCCCTGATACATATGGTGAGTTTTTTGACGAATTTATTTGGTTGGAAGGTGGTGTAAATTGCCTTCTTTCTTGCGATAGCGATTATACATTGTGTGTCAATGGACATTATGTCACAAGTAATCAATATGGCGATTTTGAGTGGTATAAATCGTACGATAATATTGATATCACGCCATTTTTGAAGGCTGGTAAAAATACTATTGCTATTCTTGTTTGGCATTTTGGGACGGATAGCCAACGCCATAAAAAAGCAAGCGCAGGGCTTATTTTTGAGCTTCAATCCAACGGCAACATCCTACTTGCGAGTGGAAAAAAAACGCGTGCAAGGTATAGTAAAGCATATAAGCAAGGAGTAAAAAAGTTGGTTACATATCAGCTTGGTTTTAGCTTCTCATACGATGCGACAAAAGAAGATAATTGGAAAAATACTGGTAACGGCTTCCAAAAAGCGGTTCTTATCAATAAGGATTGTTTGTTTGTGGCGCGTCCAACAAAAAAGTTGGAATTGCTTAAATGTGTACATGGTATGCCCATTTTGAGTGATTATACGCATTATGCGTTTGATTTGGGCGCAGAAACGGTTGGTTTAGCGGCGTTGAAATTCGTATCTTCCACAGTGCAAAAAGTTGTAGTGGCGTGGGGGGAAGACTTGCAAGACGACCATGTTCGCCAAAAGATTGAAAACCGTGATTTTAGTTTTCAATATATAGCAAAAGCGGGCAATAACGAATACACGAATTATATGCTCCGGTTAGGTTGTCGGTATTTGGAAATCTATACGGAAGCACCGATTGATATAGTATATATCGGTTTAATTCCGCAAGTATTTGCCGTAAAAGAAAAGTGTGTTAAACTTGATAACGAATTAGATCAAAAAATATACAATGCATGCGTAAATTCGTTAAAGCTTTGTATGATGGAACATTACGTGGATACACCTTGGCGTGAACAATGCTTGTACGTGTATGATTCCCGAAATCAAGCACTTTGCGGCTATAAGGCCTTTGAAGATGGCAATGTGGATTATGTGCGTGCAAACTTAAAGTTCATTAGCCAGGATAGACGTGAAGACGGCTTGCTTGCGATTTGTTATCCCTGCGGTATGGATTTGACGATACCTTCGTTCTCGCTCTATTACTTTATGCAGGTGAACGAATATCTCAAAAATACGGGCGATATTACGCTTGCCGAAGAAGTTTACGATAAGTTAATTTCAGTATTAAACGTATTTATTGGCAATCGAAAAGATGGTTTGGTTCTCAAATTTGAAGGGGAAAACCATTGGAATTTCTACGATTGGTCGCCGTATTTGGATGGCGAATTACACGGAACGGAAGATGCGATTCCCGATTTGATGATAAATGTGCTGTTTATTTTGGCTTTGCAAAACCTGCGTGAGATTGCTCTTAAAATAGGCGAATCGTTTGCCTATGGGGATTTACTTGAAGATAGCAAAAAACGTACAAAGGAAGCCTTTTACAATGCGGACAAGGGATTGTATTCTATAACCGTAGGTGGTAATGAATATACCGTTTTAGGAAATGCATTGGCAATTCTTGCAGAGTTGGAATTGGATAAGGAATATGTTTGTGAAAAAATTGTCAACGGCGAGCTTTCAGATTGCTCGTTGAGCATGAAAATCTTTAAGTACGATGCCTTGCTTGCGACGGATACAGAAAAATATCAAGAATGGGTATTGAATGAAATCCGTAGGGAATACGGCAAGATGATAGAGCAGGGCGATACGGTCTGGGAAACGATAGACGGAGCAAGCGCGTTTGACAATGCAGGTAGCCTTTGCCATGGTTGGAGCGCTATTCCAATTTTATTCTTAAATAATTTCTAACGATAAAGGAGATAGCTATAAACCTATCGGCAAGGAAGGCTATCAAATCTCTTATGGACAATATGCGTTCACGTTATATCCAACATACCCATAGTGGCTTGTTTCGGGCGTTTGGACGTCGGATAAACAAATATAGCGTATTACCGCCCTGCAGGTTACGGCTTCTAAAAATTGCATTTGGGGAAGTTCTCGACTATTTTTTAAGGCTTTACTGTCAAATTTGTCAACTAGGCTTAAAAACACTGAAACTGCTCGATTATCACAGCGCGGATGTTGCGTTCAACGAGGATAGGATGTATACGGATATCATTGTGGGCATTGAATCGAATATCGATACGGTACTGGTGCTAAGCGGAGTTACGAAGCAAGAAGATTTTTCAAAGTTTCCTTATCAGCCCAAATACGTATTAAACGGCGTTGGTGACATTCTGAATGAAAGGATATAAATAATGAAAGGTCGAAATGAGAAAAAAGTATTTAGTACAACAACATTATTGATTGCGTTGTGTTGGATTGTTTATACGTGTTCATATTTAGGTAAGCTCGGGTATAACGCAAATATTACGCAAATAGAAAGTGCCTATTCGCTTTCACATTCTACGGTGGGTATAGTAAGCACCTTTTTCTTTTTTGCCTACGGCATCGGGCAAATCATCAACGGCGTATTTTGCAAGAAATACAACGTTCGGTTGGTTGTTTTTGGTAGCTTGCTTATATCGGGCTTGATGAACCTGTTAGTGGGGTTTGCAAATAATTTTTCGTTTATCAAATATTTTTGGCTGATAAACGGCGCGGCATTGTCCGTGCTTTGGCCGTCACTTATTCGCTTGTTATCGGAAACGCTCGACAAAGAAAATATCGGACGGGCGGTAGTGGTTATGGGGACAACGGTAGCCACGGGGACTTTTTTCGTGTACGGATTAAGCGCATTGTTTGTTGCGCTTGGCGCTTATGAGATAATGTTCTTTCTTGCAGGAATTTTACTGCCGCTAATTGCGTTGTTGTGGATTGTTTCTTACCCGAAATTGGTAAAACAAAAAACGGAAGAAGATGCGCACGAAATGCAGTTGCCAACGGAATTGAATCATAAAAAAAAGCTTGGCTGGTTATGGATTCCGATTATCATTCTTGCTGTTTTTGCGGTTTTTGACAATCTTGTAAAAGACGGCTTGACAACGTGGGTGCCGATGATTTTGAAGGAAACCTACGCTTTACCCGATTACGTTAGTATATTGTTGACTATGCTGTTGCCTATTTTGGCGATTTTCGGGACGAGCGTAGCGGTATGGTTGCATAAGAAAATAAAGGATTTCGTTATGCTTTGTTTGCCGCTGTTTTTGGTTTCGGCTATATGTATAGGACTTGTAATATTGTGTATGCCTATGGGTTGGTTTGTAGTAACGCTTGGTTGTTTTGGTGTTGTTTCCTGTTTAATGGCAGGGGTAAATAATATCATAACAAGTATGATGCCGCTGTATTGGAAAGAAAAACTTAATGCAGGATTGATGGCTGGCGTCTTGAACGGATGTTGTTACGTAGGGAGTACGTTAAGTGCCTATGGATTAGGCTTGATCGCGGACATGGGTGGCTGGAATGCTGTTTTTTGGCTTTTGTTTAGCCTCTGTGTGATAGCGGTAGGCATTAGTGTTTGCTATGGCGTAATAAACGTTGTTAGGAGAAAGAAAAATGAATGTACGGCATGATATTAGTCCCGAACGTATTACAACGAAGAGCTTTGAGGTATTTATAGAAATACCCAAAGAGGATGTAAGGCAAAGTATGAATTGGATAAAGAAACGGGATTATTAAAGTTAGATACTTTAACTTGTTATCCGCAGAGCGCAATGGGCGCGCATGTTTCCGCTTCGCCAAACGGACATACATTGCGTGCAAGTACGATAGAAAACAGGTTTAATACGGCTTGTATAGGTGCGTTCGGATATGAAATGGATTTGACGAAAATATCCGACATCGATACAAAAGCCGTAATGGGACAAATAGAGTGGTATAAAAAGTATAGAAAAACGTTGCAGTTTGGCGATTATTACAGGCTGAAAAGCGTTTTCTACGATACGCATGCAAGTTGGGTAGTCGTTTCGAAAGATAAAAAACAGGCGGTCGCAAATATCACAAATAAAATTCAGGAATTATATTGTCCGCAGGTGTTTTTAAAAGTTTGCGGACTTAAACCTGATTCCCTTTATGAAATTAAAACGCGCGTGCAGTATTTGCCTGTAAAAAAAGGTGATAAATTTACGGCAATGCAACAGGCTTGCGTAGCGAGAACCGATGAGGAAGCAATCGTTGCGGCAAAAGCATGCGAACCTTTGCAAAGCGAAAGCGAGAAATATGTCGTATCGGGCAGAACGCTTGACAAAATCGGTATAAGATTAAATACCGAATGGATGGGTGGCGGAGATCCGAATATTACGAGAATTATGTATGATTTCGGAAGTCGATTATACAGTA
Organism: uncultured Clostridia bacterium; assembly: GCA_934796775.1. Lineage (GTDB taxonomy): Bacteria > Bacillota > Clostridia > Christensenellales > Borkfalkiaceae > HGM11416. The sequence goes on from CAKVPH010000010.1 coordinate 54,305, forward strand.
TAGATATTCTTCAAGACAAATAAAAAATATCGGAGGCATAGTAGCTGATGAATAAACTGATTTTATCCGCTTTTGCGGACGAATATGCCGACAGTTTGAAAGAGCAGTGCGAAGCATTGAATAAATTCGGATTTTGCTATATAGAACTTCGCGGGGCGAACGGCAAAAACGTTTCGGTTTTAACCGAAAGCGAAGTAAAAGAAACTAAAAAAATACTTGACGATTACGGTATAGAAGTTTCGTCGATAGGTTCGCCGCTCGGCAAAATCGATATAAAGGGCGATTTGAACGGGCACTACGAAACGGCGAAAAGGGTATATGAAACGGCAAATATTCTCGGCGCGAAGAATGTGAGAATGTTCTCGTTTTATTCAAAAGAAACGCCATTTGATAAATGCAAAAGCGAAATTTATGCGGGGCTTGAAAAACTCGTCGGTTTGTCCGACGGTACGGGGCTTACCTTATGCCACGAAAACGAAGCCTTAATCTATGGCGAAAGCCCTGAAAAATGCCTTGAAATAGCCGAATATTTCGGCGGGAGAATCAAGTGCGTTTTCGATATGGGCAATTTCGTTTTGGACGGCTATGAACCTATGTCGGCATATAAACTTTTGTCCGATTATATCGAATATTTTCATATAAAGGACGCGTTATATGCGGGCGCGATCGTTCCCGCAGGCAAGGGCGAAGCCAAGATAAAAGAAATTCTCGACGATTACAAGGAAAACGGCAGGAAAGATACGTTTATTACCTTAGAGCCGCATTTGCAGACTTTTTCGGGGCTTAACGCGCTTGTCGGAAAGAGTTTCGATAACCCGTACAAATACGATAATCAAAAGGCGGCGTTTACGGACGCAGTAGAAAAATTGAAAGGCTTATTATGAAAACGTTTGTAAAAGATAAATTACAGGTAGAAATATTTGAAAACAGAACGCTTATGGGTGAAGCCGCGGCGAAAGATATTTCGGCTAAGATAAAAGAATTGCTTGCAGAAAAGCAGGAAATCAATATGATTTTTGCCGCCGCGCCGTCGCAAAACGACGTTTTGAAAGCGTTGGTCGAAGATGAAACCATAGAGTGGAACAGGGTGAACGCCTACCACATGGACGAGTATATCGGTCTTGATAAAAATGCTCCGCAAGGTTTCGGCAATTTCCTTAAGGTTCACATTTTCGGGCTTGTTCCGTTCAAAAGCGTTAACTACATAGATATAACGGCAACCGATCCCGAAAAGGAAGCCGAAAGATACGGAGAGTTGTTAAAAGCGAACCCGACCGATATAGTGGTAATGGGAATAGGTGAGAACGGGCATATCGCGTTTAACGATCCCGACGTTGCCGATTTCAACGATAAAAAGGTTGTAAAACCCGTGAAGCTCGACGAAATTTGCCGCAATCAGCAGGTGAACGACGGTTGTTTCAAGGCGATCGACGAAGTTCCTACGCACGCAATGACTTTAACCGTCCCCACGCTTGTAGCCGTTCCGTGGCTGTTCTGTATAGTTCCTGCGGTAACTAAGGCAAAAGCCGTTTACGAAACGATAAACGGCAGTATAGACGAGCATTGCCCGGCAAGCATTTTAAGAACGAGAGATAACGCAAAATTATACCTCGACGATAAGAGTTCGGCGTTATTATGATTGAAATAAAAAGTAATAAAATAATAACTCCAAACGGTTTATGTTCGGGGTATTTATATATTGATAACGGGCTTATAGACGGCTTTTTTGAAAGACAAAGGAACGATGTTGCCTGCGAAAAACGTTACGATTTTTCGGGTAAATACGTATCGCCAGGGTTTATAGATTTGCACACGCACGGTGCGGGCGGTTATCCGTTTATAAACTGTACGGAAGAAGATGTTATAAATGCTTGTGATTTCCAAGTAAAACATGGAACGACGAGTATTATGCCGACGGTAACTGCGGGCGCGTTCGAAACAATGAAAGCCGCGGTGAAAGAAATCGCTTCCGCAAAACGCGGAAATAAGACAAAAAACAATATAATCGGCGCGCATTTAGAAGGTCCGTATTTGTCTGCAAAACAGTGTGGTGCGCAGTGCCCGAAGTTTATAACTAAACCACAAAAAGCCGACTATAAGTCGATTATCGAAGAGTTTGGCGATTCAATAGCGCGTTGGACTTACGCTCCCGAAAACGACGAAAACGGGGAATTTTGCAAATATTTAACAGAACGCGGCATAATCGCGTCCGCGGGGCATACCGACGCTAAATACGAAGACATGAAAACGGCAATCGAAAACGGTTGCAATCTCGTAACACATTTGTATTCGTGTACGTCAACCGTAACGCGCGACCATGGTTTCCGCTCGCTTGGTGTAATAGAAAGCACTTTTTTAAGAGATGAACTTTATGCCGAAATAATAGCCGACGGAAAACATTTGTCGCCCGAACTTATAAAGATGATAGTAAAAATCAAGGGTGAGGATAAAACCTTGCTTTGTACCGATAGTCTCGCGATAGCGGGAACGGATATAAAAGAGGGCGTAATGAGCGGCACGGAATTTATCGTAGAGGACGGAGTTTGCAAACTAAAAGACCGTTCGGCATTTGCGGGTAGTATCGCCACCGCCGACCGCCTTGTGCGAGTAATGACCAAAGAATGTGGTTATGATATATTAACCGCGGTAAAAATGATTACTGAAACTCCCGCGAAAATCGCAAAAATCAATGCAGGAAAACTTGAAAAAGGTTGTAGAGCCGATATAGTTGTTTTTGATGATGAAATAAATGTTGAATCTGTATTTGTTAACGGATTGAACGTTTTTAATTTCGCAAAGTAAATATAGAAGAAAGGATGTCAAATTTATGAAACTTACGTTCCGCTGGTATGGCGAAAAAGATTGCATACCTCTTAATTACATAAAGCAAATTCAGGGAATGACGGGCGTTGTCACCGCCGTTTACGACGTTCCCGTGGGTGACGTATGGGAACTTTCAAAACTTGAACGGCTGAAAAGCCTTTGTGAGGAAGCGGGGCTTGAAATGGAAGTAATCGAGTCAATTCCCGTTCACGAAGATATAAAACTCGGCAAGCCCACGCGTGATAAACTCATCGCAAACTACGCGCAGAATATAATCAACTGCGGGAAAGTCGGCGTAAAGTGCGTTTGCTACAACTTTATGCCTGTTTTCGATTGGTTCAGGACGAATTTGTACTACAAACACGCCGACGGCTCTACTTCGCTTTCGTATAGCGAAGCAGATTTCAATAAGTTGGACAAGCATAATTTGCGCTTGCCCGGCTGGGACGAAAGTTATTCGCCCGAGCAACTCAACGGACTTTTGAAAGAATACGAGGGTATGACGCACGAAAAGCTGTTTGAAAACCTCGTATATTTCCTTAACGGAATAATGCCCGCGTGCAACGAGGCCGGAGTGAATATGGCGATTCACCCCGACGATCCGCCGTGGGATATTTTCGGACTACCGAGAATCGTCGGAAGGGAAGAGGACTACGACCGCTTGTTCAAAGCCGTGCCCGATCCGCATAACGGAATAACGTTTTGTACGGGTTCGCTCGGCGCAGGGCGTTTCAACGATTTGCCGAAAATGGCGGCGAAGTATGCAAAGCGCATATATTTCGCTCATCTTCGTCAGTTGAAGTTCGTAAACGATACCGATTTTTATGAAAACGGACATCGGACTGCCGATGGCAACGTGGACATCTATTCGATAGTTCGCGCTCTCGTCGAAAACGGATTCGACGGATATTTGCGTCCCGATCACGGAAGAAATATCTGGGGCGAAAACGCAAAACCCGGTTACGGGCTTTACGACCGTGCGCTCGGCGCGGCGTACTTAAACGGCGTATTCGAGGCAGTGCAAAAAGATTTGAAAAAATGAGGAGAAAGAAAAATGTACGATTTACCTTTTGAAATAGACTTAAACGGAAAGAGCGTGGCGATAACGGGTGCGGGCGGAATAATCTGCGGCGAGTTTGCAAAGGCGCTTGCGGCTTGCGGAGCGCAGGTTGCACTGCTTGATATTAACTATGACGCAGCCGAAAAAGTCGCTACCGAAATAGGCGAAAACGCGATTGCGATTCGTTGTAACTGTTTGGATAAAGAAAGCATAAAGTCCGCCTATAGCACGATTATCGGCGCATTCGGCAAGGTGGATATCCTGATTAACGGCGCGGGCGGAAA
>CAKVPH010000011.1 GCA_934796775.1 uncultured Clostridia bacterium
ATTTGCCTTTCGGCCTTATTTTTGCAAACGATTACGATCAGGTCGATTATATAAACAGCGCAATGCGCGAATATTTCAGGCTCGCTGATATCGAAGAGTACGTTTTGGTAAGCCGGATTATTGAAAGAATTATAAATCTTGCCAAAACCGACGGCAGAAAGCTTTCCGCTACGTCGGTAATGGTAAAAACTCAAAGCAAGAACCTTACCTTTTTATGGAAGTTAAACGCTTCTAAAGTAGAACAACTCGTATGCCGCGACGCAACCGAAGAAGAGAATATGCTTGCCGAGCTTGAAAGCGCAAAATTAAAAAACGAAATTTTGCAAGCGGAACTTAAACGAGCATTCGGCGACGTAACCAAGCTTGAAACCGAAAAGGAAATACTCAGAATAAAGAGCAATCTTCACGACGTTATGGCGCAGCGTCTTTCCATTCTGCACGGAATAGTATCGTACGACAACGCTGCCGATTTAAAGGAGATAAAATCGCTTTTAAATTCTATGTTGCCCGATATGTACGAAAGCGAAAAACTCACGTTTGAAGATAAGCTTGACGAACTTATTTCGTCTTTTGCTCTGATAGGCGTAAAGCTAAGCGTAAGCGGCGATTTAACTTCGCTCGGTCATAGGTCTGAGCTTACGCTTAAACTATTAAGAGAATGTACCACTAATTCCATACGTCACGGCGGCGCAACCGAAGTTTACGCAAGCGTGTACCTTGGAATGGACGGCTTTATTTTTACCGTAACCGACAACGGCACTGCGCCCGTGTCTTTCAGGGAAGGCAACGGAATTTCGGGCATGCGGTATTCTGTTGAAGCCATAGGCGGAAAGTTAAACGTAAAATGTGCTTCTGACCGTTTTGTTGTAAGCGCGATTATTCCCGTTTAAGTTTTTTTGTGTTTACATTACGGACGGGGCTAAAATAATTAGCCAAAAGGCTAAAACTTTTTGCAAAATCTTAGCCAAAAGGACTATGTTATTTTACTTGGTAAGTGTTATAATACCTGCGTAAAGAAAGTGCGATGCTTTTTCCCAAATTTGCATCGAGAAGTAAGGGTTGCCCGTCTTGTATAGTTGCTCGCGGGCGGAAATCATTATCTTGTTTCGGGCGCTTTATTATCGCCCTCATTTATCGAAGTTATACCGCTTCGATTTTTTTATTAAGATTCGGTTCTTAGCAGAACAATAAAAAAAAATAACAAAAAAGAAAAAGCATTTTAAAAGTAAAACTTTTGAAATGCTTTTTTAAAACGATTAAACTAATTTAATTTTATAATTTTCTCCTTAATCGGTAAGTTATTTTGAGTAGTCCGATCAAAATAATTTTAGCACTTTATGCCTTTTTTGTCAAATTATTTATAGTTATATAAATATTTAAATCAATTAAAATATTACAGCATTTTAAATCGTTAAAATTCTGCTAAAAGTGCCGATAACGGTGCTATAGGAGGACTTTTTATAAAAACGTCGAATTTTGGCAAATTTTGCCTGAATATGTCGATAACGGTGTTATAGCGGGGCTTTGCTGTTTTTTTAATGCTTAAAATTCAGGTTTTAATGTAAAAAAAATAAGCATACAATAACCTGTATACAAAATATACTTTACACAAGGCGGCGGTTAACGTAAAATAAAGTCAATAAAAAGCTAAGGGATTAGCAAAATGATGAAAATTTTTAAAAAAATAATGAAAGGCGTTTGCTTGGCTTTATCTGCAGTCGTGCTGTTTTCGGCATGTTCGGACGGTGATTCTTCGCATGCGGACGTAAAGTTAAACGGTATGACAATTGAAAAGAGCGGCGACGAATTTAAAATTTTACAACTCACCGATATTCAGATTATAGATCCTGCTCAGCAACCTTACGAAGGCAGGCTCACGCCTGCTGATGCCGAGCGGTGGACAGGCAGAGATAAAAATGCGTTTAACCTTGTAAGGCGATTAGTGGCCGATACAGATCCCGACTGGATAATTTTAACCGGAGATAACGTTTACGGGCAGTTTGACGGCGACGGAAGCAATTTTATCGCGCTTGTCGAGCTTATGGAAAGTTTTAAAAAGCCTTGGAGCTTTATAAACGGCAATCACGACGGTGAGATTTATATAGCTTACGGCGGCGAGCGTATAGAATGCGGTAAGGGTATGAAATGGCAAGCGGACTACGTTAAAAACAATACGAAATATTGTTTGTATGAAGCCGGCGACGAAGCTATGGGTTACGGAAATTACGCCGTACATCTTACAGAAAATCAAAAGCCGGTTTATTCGTTTTTTATGATGGATACTCACGGTTGCGATATGGCAGGCGGCCTTACGCGCGAACAAGTCGAATGGTATGCAAGCGGCGTTAAAAACGCAGCGGACGTGGCGGGCAAAACTCTGCCGAGTTTTGTGTATCTGCATATTCCGCCTAAAGAGTTTTACCGCGCTATGGTAGATTATACCGAAGTTACCGATATCGGCATGATTTCAAAAGACGGCATGCCCGTCGAAAACGGCAATTTCGGTATGAATATGGAAAACGTAGCTTATTTTGACAGCGACGAATTCTGGGCAAAATTAACCGAGCTAAAAAGCACCACGGGCATTTTTGCAGGGCATTGCCACACAAACAATTCAAGCCTTTTATACAAAGGCGTAAGGCTCACTTTCGGAACAAAAACGGGAACGTACGACTATAACTATCAGCAGGGCGGCACGCTTACAACAATTAAAAAAGACGGTAGCTTTTCGGTTATCCCCGTATACGATCCCGAAGGCGGCGCGTACGGCAAAAAGTAATTCGCACGCACGAAAAGTAATTCACGCTTACTGCAAAAAATTAAGATAATCGGCGGAATTTTTTATATTGTTTAAGCGACGTATTTTAAGACGTATTTTAAAGCGTACAGCTTAAAAAGTCGTTGCGTTTTAAGTTTATTTATGGTATGATTTAAGCGTTTTTTACGGGAATCTTCGGAGGCAAAACCTGAAATGGATAAAGTTTATACCATGGCTGAGCAGATAGCTAATTATTATCGCGAGCGAATAATCAGCGGAGAGCTTTTAAAAGGCGACAAAATAGAGTCTGAAGAGCGCGCCGCTTTAAGATTCAACGTTTCCAGAATGACCGTGCGCAAAGCGTTTAAAATGCTTGAAAGCGCAGAGCTTGTCGGCGTTACCGCGGGCAGAGCGAGGATCGTTACGGGCAATAACGGAAGTTACGATAAAGAATGCGGTTCGTTCTGGCAATACGGCGGTAAAAAAATCGCGCTTGTAATTCCCGACGACAGAGAATTTTTAACCGAAATAAAAAGATGTCTGCAAACCAGATTAGAGCTTTTAAACTGGAAACTTTACGTTTTTTATAACGATACCGAGCGCGTTGAATACGACAGTTTTTTAAAAGTAGGCGAAAACGAAACAGACGGTTTAATTATAATTCCGTCAAGAACGCGCGGAAACATATCCCGCACGAACTATAATATTTTAAAATCGTTTAAAATTCCCTTCGTGCTTTTGGGTAAACCGCCCAGATGGCTAAGGTGCGACGCGACTTATGTGGACGACTATTACGGCTCGTATCTCATAATGAAAAAATTGTCGCAGGATAAATGCACCGCGTTTGCATATATAGGCGACGGAGATCGCGACATAGTGGTAAACGAGGACAGGCGTACCGGTTTTGAAGATTTTATGGAGTATAAGGCGGGAACTAAAAATTATGCCGATATGCTTTTTGATTATCGCGCTCCCGATTTCAATGAAAAACTTACCGAATTCGTAAGTTGTAATATATCAAAAAAAATCGGCTTTAATCTGTACGGCGGAAATTTAGCCGAAGCCGTAGAAAAGGTTATGCATACGTTTAACAAAACTAAAGGCAAGGACTACGAAATTTACGGCTTTGCCGAAAACGATTTGTTCAATTACGATAATAAAAGTTGCAACATCGTGCATATTCCCATAATCACGCTTATAGAAGGAGCTACCGAAATGTTAAGAACGCGTTTCATTTCCGGCGATTCAGAAAACGTAACGCACAAAATCTACAAAGCAAAAGTTACTAATTAAATACCGAATAATGCGGAGAGGACAAAAAGGTTTTCTCCGTTTTTTATATTATTTTTATGTTATTTTTGCAATAAGGCGCAAAATACTAAAAAAGCGGTTGCAAAAAATATTCAGGCGTTTTTCGGGTAAAACCTGTATAAATTATATACTTTACAAACGCTATATTTATAAATAGAATAGAGACGTTAAATTTAACAAAATTAAAAATAAAAACAAGGAGTGTAAAAGATGAAAAAACTTGTTGCAATCATGCTTGTTTTAATTACCTGCGTAGCTTTTTCGGCATGCGGCGGTAAAAAAGACAGCTCTTCTAACCCCGACGTAGGGAAAAACGGAACGCTTAAAGTTACTTACTACAAAGGCGGAACGGGCAGTAAATGGATAAACGAACTTGCCAGAGCTTTTGAAGAAGAAACGCTTATCAAGGTAGAACTTACCGACGACACAAAAGCGACCGAAAACACGCTTACCTGGCTGCAATCCGATCGCAATTTGCCCGATGTTGCGTTTATACTTTACACCAACTGGCAAAAGTACGTTCAGAACGACTATCTTGCGCCGCTCGACGATCTTTACGACGGAACTTTCACCGCAACTTTCGGCAGCGGCGAGCATGAAAAAACTATAAACAGCACTTATTCGGTGGCGGGTACTTCGGTTTCGGCCGTAAGCGGCAAAACCGAAGGCGTTACTCTTTCCGATATCATGTGCGACGATTATCTCGACTACGGCAAAACCGCAAAAACGGTAGACGATGAAAAGGGTTTTTGGGTAATGCCCTGGACTTCGGGTACCACAGGACTTGTTTACAACGTCAATTATTTAAAGAGCGTAGGTTATAACAATCCTCCCGCAACTTATTCCGAGCTTTTGGATCTCTGCGCCAAGCTTAATGCAAAAGGCATAAATCCTTTTGCCTGGGGCGGTGAAGAAATGGGTTACTGGGACTTTGTAACCATGGGCTGGTGGGCTCAGTATTCCGGCGTTGATACCTGGCAGAAATTCTGGAGCTTTGAAAGCCCCGAAGTTTTCAACGATATCGGCAGACAAAAAGCTTTGGAAGCATGGCAGACTTTACTCGTAGACGATAACGGCAGTTGGAAAAACAGTATCGATCGCCCTATGGGCAGAGACCACATGGACGCTCAGAAGCAGTTCATCTCGGGCAAGGCGGCAATGATTCCTACCGGCAGCTGGATAGAAAACGAAGTCAAAGACTTTATTCCTGACGGTTTTGAAATGGCTTTTATGCCCACTCCCGCAATCGACGGCGCAAAGACGGACGAAAACGGCAACATAATTCAGCTTTGCAATACCGAAGCGGGCGATTTTGCTTACGTTCCCAAAAATGCGGCAAACGTAAAGGCTGCAAAGGCTTTTCTTGCATTTATGAACAGACCTGAATGGATTGAAAAGTTCACGCTATACGCAGGAATGCCCAGACCTTTCAACTATAAACCTTCCGCAATAAGCGGAATTTCTTCGTTCACAAAGAGCAGTATGGAATACTACGAAAACAGCGTTAAAATGTGGCGTGTTTCCGATAGCCCCATTTATACTTACGCGGGTATTCGTCAGTGGGATCCTTACGGATCTACCACCGTTTACGGACAACTTGCCGGCAGCGAAAAAAAGACGCCGAGTACGCTCTTTAACAATATGTACGAAAACGCAAAATCCAAGTGGAGTACCTGGCTTAAATCCGTTTAACAAAATACGGTTTTAACGGTTTGCGCCTTAAAATAAACTTAGGCGCAAAGCCGTAGCAAAAAAATAAAAATCGTTCAAATGAACGAACAAACGGTCAGTATTAAATGATTAATTCAAATAAGAAAAAAGCAAATCGCGAAAAGAATTTGTTCATAACGTTCATGCTTGCCTGGTCGGTTTTGCATTTTGTGGTATTTTGGGTGTATACGAACGCAAATACGTTTTTTCTTACGTTTTTCAAGTTCAATACGTCCACGGCAACTTACGAGTGGTACGGTTTTACAAGATTTATAAAAATCTTTAAAGATATGATTTTAGGCGAGGATTTTATACTTGCCAACAATTTAAAAAACTCGTTATGGTGCTTCCCGGTGCAAAACTTTATAATATTGCCGCTGTCGTTTTTCTCGGCGTTCTTTTTGTTTAAAAAAGTGCCGTTTTCAAACGCGTTCAGGGTAATATTTTTCCTGCCGTCAATGCTGTCTGTCGTTGTGCTTGCAATGTCGTTCAAATATATGTTCAACGTTGATTTCGGACCTATAAGCGTACTTTTATCCGACTGGTTCGGTTTAAAAGAAGACTGGTTTTCGTCCATGAGTTCAACGGCAATGCCGCTCGTATTCACGTTCGGCGTGTGGGCAGGGTTAGGTTACGACATAGTGCTTTTAAACGGCGCGATGGAGCGCGTCCCGCAGGAGATAATCGAAGCTGCAAAGCTCGACGGCGCTAATATCGGAACGGAGATGTTCAAAATCATTTTGCCTCTCACAATGCCTACTATATCCACGTTGTTTATATTAGGTTCTTTGGGCATTTTCAGTTACTATTTGCAGCCCATGCTTTTATGCGGAACGAGCGGCGGCGTAAACGGAAATACGGGAACGGTCGCGCTAAGAGTAATTTCGTTTATAGAAGCGGGTGCAACCGAAGACGCGGCAGCCATAGGCTTGTTCTTCTCGCTTATAGGCATACCGTTCGTACTTTTAATCAAGTGGGGTATCAATAAACTCGTACCCGACGTCGAATATTAAAATATTCGCACGTTAAAATAAAATTCCTAAGGAGGAAATATGAAAAAATGAAAAACAAAATTGCAATCATTATGGCGGGTTTGACTCTGGCAACCGCCGTAGTCGGCGGCGTTTTTTCAAAAGCTTGGAAAAATGCGGACGCATCGTCTTTAAAGACCAAGGCTTTTGCCGATAACTTTAATGCCGACGTGCTTGACGAAGAAAAGTGGCAAACAAGCGGTACTGTCGGAATAAACTCTTTCGGCGGAGCTATACAGATAACCAACGGCGAATTTGCGCCTGCCGTAAACTGGCTTGGTAAAGATTCTGACGGCAAAGCGGGAATTCCGCTTTCCGACGACTATTCAATCGAATTTACCTTATCCAGAACCATGGGCGCGGCGGAATGGGTTGCGTTTTACGTCGGACTCGATACTTTCGATTTGGACTTTTCTAAAATCGGGGACGTCGCCGGCTCTTACGGCAACGCTCTCGTAATTAACAACAACTCGCTCGTAAACTACAAAGCCATGGGCGTAATAGCTCAGGAAAACGGCAAGCCGAGCGCAATAAATATTTCAATGAAGAACGACGGCACCGTTTACTCGCTCAAATTCGTTTGCGACGTAGCCGAAAATATGGCTGACAATAAAGCCGATTTATATCTTTGCGAATACGATCCTGCAACCGAAAATCAGGCTTACGGCGAAAAGAAAGGCACTTTAACCGGACTTTCGTTAAAGGGTTATTTTGGATTCGGTTCAATGTCGTCGGGCGGAGTCGCTAATATCGGGCATATCAGAGTAACCGATAAAGACGGCAATCTCTTCTGGAAACCCGCGCACGATCTTAACAACGATGCCATCGATATGATTTACGGTTCGCAGCCGGCCGACGCAACCAAGGAATTCAGACTCTGGAACGCTTATAAAGACCAAAAAGCGGAAAAGTACCGCACGGGTACCGTTGCCGAAGTAAAACTCGGCGAAAGCAGCAGTCTTTTAAGTAAACAGTCAATCACGGCGGACAAATCGCTTATAAACTGCTACGACGTAACGTCAAAAGTAAAATTCACCCAAAAAGGCGCGACCTTTGTCTTTGCCGACGGCAAAACCGTTTTAAGCGTAGCCGATAAAAAAGTTGACGAAGATTCAGATGTAACCACTGTTTTAACCTTTAACGGTACCGATTATAATTTAGGCGGCAAATTATCGGACTCGTATCACAAAATGCAGTTCAAGGTAAAATCTACAGGCGAAATAGACGTTCTCGTTGACGACGTAAAAGCCGCAACCGTAAATGGCGTAACCGATATAGACGGAAAGGTAGGCTATACCACTGCGGCAGGCGCAACGCTTTATGCCGACGACTTTGAAGTTACCGCCTATTCGCTTAAAGATTCCGCAGAAAAGAGCATGGCAATAGACTTTACCGAACTTAAAAAGAACGGTAAGCCCTATATCTCGTCAAAGGACTGGTACACAACCGGCAGCGTATTTGCAAACAATGGTGAAATAGACTTTATCAATGCGGATCAAAGCGCGTTCTTCGGTACAAAACAGATGTACGCCGATTACGTTGTTAAGTTCGATTTATTCGATATAGCTCAGGGCGCAACCGACGGCATAGCGGCTTGCAGTTGGATAGGTTTCAGCATAGGCAAGCAGTCTTATTCCGAAGACTTTTCAAGATGCGAAACAATAATGTTTGCCCCCAGAGGCGTTGAAGGCAACAAGGTTGGCAACATGAACGTAGAAAGTATAGGCAAGAGCAAATTTGTTGGCGATACCACTTCGGTAGGCGTATCCGAAAACATCTTTGAAGATTTCAAAAAAGAAGGAGCTACGCATAAAAAGCTCAACGTAATGCTTGTTGTAAACAACAGAACGATAACTCTTTACTATAAATACGACGATCAGCCCGACAGCGTGCTTGCTATTCCCAGAGTAGTTATGACCGACGTTGACACTTACGGATATTTTGCTATCTGCACCAACTATTACGGCAACTTTGCCGTAACTAACGTATCTGTCGCAAACCTTACTCTCGACCAGACCGCTATCAGCGACTATGCCGAAAATTTTGCAGAAGATCGCAAGGCGAGCGGCACTTTGGACTAAAAGTAAAAAGGGGAGAAATTAACTATGAAAAAAATATTGACTTTAATATTCAGTCTTACTCTTTTATTGTCGTGTGCGGTTTTAGGCGTTGTAAACGCGCCTGAAAAAGTGCATGCGGCAACCGAAGGAAGCGTTGCCGTAAACGGCGGTTATTCCGGAGATCAGAGTTTTTATTACAAAACCACGTTTTCGGGCGCAATTACCGTTGAATACGACATTGCGTTTAAATGCTTTCATAATACCACTTTCGGCTTTGGTTTAACGCCCGACGGAATGCAGTCAAATCCGTATTCTTCGGGATTGTTCTTTGCAAACTCGCAGATAATTTACACGCCATGGCGTACGGATTCAGGTATTGCAGGCGAAACGGCATATAAAAATTATGACGAAAATTACTGGGGTACCAAAATGTACTTCCGCGTTCGCATTAAAATGGAAGTAAACGAAAGAGGCGACGTTACGTTATACGCTAAATCGGTAGAACCCGAATCAAGTTACGCCGGCTCAAACGCGCAAATTACCGAATACGTTCAGATTACCGATACGTTAAGCGGATTTTACGCCGCCGAACTTGCAGGCAAAACATATTCGCTTGGCTTCTTTTTCAGAAACACCTCTGATGCGGCAACAAACCAGACCATGTATTTTTACGGTTTTAAAGCTACCACTGCAGGCGGAAATACCGTTGAAGAGAGATTCGGCAGTGAGAACATGTCCGACAATTTCTGGACGGGTGCAATCGACGGCGCATTAAGTAGCGGAACTATCGTTTATACGCAAAAAAAGACAGACGTTCAAAAAGTTGAACTTGAAATCAGCGGAACGCCTGCGTTTGAACAAAACGACGGATACGGTTTGCCTTATCTAAATTTTCTTACCAACAGCCGGGCTGCCCAGTGGACAGAATTAAAAGAGCAGCTTGCAAACGTAGAATATAAGAGAGCCGACGGCACCGTTGAAACTTTAAACAGCGTAGTAGTTATAGATAACGATGGAAAAGTTCAGATTCGTCTTGCGGCAAGCGGAACCTGGGAACTTAAAGAAGGCGATACTTTCACCGTTAAAAAAGGCTTTACGCTTTTAAATAACGATGACAGAATCGAAAAGCTTGAAAAAGACGTAAGCTTTATTTACAGCGCATCGTCCGGCAGTTTTGTAAAGGCAGAAGATTATTATGCCGATAAACGCGGCGCAATGCTTTTAAAACCCGGTTACGTAAATGACCAGATGATGAACTACAACACGCAGATAAAGGGTGCATGCAACGTATATATCGAACTCGACGTATCTGCAATTTCCACGTTCGGCGCAGGTTTTATGAGTTATATAGGCGACTCCAGCCCGTATTCTTCAAAATTGTTTTTCATGACGGCAAAGCAGATTTACACGCCTTGGGCTACGTCGTTTATGCCTTCGCTCACGAACTACAAAAATAATTTTACTCTGACGGCAACCACTCTTAAAATTTCTGTTACCGATAGCGGCGATACAACCGTTTACGCACTCGTCGGCGAAGAATACGTTCAGATTATCGATACCATACAAGGAATGTATAAAGATGAAGTAAACGGCGGAATGTATCTTTCTATGTTTGCAAGAACGAACAACTCCACGGGTTATATTTACAAAATCTCCGTTACCGATAAAAACGACAAACTTGTTGCAAAATCGGATTTTGCTTACGATAGAGTGAATACCGATACGTTTACCTTCTGCGGAGCTTTAGGCGAGGACTTTGCAACCGATAAAAAGATGGTTTCGTGGCAGGAGCCCACAGGAAAATATATTCCCGTTCCCGAAGTTGAAATTTTAACAGGCAACGTTGAAAGCGTAGTAATAGAAGGGAGCGAAATAAATCTCGTTCCTACCGTAAACAACATGGCAGACACCGATACTCTCGAAATAACCGTGGTTTGCGGCGAAACTCAGAAAAAGGTAGAAAACGGAACCTATAAGTTTGAAACCGCAGGCGTTTACACCGTTAAATATGCGGTTTACGGCGAGGACGGCTTAGCTAAAGCTTCCGACGAAAAGACCATTATCGTAAACGTTGCGTCAACTCAGGCAACCGCCATGACAAACTTTAACCAAGGCTATTTTGACGGCAAGAACTTTGAAATAACCGGAAAAGCAGGCGTTCTGGGCGGCGCGCTTTTAATAAAGACCGACGATAAAGCTTGCTTTACCACAAAAGGCTATTCCGAAGGCTTTATTCTTACGTTCGATATCGTAAAATACGTAAGCGGCGAAATTTCGCTCGTTCTCGGTAAAATCCGCGATAACGCTTATATTATTACTTTCAATGCGGACGGAACTATCTCTATGGGCGAGCAGGTTTATACTCTTCCCATAAACGTTTACGACGTTTTAGCCGAGAATAAAACCGTAACCGTAAGAGTTAAACTCAGCGCAAAAACCGCGGAAATTTATTTAAGAGCAGAAGACACTTCGGTTGAAAATATCGATATAGTCGTAGCACGCTTTACCGATATTTTAATGACAGGCAGCGCGGGCGTTTCGGCAGAAACCGCATCTGAATTTGCAATCGATAACTTCAGATTCGTATCTTTAACAAGCGTAAAGGGCGATAACACGGGAGATCCCGAACCTACGCCTGATCCTCAGCCGGATAGCAGCAGTTCGTCCTCATCTCAGGGTTCTGATTCCTCCGTTACGGACAACTGCGCAAGCTGCAGCGGCGCAGTAGTATCCGTTCCCGCTCTTGCTGTAATCGGAGCTATTGCCGTAGCAATTTTCAGAAAGAAAAAACAAGACTAATTACTGAACAGATAACAGAATTTACTAAAACGTTTTAACTAAAGTCGGGCGGAGAGAACCGCTCTCCGCCCGACAAAAAACGGAGATAAAGAATGACGAGAAAAAGAATTTTACCGGACGGAAATAAAGTTGTATATATAGTAGTTTTGGCAATTTTCGTCCTGTACGCGATATCGCTTGTTTATCCGCTCATATGGGTATTTACAAATTCGTTCAGAACAAAGCAGAACTTCTTTTTGTACCCGTTGCAGAGCATTTTTAAAGAACTCGATTCAATATCGCTAAAAAACTATGTTAATGCATTCGAGTCGTATAGCATAGGCACGATGTTTTTTAACAGCATTTTAATTTCTTTCGGCGCAACGTTTTTCACAATGCTCGTAAGTGCAATGTCGGCGTACGTCGTAAGCAAATACGACTTTGCTTTTAAACACGTCATATACGTCGTTTCTATTTTCATTATGATTATACCAACGACGGGAAGCATCGCCACAACATACAAGCTCATGAACGATTTAGGGCTTGCCGGGCATCGCTACGGGCTTATCGTGCTTGCGGCGAGCGGTTTCGGCTTTAATTTTTTTATGATTTACAGTGCGTTTGCAAATCTGTCCTGGTCGTACGCGGAGTCCGCCATGATAGACGGCGCAGGACATATAAAGATATTCTTTTCCATAATGCTTCCGCTGATAAAACCGGTGCTGTTCTCGGTCGGACTAATTGCCTTTATCGGACTATGGAACGACTATTACAGTCCGTATATGTACATGAGAGAAAATCCCACTCTTGCAGTAGGAATATATCTTATGTCCTTTAATATAACCAACGGAGAAAACGCTTACGATTATCCGGGGCTGTTCGCTCTTATGATGCTTGCAACCATTCCTATAATAATCGTTTTTTCAATATTTCAAAAAACCATTATGGCAAACACTGTTGCCGGCGGTTTAAAAGGCTGATATTTATTTTTAATAAAAATTATAAAACGTAAAACGGGAGGAAATATGAACCGAAAATTTATTAAATTCGTATCTTCGGCACTTGCTGCGGGAATGATCTTTTTTACAGGCTGCACCGGTGGCGGCAATGAATCGTCATCTGACAACGATCCTTATAAAAACGTAAACAAATCGCTTTTATACGGAATAGACGAACCCTTAACCGAAGGGTACAATATGAGTTTAAGCACTGCCGAAACGTCGCAGGTAAACGGCTTTTCGCTTGAAAAAACGGTAGGGCTTGTGTCCGCTCTCGGCGCGTCCTCTATGAGATTTCGTCTGCCCGACGAGTTTTTGATCGAACCCGGCAATTACGACGAAGAAGAGTATAAATATCTTAAAAAAGCCGCAGGCGATCTTAAAGCCGCGGGCGTTACTAACCTTGTAGGACAGGCGTGCGTAATTCCCAAGTATTCCGATTTCAGAATTACCACTCCCGGCAACACCGCGCCCAGACCTTCCGAAGAAGGATATTTAAGCTATATGTACGCTTTGGAAGAAATGTGGGAAGCAATAGCTAAGCTTTTCCCCGAAATTACAAAGTGGGAAGTCGGCAACGAATATAATTCCAACGTATTTTTACATCCCAACGGCTATAAAGCCGTTTCCGGCAGTTTAACCGAAGGCTCGGGCGGGTTTACCGACGATGAACACGTTAAAGTGGTAACGGACTACGTTTATTATGCTTCAAGGGGCATAAAAAAGGGTAATCCTAACGCAAAATGCGTGCTTCCGGGGCTTGCGCCATTAAACAATTCGCTCGCTACAGTAGAGTATTTTCTTTCCGATATATACGCTTATATAAAAAGCGGCAACGCACCTGCGGGCGACACGAAAAGCACCGATCCCGACGATTATTTTGATTATCTCTGCTGGCATCCTTACACTAATAAAGTGGATGAAACATGGCTTAAAGAGAACAATAAAATTTATCAGGTAGCAATCGACAACGGCGACGAAGGCAAGCCCGTAATTTTCAGCGAATTCGGGTTTTCAGACAGTGGCAACGACGAACGCCACGAAGTTCAGTGCGAATACATCGAACGCGCTTTTGAGTATATGCTAAACGATATGCCGTATTTAGAAACGTGCATGGAATTCCGTCTTTTTAACTGCGCATACGCGGAAGTGTGGGGAGGAATAGGCGAAGTGTATTTCGGCGCATTTGCAGAACCTGCAAACGGAGTAGGTTTTTCGCCCAGAAAAAAAGCGTATACCTTGCAAAAAATTTATGGCGGCACGGGGGATTTAAAAAAGTATGAGTAAAAAACTTATTGCATTAGTTCTTGTTTTTGCATTTTTATTTTCGTTTTCCGCTTGCGTTTCCGGCGGAGATACCTCTACGGGAACGGGCGATTCTTCAAGTTCATCACCGCATACCGACAGCACAGGCGGCGACACTTCAGAAAAAGTGAGCTTTCTTTGCGGAATAAGCGAGCCTTATGCAACTTCTACGGTTCAGGGCTTTAACCATGAAATCGCGTCCGACCTTATAAGTGCGCTCGGTGTTGAAAGCTTCCGTATGTGGATGAGCTTAGGCACTCTTTACGACGGCTACAGCAACGGCGTTGTTTTATCCGACGAAAAGCTTGCCGAAGTTTCGGCTTCGGGCAAGGCGAGATACGGTTCTTACATCGAAAGCTTTAAAAATACCGATGTCAGAGAAATTATAGGTTCCGCATGCTTTTTGCCCAAGGTTCCGTCGACCGCAAAATATAATTCCGAAAAGCCCTACGTTCCCGACAGAAGCTCGGACGAAAATTCCGATTACGCTATGTTTTTGAATAAAGTATACCTTATATTCAGGGCGGTAGCAAAAGCTTTTCCCGAAATAACCGTTTGGGAAATGGGCAACGAATACAATGCGAACACGTTTATGACTTCCCCCACACGCGAATTATCGCAACAAGAGCTTGCGGATATCTACGTCGATTATATGTATTACGCCACAAAAGGCGTTAAAGAAGGCAATCCGGACGCTATAACCATTCCCGCAGGATTTGCTCCCGTCGGCGGAATACAGTCGGTTCAGAGCTTTTACGAGCTTATATACGACGCAATTGACAGCGGGAATTATCCCGTTCTCGGTCAAAAATCAACCAACTATCGTGATTATTTTGCGGGGCTTTGCTGGCACCCTTACGACGGCGATAATGCAGTGGTACTTACGGGCGACGGTTCAAACCTAAATCTTGATTTATGGAAAAAACGCAACGACGACGTTTATAACGTAGCCGTTTCGCACGGGGACACCGGGCTTAAAGTATGGTTTACCGAATTCGGTTACACTTTAGGCGGCGACAGTTTAATACAGACTACCGCAGAAGATAAAAGCATAACGAGATACAATATTACCGGCGATTATTACGATTTAAATACCACTGCGGAAGAATGGGTGTGCAATTATTCAAATCTTTACTTTGAAAAGATGAAAGAAATGCCGTATCTTCACACGCTTAGTTATTTCCGTCTGTTCTGCTCTGTAAAGGGCGCGGAATGGAACGGTTTTGGCGAGGTGTACTTCGGATTGTTTTTAGAGCCGGATCAAACGGTAAACAGGGGATTTTATCCGAGAAAGAACGCCTATACCATACAAAAGCTTTTCGGCGGTACAGGCGATTTAATGAAATACTCCACTTTTGAAAGTTTATAATACAAGAAATTGTAAACTTGCTTGCAATAGTTTACAACATACATATATGCCGAGCAAAAAATAACTAAAAATTCGGTGTCACACAGTTTTCAGGTAGCTTAAATTAAATGGACTTTAGTCAATATATCAATCGAGAAAAAGAAAACAACAGACCTGTATGCTTTTTTACGGTCAACGATCTCATAAAAGAAGATAAGCTCGAACAAAAATTAAAGAGTTTGTCCGACTGCGGCTACGGCGGAATATATTTTCACGCAAGAAGCGGTTTTATCGGCTCATATTTATCCGACGAGTGGTTTTTGCTTGTCGAAAAAGCAATAACTTACTGCGAAAAGTATAAACTCGAGTTCTGGGTTTACGACGAATTCGGTTGGCCAAGCGGTATAGCCGGCGGGTTAGTATTAAAACAAAATCCGTCGTTCAGGCAAAAAAGGCTTTATAAAAATCTTACGCCGAACGATAAAAAAGGTAAGGTAATTGCGTTTTACGATAAAAACGGGGCTTTAACCGATGAAAATAACGCCGTTTATTCTTTTGAAGAAGTCGTTGTAGACGGTTATGCGGACGTTTTAAATAAAAACGCCACTAAAGAGTTTATAACTCTCACGCACGAAGAATATAAACGCCGTTTCGGCAGCAGAATAAAAGGATTTTTTACCGACGAGCCGCAATTCGGCTTATGGCTTCCCGCATGGAACGACCAGATACAAACCTCGCTGATTTCAGTTTACGGCAATCAGGTTTTTTCCTGTTTGCCTGCTCTGTTTTCCGAAATAACGGACGGAGAAAAAGACTATAAAAATTTCCGCGAATTTTATTTTGAGCTTTGCTCGTCTTTGTTTATAAAAAACTATATGCGTCCGTTATCCGAGTGGTGCGAAAAGAACGGGTATTTACTCACGGGGCATATTTTAGAAGAAAAAAAGCTTTCGTACGAAATAAGATCCTGCGCCGATCTTTTTGACGTTTATAAAGAAATGCAATGCCCGGGTATGGACTGGTTGGGCGCAAAAACGGGCAATGCAATCGCGCCAAAACAGGTTGCTTCCGTATATCAGCGTTACCAAAAAACGCGTTGCGTTTCCGAAACGGGCGCAACTATGGGTTACGGCAGATCTTTAACCGATATTGCAAATGCGTTTGAATGGGAAGTAGCTTTAGGCGTAACAAATATTTGCGGAATTATTCCTTACAGCGTCCGCGGCAGAAGAAAGCGCGATTATCCGTCGGGAATAATTACCGAACAGCCGTATTTTGAAAAGCTTGCGGCTTTTAACGACAGATTATCCCGCCTTTGTGCGGTTTCCGCTTTGGAAGAAGTTGCCGACGTACTGCTAATTCAGCCGCTAAAAAGCGCGCGCGAAAGTTACGTTTACGGCAAAGAGTCAGAAAAAACTATTTACTATGACGAATTGTACGAAAACGCCGTAAAAACGCTTACGCAAAAAGGTTGTCTTTATCACATAGCCTCTTTAAAAGAACTTGAAAGCGGAGTTATACATCAAGGCGGCGTGCAAATAGGGCGTTGCCGCTATACTACGGTTATTGTTCTTGACGAATACGGCTTGAAAGAAGCAAACGATAAAGAACTTGAAAAAAACGGAGTAAACGTTTTAACAAGCGCGTCAGCCGCGCCTTCTGTCGTAAAAGCCGACGGAGAGCTGTTTATAACCGTTCATAAATATCAAAGCGATTATGTTTTAATTGCAAAAAACACGAGCGAACAATGCGTTTCAAATCAAATTTTGTTTGACGGCAGATTGCCCGATTCCGAGCTTGACTTAAACGACGGAAAATTATATCGTTTTGAGAACGGTACAATTCCCGCAAAACAGACGGCGGTTTACGTTTTTGGCGAAAATAAAGGCGTTTTACCACGCGAAAAATACGTAATTAAAAAAATCGACGAAAGCGGCTTTAATTATTTCCCGCTTCAAAAAAATCTGTTCGTTTTAGATTATGCGTCTTTTTCGTTAGACGGCGGAATTTGCGGCTCGCTTCCCGTAATAAAACTGTTTGAAAAATTGATTGCCGAAGAGTACACGGGCAGTCTTACCATGAATTTCACCTTTGAAAACAGGGGATATAACGGTAAAGTTTCGGTATTAGTTGAAGACTCGCACAAGTTTGAAGTGTTTTTAAACGGCGAAAAATTGATTTTTTCGGGTGACGAATCGCAACAAAAAACCGTGCTTTCCGGTACTAATACGGTTACGCTTAAAGCCGACTATTTTCAAAAAGGTCTTACCTGTAAAATATGGAAAGGTGAAGTTGGCGTTGAAAGCGACTTTAACATGATAGGCGATATGTTCGAGCTTGAAAACGTATGTTTAAAGGGCGATTTCGGAGTTTATTTCGATAAAGCCGAAAAGTCGGGCAACGTTTATTCGTGCGATAAGCCGTATATGGCTGAGCAAAAACGCAGCGGCTGTGCCGACGAGCTTACTTTAAGCGGTTTTCCGTTCTATTCCGGCGCGTTCGCACTTGAAAAAGAGCTTACTTTTTCAAACGGCGAAAACTCGGTCGTTCCGATTATTAAAAACGGCTGTGCCGAGATCGAAAACAATACGATTTACTTTAGCGTCCCTGTAAAAATAACCGATAAAGACGGCGAAAAAGCGCTTCGCGTAGTAATTTATAACACGCTAAGGAACTATTTTGGTCCCGACCACAATATTTACGGCGAAGGAATGGACGTAGGCTTTACCACGTTTTCTTCCGCCCCCGGCTGGTGCGATCCGCAGGGCAAAGATATGTGGACGAACAAATATATGTTAGTGCCTTTCGGAATAAGTTTCGGCGAAAAAAATAATGAATTTTAAAATCATTTCGTTTTTATCCATTGCAATTTTAATGCGATCATAGTATAATAATACAATCATAGTATAATAAAAAAATAAAAAAGCGTCGCAACGGAGATATAAATGTTTTTAAGTTTTGACAGCTGTGTTTTAACTTGCGAAAAACCGTCGTTTTTACAATACGACCATATAGTAAAAGGCTCTTTAAAGGCGTTCAGGCTCGATACCGGAACGCTTGAAAAAACGTATTATACCGTAGATAAAGATTTTTCGGTAGATTACGAAAAAGGTCTGGTTTATTTAATCGATAATTCCGCAATTTCTGATTTTAAATCGAGCGTATTCTACGGGCTTAATCCCTTTGATCAGGATACCGTAAAAAGCTACGGCAACGATAAATTCATTGTGTATTTTACTTACGCAACAAATGCGCAAAAAAGTATAGAACGGGTAGCGGAAAATATTTCTCTAAAAAACGGCAATCTTCATAAAATATCCGAATTTTTAAAAGATTTTAAAGGCGAAAAACTTCGTCTTACCGTTTTTGGCGACAGCATATCCACGGGTTGCGAGGCATTCCCTGTACAAGAAGCGTATTTTTCGCTGTTTAAACAAGAGATAGAAAACGCTTACGGAATAAAAGTCGAATTAAAAAACGCGTCTGTCGGCGGCGACGATACAAATCTTGCAAAGGCTCGTTTTTTAAAAGACGTCATGCCATATAAAAGCGATCTTACCATAATTGCTTTCGGTATGAACGATCAGAATAAATTCGGCGACGTAATTCCCGTAACGCCTGAAATTTACCAAAAAAACATGCGTTATTTTGCAGAAGAACTTAAAAATCGCGGAGATAATCTGATACTTGTTTCCCCATGCGAATGTCATAAAAACTGGATACACCGTAGCGGAAAAACGAGCGAGTACGTTCATGCTTTGCAAAAATTATCCAACGAGTACGGCTCGGCTTTTGCCAACGTAAACGTGCTTTGGAATTACGTTCTTTTGCGCAAAACCGACGACGATCTTTTACGTAACGGCATAAATCATCCCAACAATTACGGACACTATTTATATTACACTTTATTAAAAACGCTGCTTTAACGGCGTAAAATCCGGTGAACCATGAAAAAAAACGACGATATTTTAAATAAACTTACATTAAGCGAAAAAATACGGCTCACTTCGGGCGCAGGGTTTTGCAATACTTACGAAATACCCCAAAAAAACTTGAGTAAAATCACTATGCTCGACGGTCCGCACGGAGTAAAAACCGGTACGGAAGAAAATATCGTCTTTCCTAATTTATGTTTGCTCGCTTGCTCATTTGACCGTAAGAACGCCGAAACCGCAGGCGCGCTTATAGGCAATGAGTGCGCAAAGTACAACGTAGACGTACTTTTAGCCCCGGGCATAAACTTAAAAAGAACGCCCGTCGGCGGCAGAAATTTTGAATACTTTTCCGAAGACGAGCATCTGTCCGGCGAACTTGCTATTGCTTATATAAATGGTGTGCAAAAAAACGGTACTTCGGCTACGGTAAAGCATTTTTGCTGTAATAATCAGGATAATTACAGAATGAGCGCGGATTCCGTTGTGGACGAAAAAACGCTTTTTAATACCTATTTAAAGCAGTTTTATAAGGTAATAAAAAAGTCCTCGCCGGACTGCGTTATGACTTCTTACAATAAAGTCAACGGTGAAAAGTGCAACGAATCGGAGTTTTTGCAAAAGCAGGTTTTACGCAAAAAATTCGGTTTTAAGGGCGTTATAATGTCCGACTGGGGTGCCGTTACCGATAAAATAACGGCAACAAAAACGGGTTGCGATCTCGAAATGCCGGGCGGCGCAGACTATTCAAAAGAACTTACCCGCGCGCTTAAAAAAGGTCTTATCAAAACAGAAGATATAAACGTTGCGGCGGAAAGAATTTTAAATCTTGTTAAAAAACACGAAAAAAGAGCAACTATTTTAAAGTAGACGAGAAAAGCGTATTATCCGATATAGTTTCCGAAAGTATAGTTATGCTTAAAAACGACGGAGTTTTGCCCTTAAATAAGAGCGAAAGAATCGGCGTTTTCGGTAGCACGGCGCGTTTTCCCGTATATCAGGGCGGCGGCTGCGCCAAGGTTGTATCGGGAAGAACGAGTATTCCGCTCGATTTATTAAAAGCCGAATACGATGTAGTTTTCGTTGAAGACATAAACGATATAGATAAATTAAAAAATTGCGATAAAATTCTGGTGTTCGCCAAGGCTAATTGTTTGAATTCCGAAGGTTACGACAGAGCGGATATAGCAATATGCGGCGAAGATTTAACCGCCGCAAACAAAATTTATGCATTCAATAAAAACACTTGCGTAATCATGCAAAACGGCGGAGTTGTCGATTTTGCGGCGTTAAACGCAGGCGCGATTTTAGAGTGCTATTACGGCGGTAATTATTTTGCCGACGGACTTATGCAAATTTTAAACGGCAAAAGCCCATCGGGCAGGCTTGCCGAAACCTTCCCCGTATGCATAGAAAACGCTCCGTCCTGTTTAAGTATGGGCGTGCCTGATAAAATCGTGTATGCCGAAGGCGATTATATAGGTTATAAATACTACGTTAAAAAGAAAATTCCCGTGTTGTATCCGTTCGGATTCGGCCTTTCGTATGCCGATATAAAATACAATTCGTTCACGCTTGACTGCAATAAAGTTTCGGTAAAATCAAGCGTTTTTGGAAAAATCGAGCTTGAAAACGCAAGCGAAATTTCCGCAAAAGAAGTAATTCAGATTTATTTCGATAACGGAAAGATAAAAAAACTCGTTTATTTCGATAAAATTTCGCTTTTACCAAAAGAGAAAAAGACGGTAGGATTTAAAATAGATAATTTTGAATTTGCAAGTTACGACGGCTTTAAATATTCGCTTTTAAACGAAAGCGGCAAACTCATACTTGCCCGCAATGCCGAAGAAGATATTTTTGCCCGCGAAATTTGCGTTATACCCGAAAAAAAGCAAAAAATCACAAAGGATTCGCTTGTTGAGGACGTGTATAAGAATTACGGGCTTGAAATCGTTAAAAAATATTTTAACAAACCGTTCGGATTAGCTCTTTACGGAGATCCCGCGCGCGTGTTCGAGTATAACGAAAAATACTTTTTAAAGGACGATTTCGAACGTTCGGTAATCTTAATGATGCCGCTAAAAAATCTGGTAGGTTTTTCATTAGGGCAGTATACCGACGCCGATTTAACGCGCGACGTAAAAGAGATAAACTCGCTTAATTAAGCGTAATTTATAGCGTAGATGTTCACAACAATTTAATACCGCAAAGATACCGCGTAAAAACCTTTACGCGGCTTTTCTATGAAAAGTTTTTTAACATAACGCATGCAAGCGCGGGAACGATCAGTACGTTTTCTTTTTCGCATACGGTTTAGGCGCGTTTGCCGATAACCCGGGGTGGAACGCTGTGTTTATTCTGCTCGTCTCGTTAAGCGCGGCATGCGTTATTCTCTCATTTATTTACATAATCGTAAAAAGGTCGGGGCGGTAAAACGCTCCGGCTTTTCCTGACTAAAAACATAAAAAGTACGCCTATAAGTCGATTATCGGCTGTTTTATTAAAAAAACGATACATATTTTTAATTTAGCTTGTATTTTAATGCCGAATATGATACAATAATTTGGGCATAACGTAATTATGAGGTAGATCATGAAAAACGAAATTGTTTTGCAGACCGAGCGCACTATTTTAAGAAAAATGGATTTATCCGATTTTGACGAGCTTTGCAAACTTTTAAAAGACGAAGAAGTTATGTACGCATACGAAGGCGCGTTTTCAGACGAAGAAGTAAAAGAATGGCTGAATAATCAGTTGAAACGCTATAAAGAAGACGGTTTCGGTTTAAACGCCGTAATAAAAAAAGAAACGGGTGAATTTATAGGTCAGTGCGGGCTTACATATCGGCAAATACCAGAAGGCCGGGTTGTAGAAATAGGCTATTTATTAAAAAAAGAGTTTTGGCATAAAGGCTACGCCACTGAATGCGCAAAAGCCTTAAAACGCTACGCTTTTGACGTTTTAAAGGTGAAAGAAGTGTATTCCATAATTCGTGATAACAATATTGCTTCGCAAAATGTTGCAAAGGCAAACGGAATGTGCGTGTGCGGGCAATTTACCAAGCATTACCGCGGAGTTGACATGCTGCAGCTCATATATTCGGTAAGAGCGTACAAACAAATAGACGTAAATAATTTTGAACGGGCAAATCAGTACGAATGGTTTCGTAAATTTTCTAATCCCTGTTACGGCTTTAATGTAAAAATGGACGTAACTAAAATAGTAGAGGTTTCAAAGGCAACAAAAACGCGTTTTTTCATAAATACGTTATATCTTATAACCAAAGGACTAAACTCAGTAGACGAACTCAGAATGCGCGACGTAAACGGCGAAATACGCCTCTATAACACCATTAACCCCACTTTTACCGTAATGACTATAAACGGCAGTTACGAAAATGCAGGGTTTAAAATGATAGAAGAATACGGCGCGTTTTATAAAAAATGCGAGCAGGTGTTAGACGACGTAAAAAACCTGCGTTTCAAGCGTGACAGCTATAACGATAACGAGCTTTACGACGATTATTATATGACGTGCATACCGTGGATTTGCTTTGAAAGTATGACTCATCCTCTTATAAACGGCGATTATTCTTCGCTGTCTTGTCCGCGTGTGTGCTGGGATAAATACAGAGAAGAAAACGACAGATTTTATTTAACGCTGAACGTAACCGTAAGCCATTGTTTTGTAGACGGCAAGCCTTTAAGCAAAGCATTTAACAATATACAGGCTCTGTTTAGCCGCGCAAAAGAGGAACTACAGTAAAATTTGTTTTTTCGTGCAGTGCCTGCGCTTGACAAATTTTAAAATTTATTCTATATTTTATGCGTTATGAAATATGCAATAATAAACTGTAAAATCTTAAACGGCAAAAAGGATATGACCGTTACCGAAAATCACTGCATTATAGTTGACGGCGAAGTGATATCCGATATAAAAACACAAAACGACGCAGAGCTTAGCGGTATAAAAACGATTGACTTAAAAGGCGCGTATATTATGCCGGGGCTTATAAACATGCACGTGCATCTGGCAGGCAACGGCAAACCGCAAAAAAAACAGCGCGACAACGAAAAACTCGTAAAAACTATTATGAGTAACGGCTTAACGCGTTCAATCGCATATAATTTAGTTGCAGGTTTTGCTAAAAAAGAGCTTTTAAGCGGCGTTACCACTATCAGAACGGTAGGCGGACTTTCGGATTTTGATACGAGGCTCAGGGATGAAATTATATCCGGCAAAAAATGCGGGCCGAGAATACTTGCCGCAAATCAGGGCATATCCGTGCCGGGCGGGCATATGGCTGGCTCTGTCGCAATCGCCGCTAAAGACGTAGCCGACGCTTTAAAGATATTAGAAGAAAACGAAAAACAAAAAGTTGATATTGTAAAGCTTATGATAACTGGCGGCGTTCTGGACGCTAAGGAAAAAGGCACGCCGGGCGAAGTTAAAATGAGTGCCGAAATGATTAAAGCCGTTTGCGACAAAGCGCATAAAGCGGGTTATAAGGTTGCGGCTCACGTTGAATCTACCGCGGGCGTAAAAATCGCGCTTGAAAACGGGGTGGATTCAATAGAACACGGCGCAAAGCCGACTGAAGAGATAATCGAACTGTTCAAAAAGCATAACGCGTTTTTGTGTACTACAATTTCTCCTGCCGTTCCTTACGCGCTGTTTGATAAAAGCGTGTCGGGAATATCCGAAACGGAGCTTTATAACGGCAACGTGGTGTTTAACGGGATAGTGGACTGTGCAAAAGCCGCCATAAAAAACGATATTCCCGTAGTATTAGGTAACGACGTAGGCTGTCCGTGGATAACGCAGTACGATTTCTGGCGCGAGCTGTATTATTTCCACAAATACGTCGGCGTAAGCAATTCGTTTGCGCTTTACACGGCAACGGCAAGAAGTGCTTTGCTTGCCGGAATAGGCGATAAAACGGGTACTATCGAAAAAGGCAAATCGGCTGATATGATTGTTACCAAAGATAATCCTTTAAACGATTTACGGGTTTTAGAAAACGTCAGCACGGTTATTTCCCGCGGAAAAGTTTACTTTAATCCTAAAAATAAAATAAACAAAACCGTCAAAAAAGAGTTGGACAAGTTTTTAAACTGAACCGATTTTTAAGCATTAAAAACAAAAAAAACGCAGATATTTTCTGCGTTTTTTGCGTTTTTATTTTGGTTTTTTGTTAAATGTTTTCGGTATCAAATCTTTTTTTATCAAAAATTGCGCGTTCTTTGTATACAAGGATAGGAACGAGCGTCATTTGTTGCAGTTTATCATAAACGTTTTTGCTTATTTGTTCCTGACTTTCGCATAAATTCCCCGAGTCGTCGGTGTATTCGAATTTTAAGTTGTAAATTATGTAAGTAGAAACGCATCCGTTATTATTTTCGGTTACTTCCGTTGCCGAAAGATCTATTATTTTACCGTTTTCAGAGTGTCCGTTTTTAGCAACTTCCAACGATTTTTTACCGTCGATAATCATTTTGATTCCGTTGCCTATAAAGCCTATTGCTGCCACGATCATAATTCCGCCTATTAAACACATAAATATGCTTCCGAAATTGTCGTCTGGATCTTGTGAACTGATACCTGAAGATATAACTTTTATGGCAATTATTATTGCAACCACTGCTATAGCTATTCTAACAATTCCGCCGGTCATCGTTCCGCGGTTAAATTTTTTTCTTTCCATTAAATCACCTCTTTTTCTTTTGTTTAAGCAAAAAACATATTGCGAATGTACTACAAAAATTTATTGTTGTAAGCCGTGTAATGTTTGTAATGTTATTATAACATAAAAACATGTATTATTCAATAAACAGGTAAAATTTTCTGATAAAAATCTTAAACTACTTTTATTTTTATCAAAGCTAACTGCGCCGTGTTCAACTTTTGTATTTTTATGGCGTTTCTATTTAAAATAAAATAATCTATCGCTTCCCATATGGTAAAAGAGCCTGCAATCGAGAGTATTTCATTAAATATATCGCTTGTTGCGGGCAGGTAGGCAATCAAAAAGTATGCCGAAAGCAAAACCGTTCCTAAAATAAACAATATGGTAGAAATAATTTTATTGTTTTTTAAATCGTCCTCTTTGTCCGATAGTTCTTTCCAGTAATGCTCTTTTATTTTGTTTTCAATAGCGTCAGCGTCAATTTTCTCGGTGGAGTGCAGCGTAACTTGTAAAGGGTAGTCCACGGGGATATAATACGCCTGCTTTTCGATGTAATTTATAAAATCTTCCGATAATTCCGGATCGTTCGGATTTGAATACGGATCGAAATAATCGTTTCCGTCCATAAAAACGTCAATATTAGCAAAACCATCTGAATTAACGTATTTTTCTTCGGCAAACTCTCTTAAAGTTTTGTGTTTTGAATTTAAAATCTTAATATCGTCAATAAGCGACTTCCTTGTATTTTTTACCATTTTTTATAAAACCTTTTTTCTGAATTAAATGTTAAAAACTTGCGCTTGCGTTTTAATTATAACAGCATATGCTCATTTTTTCAATTATTTTTTCCTAAATTTTTAAAAAGACAAAACAATATGTTGACTTAAAAACTGTTAAATGCTATTTAAAAATTGTTTTTAATTAAGTGTTGTCTATAACTTTTATTTTGAATTCGCGGGGCGTAAGTCCCGTGTTCTTTTTAAAGTAGTTCGAAAAAGAGGAGGCGTCGTAAAAATTCAGACTTTCGGCTACAACGCGCACGGGGGTGTCCGAAAGCAGCATGGTTTTCGCACGTTCTATTTTTTTGTTCATAATATATTGCTTTACCGATATTCCGAAGGTCACTTTAAAAATATTTGAAAAATACACGTCGTCTAAATACATAAGATCGGCAAGCGTTTTAAGGGGAATAGGACCGGTAAGATTTTCGTCTATATACGATAAAACGGGGATAAATCTTTGCATATCGAACTCTTTAGCCGAAAGAACGGTATTGTCGTCCAGCAGTTGCGAAATCAAAAATTTAAGCGCGCTGTCAAGTGCAAAAGTGCTTTTTAAAGTGCCGTTTTTGCAATTTATAGATATAAAAGTAAACAAATAATCCGCTACGCTTTTATCCATTTTAGTGCGGTCTTTTATCTGCAATATTTTTAGTATACGCGCGGAAATTTCGTCGGGAATAAAGTGAATAAAATAATGCCCTAAAGAGTTACACGTTCCGCCCAAGACCGAAAAGGAGGGTATAAAATACATATAGCCTTCTTCAAGTTCAATGGTTTTGTTAGTCAAAAAAAGTTTGCCCGAGCCTGAACGGACATAATAAATTCTTGCAAACGAAAACGCTTCCACCATGTTTTTCCATTCTTTCCCCACGTCAAGGTAAGCCGCCGTTTCAATAGGTATATTCAGGTTTTTTAATAGCAAAGATTCATCTCTGTCAGCCATATTCTCGTTTGCTCCTTTTTGTATTCCTGATATATTGTACATTTTTTATTACCGCTTGTCAACGGTAAAACAAAAATCCGTAGCTGCCAGATACATTTTATTTTTACAATTAATTTTTCTTTTGCGGCAGATAATACAAGTGTGTTTTGCGTTTGTTTTGCCCGTTTTTTCAAGTGATTACAAGAGTTTTTCTACATTTTTAATTATTCGCGTTTTGCATTTTATTATTTATTATCATATAATAAGGTTATTTTCGGCGTAAAATTTTTGTTTAATATCAATGTTTTTATTTGGTTATAAATGTGTGATTTTTACAATTTAAAGTAAAGTTAATCTATTCCACCCCAACTATTGCTGTGATATAATAAAACCAAGAATGTGTTTTTATCGTGACCAACCGAAAGGAGGAAAAACATGAAATTAAAAAAATACTTTACTAAAATATTTGCTGCCGCGCTTGCCGTATCGGTTATGGCTTGCGGAAGCGGATGCACCGGCGACACCGTCAGTTCTTCCGATGACGGAAAAAATGATTTTGATGCTACAAAGTTACCTTTTTACGAAAAGGACGTTGAAAATCTTTCCTACGATTATTCAAACAAGCAGCGCATAATCCCCATATGGCAAAGCAACGTTATCTATAACGAACAGCTTATGGTAGTCGAAAAAGACGGAGTTATTCAGGGCAAATTGCTTTATAAACCTTCGCGCGTTATCGCTGTTAAAGACGCGACTTTAAAAACCGAATATCAGGAAGGCAAGGACTACGTTATAAACGGAGACGTTATAACTCTGCCGGAAGGAAGTGCCATTCCCGTTTTTAAAGACGAGTGGTCTGAAGGTAAAAACGTTCCCGCCGCTTATCCCGAAGGCGACGCTGCGACCGGCTATCAGATGATAGGCTCGGTAATTTATACCGAATCAAGACTTATCTGGGGCAATTATATTCACGTAACTTATGCGTACGATCCCGCCGAGTTTGACAGAACGACCGTTAAATCGTTTGGCGACGAGTTATACGGACTTAGCCAAAAAATAAAGGCGAAAGAAAATATCAGGATGACCGTATTCGGCGACAGTATTTCGGAAGGCTGTTCCGCGTCAAAAACCTGGAACCACGATCCGCAGTGTCCGCCGTACGCAACGCTCGTAAAAGAGGGGATAGAAGAGTTCGGCAATATCAGTGTGGAATTTACTAATTTGTCAGTAGGCGGCAAGGATTCAAGCTGGGCGGCTGAAGACGTTCAGATTTCCGCTCTTTCTGCAAGTACGCCGGATCTTTTAGTTCTCGCTTTCGGTACGAACGATACTTATTCATCGGTAGAAAGCGGAAAATATCGCAAAAATCTCATAAAGGTAATTTCTGCGGCTAAGGCAGTTAACAGCGAGTGTCAGATTATAGTTATCGCGCCGTTCCCGTCCAACGCAAAAACAAAGACGGACGAAGCGCACGAAAATATGGTAAGCGAACTTAAAAAGTTAGTAACCGAAGACGCGAAAAACGAAAAATGGACGGATATTTGCCTTGTGGATATGTATCACGCCGTAAAGCCTATGCTTGCAAAAAAGAACTATTACGAAATTGCGGCGAACAACATAAATCACCCCAACGATTTTATACATCGTTATTACGCAATGAACGTACTCAGCGCAATATTCGATTTCTGATTATACAATGAAATAAAACAGGCTGATTTAAAAGCGTAAAAAACGTTAAAAAAATCGGCAAAATATATTTTGAATCAAGGAGAAAAAAATGAAAAAAGTTTTATCAATTATTTTCGCTGTGCTGCTTAGCATTTCGGTGTTTACTGCTTGTAAACCTAACATCAACAGCTCAACGCCTGACGATTTCGATGTAAATCTCGATATCGATAAAAATACAAAAGCTACCATCTCGGTTATGGTTCCTTCTGGCGACGGCGGACTCGAAGAAGGGTATATTACCGCTCTTGCGGAAGGATTTAAATCAATTTTCCCGAACATAACGGTAAAACTCTACATCTGTGATATATCCGACCAGAATTATGCTTCTTCCGTAAACTCGGCAATTGCTTCAGGAGACACGCCCGATTTGTTTTACGCCAACACAGGATTTTACTACTATCTCGTTTCAAAAAACTGCATAGTAAATCTCGAACCGTATTATAGCGCGGCTAAAGAAAAAGGAACGTTAAATCTCGACGCTGATTATTATTCGGCATTTTTCGATATGAGCTCATACGACGGAAAACGCTATATAGTTCCGCGTTCTATGGATTCTGTTGTAACGTATTACAATAAAGACATTCTCACCGCTGCCGGAATCGACGTTGAAAACGACGAAAGACTGAACAATAACTTTACCTGGGCTCAGTTTGAATCTCTTTTAAACGACGTCAACGAATATATCATGAGCGACAAAGCTAAAACGGACGGCAACGATAAATGCTACGCTTTAGATCCTTGCTTTGAATGGGAAGCGGTTTATAATGCTATAATGCAGTCTTACGGCGCGAACATTTTGGACGAAAATGGCAACGTAGCCGTAGATTCCGCCGAAATGAGAAGTATGGCCACTATGATTAACACTCTTTCCAAAAAGGGAAGAACCGTTAAACCTTACACTTCTAACTACAATTTCAAATCTGGCAAATGCGCATTCTTCTTCTCTTCTTACGGTCCCGCAAAGATGAACGAAGAAGTAGCCGTAAAAGGTAAATTCGACGCGCTTCCTTTCCCGCTTATCGGTGATAACGGCAAAATCGGTTGCGGTTTTGCAGGTTGGGGAATAAGTTCAAAATCTAACTCAACTCAGCGCGATATCGCATGGCAGTTCCTTAACTATATGATTTCCAAAGAAGGACAGATGACTCTTATAAACAAAGGTCTTGCAACTCCTTCCATTCGTATAGACCTTGCCGAAGAAAAGAAATGGAGCAAGGGCTTTGAAAGCCTTAATCTCGATGCATGGCTTGTTTCGGAAGACAAAAAGGTAGCAACCAACTACTTTACAAGAGTAGCTCCCGAATACATGTTTGAAATGCAGACTGCCGTTCAGCAATTCATGTGGGATATAAGTGACGATAAGAAGAACAATTCGATAGATTTTTTTATTAACAGTTTTAAAACCAGTCTTCAGAATGCTATCGGAAAATGAGAACGAAAAGTGTTTGGCAAAAAAGAGTTAAGGAAAGTTTAACCGGCTGGCTCTTTCTTTTGCCTATGACGTTCGGTATCTGCGTTTTTACGCTTGTGCCGATAATTCAGTCGCTGTGGTATTCTTTTTACGATTACGACGTCGTTTCTAAATTTGATCCGGTAGGGTTCGGTAACTACGTAAAAGCGTTCAAAGATCCGCTTATGGGCAAAATAGTGGGAAACACGCTGATTTTCGCAGTGATAAATATTCCCACTTGCCTTATAGGCTCTTATCTTCTCGCACTGCTTTTAAATGTAAACAAAAAGGGAATAAAGGCGTTCAGGGTAATTTATTATCTGCCCTGTGTAATGCCGGCGATAGTAGGCGGTATAGTGTGGAGTTATATAATGAGGTACGACTCCACGGGCGAAACACCGGGATTGTTCAATACGATTCTTACTTCTCTCGGCGGGGAGCAGCTGAAATTCTTCTATGCGGAAGACTCAACCGCAATTTTGTCCATAGTATTCATGAACTTATGGAGTCTGGGCGGTGGCGTCGTAATGTGGCTCGCTCAGTTTAAAAATATACCAAAACAGCTTTACGAAGCGGCGGAAATTGACGGTGCGGGAAAGTTTATTTCTTTCGCAAAAATCACGCTTCCGCTTTCGACTCCCATGATTTTTTACAATCTCATGACGACGTTTATAGTAACGCTGCAATTCAACGGAACGCTCACGTTCGCGCCGAGAGCGGGCGCCGGTTATAACGACTCGGTTTATATGTACGGGCTTAAAATATACACCGAAGCGTTCCGCAAATACAATATGGGATATGCGTGCGCCTTAGCCTGGCTGCTCGTTATAGCTGTAGGTATATGCACGATATTCATATTCAAAAAAGACAAGTGGGTGCAATATTCAAATGACTAAAAAGAAAAAATTAGCCGTTGCGGCGAACGTAGCCCTTTACGCCGTGCTTGTTATAATAGCCGTAATATTGCTTTTCCCGTATATTTTCATGATAAACCGCGGGCTTATGTCCAACGAGTTTATATTACAACCCGAAACGCGGTTTTTCCCTGACGGAATACATTTTGAAAACTACGTTTACGCTTTCAGAGACGGCGGATACGCACAGCCGCTTTTAAACAGCATAATCGTATCGGGAGTGGTAACAATAACCGTACCTTTCTCGTCCTTTATAGCAGCGTACGCTTTTGCAAGAATGGATTTCATAGGCAAACCTTTTATGTTCGCGTTTATGATGCTCACGGCGTTGCTTCCCGCAATAGTTACGCAAGTACCTATGTACGTTTTGTATAACGACTTCGGGCTGACTAACACTTTGTATCCGTTGTTCCTGCCGGGGATATTTTTCGGCGGCGCTATGAACGTGTTTTTGTCAAGACAATTCCTTATGGAAATTCCCAAAGCTTTGGAAGAGAGCGCAAAACTCGACGGTGCGAACGCATTTATCAGATGTTTCACTATATGTATGCCTTTGTGTATGCCGGTAATGATATATCTTGGCGTTACGGCGTTTATCGGTGTATGGGGCGATTATTTAACGCCGTCAATGTACAACAATTCTGCGGAAGCTCCGCGCACTCTTGCCTACGCGCTGTATTTAATGACGGGTTCGGAGACCAACTCCAAACACCCCGAATGGATATTTGCCGCGGCAACCGTTACTTCTCTCGTTCCCACGGTATTATACGCCGTATTCCAGAAATATCTGGTAGAAGGCATAGCCGCTGTGGGGGTTAAAGGATAAAAATATCAGCGCATTTCGCGACAGGAGAACAGAAAATGATGAAAAAAATATTTAAAAGGATATTTGCCGTTGCGCTCGCAACTTTGTCAACGTTAGCGTGTGCTTGCGGTTCTAATACTAATAAAATGACGGAATTACTGGGTTCAAATCAATTCACCTTGTCAAGTTTGTCCGCAACCGATAAATGCGGCAGGGTTATCACGCCCACGGGCGGGGATAAAACGGATTATAAACGCTACGTAGGCGTGTTCTATTTCCTGTGGCTCGGAACGCACGTTTCTTCCGCCGGGGTATACGATTCCACCAAACTTCTCGCAACCGAAAACGGAGCGAAAGCTATTCTTGATCCGAGTTATAAAATAGGGCAGAAGATACCGGGAACGGTAAACGCCGAGGCAGGTTATCCTGACGGAATGGAAAGTCCCGCAAACTACGTTCACTGGACGAGCGAGCCGCTTTACGGTTACTACAACACGGCGGACGAGTGGGTTATAACAAGGCACATGGAACTTTTAACCATGGCGGGCGTAGACTTTATTTATCTCGATACGACTAACGACAAGATTTACGAAAAGAACTATCACGAATCTTTCGTTTCCGATCCGTACGACGCTAAAAACGTTGCGCTTTCCAGACCTACTTTTACTTTACTCGACACCATTTTGAAACTTTACAATCAGGGTTGGAACGTTCCTAAAGTTGTTTTTTATACGAACAGCAATTCGGGCGACAGAGTAAACGAAATTTACAACAATTTTTATAAAGACGGAAAGTACGAAGATATCTGGTTTAAGCCTACGGGCAAACCGCTTATCGTCGGCACTACCGAAAACAACAAAGGTACCGACGCAAGTGGTACTATGAGAACGGATATATCCGACGAAATGCAAAGCTATTTCGACGTACGCGAATCTCAGTGGCCTAATCAGACGTTCTCAGATGACGGATTCCCTTGGATGGACTGGACTACCGGCGATAACTTCTATTTCAGTAAAAACAAAGCGGTAAACGTATCGGTCGCTCAGCACGGCGCAAACGAAACGTCTTATTCGAGCTACACCTACCGTAAATCAATTTACGGTAACGACGTTTCAAAATATCGTTCAGACGGACGCAGTTCAAAAGGTTGGAACGAAGCCGAGTTAAAGGTAGACGAAAACTGGGAAGCCGGTAAAAATATAGAAGATCAGTGGGAAACTGTGTTCAAATACGAATCGCAGGGTAAACAGGTAGAAATGGTCACCGTTACCGGCTGGAACGAATGGCTTGCCTGGAAATACTGTCCGACGTCCGATTCTCACCCCATATTCGTAGATAACTTCTCCAACGAGTTTTCAAGAGATATGGAGATGGATAAAAACACCTATCAGGACAATTTCTATCTTCAGTTAGTAAGAAACGTAAGAAGATATAAAGGTTCAGCCGCTGCGTCAGATTATAACTGGCAAACGAAAACTATAAAATCGTTCGCAGATTTTTCCGGTGTAAAATCAAAATACTATGATTTTTCGGGCGACGCGATAGAAAGAGATTTTTACGGTTTCGATATAAGAAAAGAAGCAAAAACTCTCGGACTTTTAGGTTCCTGGTATACTGATAAATCTAATAGAAACGATATAGTATCCGTGACCGTCGTTCACGACGACAACAACGTTTATTTCAAGATAGAAACCAAAGACGATATCACCGCATACGCGGGCGGCGAAAACTGGATGAACGTACTTATAAAAACAAAGTCGTCGTCTGCAAGTTCAAGCTTTAACGGATACGATTTTATACTCAATCGCAGCCCCGAAACGGGCAAGGCTTCCGTGGAAAAAAGCACGGGCGGCTGGAACTGGAACAAAGCGGGTACGGCGGACATGAAAATCGAAGGCAATAAGATGATGATAACAGTTCCGCTTTCCATGCTGGGGCTAACAAAAAACGAATTCAGGTTCGAGTTCAAGGTTGCCGATAACGTAACCGACTATACAGACATAATGGATTATTACGTAAGCGGTGACAGCGCGCCTATAGGCAGACTGAATTACACTTACGGATATTAAAAATGGAGGAAAATTATGAAGAAACTACTTGTATGCATTTTGTCGCTTTTAATGGTGGCAAGTATGACGGGACTTTTCGTTACCTCTTTGGCTGACGAATCGTCAACAGATGTAACGGTTTTAAAACTTGACGAAGCTTTTTCTATCGTAACAACTAATAACTTTAGTGTTGCGGTTTCGCCCGCTCTCTCTACTTGGGGAAATAACGGTAGCGAATACGAGCTGGAGGGATATACCGAAGCTTTGAAAAAAGTAGAAATCTATAACGGAACAGAAACAAAAAATGCTACGCATTTCAGAAACGAACCTTCCACCGGCGGTATGCTTAAGATTTGGGCAGCCGGAATGACCGATTTTATTGACTTTGCTCAGGCTGCTGCCGGCTGTACGGTTACTTTTAAAGCCGGAATAACGTTCATCGATCAATGGAACAACGCAAAAAAATATTCTTTAGGCGACGAAGATATTGTATACACCTGCGAAGGCAACGGCGTATGGAAAAGACAAATAAAGAGCGAAGAACTCACCGTTCTCACGCCCGCAGATACTATCGAAGCGGGGGATAATAATTTCAGAATAACCGTTTCTCCCTCTCTTTACACGGCAAACGAGCTTGAATACGATATAAAGTACGCACCGTGTTCGGCAATCGAACTCTTTAATGGCACCGGCACGGCAAACGTAACGCATTTCAGAAACGAACCGACAACAGGTAAGTTGTTATTCTATAATACAAACGGTTTTATGGCGTTTAATGTCGCTACCGAAAGCAGTACTATCACCATAAAAGCGGGTACTGTTTTCTGCGATCACGTTAATTTCTATACATTCGGCAATAAGGACGTTATTTACGAATGTGCAGGCGACGGTATATGGACAAGAAAGGACGAAAACGAAATACCCGAAAAATTCACAACGAGCGTTTTATCCGAATCTGAAGTAAATCTTCCCGCTTACGGCGACAATTCTATTTCGTTTGAAAACGATAAAATCGCATTCAATCTTACAAAGGACACCACACAGAATATTTCTTCGTACGACGCGTCCGTTACGTTAAACCGCATATACAAAGGCGATTTCACTGCAGAATTTACGGTAAGAGATAAGAGTTCCGGTCACACCGGCGACAGATTCCTTATTTTTGCTGTAGGCGAATCCAACTCGTTTATGTATCTGCCGTATCAGAACAACAACGTATATCTTTTAAACGGCTCGAATTATGACGCAGCTCTTGGCAATTCACTCCATTCGCAGGCGATTTCGGGCGATTTAACCGTTAAAT
This sequence comes from uncultured Clostridia bacterium, assembly GCA_934796775.1. Classification (GTDB taxonomy): domain Bacteria; phylum Bacillota; class Clostridia; order Christensenellales; family Borkfalkiaceae; genus HGM11416. The sequence continues at coordinate 34,870 of CAKVPH010000011.1, forward strand.
TCCAACGCGTAGGCGATGAACTTACTCTTTACTTAAACGGCGAAAAATTCGGCGACACGCAGCAGTATACGGCAAAAACGGCTAAGTTCACCGTAAAAGCTCGCAGACTCGTAGTTGAAGTTTCCGATATATCCGTTCTCGGAACTCAGGCAGCCGCGCCCGTAAGCAAAGTATGGACGAGCGAAGACTTTGCTGATTCCGAAATAAACGTTCCCGAATTTGAAAGCAATTCGATAACTGTAGGAGAAAACAAACTCTGCATAAATCTTTCAAACAATGCAAAACACAGTGATTTTACAAAACAGGCTACCGTATCTTTCAATAAAAAATATCAGGACGATTTCACTCTCGAATTCAACGTAGATTATAAATCGACTAATTACGCTCAGACCCGTTATCTTATGGTTACGTTCGGCAGTTCGTATTCGTTGGTATTCATTCCGTCTTACGCGCAGGTTCACCTGATCGGCGGCGTGGAATTTAATACCGGCGCAACACATATGAATATGTCGGATGCAGAACTCAGCGCGGCTTCTATCAAGGTAGTCCGCACGGGTAACAATATGACTTTCTATATCAACGGAAGTCAGTTCGGCACTACTCAGTCTTATACCGAAGAATTTGTAAAAATAGGCGTAAAAGCTCACAGAGTAATTGCTGATATAATCAACTTTAAAGTTACCGGTACCGAATACGTAGAACCGGTGGAAGAATATACTTACTGGACTAGCGAAGATTTTGCAAATTCGGTTATCAAAGTTCCTTCTTACGGCGAAAACAAGATAACCACTACAAACGACATGCTCGGCGTAGATCTTTCAAACGACGTATCTCCAAGCGATTTTTCATACGAAGCGAGCGTAGCGTTCAAAAAACAATACAAGGGTGATTTCACTCTTAAATACACAATCGAATATCTGTCAACCGGCAATTCCGACATTCGTTATCTTATGGTAACGGTAGGCGATTCTTACGCGCTTATGCTTTGCCCGTACAATGCAAACGTTCAACTTCTCGCAAGCACGACTTATGACACTGCAAGAAAAGCAAGCGTAGGTTTAACTGCAAACGTTGCGGAATATTCTATTAAACGCATAGGCGATAAGCTTTACTTCTATGTAAACGGCAATCAGCTCGGCGATCCGCAGGACTATACCGACGAACTCGTTTCATTCGGCGTAAAAGCTCACAGAGTTACTGCAAACGTAAAAAATTTCGGAATAATCGGTGAAGAATATATTGCTCCCGTCGATCCTGACGAAGGCAAGGTATTCGTAAACTGGGGCAGTGAAGACTTTGCTGATTCCGTTATCAGAGTTCCCGAATACGAAGGCAACGCTATCACCACCGACGGCGATAAGGTAAACGTTAATCTTTCGGTATCTACCGTAGCTAATACCGACGCTTACGATTCGTCCATAACTTTCAACAAAAAATATCAGGGCGATTATACTCTTGAATTCACTATGGAGTATATATCCACGTCGCATAAGGATTTAAGATACGCAATGTTTGTGGCCGGCGAATACGGTATTGCATACTGCCCGTACTGCGAAAAAGTTCACGTTTATAAAGGTGAAGAATATCACGTAGGCGAAAACCTTCTTAAGGAAACCGAGTTTAAAAACGTAACCGAGTTCCGTTTCAGAATAGTTGCTCAAGGCAATAAAATTACCTTAAAAGTAAACGATACCGAACTTGGAACTTACGAAAAAACCGAAGACGAAACCATTTTTGCAATAAAAGGTCGCAGAACTGTTTTTGAAATACGCGATTTTAAAATCTCGGGCGAAGCGGTTGTCCCTGCAGACGAAGCGTCCACCGACGTATTCAGATTCGTAGCGGCTACAGGAATCAAAACTCCCGCAATGATAATCAACAGAAACTTAGGTTCTAACGCGTTTGTTCTTGAAAACGTAAATTCAGAAACTGTAAGTTACGTTACTGCATCCGGCGAAACAAAAACGCTCAAATCGGTAAATTACTCGCTCAACGGCGCGGCAGATCTTACTCCCGCATTGTTGTTCAGATTTGACGGAGAACCTACCGTCGGCGACGTTTTAACTGTTAAAGCCGGCTTCTCGTTCACGCTTAATGAAAACACTGTTCAAACGGTTAAGACTTACAAAGCGACTTACACGGCAGACGGCTGGAGTGCTTACTATATCGAACACGGCGATATTACCGTTGCCGCAGGCACTGTTAAAGTAGGAAACGTTGCTTCTCCCGATTCCGTTCTCGTAAACTTCGGTATCAAAGGAGTTTCAGGCGGCGAATCATATTTTGTGGACGGAACGTCCGGTTGGTACAATTACGACCAAACTAAAGCAGGCGCAAGAGTTTTCGATAAGTTTGAAGGCACAGCGGACTATGTTCGCGGCGGCAGCAGACTTACCGTAAGATACGCGCTTATGCAAGGCGTATTTGCGTTCGTAGGAATTTCCGAAGTAAAAGCGGGCGACGTTATAGTTCTTCGCAAAGGTCTTACCGTTTACGAAGGCGATAAAGCAAAACAGAATTACGACGCAAACATAATATTTGAAGAAACGAGTTACGCTCCCGTATTCGTTCTCGGCGAAAATCTCGTTTACGTTTACGACGGAACTAATTTCGTTAAGGCAAACGCCGCTACCGATGCAAACATTACCAACGCAGAAGAACTTAATAATCTCCATGTCGGCAGCGAAAGCCATATTTCGTGGAGTATAAACAGCGATTCTTACGATTATCCTAAGTTCTCTTCGAGCGATGAAACGATTGCTACGGTAGACACAAACGGAAACGTAAAAGCACTTAAAGAAGGCGAAGTTACTTTCGTTCTTAAATTTGCAAATATAACCAGGAGCATTACCGTAACCGTTGCAAAGGCACTTGAAAAAACGGGTATAGAATACAAACTCAAAGCGTATGCAACTAAAGGAGACAAGCAGTATATAGTAGCATACCTTAACGAAGCATTAAATATTTCGGCTATAACAAATAACGTAATCGCTAACTGGATTTACGAAGGTGACGTAAAAGGTCTTGAATTTGAAGTAACCGAAGATATGATAAACCTCGATAATTTCGATAACTCTAAAGTTGGCGAAACGTATATAACCATCGAAAACGAAGGCATATCCGTTGATATTCCCGTTTACGTTTACGAAGTTCAGACTGTAGAAGACGTTAAACCCTCAAGACTCAGCGGTTGGAACGAAGCAATCAACGTTTACTTTGCAGATAGTATAGGTGGAAGCGACGTAATAGACGTAAAGTCCGTAAACGTTATCGAACACCCCGAGTACGGCATTTCTCAGAATATGGTAACGTTAAGAATCCCCGCTCTCGATGCAGCTACAAAATACGCTTTCCACACGATAGGTCAGGTTACCAACTTACAATGCATACTCTTCTTTAACGGCTTTAACGCTTCCGATAAAGACAGCATAGTAGTCGGCACTGTATTGTCGCTCGGTAAAGACTTCCGTTTCTATCGTTATATCGACGGAACGTTCGTAGCGGCTTACAAGTTTAAAAACTCGGTCGAATACGTTTGGACGGGCAGCGAATGGGCTTTCTTTGAAGCAGATGCAACCGAAGTTACCGTTAAACAAACTTCCGTAACTCTTCCCGTAGGCGCGGTTTATGATCCTGAAATAACCGTACTTCCCGAAGGTTCGTATTACAAACCCTCCGTTCAGGTCGAAGGTGATGCATTAACGATTGAAAACGGCAAAGTAAAAGCTGTAGCAGCTGGCAAAGCTACTGTTTACGTAGTTTACGGCTCTCGCAAAATAGCAATCGACGTTACCGTAGTAGAAAAAGAAATACAGAATATAGTTCTTTCAAACAACAGAGTATTCAATATTTCCGCAGGCGGAACGCTTGATCTTTCCAAGATTAAAGTTTGCGCCGATTACGGCGACGGTATGTTAAGCGAAGAAATCGCGCTTAATGCCGAAATAGCCGAGTTTACGCTTGATACAAGCGTTGCAGGCAAACATACTATAACTATAGCCGTTACTCTCGGAGGAAAAACGTTCGACGTAAACGTATCCGTTGCTATACATGAAGTAGAAGAAGTTTACCCCGATAACATCGCTTGTCTTGACGACGACGGTTGGTTTATGGGCAACGCCATAGGTATTTTCTTCTCAAAAACATTCAACAACATGGCTAACGTTTACCCGACCGATATCGGCGAAGACGGCTATAAAATGAAAGACTACGTTAAATTTATAAGAGACGGCAAAGCACTTGAAATTAAAGGACACGCTTTTCTTACCTATATTTATACGATTATTCCCGTAATCAACGGCGATGAAGTTTCTTCATATAAAGTAGGGGATCAAATAATTCTCCAACGCGGCATGTGCTTCTATAAATGGTTTGGAAATATGGATGCGAACAACGTTCCTATCGGTGAAGGCGACTTTGTAAAAGTAGGCGAACTCAAATACGACATGACTTTCACCTACAACGAAAATCATAAGTTCTATCTCGTAATACCTGCTGAAAACGGCGAACTTAAAGAAGAAACGGTAAGCATAGGTCTTGGCGAAACGCACGGCACTAACGTAGTTACCGTACCGAGTTATGCGTCAGATGCAGAATGGTTCTTTACTTCGAGCGATGCGGAAATAGTTTCCGTAAATGCAGACGGACTTCTTAAAGGTTTAAAGATAGGTTCGGCCACAATAACGGCTACGCTTAAAAAAGTAAGCGGTGAAACCATAAAGACTCTCACGTTCAGCGTAACCGTAACCGATTCGGTTCAATCTATTAAGATTACTGCAAATGCGGACGTAACCGTTAAAAAAGGCTGGCAGTTCGACTATTCCGAATTACAAGAAAAATACGGTATCAAGGCTGAAATTCTAATGGCTTCCGGTGCAATCGGTGACGAAGTATCTTTAGCCGACGCCAGAATTACCGGCTATGATCCCGATAAGACGGGCGAACAGATTATCACTTTCCGTATTTACGTAAACGGCAAATCCGTTACGGGCGAACTCAAGATAATGGTTGAGGATACAGCTACGGGTTGCTCAAAAGGATGCGCTTCTTCAACCGGATTTACTTCAGCGTTTATTCTTGTAGCATTGCTTGCAGTTGTAACGATTATAAGAAAGAAAGGAGCATACAATGATTAACAACAAGACGTCAAGACTAAGAATCCTGCTTTTAGCTATATTTACCGCGGGATTAGTTGCTACGACGGCTTTATTCGGAATTACCTATACCAAAACGTTTGCCGCAGGCGTCTTTTCAGACTGGCAGACAGGCGGATGGACTATAGGAGAAGAGGACGGCGAAGCCGTCCTTTTCGGCAGTCCGTCGGCAAATCTTAACGTATTGTACTCAAACGAAAAGATAAGTGCGGCAGGTCTTTCCTTCGATATTTATATCGATACCGTTTCAGGCGAAAACGGTAATATAGGCGCGGCGTACAAATGCACAAGCGGCTATCAGTATTTCTTTGAGTATTCGGTAGCAAACAAAAGTTTAAGCGTAAAACGTATAAGCGAACGCGGCGGCGAAAGCGTCGTTTCCGATCGCGTTTCTTATACGCTTTCAAGCAAAAAATGGTACTCGATGAAAATGACGTTTAAGCAGGATGAGCTTAAATGGTATATAAATAATTCTCTTGTATTGCAGGCGAACAGAACTTACGAAGATACGTTCACAATGGGTTCTATGTATATACAAGGATATTACGTAAACCCGAGAATTAAGAACGTTAAAATCGAAAACGGCGACGGCGCGCTTGCAAACAACGCTGAATACGATTTCGAGTTCAAAACGCAGTCTTCCGTTTCGGCGTTTTCCGCAACCAACGGCAATGTAGGGTATGTTGACGGAACTTTGGAATACACGATTAACGGGCAGGGAAGCGAACTTGTTTCGCCCTATTTAAACGTTGTCTGCGGCAACCGTTACAGTGCGAGAATAAACATAAGAAACACCATTTTCGCCCGTATCAAAAACGCCACTTCGGCAAGTAAAATAAAGGTTTATTTTAAAACCAACGAAACTGATAAATACAGTGAAGAATTATCCAGAGAGTTCGACCTTAAAGGCGAAAGCGAAGGGTTTGTTTCCTATTATTTCAATCTCTCCGCGCTCACCGATTCCACAGGATATATAACCGAGTTCAAACTCGTTCCCGTAGGTGCGGACAGCGGTAAAATATATATCGACGCGTTTACTTTTGAAAGAGAAAAAGCCTTTTACGACTATGCCGGCAGCATTGATTCATGCATTGCAGACGAAGATTACGTCACTATAAAAGGCACTTTAAAGGACGAATACGCCGGTAAAAGCGTTAAAATATACGAAGTTTTCCCCGAAAACTATACCGATAGTACAGACGGAACTTCTCCGCTTGCAAGAGTAAAATCCAACGGCAATTCGTTTACCGCAAAAATACCTTTTAAAAACGGCGACATGAACAGATTGCAGACTTTGTTCCTTGCCGTAGTTACGGGTACGGACGGAAACGTTAAAGTAGCTGAAAGATTCACTATCCAAAACTATCGCGATTTTACCGAAAATCCTTATGCGTTCGATTTACCTTCTCTTACCGTAGAAGTAACCGAATCGCGTTTCGGTGCAAAAGGCGATGCGTTCACCGACGACACGAAAGCCATACAGGCGGCTATAGATTACGTCTATTCTAAAGGTGGCGGTAAAGTAGTTATCCCGGGTGACGACAGTTATTACGGAAAAAGATACGTTGCAACTAATATCAAAATGAAGAGCAACGTAGAACTTAATATTGCTAAAGGCGCGGTTATCTGGCAGTCCCCGAGAGTTGAAGATTACGATTACGACGTAGCAATCGGACACGACGTTTATATTCCGGGCGTCAACTGGACTTCCGCATGTTCTTGCCACAATATGCCGCTCATTCAGGGCGACAGCGTTAAAAACGTTAAAGTTACGGGCGAAGGTTCTATCCGTTGCGTAGATACGGGCGGCGATAACCTCGATACGCTCAGCGCAATATCCATCTGGCGCGGCTGCGCGGGAAGAATACACATTATCCCCATAGGATTCTGGAATTGCGAAAACGTGGAACTCTCGGACGTTACTTTAATGAGAACTAACAACTACCACGTAAACATGCGCACATGCAAGAACATATATATCGGCAACGTTACGTTAAAAGAAGTAACCTGTGCGGGCGGCGACGGATTTTCCGCAACGGTAGGTACTAAAAACATGATTATAGACCGTTCGTTCTGTTTTATCAACGACGATGCCGTTACCATTTGTTCTACTTACAACGATCCGAGAGGTCTGGCTTCTCCTTGGTGGAATCCTAATCCCGGCGGCGATAACTGTATAGATAATCTTGTAGTCAGAAACAGTAACCTTTACGGCGGACACGGCATTACGTTCATCACTTGGGGTACCGATGCGCCGAACCTTTCTATGCAGGAGATCAAAAACGTACAGGTTTATAACTGCGCTCTTAACGGATCGGCAGGTTCAGTCGGCAGTTGGGCGGACAACCCGTATTACGGCGGTTTATACGACGGCTCTGAAGTAGACGACTATTCGCCCGTTAAACAAGTTCGTATGTATAACAACAATTACAGGGGTAAAAGCACTATCGATTCCATTAAAGCAACCGATTTTATTTCGGACTGCGGAATAAGAAGCGCGGATAATTTCCGGTACGGCGACTTTGAAAGAGACGTTCCCGACGCAGGTTTTATTACGGGGCTTTCCAACTGGTCAACCTCAGGCGAAGCGGGAACAAAATTTTCCGTTGTCCGCGGCAGCGACGGCTATGCCGGCAAAACCGTAGGAACAGGAAAACTCTATCAGGGACTTTATTTAGGCGCCGGCAATCACGTGTTTACGGTAGACGTAAGCCTTGTTTCCGGCTCGGCAAAACTTTTTGCCGAAGACGCGTTAACGGGTGAAATTATCGCAGAAAAAACTGTAGAATCAAGCGGCTCGCAAACGCTCTCGTTTGAAATAGCAAGGGGCAAATCCGTAAACGTAGGCGTTCAAACCGAAAACGGAGAAACGCTTATTGATAACGCTTCTATGCGTAACGATAAGCCCGAATATGCCAAGTTCTTTGATGAAACGTTTGAAGATCCCAACGTAATTTCTTTTGACTACAGTTCGTGGGAACTTTCCGAAGAAAACGGAAACACATACATTTCAATGCTCACAAGCGGCGGAGCTAAACTCACCGATTTCGGTTACGATTACGCTTCGGCGGATATTCGTTTCAACGTAAGAATAACCGACGTTGCCGCTTTTTCCGACGCGAACTTCGGTTTATCTTTCATGAGAAAAGATTCCGCAACTCAGTACGACTTTTCGTATAACACAGTAGGCGGATATATAAGATTTACCCGTTACGAAGATAACGTGGCTAAAGTTCTTGAAATAAAAAGCTTAACTTTAGATAAAAACAAATGGTACACAATAGGTCTTCGCTTTACGAACGGCAGCGCGGAATGTTATATAGACGGAGAAAAAATTCTTTCCGTTACCGACGATAATCCTTTGCCGAGCGGCAAAATGATGATAGTTACTTATAACACCGCAATAGACGTAGATAACGTAACGGTTGGCGAGTACAACTCGGTTGATTTAACTAAAAAGATTCAGCCGGTAAGCAAAGATACTTTCTACACGCTTTCTTTTAATGCAGACGGCGGAAATATAATCCCGTCCGACCAAAAGCTCAAAGCGGGCGAAAAGCCGCAAGCACTTCCCGTTATGACGAGAGACGGCTATGAATTTTTGGGCTGGACGGACGGAGAAAAGACCGTTGACATAGAAAATTATGTAATGCCTGCTTCAAACGTAACGCTCAAAGCACTTTGGAAGAAAATCGAAAACGACAGCGATTCAAGCAGTTCTTCCGGTAAAGGCTGTAAAGGCAGTGCAGGCGGAGCGGCAAGCCTTATGTTTGCGGGATTGTTTGCCGTAGTTTATCTGTTTAAACGCAAGGAGAACGATTGAAATGAAAACGAAACGTAAAATAATATTAAGTCTTGTTTTGGTTTTGCTGTTCGCGGCTATTATGTCGGCAACGGCATCGGCGGCGTTCTCCGATAAAAACGTTACGGCGTTTGCCGACGGAGAAATTGTTGCCGAAGTGCAAACAGGCGCGGAAAAGGGCGGTAAAAAATACTGTCCCGCCTATCTTGGCGAAACTATCGATAAAGAACTTATAGCTAAGAGTATTGCCGTTTACAGACTCGTAAACGGCTCTCGCGGCGATAAAATAGCTATCACCGCTGCAAATATAGGCGATGCCGATTTAAGCAAAGAAGGCGAAACTTCCGTAACCGTTACGGCAGACGGATACACTTGTTCAGTGCCTGTATACGTTTATAAAACGGAAGTAATACAACCGCTCGAACCCGACCACATTCTTTCCTGGTCGAGCGCGTTTAACCTCTACTTTGAATCGCAGATAACAGGTTCGGAAAGCACTATTATCGCCACCACTAACATAATATCCGAAACTAAATACGGCATACCGCAGGATATGGTAACCCTTCGCACGCCGACGCTTTACGACGGAAACAAGGAATACAAACTTCACACCGTAGGCCACGTAAGTCAAAAACAAATGCTCGTGTATTTCTCTAATATAAACGCGGGTGATTTGTCCGATTTGCCCATAGGCAGCGTCCTTTCTCTTAACGATAATTTCCGTTTCTATCGTTATATAGACGGAACTTATATTGCCGCATATAAACTTAACGGTGCGGCAGGTTACGTCTGGACGGGCGATAGCTGGGCTAACTTCGTTGCTGATACTACTGACTTTGAACTCAGTACCGAAAGTATAGAATTACCCGCAGGCGCGTCATATCCGCTTGGTTACACGTTAAAGCCGGAAGGCTCGTATATTGAGGCAAAGATCTCTTCTTCAAACGAATCCGTCGCTATAATAGAAAACGGCAGAGTTCGTTGCTTAAAAGAAGGTACTGCGGAAATAATCGTTTCGGTAGGCACAAAAACCAAAAAAGTTTCCATTACAGTAAGCAAAGGCACGGTAAAAGGCTTTAAACTTGCAGACGACAGAATGTATTATCTCTCCGAAGGAAGCGATTTTGATCTTTCCAAAATAAAGGTTACACCCGATTTCGGTAACGGCGTTTACGGCGACGAGTTTGTTTTAAACGAGCAAAACGCTTCTTACGATAAATCGTTATTGAAAGAAGGCGAAAACGAACTGTGTGTTTCCGTGGATAACGGCGGAGTGACAGGCACTGTAACCTTAAACGTTTGCGTGGTAAAAGCCAAAGAACTCGTACCCGTAAATTTCTGGAGTGCGGATCAAAGCGGAAACTTCTTCGGCGCGATAGTAATTCATTTTTCCGGCGATTACGATAACAGCGCAAACTTGTACCTTAAATATCTCACGGAACAAGAAAAAACTGACGTTTTAAACAATATAGAGTTTATAAGAGACGGCAAAAAAGCTGAAATCGCGGGAGTGGAGTTCATGACCAGTTTATTGACAATTGACGTTAAAATAAACGGCGTTTCGGTTAAAAACTATAAAGCAGGAGACAGACTTGTTTTAAAAGAAGGTCTTAAACTGTACAAATGGACTGGTGAAATAGCAAACGCAACGCCTAAGGGTAGCGGAGATTTTGTTGCCACGGGCGTTATCGGTAGTGATATAGAATACGTTTACGGCAAAAACGGAACGTTTAAGCAAAACATTCAATATAAATCTATAGGAAAAGTTAAAGACGTAGTTTATCTTGAATTAAACGAAAAAGCAGATTGCAACGTATATTCTATGCCTGGTTATGCAACCGTCGGTGAATGGTTTTTTGTCGTTGAAGACGAATCAATCGTGTCCGTGGACGTAAACGGAAATATGACTGCTAAAAATGCAGGCAGAACTACCGTTCACGCTTATCTTGAAGGCGGTTTAGCGGGAGAACTTACTCTTTCGTACGACGTCGTCGTTGCAGACAGTGTTTTAAGCTATGGAATAAACGCCAAAGAACTATCCATTACTACGGAAGACGACCTTAACGGAACTTTGTTTGAAAAACTCGGCATAAAAGGGTATATCCGCTACGTTTCGGGCAAAACGCAAACGATAGCCTTGACCGGATGTACTATTACGGGCTTTGATAAAACGGTAAAAGACGCTCAGACGGTAAAAATAACGTTTAAAGTAGGCGAAATCGAATATTCTTCTGACCTAATCGTAAAAGTTACCGAAAAAGGTAAAAATACGGATAATACAGGCAATAACGGCTGTAAAGGGAATATTTCTTCTTTCGCATTTACGGGGGCGTTCACATTTTTAATTGCCGCTGTTGTTATAACGGCTTTTAAGAAAAAAACTTGCAATGATTAATATTAACGATTTAAAAATAGAACGCGCTAAAACGCCTTTGGCTGTTTGCGAAAAAAATCCCGTCGTGCAGTGGAGTATCTGCGGGGAAGAGCAAAAGGCTTACAGAATAAAGGTATTTTCGTCAAAAGAAAAACTCGAACTCAACGACTGCGACGTTTTCGACAGCAAAAAAATTCAGGATAGTCAAACGATAGGACACACAATAAACGGTGAAAATCTTATTTCTGCAACGAGATATTTCGTTACGGTTGAAGTTTTCGGCGAAAGTTCTTCCGATAAAGCGCAAACGTATTTTCAAACCGCGCCAAATCCTTCCGACTGGAAAGGTTACTGGACGTATATGCCTCTCAAACGGCAGGGCGGATCGTCTGTTTACAGAAAAAACGTCATGCTTGATTCAGCGCCTGAAATAGCCACGGCTTATGTGGCGGGGCTTGGCTGGCACGAACTGTTTATAAACGGCAAAAAGGCAGGAGACGGGGTTTTTGCCCCGTCTAACTGCGATTATTCAAAAAGAACTTATTATTCCGTTTACGACGTTACAAAGTATCTGACCGCAGGCGAAAACGTTATCGGCGTCGAACTCGCTCACGGTTGGTTCGGTTCTAAAAAACTATTGCTCCAACTCAACATAGTTTTAAAAAACGGCAAAAAATGTGAATTTCATTCCACGGCAGGTGCCGGGTGGTGGACTAAAAACGGCGCGGTTACAGAAGACAGCGTTTACGACGGCGAAGTTTACGACGCGCGCATAGACTACGCAAAAGATAATTTATGGGCGCAAAAAAACAGCAAAGCGGGCATAGACGAAGGCTACGTTCTTCCTATAATAGCTTGCGGCGAATCAACTCTTTTTCCCGATAATTTGCCTGCTGAAAAAGTGTGCGGAGAGTATGATCCCGTTTCGGTAACCCGTTTTGAAAACGCCTTGATTTACGATTTCGGCGTGAATATTTCGGGCTGGGTAAAAATTAAAGTTAAAGCCGAGCGTGGCGCGCGCATTTATATAAAATACACCGAAAGGCTTAAATCAAACGGCGATGTAGACGCTACTAATTTAAGAAGCGCGCTTGCCGCCGACGTATATATCGCTTCGGGCGAAACGGACGGCGAAATCTACAGCCCGCGCTTTACTTATCACGGGTTTCAGTATGCCAAAATTCAAACGGAAGGCACCGCCGAGATTATAAGCGTCGTTGCTCAGCATGTTCACACGGATAGCGAAGTTGTAGGAAGCTTTTCTTGTTCAGACGAAAAACTTAATTATTTACATAAAATCGCAGTAAGAACGGAGCTTAACAATCAACACGCTACGCTTACAGATTGTCCTCAGCGTGACGAGCGTTTCGGTTGGATAAACGATTTGGCATCCAGATTATACCAAACGGTTTACAACTGCGAAATGTCGGCGTTTTTCTCTAAAATAGTGGCAGATATATCCGATACCATGACCGAAAACGGCTGCATAGGCGATACCGCGCCGTATTACGTCGGCGGAAGACCTGCAGATCCTGTGGGTGCGGCGTATCTGTTAATGCCGTTTTTCAGCTATAAATTTTACGGCGATAAAACCGTTATTCTTCGCGAATACAATAACCTTAAACGTTGGGTAGATTTTCTTTATTCCGAATTTAAAAACGGCTCTTTAAACTATTCTTATTACGGAGACTGGGTTTATCCCGAATGTTACGGCAAACCTGCGGATAAATATTTTGTTTCAAGCATTTCGGCTTTATGGCAAATGGAGCTTATGACTAAAATCGCAAAAATTGCGGGAGAAAAAAAAGACGAAGAAAAATATTCGTCTATGGTAGAAGCGGTTAAAAAAGGCTTAAACGAACGGTTTTACGATAAGAAAAACAAGACCTATTCGCTCGGAACTCAAACAGAAAACTCAATGGCTCTTACTTTAGATCTTGTTCCCGAAGAAGATAAAGCAGCCGTTGCCGAAAAAGTTTATGCAGACGTAGTAAATAAAAATTATCATTCTTCCTGCGGTAACGTAGGGTACAGGCATATGTTTTACGCGCTTGCAAATTACGGCTATGCCGATGATGTAATAAAGATTCTCAAAAATCCCGAATATCCCGGGTGGGGGTATATGGTGGCAAACGGCGCAACATCCGTATGGGAACGTTGGGAAAGCAAAATGAGCAGCGAAATGAACTCTTTCGACCATCCTATGTTCGGCAGTTACGATGCATTTTTCTACGCCTTTTTAGGAGGTATAAGTGTTGACGACGACGCTTTTGGTTGCGATAAAATAACTATCGCACCCGTAACGCCCGAAGGCATGACGTTTGCAAAATGTTCCTTTAAAACTGTGCGCGGAAAGATCGTGTCGGAGTGGATTAAAACGGAAGATAACACGAGCTATCATATCGAGATTCCGTTTGGAGTAACCGCCCGCGTTAAAATATGCGGCGAAGAAAAAAAACTTACGCACGGAGTATACGATTTTACAAAATAACAAGGCTGAAACATAAAAAAGCTAAAACACAAAAAACACAATAACAAAGTTACAAAAACGCAAAAACTGCAGTCATAAAACAAAAAAAACGAACCCCGAAAAAACTCGGAGTTCGTTTTTTACGTTTATGCTAAAAACAAAAAACTCAGATTTTGTCTGCGTTTTTTGTTGGCGGAGCGTTAGTAACGCAAATCGAATAGTTTATTTGTTTTGAATATATATCTTATCACCTGCATAAATACTATTTTCAAAAAGAAACTTCGAAATACTTGATACAGTTATCTGTCTTTCTCTATGCAGAGATATTGTATTCCGTGAAATAAACGATAAAATTCGATTATCTTCATTCCCTGTCATTGCAAATATAACAAAATCAAGTTGAGGCGTTTGCTCCAATACATCTAAAAACTCTTTTGAATAAACTAAATCAACGCATTTAAGACCACCGTCAAAATAAACGCTACCCAGTGGGCTTGAATCCTCTATTATAAAACCCATTAAATACTTATCATATTTTTTCTTTGATTCTTCTTGTATTTCGAGTTTATAACTATCAATATTTTTTATGTGAGAATCAAACTGCTTTCGAAAATTCTCTATGTAATACAACCCGCATTTTTCAACAGATTCGTTTACGATAGCAAATTCTTTGTCGGTCAACAAATAATTTAATTTTCTATTGGTTTTAGCGGCTGTTTGATTTTGCAAACTCCCTTTTTTATTTAATCTACTATTGTCAAATTGAAAATGTTCAAGCAATAATAGCGTCGTTCCATTTTCTGCAATAGCATCAGGTCTTTTATTTGTTGGTTTTATTGCAGAAAATAATGGAACTAATGAAGTTAAAAAATTCTCATCTTCGTGCAAACATTCAATACCGTCACTGTTATTAAATAAGCATTTCAAAACGTTCTCATAATCTCTATTATTCTCTTGCATTTTATCCCCGATGTATATTAAATTCTTTTTCTATCTCATTAGAGCGAATTTCAAAAATTTTATCTTGATATTTATCATAGGTTTTTATAACTTGAATTATATTCCGAACATCATTTTTATTAGTGTAAGATGTTTCTCTCCAAATATTAGAGTATAAAGCATAAAGTATTGAAATGATTTTTGAAATATTATTTATTATTTCTTCAACTATATCGTCGTTGATATAACAAAATATTTCATTATTACAATCATCAATACTTAAAGATTTCTTATCTAAATGGCAATATACTTTGTCTCGGGCTTTCTTTAGTATAAGAAGATATTTGCTTGAAGATTCCAATAAAAACTTGCATTCTTCTAATGCTTTATCATTACTTTTCTTATTTTTGCACTCTCTTTCTAACAATTCTCCAGTTTGGTCATCTTGCAATGTTTCGTAAAATTTTCTTGTAAATATTTTATCCTTATTAGCAGTAATATTCTCGAAATATTTACTCAAACTTGCATCATCGCTCGATAAAAAAGAAACTAAATCGGTAATTATTCCCATTTGTAGGCTGTAAATAACAGCGTTCCAAAATGCTGGTGCATAATTGTAAGTTAAAATAAAATCTTCTTTAGCCGATTTGCGACTTTTCAATATTTCCCAATAGGTATTACAACGCATTATTTTTATAAAATAAGCGTCAATATGCTTTTCAAATTTTTTCTTTTCGGGACAATTAGGAAGAGAATCTTCTGTCCTTCTTGAAACAGTATGCCAAGACCTTACTTCAACTTTCATTATTATAAACCCCAATCAGCACTATGTATTAAGTCATAATGCCTGTCTTTCAGACAATCTGCGCCATTATCTACAGACGGGAACTCTTCAGCAATTTCTTCGATAAGAGTGTTTAGCAATCTATTACCCATTATATCACCATATTTGCCACGTAATGCTTTTTCATACCAAATACAAAGGTTTTTTTCAGTTATTATGCTTTGTATTTTATTTTTCCAACCAATTTGATTTAAAAGAGAAACTATGATGTTTTTTTCAGCAGTTTTGCAAACTATTACAATTTTATCGCTATTTACTTCAGAAACAATACTTTCGGCTAAATCCGTATCTAACGACAAATGTTTTATTTGAACAGCAGGTCCCCAGTTTGCATACATATCCAAACCTCTATCCGCAGCATTTGTTACGCCAACTCGGTACACTTTAGCATCTTGAATTGCAGTAGGGTTTGAAAAGTCAAGGCACATTACCGAACGAGTAAAGTCCTCAAACTCCTTTACCATATCGAGTTTTTCGTTATTGATAGAAATCTCTACTTTCAACTCTAATGTGTCTATAAGCGTCGAAAACAGAGCATATACAATTATTTCGTAAACTTTATCGATACTACGTTTTAAACCTGCTTCAGCCCAAAACATATCAATAAATTCTTTAACGTTAAACGTTTCTCGTGTGGAAGATAAACATTTATCGAGTGCCGATGATAATTGACTATGCTTATTTGCAAAGCCCTTATAAATATATGCTTCGACAACGCCAGCATTTTCATTATTTTCTTTGGCAAGAACAGCGATTTGTGCTGGAGTTATAGCATTAAAAATATCATCTTGGAACTTTGCACTTGATGTGCATTTTCTTCCTAACAGGGCAATACTAATAGTATCGCGCCACATTTTACTTTTGGTGCGATATGTTTCTAAGTCGGAAGTATTTATGTCTTTGAAAACTCTATCTCTATACAGAATTTCTGCTATTTGTATCGGCTTATATAAATGAACTCGAGATTTTCTAATTACGGTATCTAACGCGTTCTTCGCCTCTTCTAATTGTTTATCCATTATTATCCTCCGTTATTTTCATTGCTATCATCATTTGTTTCGCAACCGCTTCAATCATTGGAACAGCGACACTATTACCTGTTTGGTGTTTTATTTGCCCGTAATTGACAACGATTTTGTACGTGTCTGGAAATCCTTGAATCCTTAATAATTCTCTCTCAGTTGGTCTACGCTCATCATTAACTAAAATATAATTGGCAGAGGCTCCAGCGCGCAAGGCTGAACAATAAGGGTGAGGCGTTATTGAACCTGCCATATTTTCGTGAGAAATATAAGGTTTGGAAAAATTTTTATCTCTCAATCGAGACAATCGAGATACTCGAATATTGTCTTTAACATAGTATTTCTTGTCAACATTAGTTTCCAATATATCGGAAAGCGTTTTTCGCTGGTCTGCAGGTATAGGCTCTGGAAATTCAAAATTAACTTTATTAAGAAAACCGCAAATAATTATACGCTCTCTTTTTTGCGGAACTCCATAGTCTAAAGCGTTTAACACTTTCGCATAAACACAATACCCCAATGCTTCCAAATGAGAGATTATAGTTTTGAATGTATTTCCATTATCGTGTGCCGTTAAATTCTTAACATTTTCAAGTAAAAATGCCCTTGGCTTTTTTTCTTTCAATATTCGCTCAACATCAAAAAACAATGTTCCTTGTGTTTCGTGATTAAAGCCTGCTTTTTTCCCAGCGATTGAAAATGGTTGACACGGAAAACCTGCCAATAGAATATCAAAATCTGGAATATCCTTTGCTTCAATTTTAGTTATATCGCCGTATGGTTGGTCGCCAAAATTTGCTTTATATGTTTTGCAAGCATTATCGTCCCATTCAGAAGAAAAAACACAAACACCGCCTACGTGTTCAAAGGCAAGACGAATACCGCCAATACCTGCAAACAGGTCGATAAATTTGAATTTTCCTTTTTTTATTTCTTGTTCTTCCATATATTCAAAAATGTCACATTGACGAGAAAGCATTACGTGTTTACCATTTCCGTTAGATAGTATTATCATTATAGCATATTTCTCTAAATTTTTCAACCGCTATTGAGTTTGCAGACGTAGAATTCTTGAAAAACTTCAAATGGCACTTTGGCGGGTGCTTGACTATACAAGTCGGCTCGGCTGCGCCTCGCGGTTAAACATTGACAAATAAACATAACAACAAAAAATCCCAAGTGGCTACAAGCCACTTGGGATTTTGGCGGAGAAATGGGGATTTGAACCCCAGATACGCTTATGACGTATACACGATTTCCAATCGTGCGCCTTCGACCACTCAGCCATTTCTCCGTGTCAACTTTATTTACTTGTCCGCTTAAATTAAATCATATTAATCAAGCTTTTCTATTATATAAAATCACAAGCTTAAAGTCAAACGTTTTTTTAATTTTTTTAAAATTTTCGGTAATTAAATTCAATTTGCCTTAAAAGTCAATGTAAAAAAATGTTTACGCCGTTTTGTGTTTTTTTTCGTATTTTAAAATCGCATAGTATAAAAGTGCGCCCGCTGTGAGTATTACTGCGCTTTGTCCTGCAAAAATCTGCAAAACAAGCACAAAATAGCCGGTGTCAGGCATAAAGGGGAGTATGGTTATGGGAACGATAAACGCGTTTATGACTATGGGGAAAATAGCGCAGACTAAAAATCTTAAAACGTCGTTGTTAATTTTTTTTGCCAGAAAATACGAAATAGAACACGCCAAAAGGGTGGCTGAAGTTCCAAGTGCCATATCCAGAATTCCGTTTCCAAAAATGTTTGCTATAAAACAGCCTACAGTCAGTCCGATTACGGCTTCGCCGTAAAAAAAAGCCAGAACGCACAGGCATTCGGCAATTCTGAACTGAACCGGTCCGTACGAAATAGCAGAAAACGGGGGAGTGAGTGTTAAAATAACGTACAGCGCGGCTACAACGGCGGCACGCGCAAGCTTACCGGTAGAAAAATTATTCATTTAATGCCTCGGTTTTTTTAATCGGAAGTGTTTACCGAAAACCTTCCGTACAAAAATATTTTACTACATTTAAATTTTTAATGCAACTTTTGCGCTATAAAAATTTAATTTTAATAAAAAAGTTCATAAAAAATAGCAATAAAAAACCGAGATTTAGAGATTGTAAAATAAAGTGTGTAAGTTAGAAAAAAACTTACACACTTTTCTTGACATTCCTTATCTTTTTTTTGATTTTTCAAAATTATATCGTATCACGATTTTATATATAAACTCAACAGCTAATAGCTATTCACCCGCTTATCAACAACTTCAAGAATATATTTTTTATTCGATGATAAGCTACTTGTTTTACATAGGTTTATACCATAATATCCATTTGGTCCCAATTTTTGATTAACAACCAATCCAAAAATTTCAAGCGTATTTGATGTTATAATATTTCCATTTAAATCTTTCAAAACATAAGTGAATGTAACCATTTTATTCCCATATGCCCCATTTCTATCATATGTTTTTGCTCCATAAAAAAATACAACCAAGTATTCTTCTTGTGTTTCAAAATCTATTGTTGTAATTTGACATTTACTATAATACTCGATCTCTCCTGAATTGTATTGCCAATAATAGCTTAATGTTTTCGGTAAGGAGATAGAAAGAGAAATATCGTATTTAAATTGACCACATGTTTTACATTTACCCCATGAGTAAAATGAATGACCTGTAGCTTTAACGTTTTCTTTTTTTATTTTATTGCAATTTTTGCAAGTATAAATATCAAAACCTTCTTGTAAACATGTTGCGGTGGAACTTGTTTTTTCCCACTTATGACCATAAGCACTTCTTTCTTCTTCTTTCTTTTCACCACATATATCGCATTTATAAGTCACAAGTCCATTATTCTCGCAGGTTGTAGTGTCACTAAAAAATATCCATTCGTGGCTACAAGTACAAGCAGAAAGAGGTAATTGTAAGCAAAAAACACAACAAAAAATAAAAATACATATTAATTTTTTCATAAAATTTCATCTCCTATATAGCAATTATGATATTTACAACTTTTATTTTTACAGTTATCACTTTCAGAACATAATATTTTGCCAAAATAACAGGGTGGTTTTAAATTCTTATTAACGCTTTGATAACATAAGACTTTACGTTTAGTTGCAGGGCATTCCATATAAAAATCGGTTTGCCCGGGTAAAATTTTTATCATACTTTATCTCCTTTGTTTTACAGAACAATTTTTTTGTTTGCAACGTATTACTTTTTATTCTGAAAGTTTATGTACATTATACCACTAAGAATTCTTAGCGTCAAGCATTTTATTAAGATTTCTTAGTATTATATTATTATGAAAATTTTTTCGCAACGATTAAGAGAATTAAGACAAGATAAAAATTTATCAATGAAGCAACTTGCAAAAGAGATAAATACAACCGATGCGGCAATTTCTAATTGGGAAAACGGGATAAATGAGCCAAAGATTTCGTATTTAAAAAGTATTGCCATTTATTTTAATGTAAGTTCTGATTATTTAATAGGGTTAGAAGATTAAAAAGAACGGTAAAAAATAGCCATAAAAAAACAAGATTTCGTAAAATTAACGGGATCTCTATTTTGATACGTTAAAGCTTTAAAAAATAAACACATTATGAGATATTTGTTATACTGATGTCGTCTGATTGCTTATTGCGGTTTATAGATTATGATTGAATTTTAAAAATTTTTGCTATTCATATTGTTTTTTGTATAATGAATAATCATTTTTTAGTGGGGTAGTTTTTTTATTAATTTTTTACTAAAAAAAGGCTGCAATCTGATCCCAAAGGATTGAAATGCACCCCAAAAGTTAGACAGAGAAGAAAAACTTTTGGAGGTGCATTTTTTATGGCAAAAAAGGGACAAAC
>CAKVPH010000012.1 GCA_934796775.1 uncultured Clostridia bacterium
CGTCAGCTAAAGTCTTTTCTTCATTGCCAACAAAAATCTTTCCGCAAAGGTCACATTTTTTATAAGCTACGTTACCGGGTTCGGCACAAGTAGCGTCTTTTGCAGCAACCTCAGTGAATTTGTGGGCATCAGAATCAATTTCGCCTTCAATCACGAGTTTGATGCTCGGATAGTTTTTAGCGGTATAAACCTTCGCGCTCTTTTCAACACAGGTGGCTGCCTTTTCTTCTACAGACCAGGTAATCGTGTCGGTTAAAGCGGGAAGCATGACCGACTTGGTTGCGCCACAAACCGAACATGTACCAATGACCTCTCCGCGAGTCTCTTCCGTAGGAGTTTTACCTTCAACGAAAGAGTAGGTGTACTCGTGCGTATGATCCGCACTGCCGCCACAACCTACGCAGAAAGATACCGTCATAGCTAATATCGCTATAAGTAACAATACTTTCTTCATTTCTTTTTCCTCCAAAAAAAGATTAACAATATGTGTAAAAAATTGTTTCGTTTATATATTCGGAAACGCCCTATCGGGCTTTTTTGCCCGATACCGGTTCCCGTTATTGTTTATAAATTGTTATACTCTATCGAATACGTTACCGCTTCTTATATATACCTCGTCACCGGACGCAGACGAAGAAGTTACGGTTAAAGAGTCAAGGCCTATAGGATCGTCGGTTTTAAAAGTGAACGTATAGGATTTTACGGTAACGGTAATAGTATCCACCGCCACTGTAAACGTGCCTTTACCAACGTAATCGGGAGTGCCTGACGAGCTGGCTTCGCCGTTTTTAGCGGTGATTTCAACACTGCCGCCTACACCGAATGCAAATTTAACAAAAACGTAATCGCCTTCTTCAAAGGTAATTGCTATTTCTCTTGCAAAGGATTTTCCGCCGAGAATTTCTCCGGTTAAAACGTCGCCGTTATCCACAAAAGTTCTTGCGTTTAAGTTAAGGCTGAGTTTTTTATAAACCGTACCGGCCGCGTTCTTAAACAGAACGTATCTTACGCCGTCCGAAAGAGCCGAAACATAAGTTCCCTTAGTTTCGCCGAGCGTTGCATTTCCAAAGCCGTCAAGCGAAAGCGTAACGCCGTTTGAACTCGTATATTCGCCGGCAAGCGCGTCGATTTCGACAAGCCCCGCTTTTAAATCGGAAAGCGCGTCTATTTTGAACTTAATTTCCGTTCCGTCAAGCTTTTTAACAGATACTATACTGCCGGACTTAAATTCGGCGCCGCTTACAAAGCTTAATTCAACTTTTTCGCCGAGCGCAAATTCGGATTTTGAAAGATAGTATTCATATTCCGATCCGGTATTTATTGCCCTTAAAACGTAAGCCCCGTTACCTGCGGCAAAACTGCTGTAAGCCGTAAAATATTCGGAAGCGGAAAGCGCGCCTTCAACTTCTACCGAAATAACGCCGGAAACGTATTCTTTACCGTAAAGCGTAATGCGGTTGCCGTTTGAATCTTTCGCGCTGCCGATAAAGCCGCTATCGGAAATATTTACAAGGCCCGTAAAATTGCGATCACCGAACATAAACGTTAAAAATCCGTATTCGTCGATATAAAGCGAAGAACTGCCCGTTAATGACGAAGCAAAGTTTTTAGCAAAATAATTGCCTTCATAACGTTTGTCCACAACCATTATAGCGTAATACTGCGTGTCGTTTACTATAAACTGATAAAACCCGGGCTTACTGAACGCAACCGCTTTGGTGTTTACTAAAGCTTTTTTGTCGTTGCCTTCAACATAGCCGTCTTTATTCTTTATGGTAATCTGATTTAAAAGATCGTTTACTTTACTGCCCTGTTTGAAAACAAACTGATTTACTTTTACTATAACGCCGTTTAGTATCGCGTAGTTTTCGTAAACTTCGTCTTTTTCGGCGCCGCCGTCAGACTGCATTATCGTATAGGTGTTATCGTCTGCGTTAAGAGTTAGTTTAACGCTTTCGCCGTAAGCAAATCCGCGCGGAGCATCCTTATATTTTACAACCAAATCTCTTCCGTAAGCTTCGTAAGATATAAGGTTTTCGGTATAAGACGACTGAGCCTTATAGTGAGTTACGCCACGACCGTAGCCGTCAAAGAAGAAATAATTATCGCCGCTCGTGAACAGGCCGAAGAACTTGTCTTTTGAAAGTAGTTCAAAGGTATTATCCGTTTCGTTTAAAACAAATTTATAAGCAAACGGTTCGGCTTTTTGCGTTACGTATACGGTATCTTCGGCTTTTTTATCGAACTTTCCTGAATACTCGTAAGTAGTTGCACCGGAGCTTACCGACGTGGAAGCGATTTTAATTCCGTAAACGGTTAAGGTTTTGGCGCTTAAATCAAACGCGTCGTATTGCATTGCCGAAACTTCCGACTTAGCAAGCGAAAAATAAACGTCCGTACCGCTTACAAGTTTTAAAGTCCCGTTTGACGACACTGTTAAATTCGCGTTTTTGCCGTCAACTTTTCCGCTGAACGTCTTGCCTTTAAACGGATTGACGTCGGCATCGGAATTTATTGAGCCTTTATGTTCGCCCGTTACTTTAAACGAATACATTTCATCCGCCAGAATAACAGTTGCGGATTGTCCTACAGTTCCGTTAAATCCGTCCGAAAATTCAGCTTTGCCGAAATCTATCGAGTAATTATAATCGTTACCCATATAGCTTACAAGTCGGATTTTTAAACCGAACCAGCAAACCGTACCGTCGGTTTTTCTCGCTTTGAAAAGTTCGAGCGTGTAATTTGCGGAAGTGCTTTGCAAAACGTGAATTCCGCTCTTTGCGGAATTTATTATAATCTTATCGGTTACCGTCCAGACGTCTTTGTTAAAATACAGTGCGGGACGGGTACTGTCGCCAAGCTTCATTCTGAGCGAGTTGTCGTAAACAAGAGCCGCCACCCCGTCGGAATAGCAGAGCGTATAAGTGTTATAAACCTGAGTACCGAAAACAAAGGTAAACGTACTTAAATCTACGCTTTTGATGTTAGTCGCCGTATTTTTTCCGCGACTTATGTTAAGGTTTTCGCCTATAACCAAATCGTCAAGAGCTTTTGCGTCTTTCGCGTCGGAAATAACGTCGCCGTCGGCATCCACTTCGGCTTCTTCGGAAACGGTCATACACGGAGTAAAGTATTCGCCGGTGAATTCCTTATCCAGAACCGTAATCTCCGCAGTTGCGGATACGCCGCCATAACTTACAGTCAAGCTATATACCCCGGGAGTAAACGCGTCGAATCTGCCGGTTATCATATCTTCGGTAACGGGAATCATTTCGCCGTCCGATTTAATTTTGAATAAGTCGCTAACGCATATTTCGTCACCCGCGAAAATTGCGGCGTCTGTTGCGTAAACGTAAGTATCGGAAATAATAAGTACGGTGTATTCTATCTCAACGGGTGCTTGATCTGCGCCGTCTACATAGAGTTTAAGTTTTACCGTCTGCTTTCCAAGCGAGTAAAAATCTATACTGCCGACCTGCTCGCCGTAACAAACCTGAATGTTTACCTGCGACTTGTTCTGCGTGAAAATCTGATTTATGCCGTTTATTACAAGGCTTATATTCGAAAACGCGTTAAAACTCGTTTCGCCCTTTCTTAAAACGACTTTTTCGCTTACAACGCTTAAAGAATAGTCGTTTAATACTACGTCGTAAGTAATAGTCTTTTCAATATTAGTGAACTTAACGCCGGATATTCCGATAGATTTGTCGTTAAACGGCAACGATACCGAAACGGTGTACTGCCCTACAGTATTAAAATCAACGTTTTGTATATCGTCAGCAGAAATAAACTGCGATATATCGTCAAACACGATTCCGTTTACCGTAACTATAAAATCTTTTGAAAAATCGTATAAAGATTTATCCGTTCCGCGTTTTATAATTACTTTTTCGCCGTTAGCGTAATCAACTATAAGTCCCGTTTTAACGGTTACTATAGCCACGGCTGTTCTGCCTTTATAGTTAAGCGTAATCTCGTTTGAACCGGGCTTGGTGTAATCCACTTCGCCGCTTATCATATCGGGCGTAACCTCTACCGTTATGCCGCCGACAGAAATTTCAAACAAAGAAGTTAAATCAACAGCAACCGAATTAGAGAACACCTCAACGTTCTTAGCTTTTATAACAACGTCGTCGATAGTTATTTCAACTTCTATATAATCGGCAAGTTCATCGGAGTATCTGTACCACACTTTAACGGTGTCGCCTGCGTTTGCTCCGTCAATTTCGCTCGTGTCCACTTTATTTTTATCAACGGGAGTGATTTTTCCGTTGACGTAAAGATAAAAGTCTTTATAAAATTCATAGGTCTTAGCGTCTTCGAGAGGCATTTTTATCGACGCATACGCCTTATAAAAAACAGCCACGTCGCTATCGGTTACGGTAACCGTTATGCTCTTTTGAACTTTTCCGAGCGAAAGCGTTATAGTGTATTCCCCTGCTTTTGGCAATACGTTGCCTTTTATCATGGAGTTATCGGGTATAAACTCTTCGCCTTCGCGCGTTACGGTAAACAATTTCGCATAGTTGTAAGTTGCAACTTCGGAAACGTTTATTGCAACTTTATCTTTTGCAACCCTTATAGCATACGCCGTTTCAGTAACGTACACCATAAGCGACGCTTCTTTTCCTTTATATTTGCAGTATATTATATAACCGCCTTTTTGCGGTTTTAACGCGCTTAAATCTATATCGCTTAAAAGAGTGGTTCTTACGCTGCCGTCTTCCGTAATTCTGAACAGTGACGCAAAATCGTAAGTAGCTATCTCGTCGTCTTTTATGTCTATACGCGTTTTTAACGCCGTCACTTTAACTTCGGTAACTTTTCCGGACGAGTTGACGTGTACGGTAATTTCTGCCGACCGGTCTTTTACGCGGCATACGACCGTATAAGTTCCAACTCTTATTAAAACGCCGGACGCGTCTATATATTCGCTTTTGGTCTTTAATTTTTTACCGTCGCCGTAAATTATGAAATACGCGGTATAATCAAAGCCTTCAACGTCATCTTCTACTATGGTTATATCCGAAGTGGTTACTTCTATTTCAATTTTATCGCATAAGGAAGGATCTATATCTTTTTGCGACGAATCGGTCTTGCCGCCGCCCGTACAGGAAACGCATATTGCCGAAACAATCATCGCAAATACAAGTAAAAATCCCGTTATTATTCTTTTTTTCATCTGTTATAATTCACCTCCGTCATTTCCGTCGGGCAGAGTGTTTTTTTGTTTAAACAATTTGTTTATTCGTTTTTATTATCGTTTTTAATACTTTTTAAGTGTTTTACTGATTGACAAAATTTTTCCGGCAGTCCGCCCTATAAGGGCGGACAAACCGTATAAAATATATTTTATTATTCTGTGGGTTTAACCCAGAATCCTGCACTGCCAAGCGTTCCTTCAAAATGAGCGTTGCCCCAGTTTTCAACAACGAACTGAAGTTTTAATTCGTTGTTTACAAACGAATGATAACTTCTTGATGTGCCGACTTTACCGCTGTTTGCTTCAACGTATTCGAATCCGCAAGTACTCATCTGTTCTATAAGGTTGGCAAGAAATGCGTCGTAATCGTTTATTTTCTTATTTTCGTCGCAATCGTCGTATTGCATTCTGAAATTGATATAAGAAGTATATCTGTTATTGCCGTTGGAATCTACGCCGGATACTTCGTATTCGTGCCACGGACCGTAAACGTAATCGTTAAATGCTTTTGAAAGCGCGCCGGGCATTTTATTGAACGTTGCGTTTTCCGCAGCGGTCTTGCCGAATACGAGTTCAACGAGTTTATCACCGGAAACTACAGTCGTCTTTGCGCCTGCGGCGGTAGAGAAATCGTTATGATAGGTTATATTCTTGTAATCAGCCCAGCTTTCGGGAATCTTCTTGCCAACATAATGTTCTGCATCGAACATACCTGCGGGAAGCGTAGTGCTGTTTACGTTGGTGTAAAGCGTGGTGTAAACGCCGCCCCAGTTTCCGTAAATATCATAACCGAAACCAACTTTTACAAGAGTTGCATCGACTACATTGCCGTTCTTATCAAGATCCGCTTTTACGGTTACGACAAAGGACATACTCTTATCAACGCTGCTTACTGCATTTTTAGCGTAGATAGAAAGACAGAACGCCTTTGCAACTTCTTCGGTAATAGCCGAATCGCGAAGAACGAACGTATAAGCTTCGGAATTTTCAGAGCCTTCTACGGCACCCGTCTGATTCCACTTGAATATATAAGGCGAAACGTCAAAGTCGGGCATAAGAGAAGCAAACGAGCCGTTCTTCTTATATTTACCTTTCAGCATACCGTCGGCATATTCAAATTCATCATAAGTGCCGTCGTCGTTCTGCTTGTAGCCCGAAACGTCGGTCCTGTAGGGATTAGTGTAATAGCTTGTGTACTCTATGGTTCTGTTGATAAGCGCGCCTTCGGTGGTAACAAGTCCTCTGTAACCGACCTCTCCGGTCTTGGATTCAAAGGGCTTAAGCGAGAAATCTTTCCAGTCCTCACCGGTATCTTCGCCGCCTTCGATAGTTCCGCTTATTTCGTAATCGGAAGGATCAATCGTCGGAGAATAGCTATTGCTTTCAGTCATTTTGAAAGTGTAGCTTTGAACGTTAGCCATTTTTGCAAGAGCTTTTTTAAACGCCTCATATTTAGGATTGTTTATCTCTTCGTGAGCAGCGGGCGCAGCAACGGTTGTTGTTCCGATAGCGTCAAACGAAAGAGTACATTCGGTGTTGGAGTAACCTATTACAACGTCTTTACCGGAAGACGAATCTTCTTTGGTAATATCCGATTTAAAGGTTTCAGCCATAATTTTGGTTACTTTCTTAACGCCGTTTACGGTTTCAACGTAAATATAGAAGTTTTCTATAACGTCGTTAGAAGAAAGTATAGGAGTGAACGACCAGGTAAGATACAACATTAAATAGTCGTCTTCGCTGGGGTAATAAATTTCCTGGAAAGTCGTAAAATCGGTTTTTGTTGTACCGAATTCGATATCGTATCTGAATACGTTATCGCCTACTTCTTCAAATTTGCCTACCTTAAGACCTTCGTGAGAAGCTCCGTTTTCATCTACCCAACCGCCGACGTGATTTACGTAATGTCTGCTTTCCCACGTTAAGAAATTTCCTTCAGAGTCTTTTAAAACTTTGGACGCAGATTCGTTCTTCTTATTTACGTAAAGTTCTTCGGTCTTATGAATCGTTCTGCCGTTTAAGGTAAACTCTTCGCCTTTAGCGTAGACGTTTTCGTTTACAGCAGGATCACTGTCTTTTGTAGACCACCAGGAACCTTTCCATCTTTCACCGTCGAGTTCAACAGTCGTACCGTAGCTGTTTTCGCTGCTGGTACCTTCGCCTGCATTGTATTTTACAACGTCTTTAACAACGCCGTTTACTGTTATTTTGCCGTTAGCGATCTCGTCGATCATAGCCTGAGTAAGGTCGCCTACGCTGCCGGTAGCAAGTTTAGGCTTAACGGTAAGAGTAAGTCTTTGCGAAAGCTTGGGAGCCGCAACCGAAGTTACGGTAACGTTTACCAAAGCTTTATCGGTAAGATTAACGCCTTCTTTAACCTTGATAATTCCGCTTTCACTGTCATACGATACGAGTGAGTCGTTATCGAAAACAACTTTATAGCTCTTATCATCGTAAGGTACTTCGAGATCTACTTTAAGTTTAAGACCTTGTTCGTCGCCTACTCTTAAAACGTACTTATCCGAACCGTTTGCGGGATTTACGGTGTTGATAGAAATAGAGGATTTGCCTGTTGCTGCATTTGCCTTTACGGTTACGGTTTTAACGTCTTCAACGCTTTCGTCTGCCGTAAGAGAAGCTTTCACCTGAACTTCCGTATCCTTTGAAACGGTTGCCCCATCTTTAATCTTGAGCGAATAAGTAGTTTTGCCGTTATCAACAGTAGCAACAACTTCCAGAATTGCGGGATTTAAAGATTTAACCTCGTAAGTAGGATCTTTTGCGTTGGATACTGCCACGGCAACAGTTATAGTTTCGCCCATTGCAATCGTATCTTTGGTCAAAACCATAGTTATGCTGCCCTTTGTGCTGCCGCCGTCATCTTTAGGCTTACAAGCCGTAAACGAAACGACAAGCAAACAAACCAGCACGAACGATAAAATGCGTTTTACTGCGTTAGTAGCTTTTTTCATTTTTATGCCATCCTTTTAAAAATTTTTTTATATTTATTTTAAGAAAGCGCGAAAGCGATTCACGCTTTTAATAGTTTTGTGTTTTATCTGCCCGAGTAAACGTTTTCTTCCGTCCACAGGTAAATAAAGAAATCTAAGCCTTCGTCGGCAACCTTTATTACAAGATTGCTTCCGTTTTTCCTGTATTCTCCGTTTTGGTCGGCGGTAAAGCCCGAAGCGTTAAGATAATCGTAAACCTTGTTAAGCGATTCGTCTATAGTAAAGCTAAGGCTTAAAGGTACGTCGTAATAAAGTTTTAACGACTTAACTTTTGTTCCGTTTGCGGTCGTATACGCCTGAGCCATTCCAAAGCCGTAGCTGTCGCCGAGAGGTATTCCGAAGAACGGAACTTCATCAACCGTCAATCCCTTAAGATCATAGTTTTTGCTTTCGGTGCTGAAAAATTTCTTTAAATATTCGTCGCCGCGAACGTTTACCTCTTCTTTGCTTCCGGATAATTGTTCTATTACGGTAATATCGCTCCACTTCGAAGGAATTTGTCTTACCGCGGTTTTATCTATAAGTTCAACCGTTTCGGGCGCAATTTCGGCTGTATTAAAATCAGAATACTCGATATCAACAACGCCGTAAAGTCCGTAACTTAAAATGCTGTAATAGAATGCCGCATTAGTGATGTAGTATTTGCCGTTTACCTGCTTGATTACAACCCGAGTGGGGAAAGTGCTTCCGTTTACGCTGCCGAGCTGAGCGAACAAGCCGTAAATAGCAATATCATTGCCCACGCCGTAGTAAAACGTGGTTGCTACGTTTGAAAGAATATCTTCGGTGGCAAATACCGTCAAACCGGTTTCTTCGTCGTAAGCGTAAGCCGCAAATATTTCGGCTACAAAATCAAACGACGGACGCGCCTTTTTAAAGTCGCCTTCATACGCTCTTGACGGTTTATAATAATATCCGTCGCCGTTTGTCTCTTTTTCGTAGTAGAAAGAGTTATATAATCCGTCTACAGAGGTGGTTTTATATCCATAAGAATCTTGATCGGTGAACTTGTAAGAATCTGCAATAGACGAAGAATATTTTTTATAATAAACTATATCGTCTGTAACGGTAGCTTCGTAGCCGGTAACCGAAGTAACAGACTGACCGAGCATAGCCGACGTATTAGTATAGCTTGTTTTGTACGAGGTAAGAGCCTGCATGTTTGCGATAGCTTCTCTTAAATGCAGATATGCCTGTTTCTTTTCAGCGTCTTTGTAGTCGTCTACGCTTTCATAAGCGGCAATAGTGGGAACTTTTACGTTTTCGCCGACGTCTAACGATACGAAAAGACTTTGTACCGTAGCCTTACCTGATACTATGGAATAGTCGTCGGCTGCAACGGAGCAAATACCTATAATTTCGGCTTCGCCTTCTTCGTCGTCTAAGATAAGTTCAAAGTATCCGTTATCGCCTATAAGGAAA
The DNA here is from genome assembly GCA_934796775.1 of uncultured Clostridia bacterium. Taxonomy (GTDB): domain Bacteria; phylum Bacillota; class Clostridia; order Christensenellales; family Borkfalkiaceae; genus HGM11416. The sequence goes on from CAKVPH010000012.1 coordinate 9,637, forward strand.
CTGTACGGGTTTGCGGAAGCTATCATTTTGTAAACGACGCTTGAGTCCTTCCCGACGTATTTCCATCTCCAACTCTGTTCGTCAAAAACAAAGTCGCTTACTTTAAGCCCTTTAAAGTTATTGTAATAGCCCGATTCAGCCCAATTGAGATCATTGCCGTTATCGTCCTTCATGGGGGTGTAGTTTTCTTCGTTTTTAAAGTTAATGCTTACTTCGCACGCCTTATCGTTGTACTTTTTGCAATATATGCTCTGCTTTATGCCAAGGCTTGCGTTTTCGTATTCGGCAAACCAGTTGTTTTCGCCGCTACTTTCTTTCATAGCGGTACGAATGGTAACGCTCGAAGAAGAAACCAAACCGGTTTTTTGACCAAGAATAACGTTATATACGTCCAGCGCAATAAATCCGTCGAAAGCAAGAACGTTACTGCTTGCTATTTTATCAAGCATTGCCTGAGTTAAAACGGTTTTTGCGTTTATGGTAAAGCTCTTTTCTACGTAAACCGTATTGTCGGCTTTACTTCTGGCTCTTACGGTTATGAGTTTGTTGCCGGAAAGCGAGATATCGCTTTTTAAAGTCAACTTGTCGCCCGTTTGATTGAGTTTTTCAACTACGTCTTCGCCGTTTGCTATTTCCCATACAACGTCGCCGTCGGTTCCGTCGGGTGCGTTTAAAAGCTTTGCGTTTAACTCAACGGTTTCACCTGCTTTTACAGAGTCTGTTTCGACTCCGTTTACAGTAACGGAAAGAGCTATGTTAAACGAGGGCTTAATTGTAGTTGCTCTGAACGTAACTTCGTTTGAAAAATCCGATGCAACGTTGCCGGCATAAGCTTTTACCTTAATGCGGCAATCTGCCGTAAGATCGGTGAGTTTATATTTTGTTTCTTCGATTTTTATGCCGTTTGCGTCGCTATTTAAGAACACGCGGTAATATTCGGCGTTTTCAACCTTATCCCAAACAACCGTGCCGGACGCGGAAACCGAAAGATTTTCTGGTGCGCTGAGCGTAGTTATGTTCGGTTTTTTAGTGGCTATTACTATTATAGCCGCCACCCCGCCGCCTATAAGAATAACGGCGGCAAGGACTATGCATATTATTTTAGTTTTTAAATTCATTTGTTCCCCTCCTTAATAAGCGTAAGAAATTTTAACTTCCGCACGCTTCATTTCGAGAGTCGTAAAGGAGTATTCTATACTTGCAACCGTTTTTCCGTCCAAAGTCACTTTGAACTCAACCGCGCCGAAAGCGGGAAATTCTCCGCCGAAAAAGCTTTTTACTCTTTCACCCGAAACGTTGCCTTTTAAAACTCCGTTTTCTATCGTATATCCGCTATCTATAAACGACGCGTTAAGCTCCACGGCTTTAAGATCGCTTCTGTTTACGGTTACGTCTTCCGCAGTGGTTTTTGTTACGGGTTTATAAGTGGTAGAATCTATCTGAGTTTTTTCGGATACGAGCTTGCCGCCGCTTATATCCAGCGTGCGTTTCTCGGTGTAAATCGCTTCGCCCGAATCGGAATACTCAACCGTTGTAATAACTGTTTTTACTTTATTTAACGAATCAGAATACTTTTTACTTATCGATTCCACTGTTTCTGCGCCGCACGCCGAAAGAGCAAGCACGACGGTGCAAACGATTGCGGTAATAAACGCGCTAAATAATTTTTTCATGTCGTACCCTCCTTAGTGAAATTTGCGTAAGATCGCATATACTGTTCCGCCAAGCGCGGCAAGCAGAGAAGATATCCCTGCCGAAGCCGAAGCGTTACTGCCGCTATGTTCGCCGGCTCCGTTAAAAACAGTATCCGTAATAGAAGAAATTTCGTTGTTGGCCTTGTTCATATACTCGCCGAAAGCCGCAATTAACGCATCGTATTTTTCAAGGTTGTAAAGCGAACGTTGCGAGTTATCGAGTCTTTCGGTTATGGTGTACAAAAGCTCTATATCCGCCGCGGTGAATTTATCGGGAAGATTTAACAAATCTTTATCGAGTGCTTTTACTTCGTCACTCATCTTTTTGATTTTAAGCTTTCTTATAATTTCCTTTGCTTTAAGCGTTACTTCGCAGTATTTGTTCCATTCCGCTTCGGTAAACGGCTTATCTTCTTTCTTACCGTAGAAATTTTCTGCGCCTTCAACGTCTACCGCGTTATATGCGTTTACTGCATTTGAAACAGCCTTTTCGTCGGATAACGCAAATTCGCGCGTTGCGTCTATATCTACCAGAATCTTTGCATATTCGATAAACGAAGACATATTCGTATCCATTGCAAGATAAGAATAATCGGTTACCGCGCTATCTCCGAATACCGCTCTGTAAACAAGCGAGTCGTAGCCTTCGGTGGTTCCGGAAAGCGTTCTCGGAAGCCATATATTTATAGGCTTGTTTGCGCCGGCAAGGTCAACAAAGTTGTAATAGCTAAGCTCTAAGCTGAACAGGTTCATATAAGGATGCAATAATCCGTAACCCGCAGCCGTTTCGCTGAGTTTGCTGCTGCTGTCGTAAGAGTTTTCAAGCGTAGGAGCTTCATACGAATGGAATACGACTTTAATATCGTCATCTTCGCCCAAAAGCCCGGTATAACCGTAAAACGCATAGTTACCTATAAGTTTAAGAGTTTCGGGAAGAATTATCGAATTGATATTCGTGTTCGCGCTGCCTGCGTAAAATTCTATTCTGTAAACGCCGTCTTTAACTTTCAAGTCGCGCTTAACTATTCCGTCTACTTTCCAGTTTGCGGGAACGCAAGTGAGCTGATAATTGCCTGACGGCATTTTTGTGTAAAGCACGCCGTCTTCTATAGAAGCGTAATCGTTTATATCTTTAGTTACGACAACTTTGCCGTTTTCGGTATAGATAAATCTTTCAAAAGCCGAGCAACCTGCAAATGCCGCTTTACCAACTTTTTCGATAGCGTCGGTAAGTTCTATTTGCTTTAAGCTGTTATTCGAGCGAAGTGCAACCGAGTTGAATGCGTAATCTTCGATAACTTTAAGAATAGGTGCTTTTACCGCCGAAACGTTCGTATCTTTAAACGCGTACATTCCTATGCTTTCAAGCACGGGAGCGTTTATTTCGCATGACAATACTTCGTTATTTGCAAAAGCCGCTTCGCCTATGGATATAACGCTTTCAAAATTGAAATTCTTAAGCGTTCTTTCCGTTGACGTTGAAAGAGGTTGAGTAAACGCATAATCGCCTATTATCCGGACGTTTTTAAAGTTTACTTTTTCTATACTTATGCAGTTTGCAAACATATAGTTGCCTATTAAAGTAACGCTGTCGGGCAGATTTACTTCGGCAAGTCTTGAACAGCCGAAGAATACGTATTCGCCCGTAAAGTGCATTATCTTGGTTTCCTCGTCGCTTACCGTGATATCGTCTTTATCAAAGGTTACGCCTTCGGGAATAGTTACTTTTGTCAAGCCTTCACAGCCGAGGAACGCGCCTTCGCCTATCTTTTTGAGCGTAGACGGCAGGTTTATACTTGTAAATACGGGCGATCCGCCGGTAGTTGTGTATTTACCGAACGCATAATCGCCGATTATTTCAAGCGCGTCCGCTTCGCCTTCTTCGGTAAAGGTTACGGCTCTTAAAGACGCACATTCCGCAAATGCGGAGTTGCCTATTTTCTTAACGCCGCCCAAGGTTACGGCAAGAATGCCTCTGCAACCGTAGAACAGCTGCGCGGGAATTTCTTCGGTAATATCAGTAAGATTTATAGTTCCGGTAATAGCAGTCGATCTTGCGAACATTGCTTCGCCAAGCGAAACGTTGCCTTTATTTCCTGCTTCGGGTTTAACAAATTCAACCGATTTAAGACGAATACAGCTCTGGAACGCGCCCATACCGAATACGGAATCGGTATCGATTACCGCACTTTCTATCATGGAGTTATAGAACGCGCCTTCACCTACGTAAACGCCTTTGCCAAGAACTACGTTTCTTAAGCCGGAACCCGTAAAGGCGTATTCGCCTATACCGTCCGAGCCCTTGCTTCCGGTTACTTTATCAAGATTTTCTACCGCAAGCTCGGTGTAAGTTGCAGTCTGTCCGACAACCTTTCTGCCTGCATAAGCAAACGCAAATGCGCCGATAGTTACCGATCCGTTTTCGGGAAGTACTATTTTTTCAAGGTTTTCGCAATTTGCAAAGGCATATGCGCCTATTTCAAAATTGTCGGCATTTATAATGGTGAGCGATTTAACGGGCATACCCGCAAACGCGCTTTCCGCTATACGATTATACTTGGAACCGTCTATTACAACGTCACCCATATCTTCCGATACAACGGCGTATAAAATAGTGTTTCCGTCCTTACTTAAAAGCCACGAGTTTTCACCGGCTGCACTGTATAACGGGTTACCTGCGTCAACAATAAAGCGAGCGGTTTTTCCGGCTTTGTAATTTGTAAATGCAGTACCCTGAAGCACGGTTCCCGTAGCCGAACCTAATTCGGTATTTGCCGAAAGTTTAATCGTGCTTAAATTATCGCAAAGATAGAACGCGTAACTTCCGAAAGAGATTTTTCCGTCGGGAAGCGTAAATTCTTCTAAAGCGGCATCCAAGTAGAATGCCTGTTCGCCTATTGTAAGTTCGCCGCTTTGCTTTTGCGAGAAATTAAATTCGTTAAGCGAAACAGCTTGTGAAAACGCACCTTTGCCTATAGTTTCCAAAGAGTTTGCAAGCGTAACTTTTTTAAGATTTTCACAATTTGCAAAACAGAATTCGGGAATTGCTATTTTTTCGTAAATGGTAATTTCTTCAAATCCGGTGTTTACGAACATTGCGTAAGAAAGCTTGGTGTATTCGTTCATCTTAGCCGACTTTAAAGCCGTGCAGTCTTTGAATATTTCCTTGCCCGAATTTCTTAACGTGGTTAAATCCACGCTCTTTAACGACGAGCAGCCTTCAAATGCTCTTTCGCCGATAGAGGTCAGTTTTGCAAGGTTTATAACGTCAAGTTTTCTGCAATCTTTGAATGCGCGCGCGCCTAATACTATAGTGTTTGCGCCAAGTTCGCCGCGAGCGGATAAAATGTAATTACCGGTTGCGTCTTTTTGAGTTGTGCGAGTGTAAATATCTTTAAGATTTTTAGCTCCCGCAAACGCATACTCTCTGATATACTTCACCGTGGAAGGAAGTATTACTTTTTCAAGCTGAGTACAGTTATAGAACGCGTATTTCTGAATGTTTTCAACGCCTTCGGGAATTTCGACGCTCGTTACGAGTTTGTTTCCGTCGGGAATTTTATTTGCGTCGTAATCGTCGTCTTCGAGTTTGATGTTGTTATCGGTCGTGTAAAGACAGAATGCGTAAGCTCCGATATACAAAATACCTTCGTCGTCAGGAATAACCACGTCGCCGCCCATACCCTTATAAGCTATAAGCGTTCTGTTTTCGATTACGAACGGACTCTTTACCGAAATGGAAGCCGTAGCGGAAATATACGAAACCACTCCGTTTTTATCGGTGGCGGTCAAAGTTATAACCGCTTCGCCCTCGGCAAGAGCTTTTACAACGCCGTTTTCGTCTACCGACGCAATACTCGGGTTGTTGGATTCGTAAGCTAATGTGTAGTCGGATTCAAGATACCACGGGTTCATTCTGTAATAAAGCTTGATGCTTTCGCCGGGATACATCGATACGCCCGAGTTTGCCGAAAAATAGTTTACGTCGCCGGTTTTTCCTATTTCGCTGGTCTGTGCGGCTCTTGCAAATGCGAAAACCGTTTCAAATCTGTCAAATTCAAGATCTTCAAGCGAATCCGGAAGTTCTACGCCCGTTCCGCCCGAATAAAGGGACACTTCGTCTTTATTCTTCTTGACGTTTATAATTATAACAGCCTGCTTGCCGTCCATCTTTTCCCTTGCGGTTATAGTGGCTCTGCCGGAAGCTTTGGCTTTTATAACGCCTTCGGAAACTTCAACTATATCTTCGTTGGAAGATATCCATACGAGGTGTTTTAAATATTCAAGGTTTTCCCTGTTTTCGCCTATGGTTGTATCTGCGGTGTACAGGTACTGTTTAAGATCTATTATATCGTTTTCGTAAGCCGAAAGAATAATAAGGTCTTCGCCGTTTTCTCTGCCCGTTTTGGTGAATTTGAATTCGCCCTTTGTGCCGGGAAGCTGGCAAATGAAAATGTTCGAGTTAAGCGCATAGTCGTCAATCGAGAACACAAGCGCGTTTGGAATAAGTGCGTCGCTGTAAATAGCTTCGAGATAATCGGTTATTTCAAAAGTAACGATTGACTCTTTTCCTCTTTCGCTGTTTATGGGAATGGGATTATCGCTTAAGAATGTGTAAGACGAAGAAGACGTAAATATTATAGGCGCTACCGACATCGCATACTGATTGTCGTAAATCTTCATAGTAACGTAATAATGATATTTGTCTTCGGATTCGTTATATTCTTTTTCGTACGTTACGTCCCTTAATACGGGAGCTTCGTTATCCAGATAGAAGTCGAACGAGAACGAGTTGTTCTTGTTGTTCTGTTCTCTTCCCGAATCGTAGTCAAGCACGCCCGTCATAGAGAACGTATACTGACGGTTGTTTATAAGCCCTATTTCAGAAGGCGAAACATTTAGATCGTCATAGTACGGTACGGGGCTTGCGCCGTTTGAGTAGGATTTATTCGCATTATAGTCAACGTAAGTCCACATTACTTCGCCCGTGACTTTATCGACTATCTGATAGTCCATTCTCTTTGCGCCGCGAAGAAGTCCCGCCGCAATCGCCTTTATTCCGTCTATCGTTCCGAGTGAATCGGATATTGCTATACGTTCGCGCGTTGCGGGAATTTCGTCATAACTGCCGGTAGTGTAAAGATATGTTCCGAGCGGAATCATATAGTTATAAAAATATGATCCGTAAGGAGTTGTCGCGTAATAATCCGCTTTTATCTTTTCGTCGTCATCGTCCGACAAAGACGCGTCGTGCGCGGTAGATTCCACTTCGTAATAATCAACGTCGAACATAGGCGCTTCGGTCCAGTCGCCGTAGAATGCCAAAAACGGAATATTTAAGTCAACTTCGTCGCCTTCTGCTTTGAATTTTACAAAGCCTTCGACGTACATGCCGTTTTCAAAATGAGATTCGATATATACCTTGTCCTGTTCGTCCAAAGTATAAACAACTTCCACTTTTACGGTTGATTTTGCTCCGACTTTTATCTTGCTGCCGGTAACTTCTTTTCCGTCCGCTTTTACGGTAATGTTTTTACCGAGAACGTAAGGAGTTTCGGCAACATGCTTTTCGTCGGAAGAAGAAACGCTTTCGGTCATTCCTATAAGCGAACAATCGTAATAGAGTTCGTCGCCGGAAAGGTTGACTATGTTCATAGCCATCTTATAAACGCCCGTGCGCATAGGATCGTCTTTAAGTTCGAGTTTGGTTCTGTCCGATCCGTCAACGGTGATATAAGCTTTTGTTTTTACCGTTTTTGCAAAGTTTGCAAGTCCCGCGCCCTGTTTCCTGGGCGAATAGGGATTGCTCTCTTCGTTCATAATGATATCCGCTGTGGACATCATAAGCTGATTAGTAAGGTCTTTTACCTGTTTATCGGTAAGATCTTTATAGTTGTCTTTAATGTACTGACGAATTAAAATTACGATACCGCAAAGGTTAGGCGTCGCCATAGACGTACCCGACAAATGATCGTATCTGTATTTTGTTTCGCCGTTTTCTTCATAACTGCCGGGAACGGAAGAATAAATGTTTCCGCCGTGCGCCGTAATTTCAGGCTTGATGCCAAGCGAAGGAGTGGGACCCCAGCTTGAGAAGTCCGACATAAACGGACCTGCCTGATATTCGCTTGATATGGTAAACGTTCCTTCGCCCAAAGCCGCAAGCTTTTCGCCGTCGTCCTTAGAGATAGAAATGGTAGGAATATGTTCGGTTTTACCCATAGACATGAGTATATCGCCGTCTATATTGTTATAAATAATACATGCTACCGCGCCGTAAGCTTTTGCAAGAGCCGCTTTTTCTTCAAAGCTGTTATCGCCTCTTTTTACGAGAGCGATTTTGCCCTGCAATCTGTTGCCGATCGACGCAAAGTTTACGTTAAGACCTACGCCCGGAACGGTTACGTATTCAAGTGTTTTATTATAATTGCCTTTTGCATCGGGTTCGCCGAGCGCGCCTGACGCAACGAGTTCTTCAAAGAAATGGTTTTCCTGCGCGGAAATAGAGTTTGATTCTTTATAGAAGAAAATCTGACCTTCAGAGTGATCGTCACTCATATTGCCGATTATATATCTGCTCTTCGTCCCGCTTATAGAAGCTACCGAAAGCGCGCCTTCATAAGTGGACGGCGATCCTACCGTACCCGAATCGGGGTTGGTTACAAAGTTCGTGTTACCCTGTTCGCCGCCGAAACCCGAGCTGTAGCTGTTGCTTGCCGCGGTAATCAGGCTTATTCCGCTTTCGTTTATACGGTCGTAAACCGCGTTTATACCTTCTTTATCCTTATCTTCGTCGCATTCGCGGGCAAAACCGCAGGACGAACCCAAAGACATGTTGATTGCGTCTACGTTGAGTTTTACCGCGTCTTCGAGTGCGGCAAGGATATCCTCGGTTTTTCCGCCTTCGCTAAGGTCGGGGAAAACTTTCATTAAGACCATCTGCGCGTCGGGCGCGATACCGTGAATTACTTCGTCGTTACCGCCGATAATACCCGCAACGTGAGTGCCGTGTTCCGAATCGTAAGGGAATACGTCGGCATCTTTATCCGCATAGTCGTAAGAAAAAGGAATTTTATTGCTGTACCATACCTGTGAAAGTTTAAGACCTTTAGTTGTTTTTGCCGCGTTCAGCGTTGCAAGAAGCGTTTTGCCTGTTTCAGGCGAAACCTTGGTCAAAGTGTCGCGCGTTATAACGAGCGAACTCGTATCGAAATCAGGATCGTTGAACACGCGGTGACTCATATCAAAGCCGGAGTCCAGAACGGCAACGGTAGTGCCTTTACCGGTGTATGTGTGTTCTTTTCCGTCGATTCCTACAACCTTGCCGGGCTTATAAATACCAGTGTCTTCGTAAATTTCAACGGGGTTATAGGAAACCGAATCTTCAACCGACAAACGATTGTAAGTATCGCTTAATACCACCGACTTTACGCCCGAAACGTTTTCGATTGCGGAAAGATTTTTATACTTTGTAACTACCGCCACCGCATTCATAACGGTGTCGTAAGTATATTTTACTTCGGAAATAAGATTGCGCTCGTAAAGTCTTTCAATCGTACGGTTTTGTTTGGATGAAATACTGTTTAACTGAGCTTTGCCCGAAAAACTTTCGGAGTAATCGGACGCCGACTTTGCATTCGTGCCGCCGTCATTATACGTTTCTATAATGGAATCGCCGTCTATACCGACTATTGCCACTACTTCGTCGTCCGCTTTATACCCGTTGTTTTCAATAAGATACTCCGCTTTTATCTGCGACATAACCTGTTCTTGCGTAAGTTTGTCGTCCGCCGAAAGTATTTTTAATTTTTGAGATTCTTTACTCGTGTTATTCTTTGTGGTCTGACTAATCGAACTGTTCGAACCGGCAAGTCCGGACTTTGGCAACAGCCCTACTCCTATCACCGAAACGGACATTAAAACCACCATTAACGCGGAAATAATTTTTATTCGCATGTTTCTCCTTGTATATAAACTTCTGTAACAGAAGCTCTTTTGATTATTGTTGCGCCTTGTTTTTGCAAACTCAAACAGAAAAACCGTTTGAATTATGCCGTTTTTTGTGAGCCGATGTTTTAAACGCTCACGCTTTTTCAATATTTTTAAAAAGACTTTATATCACTTCTGCCTAAAAATAACTTAAAATTTTATTCAACCTAAAAATAACTTAAAAATTTTTTTATTTTCTTTTTAATTAAGCCAAAGCCTTACCAGCAATGCCGCGGCAAAAAAACACGCCGCCGCACCCAGAAAAATAGGCAGGTAATAGGCAAACGCAGCTTTTATCATTGCCCTGCGCTCGCCTTTAGTAACCGAAACGCTTTGTTTTTTAACTCTCGTTCCGGACGGAACGTTAGACATATCGTACACGGTATGCCCGTCGTCTATATATTCGGTCTTTTTTTTGGTCTTTTTGTCTTTTACGTCGTTTTTCACGGCGTTCTCTCCTTATTTTGCGGAATCGTCTTTGCTTTTATCGGTTTTTTCGCCGTTTTTTTCCGCTATATTTTCCGATTTATCTTTAACGAAAAACTTTTTGACTTTTGCGGTAAAGCCGTTGTTTTTAATAAATTCCTTTTTAGCTTCTTCTTCGGCTTTGATTCGATCTTCTTCCGCTTTTATTTCAAAATACTCTTTATCGTAAGAATCGAGATTTGACATTACCTCTTTATCGTATAAATGGCAGGCTACGAAATGCCCGGGCTTAACTTCGTTGTAAACGGGAGTTTTGAATTTACAAACGTTCATACATTCCGAACAGCGAGTATGGAATTTACAGCCCTTGGGCGGATTTGCTGGCGACGGGATATCGCCGGCAAGTATGATTCGGTGCATTTTTACGTCCGGATCGGGAACGGGAACGGCAGAGAACAACGCCTTTGTGTAAGGATGCATGGGGTTTGCGAATATTTCATCGGTATCCCCGAGTTCCATCATATTGCCGAGATACATTACAAGTATTCTGTCGGTAATGTATTTAACAACCGAAAGATCGTGCGATATGAACAAATAAGTGAGGTTCATATTGCGTTGCAGATCTTTTAAAAGATTGATTATCTGTGCCTGAATGGAAACGTCAAGTGCGGAAACGGGTTCGTCGCATATGACGAGTTTCGGGTTTACGGCAAGCGCTCTCGCAATACAAATTCTCTGACGCTGTCCGCCTGAAAATTCGTGGGCATATCTGTCAAAATACTGCGGCTGAAGTCCGCATTTTTTCATTATATCCAAAACGTAAGAATGAACTTCGTTTTTAGGCACTATGTTATGTACTGTTACGGCTTCCGAAATAATGTTTCCTACCGTCATTCTGGGCGGCAGCGAAGAATACGGATCCTGAAATATAAGCTGAATATCCGTGCGGTATTTGGCAAGTTCGCCGCGTTTAAGATTTGTTATATCGTCGCCTTCAAACTCAATTTTACCGCCGTCAGGCTGGTATAACCTTATTATAGTTCTGCCGAGCGTGGTTTTTCCGCAACCCGATTCGCCTACTACGCCGAGCGTAGTTCCCGCTTCCAGATCGAAAGAAACGTCGTCAACGGCTTTTAAATACACGAGCGGTTTGCCAAAAAGCGTCTTTTTTATGGGGAAATACTTTTTCAGATTTTTAACCCGAAGAATGTATTTTGTATTTGTATCGTTATTCGTACTCATAATCTCATTCCTCGTATAAATGGCAGGACACGTAATGATTTTCGCCTACCTTGCGTTCACACGGATACGCGCCGCTACACTTTGCAATGCATTTTGTGCATCTGTTTTTAAAATAGCAGGTATCCGGAAGGTTTATGGGGTTAGGAACCTGTCCCGGAATGGAATACAAAGGTTCGTTGGAATCCGAAGTTATAAGCGGTTTGCTCTTCTGAAGCCCTATCGTATAAGGGTGGCAAGGATTATGGAAAATGTCCTTCGCACTCCCCCTTTCAATAACTTTGCCGGCATACATTACCACAACTTCGTCCGCCATTTCGGCAATAACACCCAAATCGTGAGTTATAAGCATTATCGAACAGCCCTGCGTTTTTTGAAGGTCTTTTAAAAGTTCGAGTATCTGCGCCTGAATGGTTACGTCGAGCGCAGTCGTGGGCTCGTCCGCAATTATCAGTTTGGGATTCCCCGCGAGCGCCATAGCAATCATTACTCTCTGTCTCATACCGCCTGATAATTCGTGCGGGTATGCTGCGTAAAACCGCTCCGGCATGGAGATTCCTACTTTTTTAAGCATCTCTATACTGTACTCTTTAACTTCCTGCTTGGTCATTTCAGGTCTGTGCAAAAAGCATACTTCGTCGAGCTGATAACCTATTGTAAATACGGGGTTCAAACTCGTCATAGGCTCCTGGAATATCATAGTGATATCCTGTCCGCGGATTTTGTGCATGGCTTCGGTCGGCATTTTAGTTATATCGTAGCCGAGTTTTCTGCCTTCTGCGTCATAACCCGCGGCGTCGCTGTTAAATCTGATAGCTCCGCCCGTTATCTGACCTTGCGGCGCCTGCACAAGCTGCATTATGGATAGCGACGTAACGCTTTTACCGCAGCCCGATTCGCCTACAACGCCGACTATTTTATTTTTAGGAATACTGAACGAAACGCCGTTTACCGACTTAACCGTTCCCCTGTCCGTAAAAAAGCTTGTGTGCAAATCGTCTATTTCAACAATATTGTTTTCATCTGCCATCACCGTGGAATATTCCGCTTCGCTTAGCTTTCTGCGCTTTTGCGCTTCGTAATACTTCATCTGGCGAATGTTGTATTTAATTATTTCGCGACTTTCCTTAATAGTAAGGTATCCGCTGTCTTTTTTCTGTTTATCGTTCATTATATAAAATCCTTATCTGTGCGACTGCCCGTCTGAAATACTTATTTTTCATAAAAAGTCGGGCTATAGCGCGATTAACGCACTTTTTTACAACTTTTTGTAAGTTTACGCAAAGTATTCTATGTAAGCCGTTACTTTCTTGCTTTTGGGTCCATAGCGTCGCGCAGACCGTCGCCTATAAAGTTAAATCCGAGTACTGCAATAACTATTAAAATACCTGCGGGCAACCACATATTCATATGGAACTGCAATATGTCCGTTTCGTTAGCAGTAGCTATCATCGTTCCCCAGGCAGCTTTCGGGGGCTGTACGCCAAGCCCTAAATAGCTGAGCGTGGATTCGTAAAGTATTACACTGCCAAGACCTAACGTCATTGAAACTATAAGTTGCGGCATGACGTTCGGCAGAAGATGAACAAATATTCTACGCCATACGGGAATACCCATAACTTCGGTTGCAGTCATATATTCCTGCTCGCGAAGAGAAAGAATTTGTCCGCGGACAAGTCTTGCGACGCCGCTCCAGCCGAACAGCGTAATTATTACCATAAGCAGATAAATTCGCTGATCCGAAGGAACATTCCAGGATTCTATTACCGCAGACGCAATAAGCAGAATGGGCAGAGTAGGAATACAGTTGAATATATCGACTATACGCATTATTATCTGATCCGCCCAGCCGCCGAAATAACCGGCTATACCGCCCATTAAAACGCCGAGTACGGTTTCGAGAATAACCACAATAAACCCGATTGTCAGCGAAATTTTACCGCCTGCCATAAGCCTTACGAATATATCGTAACCGCTTTTATCAGTTCCGAGAATATGGTCTTTTGACGGCGGAGCGAGTGTATTCTGCCCGGAAACCAAAGTAAAGTACATCTTAACTTTAATTTCTTCGCCGTTTTCGGTATAGTTTGCATCGATAACTTCGTTTTCGATTTTTCCGCTTTCATCGGGAACGTCATCGCTCCACTTGGTATAAATAACCGGTCCTAAAAAAGAGAAAGCAAACAAAAATACTATCATCACTATTCCCACAATGGACAGTTTAGAGCGGAAAAATCTGCGCATAACCAGCCTTGCGGGACTCATTTCTTTATAAGTTTGTTCAAACTCCTCGCCGTTTTTGGTTTCGGATTCAACAGTTTTACTTTCTTCTTCGGTGCTTTCGTCTTTTATTACCTTTTCGGCTTCAACCGTTTCTTCGGTTAAAATCTCAGGAGTGTTTTCGACGTATTCCGCGTTGTTTTCGTTTATTACGTTTTGTATTTTTTCATCCATAGTCTTAATCTCCAAGTTTTACTCTCGGGTCTACGACCGAATACATGATATCCGAAAACAAAGTGCCTATTACCGTAAGTATTGCAAGGAACATGTTGTAGCCCATTACGAACGGAACGTCGCCTTCACGAAGTGCCTGATATGCAAGCCTTCCTATACCGTCTATACAGAAAACCTCTTCGGTTATCATCATTCCGCCGAACAGTGACGGAAGAATTCCCGCAAGCAGCGTTGCAAGAGGTATCATCGTGTTTCTGAAAGCGTGTTTGTATATAACCGTTTTTTCCGAAAGTCCTTTCGCTCGCGCGGTACGTATATAATCGGAATTAAGAACTTCAAGCGTATTCGTTCTCGTGTATCTCATAAGTCCGCCGATTGAAAGTATTACGTTTACTAAAATAGGCAGCGCGAGATGGTGTAATATATCGCCGAATTTTGTTATAAATCCAACAAAAGTTTCGGGATAGGTTTTGTTAGTATAAATAAGACCGCTGGGCGGGAAAAGTTTAAGATCAACCGAAAAGAGCTTAATTACTATCGCCGCAAAGAAGTATGTAGGAAGCGATATACCTATCATGGTAAACACCGTTACGGTGTAATCGCGTACCGAATACTGATGCGTTGCACCGGATATTCCAAGCGGTATAGCGATAAGGAATTGCAAAAACGTAGCTACAAGCGCGATTGCAAAAGAAATCCACATGTTTTCGCTTATAACCTGCGTAACCGGTTTTTCATACTTAAACGATCTGCCAAGGTCGCCTTTTATAAGGTTGCCTATCCAGATAAAATATCCGGATAATATAGACGAAAACTTCTCGCCCGATGTTGCCAGTCGATAAACGCTGTTTGAAGATATGGCTTTTCCGTCTTTTAAAACGTTTAAAGTAACTGCATTTTCACTAGTGGAAGCAGAAAACGTTCCTACAAAAATCGGGAAAGCCGATCCTTTTTTATTAGCCGGATCTTCTTCGCTTTCGTAAATAAGAGCAACGCCCCTTTCCGTATCTATTTCCAAAGTATATTTATCGCAAGAATATTTACCGTCGATAAAGCTTTTTAAATCTTCGCTTTCGGCTCCGCCTAAAATCGCATTTTCAAAGTAAGTGGTTCTTGCCTTTTTTGTGTATTTACCCGACAGGTCATATGTTTTTCCGCCTTCCGTTTCCGCCTGATAGTTTATATCCACGGAATAGAATGCGTCGGGAACACTGAGTCCGTAAAGTTCCTTAAAACGATCTACGTCATCCTGACTTATCGCCCCGCTTTGCAGCTGCGAGCTGTATTTGATATCGATATAATCGTTAGGCATCATTCTTACGAGCGAGTAAATTATTACCGACACGCCGAACAGAATTATTACGGAAATGCCCAGTCGTTTTAGAATATATTTCAGCATTTTTTATCCTTAAAATCGGGCGGCAAAGGCAAAACTGCGTTTGCCGCCTTGCGTTTTGTAAATTTGTTGTAGCAAGTTTTTAGTTACTCTCAGCTAACGCGGAGCGACATTTGAGTAAGATCCGAAGTAAGTCCTTTATAAGCGGAAGGATTAGCGTAGAAAGTAGAAACGTCTATCTTGTCGCTGTTGTATGCGAACAAGTCGTCTCTCTGGTAAGTGGGCAGCTCTATCGCAAGTTCCATAACCAAATCCAAAGCGTCGGAATAAAACGCCATACGTTCTTCTTGTACGTCGGTCTTTCTTGCGTCTTCTATTATCTTAGAAAGTTGTTCAACAAGCTTATATTCAGTCCTATAAATGCCATCCTTTCCGTTGATTATCTGTTTGTATCCCCAGTTAAGTACCGAAGTAGCCTTTGAATCTTTGTGATACACCTGATACATATCGGGGTCTATCGTCGAGCCCCAGGCTGCTGCCCAAACGGTAAGTCCGCCGCTTGAAAGCAAGCTGAGCGCGTTCGTATCGGTCTTTGTGATTATTCTGAATCCCCATCTGTTAAGAAGCATTCTTGCTCCGTCGAGAGCGTTCCAGGCGGGGTGATCGGTAGTTTCGCCTGCTACGGTAAAGGTATATTCGAGTTTTTCGGTTCCTTTATTGCCCTTCTTTGCGTAAATGCCGTCCGAGCCTTCGGTATAACCGCCTTTTTTAACAAGACCTCTTATAAAGTCCTCCTGCTCTTTTGCGGTGAACGTATCGCCGCCATTTTTCCCGCATTTTTTAACGTAATCTCTGTAATCTTCATCTACTTTATAGATGTAATCGCCGTTTTCGTCTGTATCAAGTATGGTTTCCGGGATTTTACCCGCAATGTACGGATAGTACGGAGTACAATTTTCAGGATAAGCCCAGTTTTCTTTTGACATAGAACGGTAAATCGGCGTTGCCATAGAACCGTAATAATCTATACACTTGCTTGTATCTATCGAGTACATTATCGCGCGTCTTACGTAGATATTAGGAACTTTAGCGGCATTTATTCCGACGTAACCGTAACCTGCGGTACGAACGGTTTTAGTTTCAAAACCTTTGGTCGCGTTAATCTGATCGCGGATTGTGGTTTTGGCATTCGGTGTAGCATAGTCGATCTGTCCGGTCGTGAGAGTATCTACAAGACGAGCAGCCGTAACTATCTGATATCTTACTTTTTTAATCTTTGCAACGTGATAACTCTTTCCGTCTGCAGGATTTTTAACCGTAAAGTTACTCTTTCCGAGATCGTAATATGGATTGCGTTCGTAATAGATAACGCCTTTATCGTAAAAGTCGCCTTCTTTTACGTTTTCGGTGCCGCCGGCTGCCTTACTTGCCATATATGCGCCTGCGCCTACGGGTACGCCTATTTTATCTTTACTCTTTACAACGTCGTTAAGGAATGACTGCGAAGCGAATTCAACGCCGAAATGAGATTCAAAATCGAATTCGTTAATATGTTTTTCATCCGAATAGTAATACATGGGTGCAACTCCTATGCCGAAGTTCCATATAGCTTTAGGATCCGTGCCGTTAATCGTTATAGACAATACTTCGTTGTTTGTCACGTTGCCGTTTGCGTCGTATTCTGCTTTTTTATAAGTAACACTCTTACCGTCGGTGCGATCCTGGTTTTTGCTTACGAACGTTACGTCGCCGTTTCTGTTTGCAAACTGAATACCCGAAATGTTAGGAACGCTGCGCTTTGAAGAACTCTGTTTGAAATAATCTTCCATAGCCGCGTTTACAAGGTAATCGTTGAATGTTGCCGAGCAAGCCCAGTATCTTACTACCTGGTCGAGTTTGCCGGGCATGTTGGCGTCGAACACGGCATTTATAGCCTGTTCATCGGTGTATTCTCTTATAACATCCAGAGTTCCGCCGATTTTAACTTCCATAGTCAACGTCTTCTTATCCCAGGTAATATATCCTTCGTTATAAAGGAAAGCTTCTGCGTCCGATTTAAGCGTTATGTCTTTTCCGTTTTTATCTTTTGTTACTTCATTACCGTCTTTATCGTAGAACTTGATGTCGGCATAAGTACCTCTGGCGTTTGTGAAGTCGGAAGAAAGTTCTTCCCTGAATAAACTGTCAACGTCCTTTTCGTCGGCATTTTTAGCTTTGTATCCCGCGATTTTATCGTAATCGTTTACGATATTCGCATTTGCTTCGCCGGGGTGCTTTTCTTTGTATTCAACAAGTTTTGCTCTGAACTGCTCGGAGTTCAAAGTTCCGAACGTAGCCGCAACTTCTTTCTTTATTGTGTTGAATGCGCCAAGAAGACTTCCGATTCTCGCGCTTGCTTTAGTTTGAAATTGCGTACCGAAACTATCCTGCTGACCTTTATCCTGAGTCTGCGTTCTGTAAGCCTTAAGACCAACTATATCGGTCGAGTAAATCGTACTCGAACCGGTGTATGCCGGATCAAGATAAACGTAGTAGTTAAACAATACGTCTTTAATAGTAAGAGCCGAGCCGTTAGAGAACTTGATGTTGTTTTTCAAAACGAAATAGTAAGTAGTCGTATCCGCAGCTTCGTTGTAAACGATGCCGAGATCTTTTGTGATAACTTCTTCGTCGTCGCCCCAGGTATAGTTACCTTTTGCATCATTGCCGAGCATACCGAGCTGAGTCATACCAACTACCGAGCTGTCCGCTCCGCTTGTAGAGAAGAAGGGGTTGAATACTTTATCAACCGCATCAGAAGAGAAAACCAACGAATCCGTTTCGTTATCGAAAACTTTGCCGTTATTGTTTTTACCAAACACGGCTAAGCAGCCTGCAATAATAGCCACGCAGACAACCGCCGCAACGGCTATTATGATAATTTTGTTCTTTGTTAATTTTGCCATTTTAATTTTATTTACTCCGATTTATTTGAAATTTTATTTTTATCTGTCAGGTTAAGTTTTACGCTTGCGTGCTCGGCACGCAAGCAAGGGCGCGCCCTTGCTAAAATTTTATTTTTTTATCCACCGCAATTTAAAATCGTTTTTTAATTACGGTTCTTTTTTACGTTTTTTAAAAAAACACTTTACCGAAGAAGTCCGGGCTGAAAAAGAATAATTCGTCAATAGCCTTTCACCTCTCTGTCTGCAACGATGATCGTTACTCCCGTTATACTTTCAGGTTCGAAACAAGCAAGCCATTCGTCGCCGGATTTACTTTCTTTAAAGCTTACTTCATGTTCGTCTTTACTTCCTATCATCACCGAGTAGGTGCTTACTTTTATCGAAACGCTTTCAAACGTGCAATTTGTTGCTTTTATTGCAAGCGGCGCAATGTAAATGAGTTTCGCGTCTTCGTGATCGGCTTCAACCTCAAACTTAACGTCTTCAAAAGCAATGTTTTTAACGGTTACGCCGTCAATCTCACCAAAAAGACTTACGCGAATATTGCCCGTTTCCGCGCCATCTAAAGTGGTTTCGTGATATGCATTTAAGTAATCGGCTTTTACCGTTACGTTTTTAAGGCTCTTGGTCGTGCCGTTTGCGCCTGTCATGCCTTCGTATTTGCGTTTGCCTTCCCGGTTTACGGCAAACAGCGAATTAAAGTCAACCGAAGAATCTTCAAAATCGATATCGTTCATAACGTAAAGCGTTTTGCCTGCATATTCGCCGGTACTACTTTCTAAGTCCTTAGCGGAATTTATTATCTTGTAATCGCCTTCAATATATTCGGCTACAACTTGCACTATCTGGTCGGTATCGCTCTCTTCAAAGGCAAACTTTTCATCAAAAGGCTTTGTCATTTCCTTATCCGAGAAGAATTTTCCGGTGGCGGTATGGCCTTCGTATCTGTCGGCAATATCCAAAATATTTTGTCTTCTTGCACCGAACGATATTCCAAAAGACGTACGGTAAATGCCGACCGTTACGAATTCGTCAGCGTTATAGTAGCCGATATGGTAAATGTAACTTACGTTCACAAGCCATCTGGCGTAAAGCGTAACGCCGCTTTCGGTTACCGTGTCCTGCTCGAAATTCCATTTGTCCGAATAAACGGTTTCGTCGTTTACGGTTTCTTTCTTCTTATACCATCCTTCGATATAATATCCCGCCTTGATAACCTCGCCGAATTTTTCAAACTGCAAGGGTTTTATTGTCTTTTGGGCGTTTTCGGGGAAATTATATCTTACCTCAATAGGACCTTCGCTGTTTTTAAAAGTTCCCCCTTCAAGTTCGTATATTACGGGAATGCCGGTTTTCTCCCCCTCTCCGCCTGAACAAGCTGAAAAGCCGAATGTAAAAACCGCAATCAAAAATATACAAATCAAAGCTGTTATTCTTTTGCTCATGTTCCGTTTTCCTTATGCCGCTGAAATGCGGCGCGTTTTGTATTTTTATTACACTTTCTTTTGTTTTGCAAAACCGTTTTTTCGTTTTGAAAAATCTTTTATTTTTTTCATTTAAATTAACGTTTTTGTGCAACAAAACCAAATAATTTATTTATTTATATATATAATAATAAAATTTATTTTGCAGTACACTTGATTTTATCATTCGGGGAACATAAAGTCAAACAAAAACGCCGCGCTTTAAAAAAACGCGACGTTTGCTCCATTTTATTTTTTTATACAGTCCATAACTAATTTTTATACAAGTTATGTTTCATTTAAGGCTTTATTTTACCCGCAAGCGATTATTTTTTAAATTAAAAACCGCCGCTTTTAGCAAAAAATTAGTTTGTTTTCCATTAAAAAGTGCCGCTATAAGTCGATTATCAATCACTTTTAATTAAGCGACTTTATAACTTCCTCGATTTTTTCGGCAGCGTAAACCATCTGACTTTCGGTATGCGTTGCAGTATAACTTGTGCGAAGCATACTCATTCCTTCGGGTACGGCAGGTGAAACTACAGGGTTGACATATACTCCGTTTTGCTGCAACATCACGCATGCCTTAAAAGTTTTTAAATCGTCGTAAGTATATATGGGAATTATCGGCGTTTCGGCTTCGATAATCTTTAAACCGCGCATTTTTAACTGTTCACGCATAAACGCGCTTATTTTTCTTAAATTTTCCACGCGCTCGGGTTCTCTTTTTAAAATATTCAAGGCCGCCCTTGCACACGCTACCGAAGCAGGCGTTATGCTCGCGCTGAAAATAAACGGACGGGAAGTGTGTTTTACAAATTCGGCAACTTCAAAAGACGCAGCCATATATCCGCCAAGGCTTGCCAGCGATTTTGAAAAAGTACCCATATAAACGTCAACTTCTTTTTCCAGCCCGAAATGTTCGGCTGTACCTCTGCCGTGTTTACCTAAAACGCCAAGACCGTGCGCGTCGTCTACCATAACTCGCGCGCCGTATTTTTTTGCGATATTTACTATTTCGTCAAGCTTGCATATCTCGCCGCTCATCGAAAACACGCCGTCGGTAACTATCAACACACCCGAAGACGTTAAATCGAGCGAAGCGATTATTCTTTCAAGATCTTGCATATCGCTGTGCTTATATCTGAGCATTTTTGCAAAGCTTAATCTGCACGCGTCGTATATGCTCGCATGATTTTCTTTATCGCACAAAATGTAATCGTTTCTGCCGCAAAGCGCGCTTATTATAGCAAGGTTGGACTGAAACCCGGTTCCGAAAGTAACCACCGCTTCCTTTTGTAAAAATTCGGCAAGCTCTTTTTCGAGTTTAACGTGTATATCGAGCGTTCCGTTTAAAAATCTAGATCCCGAGCAGCCCGAACCGTATTTTTTTAACGCTTCCACTCCGGCAGCGATCACCTCTTCGTTACCGGTAAGCCCTAAATAGTTGTTAGAACCTATCATTACGGTTTTTTTACCGCCCATTATTACTTCGGTATCCTGTCCGCTTTCAAGTTCGGAAAAATAAGGATAGTATCCGCTTTCTTTGGCAAGACGCACTTTATCCATGTTTTTGCATTTTTCAAATAAATCCATTAGTTTTCTCCTTAAAAAATAATAAACCGCATCTCCAAAAAGCGATAAACTTTAAAGTATAATCATAAAAAGTGCCGCTATAAGTCGATTATCGGCACTTTCAGCTTACTTAAAAAATCAGCAGTACATCTTTTTTACAATAAACAACATAAGACGATTAGGTAAAATCTTACTTAGTAACACCACGCATTTATAAGAAAAACCAACCGTTTTAAGCGCGGGCGGATTCTTTTTAAGCGCGAGTTTATACATAACTTTTGCAACAGAAAGCGGGCTTTTGCCATGGCGTTCATCTTTTTCCATTTTGCCGACAGATTTATTTAAGCTGTTTTCGTACCCGACGTCGGTTTCTGTTTTTTCGCGCGCGTCGGTAAAGCCCGTACGCGTATCGCCCGGCATTACAGCACATACTTTTATTCCGAAAGGAGCAACTTCAAGCCTTAAAGCCTGCGTAAACAAATTGATTGCAGCCTTTGACGCAGAATATGCGGCCTGATACGGTATAGGTATAACCGCAGCAACAGAACTCGTGTTTATAAGCGTTCCCCTGCTTTGTTTCAAGTAAGGAATAACCCTTTTTGCACATGCAAAATATGCCTCTACGTTAAGGTTGAATAGCTTTTCGGTCTTTTCGTCCGGAATATACTCCGCCGCACCCGAAATCCCCATTCCGGCATTGTTAATAAAGCAATCTATCCGACCTTCCTTATTATAAATATACGAAAGTGCGGCCTCAACGCTTTGCGAGTTGGTAACGTCGCATTCGATGCTTTCAAAATTACCGTTTGCCTTGCGGCGAGAAAGCCCGTAAACCTTATGTCCGTTTTTTGTAAAATATTCCGCCGCGCTAAGCCCTATTCCGGAACTTGCGCCCGTTATAACAACTATTTTTTTCATGCTTAAATCATACCAAACAAAAACTTAATATGTCAAACCATTTTATGTGGATATATAAAATATTGTGTATTAATTTTTACAATGCTTAGCAAATTATACATATGCCTAATATTCTGTTTTACAAATGCGCATTAAAAACATTTAATTAAACAACTGTTGATTTTTGCAATATAAAAAACCGCCTTACCAAAAAGATAAAACGGTTTTATCAGGAAAATGATTTTTTGTTTTTTAGTCGATTGCTTTCGCATTATTGTGATTTTATAGCGATAATCGACTTATAGCGTGACTTTTATTATTTTTTGATATCCGTAAGCGAAGCCGCCGCAATGCTTTGACCAACTCTTCTACTATTCTCGTCGGGCATTTCGATGCTGACGTTTTTATATTCGGGGAATTCCGAAGCAAGCACTTCTTTTGCTCTTTCCAAAACGATTTCGCCGCCTTTACCACTGGTTACTCTGCCTAAAAGCAAAAGGTGTTTAATATCGTAAAATTCGCTGTAATACGCCACCGAGTAGCCGAGATAAGTTCCTATATCTTCATAGATTTTTGCCGCGCGTTCGTCGCCGTCTGCCATCATTTTTTGAACGACTTTAAGCTTTTCCGCAGGCGAAAGATTTTCGTCAAACTTATATCCCGAATATTCGGCAAGTTTAATAACGCCGTCCTGCGAGAAATATTTTACGCCGCAACCGTAATCGCCGCTCCATTCGTCAACCATAGCGTTTTCGTTATAATCAACGGGAACAAACGCAAGTTCGCTGAGCCAGCCGTTAAGCGTACCGCTTGTGTTTATATAACCGCCCGCTTCGCTCGTCCCCATTGCTATTCCCAAAATTCCGTTATCGCCTATATCTATAGCTCCGGCAAGAGCTGTAACGTCGCCGTCGTTTGCAACTTCTATGGGCGCGCCTATTTCTTTAGCTATATCGGTATACATCGTGCGAACGTGATTTTTAAAGTCCTCTTTTGGAACTTTTAAAAAGAGCGACGCAATCATAATTTTATTATCTATATAAATACCCGCAGACGAAACGCCTATTGCGTCAACTCTCGGCATTTTTGAAGCAGCTGTAAGCATAGCCTGCTTTATTCCCTCGTAGTGATATTTATAATCAGAATTGATTTTCGGGAACCAAACCACTTCTTCGCTGTAAACAACTTTACCGTCGATAACCGCGCTTACCTTTCTGTCGCTTCCGCCGGCGTCAAAGCCTATACGGCAACCGTCCAAATGTCCGCCGATAGCAAGAGAACAACTCTTTTCTTCGGGAAAACGTTTGATATCGCTAACGGATATTACTTCAAATTTGCTTTCATAAACGTCCGCCATAAAATTATAATCGAACGCGCGCGCGCCGCTTTCGCTGTAATCCGCGCTTATGCGGTTATACACGTATTCGTCGCCAAACAGATAGATTTTATATCCGCCGACAACCCACAATACCGATTTGATAAGGCGTTCTGCCATTTTATAGTTTTCTTCTTTTAAAACTTTATCGTCCGATGCAAAAATATCGAGGTCGTAAACGTAATTGTAGCCGTTGTTTCTCTCGACGCAAATTTTAAGCGTCTTGTGTTCGCTTTTCTGAACGCGCGCTTTAAAATGCCTTAGCGCGAGTATCATAGGTTCAAAATTCTTATCGAAATTCATTTCGTATTTCATAACTCACCCTGTAAATACTTTTTTCGTCGGGTAAAAAACGCTTTTTACGGCAGTTATATACTCAACTCTGTATTTATATTATATCACTTTCACATCGCAAAACGCTACTTTTACGGTAGTATTATATAATATTTTTTTTACACAAAAAGACAGTAGAGCGCCCAAATAATCTTTTTATGCAATTTTTTACGCTCATTCCGCATTTATTCTTGCCAAAAAAAAATAAATATTTTATAATTTATGCGAAGAAAAAATTTTTTAACAAGGCAATAAAAATGGAAGTCCGAAACGTTCAATACGAAAAGAGTCCGCTTAAAAACGTGATAAATATCAGTTCCGTATATACCATACATTATTTTAAGTACGGGAAAAATTTTAAGGTTGCACCCGAAGTTCACGATTTTTGGGAAATGGTTTACGTGGACTCAGGCGAAGTCGGCATAATTGCGGACGACAAGGAATTCACTTTAAAACAAGGCGAAGCGTTTTTTCACCGCCCGAACGAGCTCCATACAATATACACTAATAACTCTTTCGGCAATTCCGCTATAATCTCTTTTGATTGCCACGGAAAATACGTAAATTTATTAGCCGATAAAATTTTTGTTTTCGGCGAGTTTGAAAAAACTCTTTTATCAAAAATAATTTTTGAAACGCCCATATGTTTTTCGGATAAGCTTAACGAAATTTATTTAACCCGTATGACCAAACGCAGCGATTGTCCGCCGCTTGGGGAACAGGCAATTAAAAACTGCATAGAACTTCTGCTGGTTTCGCTTTTGCATTTTGATAAATCGGGCGATTCGGTAAAAAATCTTACAGATAACATCACAAGTACGCATTCCGACAAAATAGTTTCAAACATAATTGCGGTTTTAAACGAAAAACTCTATTCTACCGTAGACCTTGATACTATAGCAAAACAGCTTTTCTTTTCCAAAACCTATATAAAAACGGTTTTTAAAAAGAATATGGGCATAAGTATAATTCAATATTATCTAACGCTTAAAATCGAAGAGTCGAAAAAACTTATAAGCCAGAAAAAATATACCTGCACCGAAATTGCCGATATGCTCGGTTTTAACTCGGTACACTATTTTTCGCGCCTTTTTAAAGCGCACACGCAAATGACGCCTTCAGAATACGCAAAATCCATTAAAGCCGATAACCTGCTGTAAAAAAAGCACATTACAACCTAAAAACATAAAAAGTGCGCCTATAAGTCGATTATCAGGTATTTACAAAATAAATTATCTTTATTATCAGTGAATAAAAAAACGCCCTTTAAGCATAATAGGCTAAGGAGGGTTTAATATGAAGATAGCAAACATTATTGCTTACGTTCTCGTAATAATCGGCGCAATCAACTGGGGTTTATTCGGAATATTCGGATTTAACCTTGTAGGATTCGTATTTATGGGCGCAAGAAGTTTAGGCTCTGTAATAGTCTATTCTTTAGTTGCTCTTTCAGCCGTCTGGTTGATTATCTCGCCGTGCCTGACAAGCGGTACGCTCGTTATGGGACAGGAGTAAAGTATTAACAAATCTGAAACACTTACAAAAAATCGTCACGATGGTTTTCGCGGCGATTTTTTACTTTATTTTTTATAAAAAACCGCCGATAATCGACTTATAGCCCAACTTTTTTAACTTACCTGAACATTAGTTTCAACTAAAGTTTTACAAACTACTATTTAAAATACGAACAAAATTTTTTTAATCGTGCAAAAAATAGTATTTAAATAGATTGTAAAAAGATTTATAATATGTTATAATATAAAATATTTTTAAATAATTACAAAGGCGAAACAAATGATTTTGCCTTTACGTTAAGGATTAAAAGGGACTAATATGTTACATCAACCTTTGTTTACTATTTTCGGTCAGGCGATTTATATGTACGGCGTAATGATAGCCGTGGGCATCGTCTTATGTTTCTGGGTGCTTTTTGCTTACACAAAAATACTCGGACTTAAAGAATCTGAAAAAGATTTTATCTTTTACAACGGCATAGCCTCTATTGCCGTAGGCTTTTTTGGTTCAGCCGTCTGGCAGGGGCTGTTCAACTACATAGATAAAATCAACCGCGGCGAACCCGCATCGTTTTCATTAAACGACGGAATAACCGCAATAGGCGGACTGCTTACCGGAGCTTTATGCTTTATAATAATCGGCTTAGCGTTCAGAAAAAAATATCCTTATCTTTTGGATAAAGTCGTAATGTTTGCGCCGTGCTGCATGACTATAGCTCATGCATTCGGAAGACTCGGTTGTTTTTTCGGCGGTTGCTGCTACGGCAGAGCGGTACAAGAAGGCGATCTTTTCGGATTTTTAGGCGTACACTTTCCAAAAGGAATAGACGCATACATGGGCGGCAAAGCAATATACCCCACTCAGCTTTTTGAAGCTGTATTTTTGCTTGTTTTGTTTTTTGTTATGAGCTACTTGCTGCTCAGAAAGAAATTCAAATACAACATGGTAGTTTACCTTGCGTTCTACGGAATATGGAGATTTTTGATAGAATTTTTAAGAGACGACTACCGCGGTTCGTTTGTAGGCTCGCTTACTCCGTCGCAGACGCAGTCAATATTTTTAGTATTGGCGGCTATCCCCACGTTCTTCCTTATCCGCTATTTTTCAAAAAAACGCGAAAACTTTGAAAGAGAAAACGAAGCCAAAAAACTTGAAAAAATGCGCGAAGAAGCTTAAATTAAAGCTTATAACCGCTTTTTAAATTTAAAAAATTATAAATTGTTATTTAAAGGAGAATTACTATGAGTAATGATAACGTAAGAAACGAAAAAGCTAAAAAATTATCCGAAAGAATGATTGCGATCATCGCATCGCTCTCACTCGGACTTTTAGCTGTAATTTTATCACTTATCTTTATTAAAAACGACAGTGCGTTTTTATATATTCTCGCCTCGTTAGGCGTTGGCGCATGCACGTTTTTATACGCTACGGCAATAGCCTATCTTGCGTTTACTTTTATACACAAAAATAAATCGTACGCACTTATAGCCTATATTGCCGCAAGTTTGGCAACCGCCCTGCTTTTAATAGTTCTTGCGCTTGCCTGGTACTATATCTTAATCGTGATACTATTCTTTTTAGTTTTATTCTGGCTTTTAAGCATTACCGTTTACAGCAAAAAACTTACTCTCGTTTTTGATAACGAAAAGCCCGATTATAAAAATTACGAACAGAGAAAAGCCGAAAAACAAGCTGAAGAAGCGAACAAAAAGGAAGAAGAACTTCCCGAAATCAAGTCGTTTAAAGACTAACGTTAATCAATTTTTATAAACACTTAAAGCCCGACTTTTTTGGCGGGCTTAGAATTTTTATTGAAACAGTTTTAAAAAAATAAAAACAGCAATAATTAAAAAACAACAACATAAAAATAATTTCAGCAACTATGAAAACGAGAAATTTAACGCTTTTAACCGATCTTTATCAGCTTACGATGATGAACGGTTACTATTTGAAAAACAGACACGAACAGATAGCCGTATTTGACGTATTTTTCCGCCAGAACGACCTTATAACCTACTCGCTTGCGGCGGGACTTGAACAGGTAGTTGAATATATTACCGATTTGCACTTCGGAAAAGAGGAAATCGAATATTTGCGCTCGCTCAATTTATTTGACGAAGGTTTTTTAAACTATCTCGGCGGTTTAAAGTTTACCGGCGATATATACGCAGTACCCGAAGGCGTTCCCGTATTCCCCGGCGAACCCATACTCACCGTCCGCGCGCCTATCGTGCAGGCACAGCTGATTGAAACCGCAATTTTAAATATAGTAAATCATCAGACGCTTATTGCGTCAAAAGCGGCTAAAATTTGTCATGCGGCAAAAGGCGATTCGGTTATGGAGTTTGGTTTAAGACGTGCGCAAGGACCCGACGCGGGCATTTACGGCGCGCGCGCCGCGATAATAGGCGGTTGCGGCTCTACGTCGAACGTATTGGCGGGGCAAATGTTTGACGTAAAAGTATCAGGAACACATTCGCACAGCTGGGTTATGAATTTTCCTAGCGAATACGAAGCGTTTAAAGCTTACGCGGATATATATCCCGACGCAACGCTTTTGCTTGTAGATACCTATAACACGCTTAAAAGCGGTGTGCCGAATGCAATAAGAGTTTTTAAAGAATTAAAAGCAAAAGGCAAAAAGCCGCTCGGCATAAGACTGGACTCAGGCGACCTTGCGTACCTTTCAAAAGAAGCGCGCAAAATGCTTGACGATGCCGGCTTTGAAGATACTGTAATTTGCGCATCGGGCGATTTGGATGAGCGTCTGATTAACTCGCTTAAATTGCAAGGCGCAAAAATCAACCTTTGGGGCGTAGGCACAAAACTTATAACAAGCGAAGATATGCCCGCACTCGGCGGCGTATATAAACTCTCCGCAATGATAGACGAAAACGGGGCTATAACACCGAAAATCAAACTTTCGGATAACAGCGCAAAGATCACTAACCCCGGATTTAAAACGATTTACCGCGTATTTGTAAACGGTATGGCAGAAGCCGACGTAATAGCTCTTCGCGGCGAAAAAATAGACACCACAAAACCGCTCACGTTATATCACCCGCTGGAAAGATGGAAGAGCATCACCTTTGAAAATTACGAACTTAAAGAAATCACTAAAACGATCATAAAGGACGGAAAGCTCGTTTATAAACTACCCATGCTTAAAGAAATTGCACAATCTTCTGCCGAAGAGCTTAACAAATTCTGGGAAGAATACAAACGCGTGGACTACCCGCATATTTTCAAAGTTGACTTATCTGACGAGTTATACGCTTTAAAGACGGGTATGATAAAGCTAATACGAGGTGAAAAATCTTGATATTTTCAAATAAGGCTAAAGCCGAAAACGAAAAATTAAAGAAAGAACTTGCGGCTTTAAACGCAAAACTGAAAGACTTAAACGCTAAATACGACGCAACTAAAGCCGAAAACGAAAAACAGAAAAAAGAGCTTGAATCTTTTTTTGAAAAAGAAAAGCAACTTAAAACCCGTCTTTTAAAAGAAGAGCAGGAAAACCGCGAATTAAAGGATAAAAACGCTCATCTTACACAAAAATACGGTAATTTTACAAACATAGATCAAGCCAACGCTTTTTCCGAAAACCTTGAAAAACAAGCGGTTATCCGCTACAACGCAGAACTTAAAAACCTTGCGACGTATATAACACGCTGGCAAAACGCACTACCCGAACCGGGCGAAAGAACCGCGGCAACCAAAAAGCGCGCGGCTTTAAGCGCGGCGATATATAACATTTTAATCGAGATAAAAGAAGTTTCTTCCGCCGAAGAAGGCAAAGCCGCGGTAAAACGCATAAACGACGTAATCGGCGGAAACACAGGAGATTCTTCGTTCAATTTAGACGAAGTGCTTAATCCCGGTAAGTTAGATCTCGAATCTCTATGCAAAGAACTCGGAGTGATGGATTGATGTGGTACATAATTCTGTTTATATTAACTCTCGCGCTCGATCAGATAACTAAAATCATAGTTGACGCAAACAAAATGCACGTTTGCCTTATCGAAGGCGTTTTAAATATCAGCATAAGCTACAACGAAGGCGCGTCCTTTTCGTTTTTACACGGCGTGCCGTGGGCTCAAACGTTTTTTATCGTGCTTACCGTTGTAATTCTGATTGCAGGGCTTGCCTTTTTAATGATATTAAAGCCAAAAAGCAAATGGCTTAACGCTTCTATCGCGCTCATGTTTTCAGGCACGATAGGTAATTTTATCGACAGGCTTGCTTTTAAGTGCGTGCGCGATTTTATAGACGTTCCGTTTTTTGCAAACTTTAACGTTGCAGACTCCTGCCTTTGCGTAGGCGCGTTTATGGTAATAGTTTACGTTCTGTTTTTGGATAAGGACGCTATTTTTAAAAAGAAACCCGCAAAAGCTGAAAACGGCACCGCAATAAGCACCGAAAACGATGCAAAAAGCGAGAAAAAAAACGCCGATTAAAATGGTTACGCAATTAAAATCAGACGTTACGGGCGTACGGTTAGACAGTTTTATTGCACAAAAGACCGATTTATCCCGCTCGCACGTTAAAAAAGCAATAGACGACGGCAACGTTACTGTAAACGGCAAAACGCAAAAAAGCAGTTACATAGTAAAAGAAAACGATGTGGTAGACGTTGCCTTGCCGGATCCAAAGCCGTTAGACGTTCACCCCGTAAACATTCCCGTTGACATAGTTTACGAGGACGACGATCTTGCCGTTATAAACAAGCCTCAGGGTCTTACGGTACACGCAGGCAGCGGCACGGACGACAACACGCTTGTAAACGCGCTTTTATATTCACTGGATAAACTAAGCGGAATAAACGGAGTTCTTCGCCCCGGTATTGTTCACAGGATAGATAAAGACACGTCCGGACTTTTGGTAGTTGCCAAAAACGACAAAGCGCACATAAGTTTATCCGCGCAAATTGCGGAAAAAACCTGCAAACGGCAATATCTTGCGCTACTGCACGGCGCGGTAAAAGACGACGAAGGCAAAATAGACACTTTTTTGGATCGTTCAAAAAAGGACCGCACTACTTATACGGTAACCGATTCGCAAGGCAGACGCGCCATTACTTTTTATAAAGTTATAGAACGCTTTCCCGCATACACTTTATGCGAGTTTACTCTTATGACGGGCAGAACGCATCAGATAAGAGTACATTCCAGATATATCGGGCATCCCGTAGTCGGAGATAAAACCTACGGGCCAAAAAAATGCCCGTTCGACTTAAACGGTCAACTTCTGCACGCTTACAAGCTGACGTTCATTCACCCGGCGAGCGGCAAGGTTATGACTTTTTCTTGTCCGCTACCCGATTATTTTGAAAACGTGCTTGACAAGCTAAGAAAAAAAGCTAAATAAACTTATTTTAGATATTATAACGAAATAACTTTTTCGGAGATTACATATATGGAAGAAGCAAAGAATTTTATTGAGGACATTATTAATGAAGAACTTGCCGAAGGTAAAGTAACCGAAGTTCACACGCGTTTTCCGCCCGAACCCAACGGATATCTGCATATCGGGCATGCAAAATCGCTGTGCTTAAACTTTGGAACCGCGCAAAAATACGGCGGCAAATGCAATCTTTTCTTTGACGACACCAACCCTTCAAAAGAAAAAACCGAGTTTGTTGACGCAATCAAAGCAGATATCGAATGGTTGGGCTTTAAATGGTATGAAATTCACTATGCGTCAGACTTTTTCGATATTATTTACTCTCTTGCTGTAAAACTTATAAAAGACGGCAAGGCGTACGTTTGCGACCTTAGCGCGGAAGAAATCAAAAACACCCGCGGCACGCTTACAGAACCCGGAATTAACAGCCCTTACCGCAACAGAACGGTTGAAGAAAACCTTGACCTTTTCGAGCAGATGCACGCAGGAAAATTTAACGACGGCGAAAAGGTTTTACGCGCAAAGATAGATATGGCATCGCCCAACATGAACATGCGCGATCCCGTAATTTACCGCGTTCTGCACGCAACTCATCACCGCACGGGCGACAAGTGGTGCATTTACCCCATGTACGACTTTGCGCACCCCATTTGCGACTCTATGCAAGGCGTAACCCATTCGCTTTGTACGCTTGAATTTGAAGACCACCGTCCGTTATACAACTGGACTATAGAAAATACGGGCGTTACGCATAAACCCAGACAAATAGAATTTGCTCGTCTTAACATAACCAACACGGTAATGAGTAAGCGTTACCTTAAAAAACTTGTAGAAGACAAAGCAGTTTCCGGCTGGGACGATCCAAGAATGCCCACCTTAACAGGGCTTCGCGCACGCGGCATTCCCGCAGAGGCTTTAAAGAACTTCTGCGAGGCGGTAGGCGTTGCAAAGGCTAATTCCGAAATAGAAGCTACTTACCTTGAACATTTCGTGCGCGATTATTTAAACGAACACGCCGAACGCGCCATGGCGGTAATCAATCCTATAAAGGTCGTTATCGAGAACTACGAAGGAACCGAAACCTTAGAATTTGACACCATGCCTCAGACCGAAAACAGCCCGAAGAGAAACATTTCGTTTTCAAAAGAGCTTTACATTTCTGCAGAAGACTTTTCTGATAATCCTCCGCCTAAGTTTTTCAGACTTAAACCGGACGGCTACGTCCGTTTGAAAAACGCTTACATTATAAAGTGTGAACGCGTTGAATATAACGATAACGGTGCTATAGCCCGACTTATTTGTTCATACCTGCCCGAATCCAAGAGCGGACACGACTCAAGCGGCATAAAGGTTAAAGGCACTATTCAGTGGGTAGACGCAGCCACCGCAAAAGACGTTGTTATTAAAAAATACGATTATCTTTTAAAAGACGCCGAATATCCGAATCAGGATTTTTCGGAGAGAATGAACTACGACAGCGTGCATGCGTTCCCCGGAAAAGCAGAAGCGTATCTTGCCGAGGCGGAAGAAGGAAAGAGCTTTCAGCTTTTAAGAATAGGCTATTATAAAAAAGTTACCGAAAACGGAAACACAGAACTTCACGAGATAACCTCGCTTAAAGACACTTATAAACCCGTTTAAACGGGAATTAAAAAGATTATTCCGTTAAATTTGCAAAAAAGTATTGACATCGGTGTTAATTTATATTATAATTGAGTATATTTAATGGGATAGTGGACTATAACGTTAATAATAAAGAAGGTATCGTTATGTATGTAATCGTTGATATTTTAATGCTGGCGTTCGTAGCTTTACTGCTGTATCGCGGTATAAAATACGGATTTTTAAACAGACATTTTTCGCTTGTAACCGCAATTTTATGGATTGTTTTAGGTATAGGCTCGTCTGCACTTTTAGTTCTTTTCGTATTGCGTCCGCTCGGCGTAATGCAGGACGCGTCAGTTGCTTTCCGCGGCGCGGGCGAAGGATTGTATTCGTTTATGCAATCACTCGGAATCGAATTTGCCCTTCCCGAAATCGAAGCAATCAATTTAAGCGAAGGCATTTCCTCTACCGACGTAACGCCGTATATAATCGCACAATATATTGCATATCTTCTTGCGATTATCATCTTCTTCATCCCCCTGTATATATTCTTCTTATGGGTAGGACGTAAGTTTGAACAGTTTATAGACAATTCCAGAGAAAAACATAAGGTTTATAAAATAATCGACAGCACGCTCGGCGGAATAGTAGGCTTTGCTTTGTCGGCAGTAATAGTTCTCGGCGTTTACTGGATTATAGGCGCGTTGGACGGAAGCGGACTTTTCACCTACACTAACGAAGTATTGCGTGCAGCTCCTATTTCGGGTGCTATTTACGAAAACAACCCCCTGTATTCGATTTTAGGCGGACACGGCGCGCTTGCAGAAGCTGTTAAAAGCATTATAAGCGGCGATTTTTTAGTCGGCTGAGCTACAAACAAAATTAAATATTAAGCAAAAAAGAGCCGTTTAAAGGCTCTTTTTTATTGCTTTTTATAAGACGTTACGACGAATTTTTAAGTCTGCCGTAGCGTTTTTAATTTTTAATCAAGTGCAAACTAAAGTTTTTTATATATAAGTTAAAACTTTTTATAAAGCGCAAATTAACTGCAAAAGTGCGAATTTTATTATATAGAATAAGAAAAATAATTATTGACTAAATCTTTGTAATCATCAAGAGCGCAAAACGAACCCCAGAAAGATAAAACTTTTCCGTCCTGCGAATACTCGCCTATATAGCCGCTAAAACTACCTCTTTTATAATTTGCCCAAATTATTAAAAACTCGCCGTTTTCATAATTTACTTTTATACATACGTCGTTTGGAGAATTATACGCATAGTATGTGTGAAGAATATGCATTTTTGAAAACGAGTCCAAAAAATCATTTATCTTTTCTTCGGCAAGTGTTTCTATAACCGAAACTTTTGAAAAATCAAATGCAACAAGCTTATCAAACTGATCCGGCACCCAAGTAATAAATTCCTTTTGTTCGGGATTATTATATTCAATAAGTTCTATGCTCTTAGTTTTATTAAGTGCCTCGCGGTCGATAAAATATCTACCGGGATCATACACACACGAACCCAAAAAGCAGCACGCTAAAGCCAGCATTAAAAAACAAACGACTTTTTTCATATATCTCCCCACTGTTAAAAATTACTAAATAAAATCCAAATGCAGCCTATTTTTCGCAAATATTATCTCATATAATGATGTAAAAATCAAGTTAAAAGCGAAAAAAAAGCATTAAAAATGTGAGCGCAAAAAAATCTACAAAAAAACCTATAATTTTTACCTAAAGGGCGTTTTTTATTTGACAAGATAAAAGCTATTTGATATAATCTTAGGGCATTGTGTGAAGTGCGGGTGTAGTTCAATGGTAGAACACCAGCCTTCCAAGCTGGTTGCGTGGGTCCGATTCCCATCACCCGCTCCAATATAGCCTGAAAAGTCACACACGCACACTTGCGCCTGTAGCTCAGCTGGATAGAGCAACGGCCTTCTAAGCCGTGTGTCGGGGGTTCGAGTCCCTCCAGGCGCGCCAGCATGTATGGCGAGAGTAGCTCAATTGGTGGAGCGCCAGATTGTGGTCCTGGAGGTCGAGGGTTCAAAACCCTTCTCTCGCCCCAATATATTGGGGTGTAGCCAAGCGGTAAGGCACCGGATTTTGATTCCGGCATTTCGTAGGTTCAAATCCTGCCACCCCAGCCATATGCAAAACAAATTAAATACGGTCCATTAGCTCAGGCGGTAGAGCACGTGACTTTTAATCACGGTGTCCGGAGTTCGAGTCTCCGATGGATCACCACAAAATCAGCCTTAAACGGCTGATTTTGAATATGGACCATTAGCTCAGTTGGTAGAGCACCTGACTCTTAATCAGGGTGTCCGGGGTTCGAGTCCCCGATGGTCCACCAAAGATAAAAAAGCAAGGCAATTACGTCTTGCTTTTTTTGCTATGCAAAATTACCTAACAAATAAACTCTCAATTTTTTTAATTTTAATCATAATTTAAATTTCGCAATATTTTACAACTCTATCAACAATATCTCCATAATTGTATTTTATTTCTTTTATATAACCATCTCCGGTAATATCAAAATTTGTAATACAATTGCTCTCGCAAATAGGTTGAATGTTTTTTATGTTATTAGGATTGAGAATAAAAATACTTGATGAGGTAATGACGTATATTTTATCGAAAAATTTACTGAATTTCCTAACAATACTTATATATACAAATAATATTAATTTAGCATCATACTCATCTTTAAGTCTATGAACTATACTTATACACAAGTCAACTTTTCCTGTTATACCTGAATAATTACCCTTATTAAGTTTTATTAGTTTTTGTCTAATTTCATTCTCATAAATGTCTTTCATCCAATCAATTTTATGTGCTCCTTCTTTCCCAGTTATCATATTTATTTTTCCATTAGTTTCGCTCATATAATACTTCTCAGGATATTTTTTTTCACACCATGGGTTCACTTTTGCATAATTATATTCATTATTCTCACAATAGCGACATACATCATCTATCTTAAAATCGTTTTCTCTTTCAGCTTGTACCACCTCTATTCCATGTTTTTTATCTTCACTATATATGTCTGGTAGTTTATCCTTTTCAATATCACCAACAATATATTCTCCGTCCTGCAAAATGCAGTCTTCCAACACATAAGCACAAAACAGTTCAGCCTTTTTTGCTGTTTTTAATATTTTCATTTAATTCTCACCTTTTTTAAATAATATTTTATTTATTACATTATTTTATATAAGTTTTTTATTAGAATAAGCGTAGTTTTTTAATAAACTATGTGAATAAACGTTAAAATCAAACAAAAACTATTAGATAATCGACCTATAGCCGCAGATTTATAATTTTGAGCCTTTACTTATAATCATATTTTCAAGCTCCTTTGCGGCAATTCCCGCCACCTGATTTTTTCTTTTTATAATTCTTATTTCACGCTCAGGCAGCGGAACTTCGGTATCGATTATAAGCACGTCTTTAAAGTTTGAAATAAATTTTTCGGGTACAAAACCTATGCCGAGATCGGCTTTTACCATAGGCAAAATCTGATCCGCCGTTGAAGCTTGCGTATCGGGTTTAAAAATCAGCCCGAGATCTGCAAAAAAATGCGAATAGAGTTCAAACGATTTTGTGTTTTCGCCCAAAGAGATCAACGGATATTCAGCTAATTCAGAAAAAGAAACTTTGCGCCCTGCAAGTTCTGAAAAAGCAGGACTGCAAACCGCAACTTCGCGGAATTTGCAAACGGCTTTTTGCGTTATCGCTGCAAAATCACACGTAGGAGTAGTTACGACCGCAAAATCGGCAACACCGTTTTTTATGCTTTCTATCGCCTGTGGAGTAGAATGATTGCCTATTTTTAATTTTACGTTAGGATATTTCATTCTGTATTCCCTTAAAACGGGCAACAACACGCAATGCAAGGCAACCTCGCTTGCGGCAACGCACACGCAACCGCTTTCAAGATTTTTATCTGCCATTATTTCCGCTTCGCCGCTTTCTATGCTTTCAAGCGCGATTTTTACGTGTTCAAATAATTTTTCGCCTTCTACGGTAAGCTCCATTCCCCTGCTCGCCCTGACAAACAACGCGCAACCGAGTTGCTGTTCAAGCATCTTTATCGAACGCGTAAGATTTGGCTGATTAGCGCAGAGTATTTTTGCCGCCTTTGAAACGCTTTTATACTTTGCCACGTAATAAAATATTTTATAATATTCGTAATTGACGTACATTTTATCCCTTTAATATATAAATTTTATATAGCCGATATACAAAATAAGCATTTTACATATATCACAAGATGGATTATAATATAACGGTTCACAAAAGTCAAGCGGTTAAAAAACGTTAGCAAACCGACAAACAGGAGAATACGAAGGATGAATAAGGATCTTACGGTTGGCAAACCGAGTACGGTTTTATGTAAATTTTGTCTTCCGCTTTTCGGAAGCATAATATTTCAGCAGTTATACAACATTGCGGATAGCTTTGTAGCTGGTAAATTTATAGGCGACAACGCACTTGCGGCGGTCGGCAACAGTTACGAAATTACGCTTATTTTTATTGCATTTGCATTCGGGTGCAACATAGGCTGTTCGGTAATTGCGGCGCAGCTGTTTGGGGCTAAAAAATACAACGATTTAAAAAGTGCGGTCTTTACGTCGGTCATTTCAAGCAGTATTTTATGCATTTTGCTTATGCTTATAGGCATACTCGCCTGCGACGGACTTTTAAGACTTATAAATACGCCCGAAGACGTATTTGCCGATTCAAAGCTCTATCTCGATATCTATATATACGGATTGCCGTTCGTGTTTTTGTATAACGTGGCAACGGGAATTTTTTCCGCGCTGGGCGATTCTAAAACGCCGTTTATCTTTCTTGCATGCTCTTCGATATCAAACATAGCCGTAGATATTCTTTTTGTAACGGCGTTTAGAATGGGTGTAGCCGGTGTTGCCTGGGCGACATTTCTCTGTCAGGGAATAAGCTGCGTTCTCGCACTTTTATTCATATTTTTCCGCTTAAAAAAAATAAAAACGCAGGATAAAATAAAGATTTTTTCCGTTACGCACTTAAAAAGCTTTTCGATAGTTGCAATTCCGAGTATTCTTCAGCAAAGCTTTATATCCATAGGCAATATAATAATTCAAAGCGTTATAAACTCGTTTGGTCCCGCTGTAATGGCAGGATATTCGGCATCGGTAAAACTTAACAATATGGTTATAACGTCGCTTACAACGCTCGGAAACGGAATATCGAACTATACGGCTCAAAATTTAGGAGCGGGCGAATACGAGCGTATTAAAGCAGGTTTTAAAGCGGGCTTAAAACTCGTTTGGCTGCTTTGCGTACCTATCGTACTTTTATATGAAATCGGAGCCGAACAGCTCGTACATATCTTCCTTGAAAGCACAAAAGGCGAAGCAATGGATACCGGCGTTATTTTCCTGCGCATAATATCCCCCTTCTACTTTATAGTTGCGGCAAAACTTGTTTCCGACGGAATATTGCGCGGCGCGGGACTTATGAAAAAGTTTATGATAGCAACGTTTACGGATTTATTTCTTCGCGTAGGACTTGCCGAAGTGCTTTCAAGAACTGCACTTAAAACAACGGGAATCTGGATTTCGTGGCCGATAGGCTGGACGATTGCCGCCATAATTTCAATAGTGTTCTATGTAAAAATCAAATGGGAACAAAACAAATCGAATAAGCCTTTAAAAAATAAAGAAACTGTAACTCAATAAATCATTTTACATACAAAAAAGTTGCGCTAATCGACTTATAGCGCAACTTTTTTTATTTTTACTTTTATTTTTATTTAGTTAAGGTGGGCTTTTCGGCAGGCGTTTTATACGGCAGTTCCACAGTAAAAACGGAACCTTTTTCGGGTACGCTGTCCGTTGTGATTTTGCCGCCACACATAAACACGATTTTAGCAACTATTGCTAAGCCTAAGCCGTTGCCTTCGGTTTTATGCGAAGAGTCGCCTTGAAAATACCGCTCGAAAATTCTTGCTTTTACCTGTTCGCTCATACCTATGCCGTCATCGCGGACTATAAAAAACACGCTGTCGTCACGGCGGAAGAGTTCTACGCGCACGTTTCCGCCCTCGCGCGAATATTTAACCGCGTTTGAAATTAAGTTTATCATCACCTGCGAAATAAGGTTTTCGTCCCAGTAATACCTTATTTTTTCAAGATCCGTGCTTAAAGCTATATTTTTTTCGGTAAAGTCCTTTGAAAAAAGCAACAAGCAATTTTCGGCAAGCTCGTTAAGCATAAAAACGCTTTTATTCTGCATAACACCCTGCCCTTCGAGCTTGCTTAAAAGAAGAGTGTTTTTTGCAAGAGAAAGAAGCCTTGAGCTTTCGTCAAATATTATTTTTGCATATTCTTTTCTGTCCGACTCGGATAAATCGTCCTGCATCAAAAGCTCGGCAAAGCCTTTTATGCTGGTTATGGGGGTTTTAAGTTCGTGCGAAAAGTTGGATATAAAATCATTTCTTAAAATCTGAACGCTTTTTAGTTCCTTGACCATGGTGTTAAAGTCCTGCCCTATCTGACCGTAGAGCTTACCTTCTTCAACCGGGAAAACAACGTCAAAATTGCCGTTTGCAACTTCTTTTATAGCAGATCTGAACTGCTCGTACTCCTTTGCCATGTGTCTGGATAAAAGCACGGCAAGGCAAGTTCCTATAACGCAGGATATACTGAACGCTATTATAATCAGCGCGGTTATGTTTCCCGCAGGAAGCTTAATTCCGATTTTTACGACGATAACGGTTGCGCCAAGCACTATTAGCGAAGAAAATAACAGACAGCAAAACACAAGCGTAGTTATTCTCAGCGCAAACGAAAGCTTAATTTTATCACGCATTTTTTATACCCCTGTACCCGAATCCCCTTACAGTTGCAATATCTATTTCAGGAAAAGGCGCAATTTTATTGCGTATGCGATTTATATGAACTTTTACGGTATCAGAATAACTGTCGCTTTCTGTTCCCCAGAACTCGTCCATAAGCTGATTTTTGGTAAAAATGCGTTCGGGATAAGTTAAAAGCTTAAATAAGATCAAAAATTCTTTTTTTGAAAGCACTTCGCGATGGCCTTTGCTGTCGTAAACCGAAAGCGTCTGATAATCCACCGTACAGTCGCCGACCACTATTTTTTTCTCGCGCCTTATATCGGCACGCTTTATAACGGCGTTTATTCTTAAAATAAGCTCTTCGTGATCGATGGGTTTTACCATATAATCGTCTGCGCCGCAGTTAAAGCCTTCTTTTTTGTCGTCGATACTCTCTTTGGCAGTGGCAAGTATTACGGGAACGGAATTGCCTTCGGCTCGAAGCGTTTCAACCATGGTGAACCCGTCCATAACGGGCATCATAACGTCGGCAACTATCAAGTCCACTTCGCCGCTTTTTACTATTTTTAACGCTTCTTCACCGTTTTTGGCAAGCAACACGCCGAATCCCGCGCGCGTAAGCCATATATCCATGAGCTTTAAAATATTAACTTCATCTTCAACTACCAGAATGTTATACATGATTTTCTCCGATCGATTATCAGCATACAGGGAAACATTCCCCGCATACTTCCACAATTATATATTAAAGTAAAACGAGTTAAAAACAGGTAAACTTTTAAACGGCTGACTTACAATTTTAATTAAACCGCTTTAAAATAAAATAAATATAGCTTATATTTTGTATACCAACAAAGTAATAACCTTATATATATGATTTTACTACAAAACTCATAAAAAATCTATTAAAAAACGTAAAATAAAAATTATATAAAATAATAACATATATACTCGTCAATCTTCTGTCAATTTTAAACCGAATTAAGTTTTTTTCAATTTAATTATTTTTTCTTCACTATCCATAATCACATACGTATTATAAATTATCCGTTTTATAAATTATCGGTTATCTGTTTTATACAAGCCCATATTATTGCTCAAATAAATTACGCAATAAAAATTTTTTATTATTTTATTAAATTTAACCGTGAGTTTACTTTGGGCGTGCTATAATGTGGGTGTAAAGAAAAACAAGCAAAGTTTCTTTACAGGCAATTTTTGCCAACCCATCTCCTTCTTTTTCAGTAAACGCTAATAACGTTTACGACGAGAAAACGGATACCTTCACCGTTTTCTCGTTTTTTTTGCAATTTTTTTAAAATCACAAAAGCTCGGGCGCATACCGCTTGCATATTTTATTGTAATATGATATAATATTAAAATCACCGCATACAAAAAGGGAAAAATATGGGAATACTCGAAATTATCGTAATAGGCATAGGCCTATCGATGGACGCTTTTGCCGTATCCATTTGCAAAGGCTTGAAAATGCGCCCGTATAAATTAAACCAAAGCCTTATAATCTCGCTGTTTTTCGGCGGTTTTCAGGCAATTATGCCGCTTTTGGGCTGGTTGCTCGGTAAACAGTTCGAAAAATATATAACCGAAATCGATCACTGGATTGCGTTCGGGTTACTTGTCCTTTTGGGTGCGAAAATGATTGTTGAAAGCTTGAAAAAAAACGAAGAAGAAAAGGAAGAAAACAAGTTTGACCTTTTGGAACTGCTTTTAATGGCTGTGGCTACCAGTATTGACGCGCTTGCGGTTGGCATTACGTTTGCGTTTTTAAACGTAAACATCTGGCTTGCAATAGTTCTTATCGGCCCTTTTACTTTCATTATAAGTTTTGCAGGAACGTTTATAGGCTTTAAATTCGGCTCAAAATTCAAAAAAGGTGCCGAAATTACAGGCGGAGTCGTACTAATTTTAGTAGGAATTAAAATACTGCTTGAACATCTTGGCGTTTTTTAACAAAATCGCGATTTTTGTAGTAGAATGAAAAATATCGGGATTTTTAAAAATGCTATTGACTTTAATAATATAATAATGCTATAATATGAGTGAAAATCATTTGTTTTAAAGGAGCTATCTATGGTCGAAAACGCAACGGTTGAAACAAAATTCAATATTATCGCCGTAAATCGTGCCAAAAAAAGAAAAGCAGCTAAATGCAGATCAATGATGCTTTGCTGCGACGCTTGCGAACGTTTATGTCCCGCTAAACGCACCCTTACGGATGAAGAAAAAGCGTCCATAGCGCAAGCTAAAAAAATAGCAGCCGAAAAGGCCGCTAAAGAAAAGGCTGAAAAAGAAGCTGCCGAAAAGGCCGCTAAAGAAAAAGCTGAAAAGGAAGCAGCCGAAAAAGCCGCTAAGGAAAAAGCTGAAAAAGAAGCCGCCGAAAAGGCCGCTAAAGAAAAGGC